>NZ_CP035686.1:681666-1363333 GCF_009665255.1 Vibrio metoecus
ACTCTATGCGCAGCTGCAAGCGGAGGCGAAACAATGAAAAAGTGGTGGTTTGCAGTGTTCGCTGCCATGATGGTATCACTTTCGGCATTCGCTACGATTGAAGTGTATGATTTTGAAACATTGGAGCAAGAACAGCAGTTTCAGGAATTAGGCGCGACCTTGCGCTGCCCGAAATGTCAAAACAATACAATCGCGGATTCAAATGCAGAATTAGCGCAAGATTTGCGTCAAAAAGTGTATGAGATGACGAAAGAAGGAAAGTCCAAGTCGGAAATCGTCGATTACATGATCGCTCGCTACGGTAATTTTGTAACCTATAATCCACCATTTACACTAGGTACTGCGATTCTTTGGTTTGGTCCTATTTCGGTGCTCGTGATTGGTTTTACGATAATTGTGCTACGCAGTCGACGTAAATCGCGCAACGCCACTCATTCAATACAGTGGAATGACGAACAAGAAGCACGTCTAGCGGTGTTATTGAAAGAAGAGCAAGAGGGAGAGAAGTAATTATGGGGATGTTTTGGATCTCAACCTTGTTGTTAGCATTGATTGCGGTAGCATTCATCATTATTCCTTTCGTTAAAAAACGTGCAAATAACGATCAAGCACTACGTGATGAATTGAATAAAGCCTTTTATAAAGATCGCCTGAAAGAGTTGGAAGTGGAAGCAGAAGAGGGGATCGTGGTTGATCAACAAGATTTGATCGCCGATCTCAAGCAAACTCTGTTAGACGACATCCCAATTCAGCAAAAGCATGAGCAAGAGAATAACGTTTCATTGTGGAAGATCGTGGTTCCATCTGTGTTACTGGTGGTCGCTTTGAGCTATGGTTTATACGCTAAGTTCGGTAGTTATCAACATGTGCAAGCGTGGCAAGAAGTGACGGCACAACTCCCTGAACTGTCGAAAAAACTGATGGCACCTCAAGTAGAGCTTAGCGATGAAGAGATGAATGACTTGACGCTTGCTCTACGTACACGATTACATTATCAAGCTGATGATGTGACAGGGTGGTTGTTGTTAGGGCGAATTGGTTTAGCCAACCGTGACCTTGAAACCGCCATTGGAGCGATGAAAAAAGCCTACGCATTAGATAGTGAAGATCCTGATGTGAAATTTGGCTACGCTCAAGCATTAATGCTGTCCAACGATCCGATTGACCAACAAGACGCTAAATCAATTCTGTTGAAATTGGCCCAGCGTGGTTATGCCGATCTGCGTGTTTACTCTTTACTGGCATTTGATGCATTTGAGAGTGGCGATTTTTCTGCCGCCATTAAATATTGGAGCTTGATGCAACAAGCGATCGGCCCTCAGGATGCTCGCTATGAGATGCTTAGTCGCAGTATTGAAAGTGCGCGACAAAAAATGGGCTCACAGACCAGCGCCACAAGTGATGGAAAGTCGGTTAAGGTAACAATCAGTCTCGGTGATCAGGTGAACGTCGATCCTAATGCAGTATTAATTGTGTCGGTTCATGCGCCTGGTTCTCCTATGCCTACGGCAGCCGCACGTTACCCACTTGGTGAATTCCCAAGAACTGTGGTATTGGATGACAGTAACAGCATGATGCAAGGGGCAAAACTCTCTAGTCTTGAGTCTTTTATTGTGCGAGCACGTATTGATACAGACGGTAATGTGGCGACAAAAACCGGTGATTGGCATGGTGAAAGCCAAATAATGAAAGCGGGTGATGCCGTTGCCGTTGTACTTGATAAGCAGTACGAATAAAATCACAAGCAGAAAAATAATAAACGATGCCCAAATAGTCCAAAGTCGTGGCTGGTACGACTTTGAGTGGGAAGAAAATATAAGGCCGATGTAAATCGGCCTTTGCACATGGAATAACGTATGGTTGGTCGCTTATCTTGGATTGTTTTATTCACCGCGTTTTTGCTCGGATGCAGTAGCACCCCCGATGACGCATCCTCTCACTCTCAGGTTAATGATCCGCTTGAAAGTTTTAACCGACAAATGTGGACGATTAACTACGACTACTTAGATCCTTACGTGGTTCGTCCTGTCTCCTTGTTTTATGTCGGTTATGTACCTAAACCTGTGCGCAGTGGGGTAGCGAACTTTCTTTCTAACTTAGATGAACCAGCCAGTATGGTGAATAACTTATTGATGGGTAATGGTTCGAAGGCCGTAGTCCATTTCAACCGTTTTTGGATTAACACCAGCTTTGGTTTACTTGGCTTAATCGATATTGCTTCTGAAGCTGGCATTAAAAAGTACGATGAAAAAGAGTTTAGTGATGCAGTCGGACACTATGGTGTAGGTAATGGACCTTACCTAATGATTCCAGGATACGGGCCTTATACCGTGCGCCAAGTGGCGGATGTGGTCGACGGTATGTATTTCCCTCTCGCTTATCTCAATATTTGGGCTGGATTAGGCAAATGGGCTCTAGAAGGCATGGAAACACGCGCTGCCCTAGTTTCGCAAGAAGCTTTACTGCACAACTCTCCAGATCCGTATAGCTTGACTCGTGATGCATTCATCCAACGAAGAAATTTCGAAGCGGAAATTCGAGTGGATGATTACAATGCCGAAGAAGAAAACTATCTTGATGAATATCTAAACGAAGGATTATGAGACACCGCGGCTTAGCGGAGGCTAAGCCGACATTACCCTGCCACTAAAGTATTCATTAGCCACGATATATTCAGTGTTGCGAATCAGTTCTTCACGGATTTCAGACCAGTGCACTGCCTCATCATTTGCACTCTCGACTTGAGGTACCACGCCTCCGACCCGAATGTTAAACGGGGTTAGCTCTTTGGCCCAACTTTGAGTAAATCCTGAGACCATGGAGTTCGCACTTTCTATGCCTGATCTATCTTGTGGTGCGTTATAGCACACCACATTGACGATCACTCCTTTAGTCTGGCGTTGACGCATTCTGACCGAGCAAGCGTGACTGAAATTAAACAACGAAGAGGCAATTGCGCCTAATTGCTGAATAAATTGTTCACTGGGTTTTTCGTCAACCAGTGACGGTAAGGGGGCGGAAGGTAAGTTGTTAATCAACACATCGGGCGCTCGCTGAAATTTTTGTTCAACCATATCCAGAAGGTGTTCAATGCTGTCGGGCGAAAAATCATTGAGATGAAAATACGCGACTTGATTTGAGATGGCATGACAGCGCCAATATGTGTCCACTAGTCCTTGCTGGTCACGATCACAAAGGATCACTTTGGCTCCAAGTTTGACAAAGTGAGTGGCGAGTGTACTTCCGAGAGCTGAGCTTGCCGAAGTTATTAATATTACTGCACTTTTTATATCCATGAGTGCTACCTCATCTTGTTCTTAGCTGCACTTTTAACCGTCAGGTTACGCAGGGGGTTTGGACAGCATGGTTGATTAGATGTGTATACAGTGTGAATAAGTTCAAATAACTTTGGATTTGGCAAACAGAAAGCCAATAGTTTGCATCCATTCACAAAAATTATTAGATCGGAATTTTGTTTGCAGTATGGCCTATGTATTAGGCCGGTCGAATGATCAAACGGACAGACGGAATTGATCTTGACGATAAGCGGTCGCAAGGCGGTGGTAAAAATCTTTGGCCAATAGAGCTGTCGGTGTTTTTTCTGCTAAATGACGCCGCTCATGACCTGAAAGATTTAGATAGACTTCTTCAGGGAAGCCTTGAGTATCTTGTGGACGATAAGTCAGAGCTTCTGGAGTCAGGTAATGGCTGAGTTTGGCACTTGCCATGCCACCTTCATGAAACAGCGCTGCCTGTTTGGCTGAAATCTGATATGAGCTTTCATCATTTTCCAGTGGTTGAGGCTCTGCAAGTTCAAAACGCTGGCGCAGAACTTGTTCAGTCGTAGGCGATTCATGGATTTTGTCTATAGGAGTGTTGTCGCGCACATCGTTAGAAAAAAGTGCCAATAACAGGGCAAAGTCAGCACGACGTCCTTGCGTAACCGCTTGGCTTATACCTTGGCCAAAATGCAGCTCGCTAATGATTCCCGCTTTGTCTAACGTGTGGACTTGCATGACTCTCTCCCCTTGATATTCATTTAACGGCTTCAGGGCAGAAAACTTGAGGAGATGAAATGAAAAAAGCCTGCAAAATTGCAGGCTTATGACGATTAAATAAGCAATGGGAGCTTATTTAGCTAGGTTCTGAGCAACAAAGTCCCAGTTAACCAGTGCCCAGAAACCATTCATGTAGTCTGGACGCACATTACGGTAGTCAATGTAGTATGCGTGTTCCCACAGGTCAACGGTCAGCAGTGGTATCACGCCTGCTTCTGTCAGCGGAGTTGCTGCATTTGAAGTGTTCGTGATGGCAAGAGAACCGTCCGCTTTTTTCACCAACCAAGTCCAAGATGAACCGAAGTTGTTGATTGCAGAATCTGTGAATTTAGCTTTGAAGTCAGCGAAAGAACCGAATGCTGCATTGATTGCTTCAGCAACCGCACCCGTCGGCTCACCGCCACCGTTTGGTGACAGGCAGTGCCAGTAGAACGTGTGGTTCCAGATTTGCGCTGCGTTGTTGAAAACACCGCCAGTTGAGGTCTTGATGATCTCTTCTAGTGATTTGTTTTCAAACTCAGTGCCTGGGATCAGACCATTCAGTTTTACCACGTATGTGTTGTGGTGTTTACCGTGGTGGAAATCCAGAGTTTCTGCTGAGATGTGTGGTTCCAGCGCGTCTTTCGCGTAAGGAAGAGCGGGTAGTTCAAATGCCATTGCTCGATTCTCCGTTGAGTGTAAAGAGAGGGTTCTCTTTATGTCATTGCTTCCAGTGTATTGTTTTCTTCGTCGTTACGACTGACTTGATAAGTATTTTAGCAACTTTTTACTTTATTAAAACCCCGAAGACAGAAAAAGATCCGTCTAGAGTGTTCACGAAAGCGCTAACTAGACAAACAAGATAAGTCTACTCTTTATCCACATAGAGAATATGCTTTTTATTCTCAGTTATTGCTTTAGAATGTGCCCATATTTGATGACATCCATTAATGAGGAAGCGATGGAAACTATTGACAAAATCAAACAGCAAATCGCCGAAAACCCGATTCTGCTTTATATGAAAGGCTCACCAAAACTGCCAAGCTGTGGTTTTTCTTCGCAAGCTGCACAAGCTCTGATGGCGTGTGGTGAGAAGTTTGCTTATGTAGACATTCTACAAAACCCAGACATCCGTGCAGAACTACCGGTTTATGCTCAGTGGCCAACTTTCCCACAACTGTGGATTGAAGGTGAGTTAATTGGTGGTTGCGACATCATGCTAGAGATGTTCCAGAAAGGTGAACTGCAAACACTGGTTAAAGAAGCGGCATCTCGTACCGCGAGTGAAGAATAACACTGTATAAAACTACAGTTTTCCTTGATTTTATAAGGCCACATTGAGTATTGTGGCCTTAATTTTATCCGCCAATGTATGCTATGAGCCGACTCATTATTGCTGAAAAACCAAGCCTTGCTCGCGCAATTGCCGATGCCTTGCCAAAACCCCATAAGAAAGAGCAAGGTTGTATTCGGTGTGCTAATGGCGATGTTGTGACTTGGTGTATTGGGCATCTTCTTGAGCAAGTTGAGCCAGATGCTTATGACGAGCGCTACAAAAAATGGAATATGGCGGATCTGCCGATTATTCCGCAGCAGTGGCAATTGCGCCCGAGAAAATCCTCCTCTCAACAGTTAACCGTTGTACGTAAGCTGCTTAAAGACGCCAATCAAATTATCCAT
The DNA here is from genome assembly GCF_009665255.1 of Vibrio metoecus. Classification (NCBI taxonomy): domain Bacteria; kingdom Pseudomonadati; phylum Pseudomonadota; class Gammaproteobacteria; order Vibrionales; family Vibrionaceae; genus Vibrio; species Vibrio metoecus. The sequence continues at coordinate 687,384 of NZ_CP035686.1, forward strand.
GCTGGAGATCCCGATCGTGAAGGGCAGCTGTTGGTGGATGAAGTGCTGGATTATTGCAAAGTCCCGAATCATAAAAAGGAAGTGGTGCAGCGGCTGCTGATCAGTGATTTGAACCTTTCTGCGGTAAAACGCGCCTTGCAAGGTTTGCGCAGTAACCGTGAATTTATTCCACTCTCAGTCTCTGCGTTGGCACGTTCACGTGCCGATTGGCTGTACGGCATGAATATGTCGCGCGCTTACACTTTGCTCGGGAAAAAAGCCGGTTATCAAGGCGTGCTCTCTGTGGGGCGAGTGCAAACACCTGTGCTTGGCTTAGTGGTGCGACGAGATGAAGAGATCGTGAATTTTGTCCCACATGATTATTTTACTCTTGATGCTCTAATTCCATACCAAAATGGAGCCGATCAATTCGACATACGTGCCCGTTGGAAACCGAGCGAGGCCTGTTTACCTTGGCAAGATGAAGACGGGCGGGTGACTAACCGAAAACTAGTGGAAAATGTTGCTAGCCGCATTGCTAATCAGCCCGCGACTGTGACTGAATCAGAGCAAGCTCAAACCAAGCAAGCAGCACCTTTGCCTTATTCGCTGTCTGCGCTGCAAATCGATGCTGCTAAGCGTTATAACTTTAGTGCGCAGCAAGTGTTGGATCTCTGCCAGTCGCTGTATGAGAAGCACAAACTGATCACCTATCCGCGTTCAGATTGCCGATATCTCCCGAAAGAGCATTTAGCTCAGGCTGCTGATGTTGTGGCAGCGATTGCCAACAACGCACAAGAAATGGTCACTGCCGTTAATAATGCCGATTTGTCACTGCGTTCTAAAGCCTGGAACGACAGTAAAGTGGATGCTCACCACGCCATTATCCCCACGCCCAAAAAGGCTAGCGTGAATGTGTTGTCTGGCTATGAGATGAAGGTGTACCAACTCATTGCTCGCCAATACTTAATTCAGTACTATCCTGCGGCAGTGTATGCAGAGGCTAAATTGGTCTTCAATATCGCTGGCGGCGTTTTTATTGCGAAAGGTCGTCAATTGCTTAGTGCTGGGTGGAAAGCGCTGACAGGTCATCAAGATGAGCAAGAAGAGGGCATGGATAAAGTCCCTCCTCTACCTGTTGGCACTGTATTTCAGTGCCGAGAAGGGGAGATCAAGCAAAGACAAACCGAACCTCCTCGCCATTTTACTGAAGCCACTCTTTTACAGGCGATGACAGGAATAGCCCGCTTTGTGGCCGATAAAGAGCTGAAGAAAATTCTGCGTGATACGGATGGTTTGGGTACAGAAGCAACCCGAGCGGGGATCCTTGATACCCTGTTTAAACGCGGACTTTTGCTGCGCGATAATAAGCTGATTAAAAGCACTCCAGCGGGACGAGGCTTAATTCACGCCCTTCCGGCTGAAGCGACTTATCCAGATATGACAGCACATTGGGAACATCAACTACAAGCGATTGCTGAAAAAGGCCAAGCTTATCAGCCATTTATGCAAACTTTACAGATACGTTTAGAGCAGCTCATCGCGCAAGTCAAAATTGCCCCAGTGCCGACTTCATTGCAATCCTTACCCGCGGTGAAGAAAACGGCCTTTAAGCGCACACGTCGTGCTCCAAACAATAAAGCTAAAACGTATAAAGCCTAAATGAACCAGAGTTGAGTGCCGCATGATCCCGCTGATTTATCATCCCATTTATTCGCAACTTGATTTACCAGTCGGTCATCGATATCCCATCAACAAGTACCGCTTACTGTATGAAGAGATTGTGCGCCAGCAAGAGCAAAGTGAAGAGTGGCGAACCGCATTTAACTTTATTGCTCCACAAATGGCCGCGCTCTCTTTGGTGAGGTCAGTGCATGATTCGGACTATGTGCGGGCATTGCTAGATGGAACATTACCAGCCGCCAAGATGCGCCGAATTGGTTTTCCTTGGAGTGAAAAACTGATTGAGCGTACGTTGCTTTCTGTGGGAGGAACCAGCTTAACGGTCGAGCGAGCTTTGCTGTCAGGCATCGCAATCCACCTCAGTGGTGGTTATCACCATGCTCATGTGGATTTTGGTAGCGGTTTCTGTTTGTTTAATGATTTGGTAATAGCAGCGCACTTCGCACTCTCTTTGTCTAGTGTTGATAAAGTGCTGATCATTGATAGTGATGTGCATCATGGCGATGGAACGGCAACCTTGTGTGCGGAACGTAACGATATCATTACGGTCTCTTTTCACTGTGATAAGAATTTCCCGGCGCGTAAGCCTGCTTCTAGTATGGATGTCGGATTTGCTAACCAGACGGGCGATGAAGAGTTTTTATCCACCTTCATCCAGGTGGTGGAAATGGCGGTCAATCTCCATCGACCTGATCTGATCCTCTATGACGCCGGTGTGGATATTCATAACGATGATGAGCTAGGCTATTTATCCATTTCACAGGCAGCTATCGCGCAACGCGATCGTTTTATGTTGGGTTTGGCAAAGCAGGAGAGCATCCCAATCGCTTGTGTCATAGGTGGTGGGTATCGCAAAGACCATGCGGCACTCGTGCCATTGCATCTTGAGTTACTGAAAGCGGCGTTAAGCGCAGGATATTGAAGTGAAATTGTGGAGATACGTAAAAGCAAAAAGCCGCTAAATAATCAGCGGCTTTTCTAATGTGGCGGAGAGATAGGGATTTGAACCCTAGGATAGCTATTAACCATCGCCGGTTTTCAAGACCGGTGCTTTCAACCACTCAGCCATCTCTCCGTTTGTGCGCGCATAATATCTACCTAACGCTTGCTTGTAAAGCCCCTAAAACACTGTTTGATTTAATTATGTACACTTGGTCGTTGTTTTTATTGCTAAGCGCTATTTTTACAGATTTCAAAAACGGAAAAGGGGAGTTTCTCAGAAACTCCCCTTTAGGTGTATGGTCGGACTGAGAGGATTTGAACCTCCGACCCCCGACACCCCATGACGGTGCGCTACCAAGCTGCGCTACAGTCCGATGCGCGTAATCTAATAACTTTTATCTATGGCGTCAACCCTGGGGTGCCTTAAAATAATGAATTTAATTGTCTTTTGCGTAAAAACGCTGCAATTCGGTCAAACCTTGCATTAACACGGGTAATGTTGGAGTAACCTCTTTAAGACGTTGGTAATTCTCATCATAAACTTTAAAGTTACCTAATTTATCGATCACGGTGGTTTGCGAATCTGTAATTAAGGCTAACTCACGTGAATCTCCGGCTAAAATCCATTTCCGTTTACTTTCGTTAAACAGGTTTTTGCCGCTGCTGTAGTCAATTGGATTTGATGAAACCCCTAGCAAATCTTGCATTAGAGTCACAGAGAAGTCGAGATGGCTAGAGCGATGAGCATAAGTGCCAGCTACTTTACCTGGCCAATGAATAATCATGGGAACTTGTAACTGATAGCGACTATAGTTGCTGTTTGCTCCCCAAGTATTCGTTTTAGTCTCGTTAAACTCAGTCCCATGATTTGAGGTGATGACAACCACAGTGTTGTCTAGCAGTGCCATGGATTCTAATTGGTCAAGTAAGTTTTTGATTACGTTGTCAGCTTGGGTCGCAGAAAGGTTATAAGCATCACGTAAACGATCGGTTGTCGATGATTTGGTCGTATTAGATTTTAGCGCTGAAAACTCTTCAACGGTTGTGAGTTCTAAATAGCTAAACCACGGTTTCCCCTGTGTTGTGACGAGCCACTCAGACCACGCATTTACCGCCTGATCATCAGCACTGTTGGCTTTGACGAAAGTAATGTCAGCAAGATCTAAAGATCGGAATAATGTTTCATGATAAAGCGGATCAGAGAAGTTGCTGCCACTGAATAATCCAAACTGATAGCCATTCTTTTTCATGACATCAATAAATGCAGGCGGATTACCTTGAATCCGAACGCTACTCGCATAAGTGCTCGGTAAACCATAAAACAGACCAAACAGGCCAAACATATCGTTGCTTGAACTGTAATGGTTCGTGAAGTTGAGGTTCTCGTTAGCAAACTGATATGCGTTTGGCATTAGTTCGGGTGTTAGTGCATCGGCGCGCAAATTATTAATGCTCACCACCAAGACGTTTAGGTTATTGGTACGTCGATTAAACTCTAGTGGCTCAAGAGGGTAGATGAGGCCATCAGTCCCGCTATTTTGTTCGGCAAGACGCTTGGTGTACTCCTCTCTATCAAATAAACCGTGCTTTTCCATAAAGGATTTCGCTGTCATTGGATAGGACAGAGGGAAGTTTGCCCGCTGATTGGTTACCGATGAGTAGAGATAGGCATCCGACCAAACGTAAATGAGATGACTGGTGATGAAGCTGATAAAAAATACGGCTGCAATAGGGCGACCAATACGCTTATGGGATAGCTTGCGCTGTTTGCGCCATACCCATTCTGATAATCCGAGTTCAAGCAGAAAAATCAGCGGTAGGACAACAAACAGATGTTGTAGATCAGCGCTCACGCTGCTCGTCTCATCGTTAAAAAGAAGCTCCCACACGACAGGATTAAGGTGTAGGTTGATGATTTGATAGGCTTGAGTATCTATCAGTAAAACAGTGAGACCGAGAGTTGAAAAGCAGACCGCTAAAAAACGAAACAGACTTCTTGATGGGACAAGAAAGGTCAAAGGAAAAAGCACTAACAGATAGAGTGCAAAAACAAGAAAACCGAAATGGCCAACCCAAGACAGCACGAGGTAGAGCTGTCCGATTAGCGTTTCAGGCCAAGGAGATTGAGAGATATATCGAGTGCCAATGAGCATGGCTGCGATGATATTAAAGAAAGCAAACCAATGCCCCCAACCTACCAAACGAGATACTCTATCGCCGTATGTATTTCCGCTCTCTACCATGTGCTTTTTCTATTTATTGGTTAAATTGGGTCAATTTTAGCTTTGCAAAGATGACACTAACGCTTGTGCGAATTTTTCTGCAATCACTTTACGTTGTGAAGCTGCAACGTTTTGATTGAGCACGTTCGTTGCGATATTACCCACGAGCATTAAGGTCAGCTCTGGTGAGGCATTGTGTTTGTTTAGTACCGCAGCAATTTCAGTCAGAATGGATTCAACGTGTTCGTCACTGTATTTCGATGTAATAGGCATATTGACTCTGATGATGATAGTAAAAGCGGCTTATGATACCCTACTATGCCTAACAACTGAAACCAGAACGATGATTATTTCACTATGAGCCTATTCCTTTCTAACGTGATTTTGCACCAACTCCGTAAAAATGATAATGATGAGTTGGTCGTAAACTATCGCGCAGAATCTCTTCGCAATGATACGTCAACTGAAAACTTAGTCGCTGAGTTACATCGTGTTTTTAATGCAAAAGCGGGTAAAGGCTTCGGTTGTTTTAAGTCAGACAGTGAATTCCAGCTTTGGTTGCAAGAGATGCGTCGTGGAGAGTTGCCTTTCTACGATTTTTCACAACAAAGTGCTCAGCGTTTAAAGAATGAACTCGCAAAATACCCTTTTGCCGATGAGGGAATTTTGGTGATGGCGGAATATCAATCGTTGGCGACCGATTACCTGTTTATTGGCTTGCTGCCACTCAACCAAAGTCTCAAAGTCACTGAGGGGCTAGACATCAGCGCCACGGATTATTTGGATATCAACAAAATGGATATCGTGGCACGTATTGATCTTTCTAGTTATGAAACAGACAAAGAGTCCAAACGCTATTTGAGTTACATCAAAGGTCGAGTAGGACGTAAAGTAGCCGATTTTTTCCTTGATTTCCTGCAGGCGGATATTGGCCTTGATACTAAGCAGCAAAATCAAGTGCTTATGCAGGCGGTGGAAGACTTTTGTGCTGATGCTAAGTTCGAAAAAGATGAAGTGATCAGTTACAAAAAGCAAGTATACGAATACTGCAATGATCAGATTAAATCGGGCGATGAAGTAAAAGTGCAAGAGCTGTCTGGGGAATTGCCACCAAGCAATGAAGGCGTCAACTTTTTCGATTTTACGCGTGAGCAAGGCTACGAGCTGGAAGAGAGTTTTCCTGCTGATCGATCTACCGTACGTAAACTGACGAAATATGTGGGTGCCGGTGGTGGTTTGAACTTAAGTTTTGACAGCTTGTTGCTGGGAGAGCGTGTGTTTTATGACCCAGAAACCGATACGCTGACGATTAAAGGAACGCCACCGAATTTACGTGATCAATTGACTCGCTTACGTTAATCAGCAGCATTAAATATCGCCAGCTAAAGGCCATTCACTTTGATAAAGAGAGCGATCATGCTCTCTTTTTTTTAAGCAAATCACCGCATTGCCCATCAAGCTTAAAAATTGCGTATATGCTTGATCTTAGGTTTTTACTAGGATCATTGGCATGGAAAAAATCTTATCGAATAAGCGGTTGAGAAATAACGCTGTGATGACGATTTTTGTTGTATGGGGGATCGTAGCAGGCTTGATGTTGTGGCAATTTCATCAGATCTCCTCATCTTCACGCAGCCTTGATGAGTTAACTAATCGCTTGATGCACTTTCGCGATACGCTCTATTTCTCACAGCCTTATCGAGCGAACCAAGCTCCAGATTTGGAGCTTGAACTTTCCTTGCTGCTCGCATTACGTATGCAAATTGAAGCGGAGCAATCCCATGTTTGGTTTGCCGGTGATGTGCAGCAACTGTTGTATCAAACCGATCGATTTATTGAACAAGCAAGAGCCTTTTTGAATATAGAGCTACACCCTACAGAGTTAGCTGAGTTGTTGCGGCAAAACCGACAAAGGGTTCAGCAGAATGATGCGCGATTAGCAGAATATTTCCAGCTCGGAGCATTGAGTTTTGAGGCTTTGTTTGCGGATCATCGGACTAATCCAGACATCTATCGTAGCTTAGATCGCCTCTTAAAAAATTCACTTAGCTTACCTAACGAAGAGCAGGAGCATCTACAGATCGCCTTGGCATACGTTTCCAAACTCCTTACGCAATATGCAGAAGGCGATAATATTGCCAATAAACTGCTAAATCATGCTGTCTACGAAGAGGCGAGCTTGCTTGAAGAAGAGTACCACCATCAATTGTGGAGCATGATGATTATTCTGGTGTTTGGGACTGTATTAGCCATGTTGAGCTTTATGCTGCTGTTATCTTGCCGCTCCTTTTCTGTTTTACCCACTCGAACTCATGAAGAGCAAGAGTGTAGTTCGATAGGCGGGGCAAGCAGCCAAGTGAACATCGAACAATTAAAACAAGCATTAAATGGCAATATAAAATCAGTTCATCAGCTGCTGAATGTTTTCTTGGAAGATCATAAGCAAGATGATGAAAGAATTCGCGCACATATAGTGAGTGATGCTCAAATGGCTCAACGTGTGAGTCATAGTTTGAAAAGCGCAGCGGCAAGCCTAGGAGCAGAAAGGTTAAAGAACGCGGCGGCAGAGATTGAAGGGGCGCTACAAGCGGGGAAAATGCCGAGCGAGCAAGTGTTGGATAACTTATCCTCATACTTGGCAAAAACCGTTCGTGAAGTGGAATGGCATATGGCTCGCTTACATTTAGAGTCTTACTCGTCGTTATAAATAAAAAGAGCGCCGTCGCGCTCTTCAAATTTTTTTTAGATTCTTATGCAGAAACAGGAACCTCTGGGTTTTCGGTTTCGTCAACAAGGCTTGCGCAAGCAGTTGGTTCGCATTTATCAACAAACCATCCGCAGTAAGAGGTTACGATGGTAACGATAATGCAGACAAAGCTCAGCCACATGAATGGCGCGTAAGAAAGCGTTGCGACCCCGAGAATGCTCGCCATATAAATTCCGTTATCACTCCAAGGCACCATGCCAGAAGTCAACGTGCCACCAAACTCTGCGTTCCGAGATAGGTTTTTGCGTTGATAGCCTAAACGGTCATAGTTTTTAGCACAGATTTTTGGAGTAAGGATCAGCGATACATACATTGCGGAACCAAACACGTTACCCATAAAGGCCGTACCAATGGTGCTCGTCGCTAGCGAACCTGGGCTAGTCACGCGGCGTTCAAACAGTTTTGCGATGGTTTCTAACACGCCGACTTTATCAAGCAGCCCCCCAAACCCAAGACCGAACACGATCACGGCAACTGAACCGAGCATGGATGACATACCCCCACGATTCAAAATTGCATCAATGAAGCTCACGCCAGATTCAATATTGTAAGGTGCCCATGCGGTGTTAAAGGCTTGCAGGAAATCCACATCTTGAATCATCACCGCCCAAATAATGCCTAGTAATGAGCCAAAACTGATCACAGGAAAAGAAGGCATACGCATGGCGAGTAGGCCGAGCACGATGAGTACAGGAACAAAAGAGTATGGGGTGATATAAAATTGCTGTTCCATCGCGGTAATCACAGTCTCAACTTGAGACATATCAACGTTACCCGCGTAGTGGAAGCCAAACAGAGTAAACAGAATTCCTGTAATGACATAGCTGATCAGAGCAATAGGTAGCATCCCTTTGATGTGTTCCATCACTTCAACGTTTGACATCGAAGATGCCAGAATAACCGAATCTGAAAGTGGTGACATCTTATCACCGAAGTAGCAACCAGAAAGCACAGCACCCGCAGTAATTGGGGCTGGAATACCAAGGCCTTGGCCAATCCCCATCATAGCAATACCAGCAGTTCCTGCGGCTCCCCATGAAGTGCCTGTTGCTAAAGCGGTTAGCGAGCAAATCACCATAGTGGCTAATAAAAAGATAGAGGGGTGAATTGCTTTTAGGCCGTAATAGATGATGGTCGGTACAATGCCACCTGAAATCCAGGTTCCGACTAAAGCACCAACGGCCAAGAGAATTAAAACCGCACCTAGGCCATTTGAGATGCCATTGAGGGCTGCGGTTTCTAAATCTTTGTATTTATGCCCTAGGCGAATACCAAGAGTAATAATCACGAACCAGCCGATGTACAGAGCAAGCTGAATAGGTAAATCCAGTTGTGCAGTAAATGAAAACGCTAACAGCAAAAATAGGCCAAGTGAGACGATCACTTGAGTCAAACTTGGCAGGCGTTGTTGGGCTTGTAACATACTAAGAGCCTCTTATCCAATCGTTAGTAAGGAGTCAGGATATCCTTATTGAGTCGGAGTGCACTTTACCGTAGTTAAAATAATATATCGACATTAAAGCTGTTTGTTGTGATTTATATCGTTCAAGTGGTTAATTTGTAGTATTTGCTGTTTAATTTTTGAGTTGTTAATGAAATCAAATCTTTTGTAATGTGGGTTTATTGTGTAACAAGAAATAAGTTTTTTGGTAAAAAACTGACGTCAATGCTCTAACTTGGTTAAAAAATGAGAGTTTTAAGGAGCTTGCCGCAAAAACCGCGATCACTTGGTCAGAACGATAAGAAAAAGTTGTGTGATTTGATAAGAAAGGCTTGAGATTTAAGGCTGAACCACTTATAGATGGAGCCAGTGATTTAACATTGGATCTACACGGAGAGTATGTGAAATGAGAGTAGGTTTAGTAGGTTGGCGTGGCATGGTCGGTTCTGTCCTCATGCAACGCATGGTAGAAGAACGCGATTTTGATCTGATTGAACCGGTTTTCTTCAGTACATCGCAAATTGGCGTTCCTGCCCCGAATTTTGGTAAAGAAGCGGGGGTGCTACAGGATGCATTTGATATTGATAGCCTAAAACAGTTAGATGCAGTGATCACCTGTCAAGGTGGTAGCTATACCGAAAAAGTGTACCCAGCACTACGTCAAGCGGGTTGGAAAGGGTACTGGATTGATGCCGCTTCAACTTTGCGTATGGATAAAGACGCCATCATCACACTGGATCCGGTAAACCTAAAACAAATTCTGCATGGCATTCACCACGGCACCAAAACTTTCGTTGGCGGTAACTGTACCGTGAGTTTGATGTTGATGGCTCTGGGTGGTTTGTACGAACGTGGCTTGGTTGAGTGGATGAGCGCTATGACATACCAAGCTGCGTCAGGAGCTGGTGCACAGAATATGCGTGAGTTAATTTCGCAAATGGGCGTAATTAACGATGCGGTGAGTTCTGAGTTGGCGAACCCTGCAAGCTCTATTCTGGATATTGATAAGAAAGTGGCAGAAACTATGCGTTCCGCTTCTTTCCCAACCGACAACTTTGGCGTGCCTTTGGCGGGTTCATTGATCCCTTGGATTGATGTGAAGCGTGATAATGGCCAAAGTAAAGAAGAATGGAAAGCGGGGGTTGAAGCCAACAAAATTCTTGGTTTGCAACATTCGCCAGTACCAATTGATGGTACTTGTGTTCGTATCGGTGCAATGCGTTGCCACTCTCAAGCTCTGACCATCAAGCTGAAACAGAATATTCCGCTCGATGAAATCGAAGAAATGATTGCGACTCATAATGATTGGGTGAAAGTGATCCCGAATGAGCGTGATATTACTGCACGTGAACTAACTCCTGCGAAAGTGACAGGAACCTTGTCGGTTCCTGTTGGCCGCTTACGTAAGATGGCAATGGGGGATGATTTCCTCAATGCGTTCACGGTTGGTGATCAATTACTGTGGGGGGCGGCTGAACCACTGCGCCGTACTCTGCGTATCATCTTGGCTGAGAAGTAATTCGCATTAATTCCAAGTTGGTTACCTGCATTAAAAAAGAAAGCGCCGTTTGGCGCTTTCTTTTTCAGCTCGATATTCCCTTACCGCAGATCACTATTAATATAAGGTGCTTTAACCGGAACCACCCGTTTATCTGGATCGGCCAACTCGCTGCCACAATGTTTACAAAATAGAGCATCAGACTCATGGCCAGATAGGGCGCAATTGGGGCATTTCACTAAGGTTCGGTGATTGTGCATCTCATTATTCAGTTCTGCGGTGATAATCCCGGTTGGAACCGCAAGAATCGAATAACCCAATAGCATGGTCATGGACGCAATAGTCTGTCCTAAAGGGGTTTTCGGTACTAAATCCCCATAGCCAACCGTGGTGATGGTCACAATTGCCCAATAAATACTGGTTGGGATACTAGTAAAGCCGTTTTGGGGACCTTCAATCACGTAAATCAATGCGCCAAAAATCGTTACTAATATGGCCACGGTACTGAAAAAGATAAAAATCTTTCGTCTGGCAGCCAGTAAAGAACGCAGTAGAAGGTTCGAATCTTGTAGATAACGTACAAGTTTGAGAATTCGGAAAATGCGCATGATCCGCAATAAACGAACCACTCCCATAATACTTGCCGCAGGGAAGATAAAGCTCAGATAGGTAGGCAGAATTGCCAGTAGATCTACGATCCCGTAAAAACTGCGCGCGTAAGCACTGGGTTTAGGTGAGCAGTAGAGTCTTAAAGCGTATTCAAGGGTAAATAAGGCAGTGAACAGATATTCCGCGATACGCAGTGAAGATTGCCACTCACTCATCGAGGGGAGTGATTCTAACACCAGTAATACAAGTGAAGAGAGAATGGCGCTGATTAGGCAGAGATCAAATAGCTTACCAGCAGGGGTGTGCGTGCCGAAGATGATCACATAAAGACGATGTTTTAAATGTGCTTGATTGGGCATGATATTGCGATGTTAAAGGTACATCGCAATATCATAGCGACGTTGTCCGCGTTAGGCTAATCCGGGGAAGAGGCTTCTTAAGCCATTTGCTATAAACTCAATCCCCAATGCTCCCAAGATAAGCCCCATGATACGCGTGATCACGTTGATCCCAGTCTGTCCAAGCAATCTGACAATATATGGAGCAGAACGGAACAGCAACCATGAACAAAAGCTGAATGCCACAATCGTCAACACAATCCCGAAAGTATCGAGCATATTTGGGTAACGCGAACCATAGACAATCGTCGAGCTAATCGCACCAGGCCCCGCCATGAGTGGCATTGCTAAAGGAACAACCGCAATTTGTTCACGGCTAATGTATTCCGATTTCTCTTGTTTGTTCTGTTTATCTTCACCAAGCTTACCGCTCATCATCGAAAAGGCGATGCTAAGCAGCAGTAAACCGCCGGCAACGCGAAATGAATCTAGAGAGATGCTGAACAAATCGAGCATCATTTGTCCAGCCAGTAACGCAATGATCAGAATGATGGCAACAGCAATATTAGCGGTTGCAGCGGTTTTGTTTTTCTCTTCCAGCGTCATATGACCGGTCAGAGAGACAAACACAGGCATAATGCCCACAGGGTTTACCGCAGCGACTAAGCCGAGGAAAAATTGAAGAAAAATGGCAATTTCAAAGCTTTGCATGATGAAGTCTCGTAACCATCGCAGAGAGATAAAGAAGCGTGCGTAATGTAAGCGAAAGATAGCAGAATCACGAATGAAAAAAATTGGGTCGCCACGAATTATTGTGTGAGAAAAACTAATTGATGCATAAGAGTGAAAAGATTCAGTGTCATTCTTGTGTCAAGTTTGTTCTCTGGTTCTTTTGCTTGTTAACATTCGCACATTTTTTGTAAAAACTTGGCCAAGATCTGGTGACCATAGACATAACCGATATACTCTCAGTAGCACGTTAAGAGCCTCCGCAACGTGCCTTTGATGTGTAAAAATGAAACTTTTTTACAAGGTATTGTAGTTTTTTTAGTTTTTAAAATTTAAGTGAGGCTTTTTTAATCAGCGGTAATTTTTGGTTTAATTTCTTTTAATTCATATTGTTAGATTGTATCGATGCTGGAGATTACCACTTCTTGGGTAATTAATTTTTCATAACTGATCTGAGTCAATTTTTTTCACAGTCTGAAATATTATACTCAGCCGTGAAAGCAATTTACTAAGTCGGTCGTAAGTTAAGTCTTTGAGTAAAGGTAAAAACTGACTGCAGCACACTTACTAAAGAGTTTTTAATATTTTTTTATTTTAGGAGATTCATTATGCCTGTTACTAATCTGGCTGAACTTGATGCTCTGGTTGCTCGCGTTAAAGCAGCACAAGCTGAATTTGCTACTTTCTCTCAAGAACAAGTAGACAAAATCTTCCGTGCAGCTTCTCTAGCAGCAAACCAAGCGCGTATCCCGCTGGCTCAAATGGCGGTCGAAGAATCAGGTATGGGTATTGTTGAAGATAAAGTAATCAAAAACCACTTTGCTTCTGAGTTTATCTACAACAAGTACAAAGACGAAAAAACCTGTGGCATCCTCGAAGAAGATGATAACCTAGGTACTATGACCATCGCTGAGCCTGTAGGTATCATCTGTGGTATCGTCCCAACCACTAACCCAACCTCAACTGCTATCTTCAAATCTCTGATCTCTCTGAAGACTCGTAACGGTATCATCTTCTCTCCACATCCACGTGCGAAAAACTCAACCAACGCAGCAGCGAAATTGGTTCTGGATGCAGCAATCGCAGCGGGTGCTCCAAAAGACATCATCGGTTGGATTGACCAACCTTCAGTTGAGCTATCAAATGCTCTGATGAAACACGATGGTATCGCACTGATCCTTGCAACTGGTGGTCCAGGCATGGTGAAAGCAGCTTACTCTTCTGGTAAACCAGCAATCGGTGTAGGTGCAGGTAACGTTCCTGTTGTTATCGATGAAACTGCTGACATCAAACGTGCTGTTGCTTCTATCCTAATGTCTAAAACTTTCGATAACGGTGTAGTGTGTGCTTCTGAACAAGCGGCTATCGTAGTGAGCGAAGTTTACGACGAAGTGAAAGAGCGTTTCGCAACACACAAAGCGCACGTACTGAGCAAGGCTGATGCAGACAAAGTGCGTAAAGTGCTGCTGATTGATGGCGCGCTGAACGCGAAAATCGTAGGTCAACCTGCTGCCGCTATCGCTGAAATGGCAGGCGTAAAAGTACCTGCAGACACTAAAGTGCTGGTGGGTGAAGGTCTGGGCAAAGTCTCTTATGATGACGAATTCGCTCATGAAAAACTGTCTCCAACACTCGGTCTGTTCCGTGCCGACAACTTCGAAGACGCGGTTGCACAAGCAGTAACCATGGTAGAGATCGGCGGTATCGGTCACACCTCAGGTCTGTACACCAACCAAGACGTTAACGCAGATCGTATCCGTTACTTCGGTGACAAACTGAAAACTGCCCGTATTCTTGTCAACATCCCAACCACTCACGGTGGTATCGGTGACCTGTACAACTTCAACGTTGCACCGTCTCTGACTCTGGGTTGTGGTTCTTGGGGTGGTAACTCAATCTCTGAGAACGTAGGTCCTAAGCACCTAATCAACAAGAAAACTGTTGCGAAGCGAGCTGAAAACATGTTGTGGCACAAACTACCTAAGTCTATCTACTTCCGCCGTGGTAGCCTTCCAATCGCTCTTAGCGACCTAGAAGGTAAAAAACGCGCATTCCTAGTTACTGACCGTTTCCTATTCAACAACGGTTATGCAGACGATGTGGTTGCTCTGCTGAAAGCGCAAGGAATGGAAGTTCAGACATTCTTCGAAGTAGAAGCGGATCCAACGCTGTCTGTAGTAGAGAAAGGTGCTGCAGCAATGCAAAGCTTCCAACCAGATGTAATTCTCGCTCTAGGTGGTGGTTCACCAATGGATGCGGCGAAGATCATGTGGGTAATGTACGAGCACCCAGAAACTCACTTTGCAGAACTGGCCATGCGCTTTATGGACATCCGTAAACGTATCTACAAGTTCCCTAAAATGGGTAAAAAAGCGGAGCTTGTGTGTATCACTACCACTTCAGGTACGGGTTCAGAAGTGACTCCATTTGCGGTTGTGACAGACGACAAGACTGGCGCTAAGTACCCACTGGCAGACTACGAACTGACTCCTCAAATGGCGATCGTAGATGCGAACTTAGTGATGAATATGCCTAAGTCTCTAACTGCCTTCGGTGGTTACGATGCGGTAACTCACGCACTAGAAGCTTACGTATCTGTTCTTGCGAACGAATACTCAGACGGTCAAGCTCTGCAAGCATTGAAGATGCTGAAAGAATACCTACCTTCTAGCTACGCGAATGGTGCAAAAGATCCAATCGCTCGTGAGAAAGTACACAACGCAGCGACTATCGCTGGTATCGCATTCGCGAACGCGTTCTTGGGTGTATGTCACTCAATGGCGCACAAGATCGGTGCTGAGTTCCACCTACCACACGGTCTGGCGAACGCTCTGCTGATTGCTAACGTGGTACGTTACAACGCGAACGACAATCCAACCAAACAAACTGCATTCTCTCAATACGACCGTCCACAAGCACGTCGTCGTTACGCAGAAGTTGCTGACCACCTAGGCCTGAGCCAAGCTGGCGACCGTACTGCACAGAAGATTGAGCGTCTGTTAACTTGGTTGGATGAGCTGAAAGTGAACTTAGACATCCCAATGTCTATCCAATCTGCGGGTGTAAATGAAGCTGACTTCCTAGCGAAAGTTGATGCGCTAGCGGTTGAAGCGTTTGATGACCAATGTACTGGTGCAAACCCACGTTACCCACTGATTGCTGAGCTGAAAGAAGTCCTGTTGGCTTCTTACTACGGTAAACCATTCGTAGAAGGTCAAACTTTCGAAGGCACGACTGTTATCGTAAAGAAAGCAGATCAAGAAGCGGCGAAAGCACCAAAAGCGAAAAAGTAATGTGATTGGTTTTCGCTAGCACGAAACAAATCGGGAAATACAAACCCTCCGCAAGGAGGGTTTTTTTATGCCATAAGTTTAGGGAAGTGATTTTAAAGCGGCGTGTATTCAGGTTACATCGAAGAGAAAGTAAAAATTTCAGCTTGCAGCTTGAGCTAAGTCCACATCACCAGAATGGCCGCAAGTGCGACCAGAATGAGTCCCAAGCCATCTTTAATTCGTACTTTCTGCTGCAGCCAAAATACAGAGATCAACATAGTAAAAAAGATTTCTACCTGACCGAGTGTTTTAACATAAGGCACCGCCTGCAAAGACATCGCACCAAACCAGCCAATCGATCCTAAACAGCTACTTGCACTCGTGAGAATAACCAGTTTTGGTCGCTGCCAAAGTTGCCATAAAGTTGGGCGATCTTGAATAAATAGGTAGCCGACCAAGCAAAGGGTTTGCAGGGTGATAACGAAAAGTAGCACCCAAGCAGCACTATAGGGAAAGGGTAGTTGAGAGGTAATACTGGCTTCACGAACCCAAAGTGACGTTAGAGCAAAAGCACTGCCACTGCCTAACCCGAGCATAACTGTAGGCAGTGAAAGTTGCCGTAAGCCTCCATGGCTACTCAGCATAAACACCCCGACACCACCAATTAGAACCCCAACCCAGCCTAATATTGTGAGTTGAGTGCCGAAAAAGAGCATACCTAAGATCGCGGCGACTAGCGCTTCACTTTTGGCCAGACCCGCCCCGACAGCGTAATTATTGTATTTGAAGAGCTTTACCATTAAGGCTGTAGCAAGGATTTGCATGAATGAAGCGCCCACAATATAGCCACAAAATGCAGTAGAAAAGGTGGGTAGTGCGGCAGGTTGCCACTGATAGAGCATTATCAGATATACGGCGGCAAGTGGGCTAGCCCAGAGAAAGCGGGCGAGGGTAACGCCTACCGTAGAAACCTCGCTAGATAGACGACTTTGAAAAGCGTTGCGCCAAGACTGCATAAAAGCCGCGAACAGCGTGAGAAAAATCCATGTCATAACAAGCTCCTGAAAACAGCAGAAGCCTTATGCTAGAGAAAGGCTAAATTATCAGCAAGATAAATCATTAGTGATTTGAAAGGGGGGCAAGGCAGCGCAAGGCTGCCTTGGTGAAGCTATCCAGCTAAAACATCGCTAGCCACTTTGTATGTAGGATCTTCTTTAAGGTTGATTTCAACCAAGCTGCCTGCTTTGTGCAGTAGAGCGCGGCAATCTTGGCTGAGATGGCGTAGATGCAACGTTTTACCTACGGCGGCGTAACGCTCGGCTAAGGTTTCAATCGCATCAATCGCTGAATGATCGGCAACGCGCGAGCGAGCGAAATCGACAATTACTTCTTTAGGGTCATTGTGTGCATCAAACAGTTCAAGGAAATTAGCGGCGGAGCCAAAAAAAATCGGCCCATGAATTTGATACTCTTTGTGTCCGTCGGCATTGATATGGCTAGCGGCGTAAATATGTTTGGCATGTTCCCAAGCAAACATCAAGGCTGAGGCAATCACACCGACTGCAACAGCAATCGCCAGGTCGGTAAACACGGTAACCACAGTCACCAGCACAATGACAAAGAAATCTTGTTTGGGGACTCGGCGAGCTAACTTAAAAGTGGCCCATTCAAAGGTACCAATTACCACCATAAACATCACCCCGACTAAAGCCGCAAGCGGGATCATCTCAATTAAAGAGGAGGTGAAAAGGATAAAGCAAAGCAAGAGAACCGCAGCCACAATGCCCGATAGTCGTCCTCGACCTCCAGAATTGACGTTGATCATCGACTGACCAATCATGGCGCAACCACCCATCGCCCCAAACATGGAGCAAGTGATGTTAGCGAAACCTTGTCCTACGCATTCACGGTTGGATTGACCACGAGTGCCTGTCATTTCATCCAAAACGGTCAGTGTTAACAGTGATTCAATTAAGCCAATTGCAGCCAGAATCAAGGCATAAGGAAAAATGATCTGTAAAGTTTCCCAAGTCATCGGTACCGCAGGGATTGCGAAAGAGGGCAGAGTACCTGCGAGAGTTGCCGCATCGTTACCCGACATCGCGCGCAGGAAATCCACGACAGTTCGGGTTTCTAAGCCTAAACCTTGAACCAGCAAAGTGACGGTAACAATGGCTGCTAAAGAAGAGGGGACAGCCGTTGTTAATTTAGGTAGGAAATGGATGATCGCCATGGTTAAAGCAACTAAGGCCAACATCAAAAACAATTGATCTTGTGGTAACCAAGTCAGTACGCCATTGAGGTCAGGTGCTTTGAATTGGCCAAGTTGAGCAAGAAAAATCACAATCGCAAGTCCATTCACAAAACCAATCATCACTGGATGCGGCACCATGCGAATAAACTTGCCGAGCTTAAATAAACCCGCGGCGACTTGAAGTAAACCAGTGAGAAGAATCGCAGCAAATAAATACTGCACACCATGACTAGAAACCAAGCTCATCATTACAACGGCCATAGCCCCTGTAGCACCAGAAATCATGCCGGGACGACCACCAAAAATGGAGGTAATCAGCCCAACAATAAATGCTGCATAAAGGCCAACCATAGGATCGACCCCCGCGACAAAAGCAAAAGCCACCGCTTCTGGCACCAGAGCCAGTGCGACCGTCAATCCAGATAACACATCATTTTTTATTGAGTGCTGTGAGAAAGAAGGAAATTCAAACATGGGCAAACCGTGTTCCGTATTTGTGCTGCTCATGAGTGATGAGCATGAAGTGAACCGAACCGCTTCGTTAAAGTGATGACATCAACGTATGATCAAGCGGATTATTTTTGAACCGGGCATGCTACAGAATTGAACGATGAGGTGCAATCCTCAATTGTTGATAGCTTAGCTATAACAAACGCTGATGGTTATTTTTATAAGGGGGCGTGGTTGAAAGTAAAATGGGTAGCATAGAAAAGGGCTGCATGAGCAGCCCTTTTTATCGGTGATGAAACCATTACTCGCTTTTTGGCTTAGCCATTGCTGAGCTCGCTTGATTACGCGCGGCTTGGCTACCAGCACCGCGTGCTTGATAACGTTCTGTGCGCAATGGTGCTGCGTTAATCAACACTTCACGGATCTCTTGTGAGCCAGAAGCTTTAGTCATCGGTGACGAGGCGCCTGGTTGCTTGATTACCGCTTTCGCTGTGAGCTTTTTGTTGTCTGCGTTGATTGGCTTCACTGTTTTAATTGGTTCAACCGGTTTCTCGCTAACCACTTTGTCTTCAATCACTGACTGTACTGCTGGCGCTTCTACAACTTCAATCACTGCAGGAGCCGCAACTTCAACGATAGGCGTTTCAATCATTGGTGTTTCAACAGACTCGACAATGGTTTCCATCTTCAGCTCTGCCACAACCACAGGCTCTTGCTCAATTCGTTGAGGTTCAATCGCAGCTGGTTGACGACGAACGATCACTTTACCCATTGCCATCTCAGGGAAAGCAACGCCACCTAAAGTACGTGGAGTTTCAACAACCCCAGTTTCTACCACAGCAGATGGAGTGACATGTGTAACATGTTGAGCTACTTCAGTAGTTTCATGGCGTGATTGTGGGCGCGGAGCTAAATCGTAGCGAGGCATCACTTTACCCATCGCCATCTCAGGAGAGGCAACACCACCTTTACGTAGACGGAACGGGTTAGGACGACGGTCACGACCACGACGACGACGCTGACCACTAGCGCGTAGATGGCGTGGAGAACGGCGGTTACGACGCTGTTTCTGATCATCTTCGCTATCGTCTTGAGCTGAATCTGCGTAATCTTCTGTTGCTGGCAGATTAACAGATGCAGGCGCTTCAAACTCATTGCTGATAGGAGCAGTTTGCAGATGGTCTAACTCTTCAACTGCAACTTGGTCTTTTACGCGAATTTGCTTGGTCAGTTTACGGCGTTGACGACGCTCTTTCACAACAGCCGCTTTCTCTTCTTTTGGCTCTGCCGCTTTTACGTCTTGTTGCTGAGCTTCTGCCGCCAACTGACGACCTTGCTCTAATAGCTTAGCGGTTTTGCTCTCATCACGCTTGTTACGGCGATCTTGGCGCTCAGTACGATCCGAATCAGGGCGTTCATTGCGCTCGGTACGTTCACCACGCTCTTGCTTAGGTTTACGATCTTGTGGCTTACGTTGATTGCTTGAGCCTTCTTTATCGTTGCGATCGCTACGTTCATTACGTTCGCCATTTTCCTCATTGCCACGACGACGGTTTCTATCACGAGGGTTACGACGACGATCATTGTTACGTTCGTTGCGTTCACGACGAGGTTTCTCTTGTTCACCCGTTTGTACAACCGGAGTTTCAGTTTGTGCTGCAACAGGTGCTGAAGAGAACAGGTTGGCAATCGCTTTGAATAGACGACTAAACAGGCCTGGTTGTGTTGGTTTCACCACTTCCGTAACGATCTGTGGCTCAGCTTTTAGCTTAGGTGCTGGAGCAGGTACAGCTTCTGCTGGTGCTGCAAAGCCTTTCAGTACGGGCTCTTCAATACGTTTTGGTTTCAGGTCAACATCTAAAACTTCTTTGCCTTCTGCTTCTTTCATCGCTTCCAGCTTTTTCGGGATCAGGTAAGACAGGATGTCCTGTTCTTCACCATCACGCACGCGGATCACTTCAAAGTGCGGCGTTTCCATATCGGAATTCGGCACGATGGTGATACGAACTTGTTGCGCCTTTTCAATGTGATTGATTGAGCGACGTTTCTCGTTTAACAGATAAGAAGCAATAGACACTGGTACTACCGCAAGTACTTGCGAGGTGTTGTCTTTCAGTGCTTCTTCTTCAATTAAGCGCAGAACCGACAGTGCCAAAGATTCGTTATCACGAATCACCCCAGTTCCTGTACAACGAGGACAGATGTGGTGGCTAGCTTCTGCCAGAGACGGGCTCAAGCGTTGGCGTGACATCTCAAGTAGACCGAAGCGTGAAATACGACCGATCTGAACACGAGCACGGTCAACACGAACAGCTTCACGTAGGCGATTTTCGACTTCACGTTGGTGGCGTACTGGTGTCATATCGATAAAGTCGATAACGACTAGGCCACCTAAGTCACGCAGACGAAGTTGGCGTGCGATCTCATCAGCAGCCTCTAGGTTGGTATTGAGAGCGGTCTCTTCAATATCGCCACCTTTGGTTGCGCGTGCTGAGTTGATGTCAATCGAAGTAAGAGCTTCCGTTGGGTCAATCACAATTGAGCCACCAGAAGGTAAACGAACTTCACGTTGGAAAGCCGATTCAATCTGGCTTTCGATTTGGAAATGGCTGAACAGCGGCACTTCGCCATCGTACTTCTTAACACGGTTAACGAAGTCAGGGCGTACCAAACGGATGTGCTCGAGAGCACGTTCGTAAATGCTGGTGCTGTCGATAAGAATTTCACCGATATCACGACGCAAGTAATCACGGATCGCACGAACAATCACGTTACTTTCTTGGTGGATAAGGAACGGTGCAGGGTTTGAATCAGACGCTTGCTTGATGGCACCCCAGTGTTTAAGTAGTACGTTTAAGTCCCACTCTAACTCTTCGGCACTTTTTCCTACGCCTGCAGTACGGACAATAAGACCCATACCTTGTGGCAGTTCAAGTGAGCTGAGTGCAGATTTTAGTTCAGTACGTTCATCACCTTCGATACGGCGAGAAATACCACCAGCACGAGGGTTGTTAGGCATAAGAACAAGGTAGCTACCTGCAAGAGAGATAAAAGTGGTGAGTGCCGCCCCTTTACTACCGCGCTCCTCTTTTTCGATTTGCACGATCACTTCCTGGCCTTCGTTCAAAACATCTTTGATGTTTGGACGACCTTGGTAGCTATAACCATCAGGGAAGTATTCGCGAGCAATTTCTTTGAGAGGGAGGAAACCGTGTCTTTCAGCGCCGTAATCAACGAATGCGGCTTCTAGACTAGGTTCAATACGGGTAATGCGGCCTTTATAGATATTTGCTTTTTTCGATTCGTGCCCCGGACTTTCAATATCCAGATCGAACAGACGTTGGCCATCGACCAACGCGACACGCAACTCTTCTTTTTGAGTTGCGTTAATTAACATTCTTTTCATTTAGAAATCTCATTTTCTTAATATAGTTTTGATTCTTTTTTTGTTGCCGTGTTTCGTTTTCACGGTGCCTGATCCCATGGCTTATTCGGTACAGCCTCCCGGCTGGAGGGGATGCTCTGGGGCACAACAGTATTCACAAGCATACGATTGCCTGTGATCCGCTATAAAGGCGGTGGGTACTCAACATGAAAAGACGATGAGTAGAGCAACAAAAAGCCTCAAACTGTGTGTCTTACGCCGTGTGCTGCACTCAATTTTTCGACTGACTACTCATTAACTTTGCTAGAAATTGAACGGTAAAGAACAAAATGCCACCAGTTCAGCTCTTGCAGCTGTGAACTATAGCAGTGACAGTGAACGTCAGCAATCAGCTTTGCTATGTAGCGCGAATTATTTGCGGGAGATTACAAAAAGTTAAGGTGGTAACTTATTGTTAAATAAAGATAATAACAATGAAGAGTGCTTTGCATGGCAAGGATGTATTCAGATTCTACAGCAGCCCTACTGTAAGCTGGGTTAATTTGCCAACAAATCGCGGTTAGGATGCATGAAAAATGTCTTTTGGTTTCTAAGAAAATGTGACTTTAACAATATTCCAGATAGAATAGCGGCATGAACGAAATCAGAACTCAAGTCCAGTTCATCGACATTGATGAAGACATGGCTGGTCAGCGCATTGATAATTTTTTGCGCAACCAATTAAAAACAATTCCGAAAAGCGTGGTTTATCGAATTCTGCGTAAGGGTGAAGTGCGCGTGAACAAAAAGCGCGTGAAAGCTGAATATAAGTTAGAAGCGGGCGATGTGGTGCGAGTGCCACCCGTCACGGTTGAAGTAAAAGAGAATGAGCCAGCTCCACCCAGCACTAAACTCAACAAAGTAGCTGAGTTGGAGCACTGTATCGTTTATGAAGATGATCATCTGCTGATCCTAAATAAGCCCTCAGGTACAGCGGTACATGGTGGGAGTGGTTTACACTTTGGGGCGATTGAGGCGCTGCGCGCTTTACGACCTCAAGCTCGTTTTCTTGAATTAGTACATCGTATTGACCGTGATACCTCTGGCATTTTACTGGTCGCTAAAAAGCGTTCAGCACTGCGACATTTACAGGCTCAGTTTCGCGAGAAAACAGTACAAAAATACTATTACGCCCTAGTGATGGGAGATTGGGATGCAGAGTGCAAAGTCGTTAATGCACCGCTGCTGAAAAATGAAGTTAACAGCATTGTACGAGTCAACCCAAACGGTAAACCGTCTGAAACGCGATTCCGTATTCTGGAAAAGTTTGCTGAGGCTACTTTAGTACAAGCGAGTCCTGTTACTGGGCGTACTCACCAAATTCGGGTACACACCCAATACATGGGGCATCCGATAGCGTGGGATGATCGCTATGGCGATCGTAGGTTTGATGCTTACACGGCAAAGTTTGGTATTGAACGATTATTCTTGCATGCGGCGAACATTCAATTTGTTCATCCGGCCAGTGAGGAGAAAATGGAGATTCACGCACCGCTCGAAGCGTATCTTGAGCAGGCTCTGACCAAAATGCGTCAAGTTCAGTAATCACGATTCACAAGGGCGATATCTCGCCCTTTTGCTTATCAAGCACAAAATCAGATGACGTTTAGGCCTTCTTGTTCAAGCAGTTGAATCAGCTTAATCAGCGGCAAACCAATGAGAGAATTGGGGTCGTCGCCTTCCAATCGCTCAAACAGCGCAATTCCTAAGCCTTCACTTTTAAAACTGCCCGCGCAATGAAGTGGTTGTTCAGCTTCCACATAACGTCGTGCCATGTCTTCTGATAAAACTCGAAAATATACAGTGAAGGTGTCGCATACGACATGGGTTTGTTGAGTTTGGTTGTTAAAAAGCGCTAAACCCGTATAAAAAGTAATGGCCTTGCCACTTTGGCGTAAAAGTTGTTCAACGGCTTTTTCTACGGTTAATGGTTTGCCGATGATGTCATTGTCGATAATGCAGACTTGATCGGAACCAATCACTAAACTGGGTTCTGCTAAAAAGCAGCTACGCGCTTTGTTTTCGGCTAAGCGCATCACCAAATGTTCTGGCGATTCGCCGATTAACGGGGTTTCGTCGCAATCTGGCTTAGCGGTGATAAAAGGTAACTTCAATTTCGCCAGAATTTGTTGGCGAAATGGAGAAGTGGAAGCTAAAACTAGTTGGTAATTTTGCATTTTACTTTACAATCATCGCGTGTTTGGCAGCAGCATAACTTATCCTAATGCGCTGTTCATAATGCTCTCTGTGGAAAGGGAAAAAAAACCAAGTTTTTTGCCTTTTTCTTTGACTAAATCTGTTTTGGAAGATAATATTCGCGCCCTATGCAAAAGGTAAAAATACCGCGAACGGTTGATCCGGCTAAAGCCGCTCAGAAAAGATTAGACTTTGATGGCATCATCCAAGTTAATTTGTTCAAGCGCTTAGAGGAGTCAGTCGCAGGCGTTAAACGCGACGCTGAAGTTTCATTGTCATTTGAGATTGATGAACAGCAACTGGTTGTTATCTCTGGTAAAGCTAACATCGAAGTTGATTTAGAGTGTCAGCGCTGTAACGAGGTTTTCGCACACGAGTGTGAAGTTGAATTTACTTATACTCCTTATTTAGGTCGTAAAAGTGAAGAAGACGCCCCAGACGAGTATGATTTGGTAGATCTAAACGAGTTTGGTGAGGTTGACCTAGTTCAGTTAGTTGAAGACGAGTTCATCTTAAATTTGCCTCAAGTTGCGATGCATGACGAAGCGGATTGTAGCGTTGATTCAGACAATTTGGTGTTTGGTGAACTTCCAGAAGAAGTTTTGGAAGAGAAGCCGAATCCATTCGATGTTTTAAAAAGCTTGAAGAAGTAATTCGCTAAGCATTCTTAACATAGGAGTAGGGTCCATGGCCGTACAACAAAACCGTAAAACACGTTCAAGACGTGGTATGCGTCGTTCACACGATGCGCTAACAGCTGCAGCGCTATCTGTAGACGCAACTTCAGGTGAAACTCACCTGCGCCACAACGTAACCGCTGAAGGTTACTACCGTGGTAAAAAGGTTATCAACAAGTAAGGTTGACCTTTGCAAAATTTAACCGTTGCACTTGATGCAATGGGCGGGGATTTCGGTCCGCGCGTTACAGTGCCTGCCGCCGTGCAGGCACTGTCACATTTCCCAGAGCTAAAAGTGATCTTAGTGGGTGATCGTCATCAGATTACTCAACAACTCTCTCTTCTTGGTTATTCAGCCAATACGCGTTTAAGTATTGTGCACAGTGACCGTGTCATCTCTAACTCCGAAAAACCTTCGCTTGCTTTACGTCACAGTGCTGGCAGCTCTATGGGCATGGCGATTGATCTTGTTGCTGAAAATCAAGCGGATGCGTGTGTCAGTGGTGGAAATACGGGTGCACTGATGGCACTGTCGCGTTTTCGTCTCAAACTACTACCGGGTATTGACCGTCCCGCGCTGGTTTCTGCACTGCCCACCGTTTCTGGCCGCAAAACTTGGATGCTTGATTTAGGTGCTAATGTGTCAAGCGATGCCGATTCTCTATTTCAATTTGCGGTGATGGGCGCCGCTCTTGCTGAGCAGCATTTACAACAAGCTCCACGTGTCGCGATTTTAAACATCGGTGCGGAGGAGATTAAAGGCAATGATCTGGTGAAACGTTGTGCGGAAATGCTGACTCAAACTCAAGCGATCAATTTCATTGGTTACATTGAGGGTAATCAGCTGTTAACCGATGCAGCAGATGTGATAGTGTGCGATGGCTTTGTTGGGAATGTGTGCCTTAAAGCGTGTGAAGGAACAGCGCAACTCTTTATCGATAAGTTAAAAAAATCGCTTTTAGGCTCATCCATAAAGGGTTGGATAGCAAGAAAACTGTTTTCTGAGCTCTTTACTGAATTAAAAACCCTGAACCCCGACCAGTATAACGGCGCAAGTTTGCTAGGATTGCGCGGCATTGTCATTAAGAGTCATGGAAGTGCTGATGTATCCGCGGTCGTGAATGCGA
Organism: Vibrio metoecus; assembly: GCF_009665255.1. Lineage (NCBI taxonomy): Bacteria > Pseudomonadati > Pseudomonadota > Gammaproteobacteria > Vibrionales > Vibrionaceae > Vibrio > Vibrio metoecus. The sequence continues at coordinate 712,992 of NZ_CP035686.1, forward strand.
TTTCAGAAGCGGTACATGAGGTGAAACGACAAGTACCCAGCCGTATAAGCGATCGTTTGGAAGCGGTTTTACTCGAGAGGCATTATTAGTCTTCATGTATAGCAAAATTTTAGGTACTGGCAGCTACCTGCCATCTCAGGTGCGTACAAACGCAGACTTAGAGAAAATGGTAGAGACCAGTGATGAGTGGATTGTCGCTCGTACTGGTATTCGCGAGCGTCGCATTGCTGCTGAGAATGAAACTGTTGCCGATATGGCTTTCTATGCCGCACAAAATGCCATAGAAATGGCGGGAATAGATAAAAACGACATCGATATGATTATTGTGGCGACTACCAGTGCAAGCCATACCTTCCCGTCAGCGGCCTGCCAAGTGCAAGGTAAGCTTGGGATTAAAGGCTGTCCTGCGTTTGATTTGGCTGCGGCTTGCTCGGGTTTTATGTATGCCTTATCGATTGCGGATCAGCATGTAAAATCAGGTGTTTGTAAAAACATTCTCGTGATCGGTTCCGATGCACTATCGAAGTCTTGTGATCCTACGGATCGCTCAACCATTATCTTGTTTGGTGATGGCGCTGGCGCGGTGGTGATTGGAGCAAGTAATGAGCCAGGTATTCTTTCCACTCACATCCATGCGGATGGCGAGTATGGTGACTTACTCAGTCTTGAAGTGCCAGTTCGTGGTGGCGAGAGTGATAAGTGGCTACACATGGCTGGCAATGAAGTCTTTAAAGTTGCGGTGACTCAGTTGTCGAAGTTGGTGGTTGATACATTAGAAGCCAACAACATGCACAAATCTGAGCTTGATTGGCTGGTTCCACACCAAGCTAACTACCGAATCATTTCCGCAACAGCGAAAAAGCTCTCGATGTCCTTGGATCAGGTCGTGGTGACGTTAGATCGCCACGGCAATACCTCAGCGGCTACTGTGCCAACGGCGTTAGATGAAGCAGTCCGTGATGGTCGTATCAAGCGTGGGCAGATGCTACTGCTCGAAGCCTTTGGTGGCGGTTTCACTTGGGGCTCTGCTCTGGTGAAGTTCTAAACGCACAATGAATTTTGACTTTAAGGAGTCGTAAGACTCCTTATCCATTCTTAGATGAAGGAAAGATTTATGAGTAAGTTTGCTATCGTATTCCCAGGTCAGGGCTCGCAAGCAGTAGGTATGCTGGCTGACCTTGCCGAGCAGTATGCTGTGGTAAAACAAACATTCGCCGAAGCTTCAGAAGTGCTTGGTTACGATCTGTGGGCTCTGGTTCAAGATGGCCCAGTGGAAGATCTCAATCAAACTTTCCGTACTCAACCTGCGTTGCTTGCCGCCTCTGTTGCGATTTGGCGAGTATGGCAGCAACTGGGTCTTGAGCAACCTGCGGTTTTAGCCGGTCACAGCTTGGGTGAATATTCAGCACTGGTATGTGCGGGCGTGATTGATTTTAAACAAGCGATCAAGCTGGTTGAGCTGCGTGGTCAATTGATGCAACAAGCTGTGCCGGCAGGAACGGGGGCGATGTACGCGATCATCGGTCTAGAAGATGAGGCGATTGCTAAAGCGTGTGCAGAAGCGGCGCAAGGTGAAGTGGTTTCTCCTGTAAACTTCAACTCTCCAGGCCAAGTGGTTATCGCGGGTCAAAAAGATGCAGTTGAGCGCGCTGGCGTTCTGTGTAAAGAAGCGGGTGCAAAACGTGCTCTGCCTCTGCCTGTTTCTGTGCCATCACACTGTGCGCTGATGAAGCCTGCGGCCGATGAATTGGCAAAAACCTTGGCAGAGCTTGAATTCAATGCACCACAAATCCCAGTCATCAATAACGTTGATGTTGCGGCTGAAACGGATCCAGCAAAAATTAAAGATGCGTTGATTCGTCAACTCTATAGTCCAGTTCGTTGGACTGAATGCGTGGAACAAATGAGCGCACAAGGTGTCGAAAAGCTGATTGAAATGGGACCGGGTAAGGTATTGACTGGTCTAACAAAACGTATTGTAAAAACCCTTGAAGGTGCCGCGGTAAACGATGTGGCTTCTTTGGATGCGGTGAAATAACAACAGGAAGAAAACATGAGTCAATTCATGAATCTAGAAGGCAAAGTTGCTCTAGTGACAGGTGCAAGCCGCGGTATTGGTAAAGCGATTGCTGAACTGTTAGCCGAACGTGGTGCCAAAGTGATTGGTACGGCGACCAGCGAAAGCGGTGCGCAAGCGATCAGTGACTACTTGGGTGACAATGGTAAAGGCATGGCACTGAATGTGACCAATCCTGAATCGATTGAAGCGGTTCTGAAAACCATCACTGATGAGTTTGGCGGCGTGGATATTCTGGTGAACAATGCCGGTATCACTCGCGATAACCTGCTGATGCGTATGAAAGAAGAAGAGTGGTCAGACATTATGGAGACCAACCTGACTTCCATTTTCCGCCTGTCCAAAGCTGTGCTGCGCGGCATGATGAAAAAACGCCACGGCCGAATCATCAACGTTGGCTCTGTTGTTGGCACTATGGGTAACGCAGGTCAAGCCAACTACGCGGCAGCAAAAGCGGGCGTAATTGGCTTTACAAAGTCAATGGCGCGTGAAGTTGCATCGCGTGGTGTGACCGTCAACACAGTTGCACCAGGTTTTATCGAAACTGATATGACAAAAGCACTGAATGACGACCAGCGTACTGCTACACTAGCGCAGGTTCCAGCAGGTCGACTGGGGGATCCTCGTGAAATTGCATCTGCGGTTGCTTTCCTAGCATCACCAGAAGCGGCATACATCACCGGTGAAACACTGCATGTGAACGGTGGTATGTACATGATCTAACTTTTTTGCCTCGTAAATCTTATCTGTTAGGTGAGAAATGAGGCAAATTTGTGTGAGAAATGTTGGTAGCATGCACAATATTTATGCATGATTTATATCAAAAATGGTGTGAATTTCGGTTAAAATCGCCTAATTTGTGGTTAGACCAGAAACCTCACGCTTGCAACTTTCCCTAGTTCGAATAAACTACGGAATCATCGCATTAGGCGAAATCTGTAAAGGAAAAGAAAAAATGAGCAACATCGAAGAACGCGTAAAGAAAATCATTGTTGAACAGCTAGGTGTAGACGAAGCAGAAGTAAAGAATGAATCTTCTTTCGTTGAAGACCTGGGTGCTGATTCTCTTGACACTGTTGAGCTGGTAATGGCTCTGGAAGAGGAATTCGATACTGAGATTCCTGATGAAGAAGCAGAGAAAATCACTACTGTTCAAGCTGCGATCGATTACGTAACCAGCAACGCTCAGTAATCTCTCCTCAGGCGGCTCACTGGCCGCCTGAATTTTTATAAGCTCTCAAACCTCTCTCATTTCAATTTCAATTCCGGAGAATATTATCGTGTCCAAGCGTCGCGTTGTTGTCACTGGCATGGGTATGTTGTCACCGGTAGGCAACACTGTAGAGTCATCTTGGAAAGCCTTGTTGGCAGGCCAAAGCGGCATCGTCAATATTGAGCACTTCGACACTACCAATTTTTCTACTCGTTTCGCAGGCCTAGTTAAAGGTTTTGACTGCGAGCAGTACATGTCAAAAAAAGATGCCCGCAAAATGGATTTGTTTATCCAGTATGGTATTGCTGCGGGTATTCAGGCTTTGGAAGATTCAGGCCTAGAAGTTAATGAAGAAAATGCTGCACGTATTGGTGTTGCAATTGGTTCTGGTATCGGTGGCCTTGAGCTGATTGAAACCGGACATCAAGCGTTAATGGAGAAAGGCCCACGTAAGGTTAGCCCTTTCTTTGTACCATCGACCATTGTGAATATGATTGCGGGTAATCTGTCTATCATGCGTGGTCTACGTGGTCCAAACATTGCGATTTCAACGGCTTGTACCACAGGCTTGCATAACATTGGCCATGCGGCTCGCATGATTGCTTATGGTGATGCGGACGCTATGGTGGCGGGTGGTGCAGAAAAAGCATCCACACCACTGGGTATGGCTGGCTTTGGTGCGGCAAAAGCACTTTCAACTCGTAACGATGAGCCACAAAAAGCGTCTCGTCCTTGGGATAAAGACCGTGATGGTTTTGTGCTGGGTGATGGTGCTGGTGTGATGGTGCTCGAAGAGTATGAACACGCGAAAGCACGTGGCGCGAAAATTTATGCTGAAGTAGTTGGCTTTGGTATGTCGGGTGATGCTTATCACATGACTTCACCAAGTGAAGACGGCTCTGGCGGCGCGCTAGCGATGGAAGCTGCAATGCGTGATGCTGGAGTGACTGGCGAGCAAATTGGCTACGTTAATGCTCATGGCACATCAACACCTGCGGGTGATGTTGCGGAAGTCAAAGGCATTAAACGTGCTTTGGGTGAAGCGGGTACTAAACAAGTGCTGATTTCATCGACTAAGTCAATGACAGGCCATTTGTTGGGTGCTGCCGGCTCTGCTGAAGCGATCATCACAGTGATGTCTTTGGTTGACCAAATCGTCCCTCCTACGATCAATTTGGATAATCCAGAAGAAGAGTTGGGTGTGGATTTGGTACCCCACGTGGCGCGTAAAGTTGAGAACATGGAATACGCCATGTGTAACTCATTCGGCTTTGGTGGTACTAACGGTAGCTTGATTTTCAAACGCATGTAAAAACTTCATCAGTCTTTACTTGAGTTCAGACGGCTTGATGCATAGCATTGAGCCGTTTCTTTTTATGGAGTGAGATCATGTACTGGATTAACGGCAAGCGGCTCAATCAGGTGCCGATTAATGATCGATCTTTTCAATATGGTGATGGCGGTTTCACCACGATTTTGACTCAGTACGGGCAGATTCAGCACTGGCCGCTGCACCAGCTACGATTACAAGCTTGTCTCGATGCGTTACATATCACTCAACCTGATTGGATTTTAGTGCAAGAAGGCTTGAAAGAAATGGTTCTGCCTGATGCCAAAGCGGGGCTCAAAATACATATTAGCCGAGGGGTTGGTGGTCGTGGTTATAGCCCTACTCAAGTCAGCGAAAGCAGTGTTACTATTAGCGCCTTTCCTTTTCCTCCTCACTATGAGCAATGGCGTCAAACTGGAGTGGCATTAGGAATTTGTGAACAACGTATGGGATTAAATCCTATGCTCGCGGGTCATAAACATAATAATCGACTTGAGCAGGTTTTACTTAAGCGAGAGATGGAACAGGCTGGATTCGATGATGGTATTTGTCTCGATCTCCAAGATAGGGTGATTGAAACGACAGCCGCCAACGTGTTTTGGTGTAAAAATGGTAGTGTTTTTACACCTTGTTTAAAAAATTCAGGAGTCGCAGGCATCGCGCGACGACGCGTGATGGAAATTGCCAAACTTTTAGGATGGCCTGTGGTAATTGATGAGTTTGCGCTTGAGTCTATGCTGGCTGCGGATGAAGTTTTCATCACCAATGCGCTGCTTGAAGTTGCTCCAGTAAAGCAAATTGGTGCACAGCAATATACGATAGGTAGTATGACGCGACGAATTCAGGAGAGTAGTAATTCGTGATTAAAAAGCTGGTATTGGTTTTTGTTGCCCTGATCTGTGTTGTGGCAGGTGGCTATTTTTATTTTGTCAATCAGATGGATAAGTACCTTGCTCAGCCACTAGGGATTGAGCAGGCGCAGCTTGTTACGATTGCCCCAGGCACAAGCCTAAGTCGTGAACTTATAGTATTGACGGAACAAGAATGGATTAAAGGCAGTTTTGTGGCTGACTGGGTGCGTCGGTTCCATCCTGAACTCTCCAAGATTAAGGCGGGGACTTATAAACTGCTGCCCGAAATGAGTTTAGAACAAGCTCTTGCTCTACTGGTTTCAGGTAAAGAACATCAATTTTCGATTACTTTCGTCGAAGGTAGTCGTTTTCAAGAATGGCGAACCATTATTGAAAATAACGAAAATATTGAAAAACAGCTGACTGGGCTGTCTGAAGTTGAAATTGCTAAAGTTTTAGGGCTTGAACAAGAGAAGCTAGAAGGGTTATTTCTAGCTGAAACGTATCATTTCACTAAAGGCACAAGCGATGTCGAGATCTTGAAGCGAGCCAATCAAAAATTAGAAAAGTTTCTACAAGTGACGTGGGAACACCGCCAAGAGGGCTTGCCAATCCAAACCCCTTATGAAGCCTTGATATTGGCCTCGATCATCGAAAAAGAGACCTCGATAGCGGAAGAGCGTGAACGTATTGCTGCTGTCTTTATCAACCGTTTGAACAAACGAATGCGGCTACAAACGGATCCCACAGTGATCTACGGGATGGGAGAAACGTACGATGGCAACATCCGTAAAAAAGACTTACGTGCGCGTACACCCTATAACACCTATGTGATTAGCGGTTTGCCGCCTACACCGATTGCGATGCCTGGCGAAGCGTCGATATATGCTGCGCTCAACCCAGAGCAAAGCAGCTACCTTTACTTTGTGGCGAGCGGGGAAGGTGGTCACACCTTTTCGAAATCGTTGGCGGATCACAATCGTGCCGTGCGGGCTTATCTTAAAAAACTTAGAACGAAAAAATGAACGCAAAATTTATCGTAATTGAAGGGCTTGAAGGCGCAGGAAAAAGCACCGCTATTCAAGTCGTCGTTGAAACCTTACATCAACATGGTATTGAGCAAATCACTCGTACACGTGAGCCGGGTGGTACGGTATTGGCTGAAAAGCTACGCACTTTAGTAAAAGAAGATCATCCGGGTGAAGAGCTAAAAGACATCACAGAGCTACTACTCGTTTATGCTGCGCGCGTGCAGTTAGTTGAGAACGTGATCAAGCCCGCTTTAGCAAAAGGGCAATGGGTGGTCGGTGATCGCCATGATATGTCTTCTCAGGCGTATCAAGGTGGTGGTAGACAGATTGCCCCCAATACTATGCTTAGTCTTAAGCAGACAGCTCTAGGCAATTTTAAACCCGATCTTACGTTATACTTGGACATTGATCCTAAGCTAGGGTTGGCGCGTGCTCGTGGCCGTGGAGAGTTAGATCGTATTGAAAAGATGGACATCAGCTTTTTTGAACGTGCTCGTCAACGCTATCTCGAATTGGCGGAAGAGGATGATTCAGTCGTGCTAATTAATGCGGCGCAGTCTGTTGAACAAGTCTCGAAAGATATTCGTACGGCACTTGAAGATTGGCTAAGTCGTGTTGATTATGTCTAACATGAATTCGCTGTACCCTTGGTTAGTTCCAGTTTGGCAACCCTGGCAAGCTAGATTGATGGCGGAAAAGTTATCGGCGGCCACTTTAATTCAAGCGCCTGAAGGCTCTGGGGTTGAAAACTTAGTTGATTATATGGCTCGCACTTTAATGTGCGCGAGCCACCAAAATGAACCATGCGGTTTTTGTCATAGCTGTGGGTTGATGCAAGCTGGTCATCATCCGGACTTTCATGTCATTAACCCTGAAAAAGTGGGAAAGTCGATTACCGTCGATCAAATTCGTCATATAAATCGAATTGCCCAAGAGTCATCACAACTGTCTGGTTATCGTTTGATCGTGATTAACCCTGCGGATGCGATGAATGAATCGGCAGCGAATGCGCTATTGAAAACTCTTGAAGAGCCCGCTGCTGACTGCGTATTCATTTTAGTTACCGCACACGTGCATCATTTGCTACCAACGATTGTGAGTCGTTGTCAAAAGCTCATGGTTACCGCGCCATCCACGCAATTGGTATTAGCATGGTTACAAGAGCAAGGCATTACCGCACCGGATTATGCTCTCCATCTATGTGCCGATTCGCCACTCAAGGCTCGTGCGTTTATGCTTGAAGGGGGAGTGGAGAAATACCAAGAGATTGAATCACAATTGGTTGCCGCTGTCGCGGGTGATATTAGTGCCCAACTCAAGTGCATCTCTCTTATTGATGCGGATTTAATGAACCATCTAGATTGGATTTGGTGTGTGCTGACCGATGCTCAGAAAATCCAATTTGGGGTGCAGGAAGCGTATTTCACTCCCGCTAGTGCCTTACTAGCAAACCGTTTTAACTACCATAAGCTTTACGCACAGACCGCGGCTCTTGAAGCGCTGAAGGAACAGTTGAGTCAATTTACAGGATTGAATTCAGAGTTGCTGCTGCTGCAATGGTTTAACCGATTTATTACTGAGGAAACATGTTTGTAGACTCACATTGTCATCTCGACAAGTTGGATTACCAAGATCTGCACACGGATGTGAGCGATGTGATTGCCAAAGCACATCAAGCAAAAGTTGAGCATTTGTTGTCCGTGGGCGTCACGCTCGACTCTTTCCCGAATATGTTGCAGATGATTGATCCTTATCCGCAAGTGTATGCCTCTTGTGGTGTTCATCCTTTGGATGTTGAGAGTGACTTTTCTCTCGATCTTTTCCACCAGTATGCGCGGCATCCTAAAGTAGTTGCGATAGGTGAAACAGGTTTGGATTATCACTATCAACCGGAAACTGCCGACTTACAAAAATTGCGTTTTCGACAGCAAATTGAAACCGCGGTAGCACTGAATAAACCACTAATTATCCATACTCGTAATGCTCAGCAAGATACTTTGCAGCTGCTGAGAGAAGGGCATGCAGAGCGCTGTGGCGGTGTGATTCACTGTTTTACCGAAGATTTACCTTTTGCGCAGGCGGCGATGGATTTAGGGTTTTATATTTCAATCTCGGGGATTGTGACGTTTCGTCAGGCAACGGAGCTGAAGGAAGTGGTGAGAACCTTGCCGCTTGAACGTTTATTGATTGAGACTGACTCCCCTTATTTAGCACCCGTACCTCATCGTGGAAAAGAGAATCAACCAGCGTATGTTGTAGAGGTTGCAGCCTATATTGCTCAGCTAAAAGAGGTGTCTCTTACTGAGGTCGCTGAAAAAACCACCGATAATTTCAAGAATCTTTTTTTGCGATAAAAATCATAATTAGATAAAAAAGCGAGCAAATGCTCGCTTTTTTATTCGCCAAATAAATAAGAAATCATAAATAAGCGAGTGTTTACTCTATCTGTTGAAAATTAGAGCTAATTTGGTGGAAATGTAATTTTGTTACTAAAAATAACATGAGTGTATATTTTATTTACCCAGTAAAATTAATGCTATCAATTATTAATTGATTATAAAACATATATTTAGTGTGTTTTTAAGGTTGGAAAATGGAGGTTGCTGATTGTGATCTAATTAGTAATTTGAAACTTAATTTCTTCGCAAACTAGAAAATTTGAGGGTTATCAAGATATATTTAGAGCCGGAAAATATAATGCAAAAAGTGGTTACATTTTCACTGGGTGCTAACATTTAGGCTACGGGGGTATGCCGTTAGCCCCAGCAATTCTAATAACTTAATCAGGAGCATAAACATGTTTAAGAACGCTTTTGCTAATCTGCAAAAGGTCGGTAAGGCGCTGATGCTGCCAGTATCAGTATTGCCTGTCGCCGGTATTTTGCTGGGCGTTGGTGCCGCTAACTTTAGCTGGCTGCCAGAGGTTGTATCAAATCTTATGGAACAAGCGGGTGGATCAGTCTTCGGTCAAATGGCTTTGCTATTTGCGGTAGGTGTAGCACTTGGCTTTACTAACAATGACGGCGTATCAGGTCTTTCTGCTATCGTTGGCTACGGCATTATGGTTGCTACACTGAAAGTAATGGCAACAGTAATGGGCGTTGACAATATCGAAACAGGCGTACTGGGCGGTATTTTAGCGGGTGGCGTAGCGGCTTGGTCTTTCAACCGTTTCTACAAAATCCAACTGCCTGAGTACCTAGGCTTCTTCGCGGGTAAACGCGCAGTACCTATTATTACTGGTTTCATTTCAATTGCACTGGGTGTGGTTCTGTCATTCATTTGGCCACCAATCGGTTCTGCTATTGCCACTTTCTCTGATTGGGCAGCAAACCAAAACCCTGTAACCGCATTTGGTATCTACGGTATTGTTGAACGTTCTTTGATCCCATTCGGTCTACACCACATTTGGAACGTACCTTTCTTCTATCAAGCCGGTACTTGTGTGAATGGTGCTGGTGAAACTGTTCACGGTATTATGACTTGCTTCCTGACTGCAGATGATGCATCTCGTGCGGCAGGTAATGGTTTCGGTCAACTTGCAGGTGGCTACCTGTTCAAAATGTTCGGTTTGCCAGCAGCGGCTTTTGCTATTGCTCACTGTGCTAAACCAGAAAACCGTGCCAAAGTAATGGGTATCATGGCTTCTGCAGCTCTGACATCATTCCTGACGGGTATTACTGAGCCAATCGAGTTCTCATTCCTGTTCGTTGCTCCAGTTCTGTACGCTATCCATGCTGTTCTTGCCGGTCTAGCTTATGTTCTGACTAACGCTCTGGGCGTAGTTCACGGCCATACGTTCTCTAACGGTTTCATTGATTTCGTTGTTCAATCACCACGTGCAGGCAATATGCTGCTTCTGGTTGGTTTGGGTATTGCCTATGCTGCACTGTACTACGTAGTATTTACTTTCGTGATTCGTACTTTGAACCTGAAAACTCCAGGTCGTGAAGACGAAACTGCTGACAATACAATGACTACTGGTAATGAGCTAGCTGGTGAACTGGTTGCTGCATTTGGTGGTAAAACCAATATCACCAACCTAGATGCTTGTATCACTCGTCTACGTGTATCAGTAGCGGATACAGCTCTGGTTGATCAAGACAAGCTGAAAAAGCTTGGCGCAGCGGGTGTTGTGATGGTTTCTGGTGGTGTACAAGCCATTTTTGGTACTAAATCAGACAACTTAAAAACAGAAATGGATGAGTGGATCCGTAACCACGGTTAATCTCATTCCTCCCCCTAGAGAAAAGGAGACCGTTGGTCTCCTTTTTTATTGTCATCCCCAAACCACCGCTTTTAGCGGTGGTGATTGTTTCAATTGGTGATACTTGGCGATGAGAGTGAAGCGATCGTAGTACACCAGAGTGAGTCGGGTTTGAACGATTCGTCCGCTTTCCCATTTTTTGTTAATAAGACTCTTCGGTTGACACCTGCTTGACACTTTTTTCAGTAAGCTAAGTAAATTTATGCTTCATTTTTATCAAGGGCAGGAATGTATTGTGAACTTGAGATTGGTTGTTTTAGGGGCGTTGTGTGTTTCAAACGTTGCATTTGCCAATTCAAATAATGTGGCTGTGGGTATGGCCGTTGATCAAGGGTTGAGTGCAGTTGTTGAGTTGGGGCAACAATATCGATTAACGGTGGGTAATGATGGTATGGCTGCTGATTACCTGTTTAAACGCGGCGATTTATCGTCATCAACGCCGCTAGGTTGGTATGTTGGTGCTGGTGCATGGGCTGAGTGGGATGATGAGTTTGGTGTTAGGCTACCAATCGGGCTCGATTGGACTGTGGTACCTAACGTTGATATATATGGACAACTGAATCCACAAGTGAACTTTTACAGTGGTGCTGAGGTACAGCTAGGCGCTGCTGTCGGTGTGATTTACCGTTTTTAAATAAAATAGGCCAGCATGAGCTGGCCTTGATATAAGGCGATGAATTATTTATTCATGGCTTTTTTAATACAGATGGCAGCACCACCCCATGTGATCCCTAGACCGATGATCATCATAATAATTGCACTGATTGTCATTAGTATGCCTCCTTGCGTGAACCTGCATTGATAAGAACTCCAATCACCAAGAGTGCCGCGATAATGGCCCAACCTAGCGTTAAATCATAGCCACCATAGCCTTCGGTAAACAGTGTTTGTAGTTTTGTCGCCACAATAATGGCTAGAATGACTGGGGATACGAAGCGCAGGCAAATATCAAACCATACACCGATGTTGAAGTCTGAAATACTGTTAACGTACTTACGTACATCTGAAATTTTGAGCAACCAAGTCATGAGGATTAGCTCTACTAAACAACTCGCCATAATACCGACGTTGTTAGCGAAATGGTCAACGAGATCTAGCAGCAGTAAGCCTCCGTTGGTTGCAAATGCCATCGAAACGAGTACGCCTGTACCAATCACTACGTTTGCTGCTTTTTTACGGCTCCAACCCAGTTTGTCGATGATCGCAGACGTTACTGCTTCCATGATCGAAATATGTGAACTCAAACCCGCTACAACGAGAGCGAGGAAGAACAAGGGACCAAGGATATAGGGGATAGGAAGCAAGTTAATTGCCGCCGGTAAGGTGACGAACGCTAAGCCTACACCCGCAGAAACCACTTCAGTTAATGGTTTACCTTGTTCTTGGGCCATGTAACCCAAAACAGAGAAGATCATGATACCCGCTAGCACTGAGAAGCCACAGTTGATAAGCACTGTCATGAAGGCGTTGTTAGTGATGTCAGACTTCTCAGGGAGATAGCTTGAATACGCTAGCATGATGGCAAAGCCAATACTGAGCGTAAAGAAAATCTGCCCGTATGCCGCTGCCCACACTTTCACATCCCAAATTTTGCTGAAATCAGGTTGGAACATGTAGTTCACACCATCTAAAGCACCAGGGAGGAAAATCATTCGAGCAATCAGAATCAGTACCATGATAAACAGAACAGGCATCATGATTTTCGATGCACGCTCGATCCCTTTTTTCACACCACCTACAATGGCTGCATAAGTGATCACCCAAGCGATGAGCATAGCAAATGCAATTTGCCACTGAATGCCACCAAGGTTGGTCGGTGAGTTATCTCCTAACTTTAGATATTCACTAAAGAAAAAAGCATTGGTATCACTGCCCCAACTCTGAGTAAACGACATTCCGAAATAAGAGATAGCCCAACCAATAACAGCAACATAGTACACGGCAATGACTGCGGCAATGCCCACTTGGAACCAACCAAGCCACTCAAATTTAGAATGGATTTTGGCTAGAGTCGTTGGTGCAGAACCACGATGCTTTTGCCCCATACCGAACTCGAGGATCATAAATGGAATACCCGCTGTGACCATGGCAAACAGGTAAGGAATAAAAAAGGCACCCCCACCATTTTCATAAGCCATGTAAGGGAAACGCCAAATATTACCAAGACCAATCGCCGAACCTACGGCGGCTAATACGAATCCAACCCGGGATCCCCATTGTTCTCGCTTCATAAACAACTCCTTGCAATATCCTAGGGTATGAAGCTTTTCGTCAGCGGTCGCTGAATCTGAGGATGGAAAAACAAGTTATCCGTACTGTTTTTGTGCGGTGAACTTTTGCTCTATCATCCATGATTCTGCAAAAAGTTAGTTATATATATTGATTGCTGAGCGAAAACCCAGGATTTTATTCTTAGTTACGCGATGTGTGTTTGCGGAATCTGAAATAATCAGCTACGCAATGGTTCGAGACTACCGTTTTATTTTTTAGGTGGCAATAGATTCTATAGGTTAATTTGTTGTTGCTTGTAGGTTGTATTTTTTGTTTTTCTGTCAGTTTTTCGATGAATGTTGTGTATACGGTAAATATGATAGTACATACAACTGGAATGAAGTTTCTCACTGATAGAACTATCTAATATAGACCGAAGAGCGTCTGTCTAAAAAACAGACAACTCGTAGGAGATAAATCCAGTTTTGCGACTTTGTTAAAGTTTTGTGGTCAGAAGCGAATCGTGACACCAATCTGAGCGGAAGCTTGGTTAAGCCAGTCAGAATTAAATTTTACGATACAGCTTTCTGATGACGGCAATGTACAGGTTGCAGTGGAGTCGCTATCTACCATTGTACCTAGCCAACGTAGCTGAGCATTGACTGCAATATGTGATGCGATTTGGTATTCGAACCCGCCAAAGGCACTAGCCGAAAACCCATACTTTTTATCAGCCCAACTGACATCCGTATACGCTCCACCAAGGCCAAGACCTATGAAAGAAGAGAATTTGTCTGAAATAGGGTAGTAGATACTACTTTGAAAATGTAAATAGTGAATGTTTGCATCTTGATTCACGAGGGTTTCGACTTGAGTTGGCTGAGCAAAATAAAACAGACCGACACGTCCTTTTTGGTAAGAGGTCTCAATGGCTAGTGCGTAACTACTTGAACTTTCTAGATCGTATTCAATGCCAGTTTGATTGAGCACTGTGCCGCCCATCGTATAGCCCATCGATGGTGTTATCATCCAATCTGCGGTGCTTAAAGGTGAAAAAAATAAAAGTAACACACTGAGAATTAAAATATTTATCTGACGCATCTTGAGTTCCTAGCCAAGTTTTTGACGATGAGAGTTATTGTGATAGTAACTGCATAATCGTGCACAAAAAAACGGCAAATCTTGAAGATACTTCACACCGATGTTATTACTTTGTTATGTCACCAAGGAGGTTGCTATGGAACAAGATCTGAAGTTTGCGTTGGTTATTGTTGCGATCACGTTTACTGCGTTGATCAGTTTTGGAGTGATTGCAATTACACACTAGTCTTGGGTGGTCCTGCATATGAATAGTGGTGGAATTGTTTCTGATGCATGGACGAAGCTCGATACTCAGCGTTTAGCGAAATACATCGGTGGTAAACATGCTTTGGTCGCCCAAGGGGGGGGCCAGAGAGGTATATTTACTGCTGGTGTACTAGATGCTTTTCTTCTCTCTAACTTCGACCCCTACAATGAATTTTATGGTACCTCTGCTGGTGCCATGAATTTGTGTGCGTTTTTGTCTCGTCAAACGGGTTTAAGTAAAGCCTTTATTTTAGAACTCACTACTCAACCTGAGTTTTTCCATTTGTTTGGCTATATTCGGCGTAAGCAATATATGAATATGCAGTGGGCATTGGATCGTATTTGTGAATATCCCTACCGTTTAGATTTAGGGATGGCTCGTCAAGTGTTAGGTAAGCGAAAGGCTTATGCAGCCGTTACTTCAGCCGATGATCTAAAAGATGCCTACTTTCCTATGTTAGGTGGCGATTGGCAGCAGGTATTACTGGCAACGTGTGCCATTCCGGGCCTCTACCCTGAACCAGTCACTCTTGATGGTAAGCCTTATATTGATGGGGGTGTTTCAGCTTCGATCCCTGTGCAAGAAGCGTGGCGTAAAGAGGCGCGCTTTATCACCGTTATCCGCACAGAATATACGCCACCAGAAGAAAGGGGTTCATTGCCGATGACTATCGAATCCCCTCATTGGCTACCCGAGTCATTAAGCTATCTCCAACAGCAATGGCAGCATAAATGGTCGGGATGGCGTCAGGAATGGAGTGAATTTTTCCAGCAGCAGAAAATGCGAGCGAGGGAGCAGAAAAAAGATCAGAAGAATTTGGATGCTCTCAATGGCGGTCGATGGCTCTTTGGTGCCGATGATATTTACCGCCTTAGCCATTTAGTGGGCAGTAAATTTGACGCAGGTTTAGCCGACTTATTGATGGTGCATTATCAGACTTATGCGCTAACCAGTGAATTTCTTGATGCTCATCACGACGATACTTTTATTACGCAGATCATGCCTAGTGAGCCGCTTCATTCCAATTCCTTACTGAGTTCGTCAGAAGATCTTGAATATGACTACGAGCTTGGCATTAAAGCAGGGTATCGTTTTTTAAAGGCGTATAGTGAAGCTGGGGAATTGCGTAAGAAACTCCTTTAGTTTGGAGCTGAAAAACGAAAAGAAGGAGGCAATGCCTCCTTCTTGCGTAATACCACTACTTAATAAACGGGGAGTATTCTCATGCAATTGGTAGAGCCTTCTACGCCCATAATATCGCCTTGGGTAATGATAACTAAATCGCCTTCTTCGAGCAGCTTTCTCTCTTTGAGGGCATCTAACGCTGCAATTGCCGCCTCAAGACCACTGGCTTGTTTGGTATCGAAGTAAAAAGGGATAACGCCTCGTAATAGCGCGCAGCGATTGAGTGTTGCTTGGTTTGCCGACATCGCAAAAATGGGGAATACGGAGTTTAGGCGAGAGGTCATTAATGCGGTGCGTCCAGATTCTGTCAATGTCACCATGGCCTTGACTCCTTCTAGATGGTTTGCCGCATAAATCGTCGACATCGCAATCGCTTCTTCTTCTGTGATGAACACACTTTTTATTCGATAGTTTTGTTCATTCGACTCAATCATTTTTTCAGCACCGACACAGACTTCAGCCATTGCTTTAACGGTTTCTACTGGGTATTTACCGGCAGCGGTTTCCCCTGAAAGCATGACCGCGTCAGTACCATCGAGAACCGCATTCGCCACATCCATCACTTCCGCTCGTGTTGGCATTGGGTTACTGATCATAGATTCCATCATCTGCGTCGCGGTAATGACAACTCGATTCAGTTTTTTCGCCCGTGAAATCAGCTTTTTCTGGACGGCGATCAGTTCAGGGTCACCGATTTCAACCCCGAGATCGCCCCGAGCAACCATAATCACATCCGAGGCGCGCACAATATCATCAATGTTTTCATCGCAAGACACGGTTTCCGCCCGCTCAACTTTAGCCACCATACGAGCATGTAGCCCCGCTTCTTGAGCAAGCCTACGTGCATACTTCATATCTTCTCCATTGCGAGGAAAGGACACGGCCAGATATTCCACCTGTATTTCTGCCGCGAGTCGAATGTCATTCTTATCTTTTTCTGTTAATGCATCTGCGGATAATCCACCGCCTTTTTTATTGATGCCTTTGTTGTTGGAAAGAGGTCCGCCAACCAGCACTGTGGTATGAATTTTATTGGCTTCTACACGTATCACTTGCAGTTGCACACGACCATCATCAAGCAACAAGATATCGTCTTGGCGGACATCCTGAGGGAGTTTTTTGTAATCAATACCGACACTTTCTGTCGTTCCTTCTCCTTTAGCTAAGTCGGCATCAAGAACAAAAGACGCTCCTTCCGCTAAGATGATTTTTCCTTCTTTAAAGGTTGATACACGAATTTTAGGGCCTTGCAAATCACCGAGCAGGGCGACATGGCGACCTAATTTAGCCGCGATCTCACGTACTTTTTGAGCTCTATTTTTATGATCTTCGGGTGTACCGTGTGAGAAATTCATTCTCACGACATTGGCTCCTGCACGAATGATGGCTTCTAAAATTTCGGGGCTTTCTGTAGAAGGACCTAAGGTGGTGACGATTTTTGTTCTACGTAAAGTTGAGCTCATATCAAGGTTCCTTAGATGTAACAGTATTAGCGAGGCTTATACTCAGTATAGTGACTCAGAAAAAGTTAGATCGTTTTTGCTGTGAAGTAAGTGTTTGAACAGGGATATTACTCCTGTGATGACTTTGGGTTTGCTCGGTTTTGGTATAACGTGCGAATCAATGAAATCGGGAAATAAAGCCTAATAATTGGATATAAAACACAAACTTCTAGGGATATGCGTGATATTTGTCACGCCTATCTGACAAAGAACTTCACAATTACTTCGCAAAGTAAAAAAATTGGTTTGTTGTTGAACTCCGGAGCGTCGCATGTACATGGCTCAACCCGGTCACATTGATCACATTAAGCAGATCAATGCTGGCCGCGTATATAAACTCATAGATCAAAAAGGGCCAATCTCTCGTATCGACTTGTCGAAGGAGAGTGAGCTTGCGCCAGCCAGTATTACCAAAATTACGCGTGAGTTGATTGACGCTCACTTAATTCATGAAACGACGGTTCAAGAGGCGATCAGCCGAGGTCGTCCTGCGGTTGGGTTACAAACCAACAATATGGGATGGCAATTTCTTTCAATGCGCCTTGGCCGTGGTTATCTCACTATTGCCCTACACGAATTGGGCGGTGAAGTATTGATCGATACCAAAATCGATATCCACGAAATCGATCAAGATGATGTTCTCGCCCGTTTATTGTTTGAAATTGAAGAGTTTTTCCAAACTTATGCCGCACAATTAGATCGGGTAACCAGCATTGCCATTACGTTGCCGGGATTAGTCAATTCTGAGCAAGGTATTGTGCTGCAGATGCCGCATTACAATGTAAAAAATTTAGCATTAGGCCCTGAAATATATAAAGCCACGGGTTTACCTGTTTTTGTTGCTAATGATACAAGGGCGTGGGCATTGGCAGAAAAGTTGTTTGGTCATGCTCAAGATGTTGAGAATTCAGTCCTCATTTCAATCCACCATGGACTTGGAGCTGGGATTGTGCTCGACGGACGAGTATTACAAGGCCGACATGGCAACATTGGCGAGCTAGGCCATATTCAAATTGATCCTAAAGGTAAGCGTTGTCACTGTGGAAATTATGGTTGTTTAGAAACGGTGGCGTCCTCACAAGCGATACGAGATCAGGTCAAAGATCGAATTATGGCTGGAGAGACGAGTTGCCTTGCGATAGTTGAAGATATTTCTATAGAAGATATTTGTGCTGCAGCGGCGGATGGAGATCCACTGGCGGTGGACGTAATTCAGCAGCTTGGGCGTTATTTAGGTGCTGCAATTGCGATTGTGATCAACCTATTTAATCCAGATAAGGTATTGATCGGTGGTGTAATTAATCAAGCGAAAGCGATTTTATACCCCTCGATTGAACAATGTATTCGCGAACAGAGTCTACCGGTCTATCACCAAGATTTGCAGTTGGTTGAATCTCGTTTTTATAAACAGGCGACAATGCCAGGCGCTGCTTTGATTAAGCAGGCGCTCTATGATGGTCTACTCTTAATGAAAGTGGTCGAAGGTTAATCGATAACTTCATTAGTAAGAATTTCAGCCTTGCTTACATTTACATTTATACCTAGGGGCTATACTGTTACCAAGGTATTCATTTAACGGAATTTCGTATGTCAGGTGTTTTGAACACGGTAGACCAGCGTACTAATCTGGTCGGCGAAAACCGATTGGAGCTGTTACTGTTTAGCCTCAATAGTCGTCAAATTTTTGCGATAAACGTATTTAAGGTCAAAGAGGTCATAAAAGTACCTCAATTGACTAAAATGCCGGGTTCGCATCCACATATTACTGGTGTGGCATCCTTACGTGGTGAGCCCGTGCCGGTGATTGACTTACGCTCTGCTATTGGTTTTCCTCCTCGTCGAGCTCAGGACACTGAACAAAATCTGATCATCACCGAATATAACCGTAGTGTGCAGGGTTTTTTGGTTGGGCAAGTACGTAACATTATTAATACGGCATGGACCGAGATCCAACCGCCGCCTAAATCAGCGGGAAGGGCCAATTATCTGACGGCGATTACTCACGTCAAAGAGCAAGGCAATACCCAGATCGTTGAAATCATAGATGTTGAGAAAGTCCTAGCAGAAATCGTTCACTACGATGTCTCTATCTCGGAAGAGGTGTTGGATCATGAACTGCTCGATGATATGACTGGACGTACTGTACTGATCGTTGACGATTCCTCTACGGCAAGAAATCAAGTCAAAGATACGCTGTCACAGCTTGGTCTGAACATTATTGAGTGTCGCGACGGATTGGAAGCTTTGCACCTTCTGAAATCTTGGTGCGATCAGGGCAAAAATATCTACAAAGAATTGCTGATGATGATCACTGATGCGGAAATGCCAGAAATGGATGGGTATAAATTAACTCATGAAATTCGTAATGATCCACGCATGAAAGATCTATACATCACGCTTAACACTTCACTCAGTGGTAGCTTTAATGAAGCAATGGTGCAGAAAGTAGGGTGTAACCGTTTTATTTCTAAGTTCCAACCTGATTTATTGGTGCAAGTTGCACAAGAGCGGTTGAGGGAAGTGCTTTCCTGAACGGTCAAATGATTGCAATATGAAATGGACAAAGGCACTCTTGGAGTGCCTTTTCTATTTTTAGCTCAGTGCGGAATAAAACTGCAGGATGGGTTCCTCAGCCAGTAATCCATCTAGAGCAGCAATGAATTTTTGAAAGTGTTCGCTTTGGCAATGGCTGTCAAAAGCGGCTTGATCAACAAACTGCTCTTGGAAAAGGAACACTCCCTCCGTGGCTTGTTGTTCAAATAGCTCGTAACGAATGCAGCCGATTTCTTGGCGAGTTGGAGCTAGCATTTCTTGCGCCAATTGGCGAACGGTCTGTTTGTGGTCAGCTTTAGCGTGCAATGTTGCGGTTAAGTGGATCAAGGATATTTCCTCTGGAATTGTTATAGATAGCGGCCTTGACGTTGCAAAAATTCAATCTTGTAACCGTCTGGATCAGTAAGAAAAAAGAAAGTTGCGAGGTGTCGTCCGTGATGATCCAGCACTTTTATTTCACTAGGCTGCAAGCCTTTTTCAATGAGTTGTCGATGAGTTGTATCGATGTCTGACACACTGACTGCAACGTGCCCGTATGCATTACCGAGAAGATAAGGCTCCGATTGATTGTGGTTATACGTTAACTCCAGTTCTACTTCTGTCTGTTCGTTGCCGAGGTAAGTGAGAGTGAAGGTATCAAAAACGTATTGAGCACGTACATCAAGTTCTAATGCTTGCTGATAAAAGTGAATCGAGCGATCTAAGTCATGAACGCGCAACATAGTGTGGATGAGTTTGGTCATGTATCCTCCAATAATTTGGAGGATAGATTAATGACTCGCTCTTATGATGTGGTAGTAGATGAGTACGACAAGCAGATTTCTCTGCTTGTAAGGCCGATTTTTTAGGCAGACGGAGATTGGCTTTCGAATAACTGACGTCGGACATGAGTCATTACATCAGTGGGATTACGCAAATAGATAAGGCATGCACAGCGCAGCAAAGAAGCAAAATTGGTGATATCACCAGTGTATTGGAGTGCCTCATGGTATATAAGACCAATAAAACGTGGGAGTGGCATCTCTTGAGCTTGCGCGATTTCTTCTAGAATTTGCCAGAAGCTAGCCTCAAGTCTCACGCTAGTTGCATGGCCATCAATACGCACAGAGCGGGTGATAAATTGATAGTTGTCTTTAGGTTGGTTGGCAAAAATTTCGCACATAGCATTCTTTTGGGCAGGTTAAAACCCAAGAATCTTGGTGATTTTTAGCAGTTGAGTCAACCTGCTTTGTTGATTTGTGGCAGAGTCTCGCTGCCACAATGTATGTTTGGTCTATGTGACAGCTTACAATACCGCGAGAAGAATGCCACCTATGGTTGCCGCTGCGGAAATATATTGCCCTGCGGAATAGGAAGAATCGTCCTCTTCTTTTATTTTGTCTGGATGATCCATGCCGAGTGCCCCATAAGTGAAGGATTCGACTTTGTCTCCTACCGTCTTATCTTTATTTTCAGCCGTTTTACCTTCTTTCTCAATCTCTTGCAAAGCGGCAAGCAATGCCTTGCCTTCCTCAGATAGGGTGACTTTATTCTGCTCCACTTTGAGCGGAGCTGGGGCCGTATCTGGCTTAGCAGGTGCTTGATATTTCACCGTTTGGTGGGATGGCAATGGTTGCACTGCTCCTGCGCCTATTGGGTTCATACATCACTCCTAAGTCATTACTCTGATCAGTTATCGACCGCAAACTATAAAACTTGTGCTCTTTTTACACTTTATGTGCGAAAAACAGGCAAGCAAATGCTGTGCCTGTTTTGAGTGATTGACGAGTTTTAGGATTGATTTATTCGCAAACGAGATCTGTGTTGCGATTTTTCAATGAGTTAATCGCTTCTGCTTGATGTGCTTTTTGCACATAGCGGACTGGGGGGTGAGAACTTGCAGTTGGTAATCGGAACTCTGGTTGGTGATGTCACCAACAGGGGTGATAACAACCACTTTTAAACTAGGGTTACGACGCAGAATCGAGGCTGCTGTACCTAATCCTTGTTGAGTGTGAAACATGCCGGCAATGTGCAACACTTTACGCTCAGGATTCGCGGCGAGGTAGCGAACAATGCTCTCGGCCATGGTTTCATCCCACGTCATTTGAGCGGCATATTGTTTTTCGTTTTGAGCGGGGTTGCCGTGGTGCATCGAAGCCATGAACGTATTCTTGTATGCTGAATCTTGCGTATTGATTTCAGCTGCTATCCATTGACGCTGTTCAGGTGTTAAGCGATCAATATAGTCCATTCCAACTCTACCAATGCAACGTACGATAGGTTTAGGGGCATTGGCGGCAATGATGGGAAGTTGTTGGCTTTTTGCTAACTCGACTAAAGGGCGATAATCACTCTCGTAATTTGGCCATGCATTACCTTTTTGGATCAGATACTGTTCTCCAATCTTGCCTGCTAAATAATCATCAAGCAGAGGTTGAACATCTCGGGTAAATTGTTCCATCGACAGCGCCATCGGGTGGCGATTGTCTGTCATCTGTTGAAGCAGATCGGTTTGAAAACGGTGGATACCAGCGTGGGTATGCCACTCTCCGATTAAGATAACATCCGCATTTTCTAGATCGGCGGGTAAGTTTTGTATGCTGAGCAATTCGCCTGTCGGTGAGGCAAGCTGGTAATCATAGAAAGTGCTGATCTTCGATGGAGTCGATGAGCAGCCAATTAGGCTAAAGAAAAGGAAAAGGGCAGCAATAATGCGCATAGGATTGGCCTCCATAAAAATGGTCTTCATGGTAATAGAGGCCACTAAATTATGCAATTAATGATAATTGTTATCAGTTAATTTCGTTGGTAAACACGCAGCATAAAATCGGCCTCACACTCGAAAGAGTCACTTTGACTGACTTGCTCTTTAAATTCTTCACTGGCACGCCATGCGAATGGGGTCATTTGCAGCAAGTCGGCGGCTTCCGCTCCGTTGAGTACCATAGGGTAGTGAAGTTTGTACTCTTCAACCAATTCAAAGCCGGATAGAGTTTCTGGTTGTTCTTCATGTAGACGCACCTGATCGTAGATGCCTTGTTTAAATTGATAGAGATGGCGAGCGGCAGGCGTTACGGTAATTACCACCCCGCCTATTCTCACACAGCGCTGTAATTCCGTGTCTTTGCAAGGCGCGTAAATGCGGATCACGCCATCTAGGCTTTGTTCTGAAAACGGTAATCGATGGCTAGAGGCTACGGCAAACAGGCACTCAGGGTAGCGTTTGGCCGCATAGCGTATGGCGACTTTGGAGATATCTAATCCAAAGGTTTGAGCTGAACTATCTTGCTGGCGCAAAGCATGGGCAAAAAAGTCGGTGTAATAACCTTCGCCACAACCGATATCAAGCAGTGTTTGTTGGTGGCCTGTGAGGTGTTTTTGGCACAATTCTGCCACTTTTTCGCGCATTGGAGCGTAATGGCCAGTTTGCAAAAAACGACGACGAGCTTGAGTCATCTCTTTATTGTCACCGGGATCTTTGGAGCGTTTGTGCTGAACTGGCATCAAATTAACATAGCCTTCTTTCGCGACATCGAACTGGTGGCGATTGGGGCAGGAATAAGTGTTCTGGTTAAGTGTTAGTGGATGCTCACAAAGGGGGCACAAAAAGGTCATAGTGGACTCGAACAGCGAAATAGAAGCGTAATTTTAACGGCACCAGCATGAAATAAAAAGCTAAGCGTAGCATTGAGTCTATCTATGTTGCTATGGCGAGGCAGCTTAATAGGCAAACCGCCTCTATGTTGAAGTTCAACCACTAAAAGTCAAAGGCGACACCGGTTGAAAGAAAAGTTGATTGTTGGTCAAAAAAGGTCACCACGTCATCGGTTTCACTGATGCCAGCCATCGCATTGATCGAGACATTTTTCCAACCAAAAGGTGCTCGGTAAACATAAAGAGCAAAAGCACTCCAATGATCAGCATCGCGGGTCTGAGCAAAAATGGGGTGTTCGGTTTCATATTCTTCTTGACCATAACTGAGCGTCAAAAACAGAGCTTGTGGCCCAAAAAAGGTATTAATACCAAGTTGATAATCCAGTGCAGAAAAATCAAAAGCATCGCCTTGTGCATCTCGCTTGGTATAGCTGATTTTGGGAACGAAAGACCAAGAGCGGCTCAGTGGTAAAGAGACTTCAGCGGAGACTTGTTGGTACTCACTATTTCGATCCAACAACGCCAACTGTGAGCTCGTTAATCCGGATGTTGCACCACTTCGCTCTTCATCCACTTTGTAATCTAAATAGGCATAGCGCAGTGTCAGAGGTAAAGCGAATGGGGCAGTGTAAGCCAAACGTCCGCCTTGGGCGCTGATGTCAGTTGCTGATCTTGCTGTTTGGGTAAGATAGGGATCACGCCACGTTTCATTCACTCCCGGCAGTGAAGGAAAATAAGCCAAAGTGAATTCCCCAAGCCGATCAAATTGATGCGTGATGCCGATCTCAGCTTGTAATTGCCCTTCGATGACTTGGTCAGAACTTTGTCCAGCAAAAATTTGAGTGTTTCCAGATGCAAAGGTGTATTGCACATTTCCCAGTGGCGCAAACAGAAACTCAGAAGTGGTTTGTCCTGATTGTTGCAAATTGGCCGTTATGGCATTGTCGTCATTGGTATTCATCTGAGATTGGGTGTGTATATAAAAGCTGTTAAGGCTTAAGGTGACGTCCCAACCAGGTTGATTTTTATCAGGCCCTTGAGCGGCGCATGTCAATGGCGCAACGAATAGAGCGGTAAGCCAAGAGTAAACAATTTTCATCAGGTATCCTTACCAAATGGTATGTTGTGTATCAGAGAGTATTTTGCATAGCGAGACATAATTATATCCAGCTAAACCGTGAACGCCATGAAGAAACTGTGAACGAAATGTTATCCATGACGGGATTTCGCTGAGCTGAGGAGGGGAAGTTGTCAAAAAATAGGTTTAAGGTTACGTGAGTATCATCGTAACCTTATAGAAGTACTACACTGCTTTTCGATTAATGTGCTTGGCTAGAGATGAAAGTCACCAACTTATGGTTTTCCCCTGGCTGTAAAGTTTTACCTGTAGCCAGTGATGATGCATGCAGGGTTGATTCAACACACAAGAAGTGTAGATACCCATCATTATTCATATCCGCCATCGCTTGCGCACCTTTTTGCCAAGGGTTCCACAAAACAGCAGAGTTGTGGCCTTGATTCTCTACGATCAGTGTGCGGGTGAGGGCGGGATCTTGCACTTTGATCGCAGCCTCAGGTTGGGTATAAATACGGTCGATAGTGTCAGAGAGTGTCAATGGCCCAGAACTAGAACAAACGCGGCCCTCTTGTAGGCTGTCAATATATTCAGCACCAATCCCTGTAGTGTGAGTTTCACGAATATCCCCCACGTTCAGGTAAGAGTGCAAAGCACCGGAGAAGATCCATGCTTTGTCATCTGTATTGGTGATATCGAGCGTCACTTTCAAACTTTCACTGATTTCAACGTACAAACGAACATCAAACTGATAGGGCCAAATGGCTAAGCTCTCTGGCGTGGCTTGCAAGCCGAGAGTGACGATAACACCTTGTTCATTTTCACGGTGTTCAATCAATTTCCACTCTTGGCTGCGTGCAAAGCCATGTGCTGGGGCAGCAATACGACCAAACCATGGCCAACACACAGGAATGCCCCCACGCAGCGCCGCTTTACCATCATAAATCGCTTGCGAGCTCATCCATAACAAGTCGGCTTCGCCTTTCGGTTGGAAGGAAAGGACATGACCACCGTGCAGTGAGATTGCGGCACGGGCTTTATCATGATTAACACGCACGATTTTAACTTGATCTTGCTGAACAATCGTTACGCAATCAGACAGTGCCGTGACGGTATTCAGAGAGTATAAATCCATCTTAATTTCCTTGATTTTGCGTTTCAGCTTGGCCTGAGTTTGGTATGTCTATGAGTAAAAATCGTCAGAAAAACCAAAACCCAGATACCAAAAAGGCGACCCTAGAGTCGCCTTTTTGTTTAACGAAATTCTTCGCTAATCACTACATTACTTAGAGATGTGAGCGATCAGGTCAAGAACTTTGTTTGAGTAACCGATTTCGTTGTCGTACCAAGATACCACTTTAACGAATTTGTCAGTCAGTGCGATACCTGCGTCAGCATCGAAGATAGAAGTGCGAGTGTCACCGTTGAAGTCAGTAGAAACGACTGCATCTTCAGTGTAGCCTAGGATACCAGCGAGTTCGCCTTCAGAAGCTGCTTTCATAGCTGCTTTGATGTCGTCGTAAGACGCTGCTTTTTGCAGGTTAACAGTCAGGTCAACTACAGAAACGTTAGCAGTTGGTACGCGGAAAGCCATACCAGTCAGTTTGCCGTTCAGTTCTGGAAGAACAACGCCTACTGCTTTCGCTGCGCCAGTTGAAGATGGGATGATGTTTTGAGAAGCACCACGGCCACCGCGCCAGTCTTTCGCTGAAGGACCGTCAACTGTTTTTTGAGTTGCAGTTGTTGCGTGAACAGTAGTCATCAGGCCAGACTCGATACCGAAGTTGTCGTTCAGTACTTTAGCGATAGGCGCCAGACAGTTAGTAGTACAAGAAGCGTTAGAAACGATGTCTTGACCAGCGTAAGTCTTGTGGTTAACACCCATTACGAACATTGGAGTCTTGTCTTTTGAAGGACCAGTCAGAACAACTTTTTTCGCACCAGCTTCGATGTGTTTACGAGCAGTTTCGTCAGTCAGGAACAGACCTGTTGCTTCAGCAACAACGTCAACACCGATTTCGCCCCATTTCAGGTCAGCTGGGTTGCGTTCTGCAGTTACACGTACAGTTTTGCCGTTAACGATTAGGTTACCGTCTTTAACTTCAACAGTGCCGTTGAAACGACCGTGAGTTGAGTCGTACTTCAGCATGTAAGCCATGTAATCTACGTCGATCAGGTCGTTGATACCTACAACTTCGATGTCAGCACGCTCTTGTGCTGCACGGAAAACGAAACGACC
The DNA here is from genome assembly GCF_009665255.1 of Vibrio metoecus. NCBI lineage: Bacteria > Pseudomonadati > Pseudomonadota > Gammaproteobacteria > Vibrionales > Vibrionaceae > Vibrio > Vibrio metoecus. The sequence continues at coordinate 739,510 of NZ_CP035686.1, forward strand.
GATACGGCCAAAACCGTTAATACCTACTTTGATAGTCATTATAGTTGCTCCACAACTTAATTTCTGATTAAAGATAACTGGTAGTAAAATTACAGAATCCAGTTAAAAGCTGCAACAGATAATCGGACTTAACTTGTTTAAAGTCAAAAAAAAGCGTCGCTTTTTTTCACAATCGTTTGCAACTGATTAACTTTTAAACTTGAACCTGCTTCTTATACTGACCAATTGACATAGAATGTAACTGAGCCTAAGCCCAATTTACATCAGGAATTCTGGTTCAAAATAGAGTGAAAAAGTATGTGCCACAAACTCAAAAATAAGCAAGTTTTTCGCTAAAAATGGTTGGCTAAACGTTAATTCAAAAGGAAATCTCAACAGTGAAATTCGCATCAAAAGAACCGCTAAAGCCTGATGATTACTGGCGTGAGCGTTTGACCGAAGAGCAATATTATGTGTGCCGTGAGCAGGGTACAGAAGCGCCTTATTCAGGCACTCTATTACACAATAAAGAGACAGGTTTTTACCACTGTACGTGTTGCCAATCTGCGCTTTTCAGCTCAGAAAATAAATACGATTCCGGCTGTGGTTGGCCAAGTTTTGATGCTCCGATTAATGAGCAAGCGGTGTGCTATTTGGAGGACTTGAGCCATGGAATGGTACGTACGGAGCTCCGTTGTGCAGGGTGTGATAGCCACCTTGGGCATGTTTTTGAAGACGGTCCTAAAACGACGGGCTTACGATTTTGTGTTAACTCTGTGTCGTTAATTTTCAACAAAAAGTGAAAAAACGGTGAGAATATCACCGCTTATCGTTAAGACCTTTCATCATTATTTAAGTTGAGGAATGAGTGATTTGGCATAGTTGCCGTTACGAATTGCTTTGACGATGATTTCTGCCGTTTTATCCAGTTCAGTAAATTGTTCTTGGTTAAAACGGTATAGTCGTTTCATTTCAGCTTCAGAGGCAACAGGAACACCAAATTCTTTCCCCACCATTGCCCAGAGGTAAGCCTCTTCTTTATCATTGAGAGCGTGGTAGTTGCTCGCTAAGGCTTTCAGAATTTCGGTATTAAGTGGTTTGCCATTTCCCAGCTCCAGCGATTTATGTAATAGCTCGATGGTTTTAGTCTTATCGCGGTCAGTATAAAAAGTGGCTAAAGCGTATTGCATCTCGGCGGTGTCAAGTTCGGGTTTTCCTTCTAGCTGCAAAAAGGCGCGACGCGCGCTGTGATCGCCAATCTGGCTCCATAAGAAATAAAGCACCTGTGGAGAGTGAGATTGTTTGAGCTCTGCAACGATACGCTCTTGCTCTTTGCCCATATTCACTAATGCATTAAAACGTTTTTCTTTCAGCTTGGTTTGATCAATGGCTTGAATTTGCGATGCGAGTTCGAGGCATTTTCGATATGCGCTAACTAGCTGATATTCTTTGATTACTTTGTCATCACTGGGTGACTTTAGTAGTTCGTAACGATGCCAAATCAGGTCGGTACGCGGGATCCGGCATTGCCCATCGTCTAAGTTCAGCTGTTCACAGCGTAGATTAGGGTTGTCTAGACAGAGTTTTTCAGTGTTTTTGCGATTCTCAAAGCACCCATTTAAAAGGGTGAGACTGGTGAGAATGAGTAATGGTTTAGTCAAATTCATGATATCGGCTTGTGATCAAATACACTTATTTATTTAGCTGTTCTTGACGCAATGCGCTAGCCCGTTATGTTGACGCCACATCACTTTTAAGCAGGACGAGATCATGGACACACAACAATTGATTAATGCAATTACGCCTGAGGCTTATCAGCGTTTGCTGTACGCCGTGGAAACGGGCAAGTGGCCTGAGGGTACACCACTTTCACAACAGCAGCGAGATTCCTGTATGCAAGCTGTGATGTTGTATCAATCTAAGCATAATACCGAAGCGGATCATATGTCGGTTGGCGTGGGTGGCGAGGTCGTTTTTAAGTCAAAAGCAGAACTCAAAAAGCGTTTCACGGCAGGGGAAGAAGACATCCTGCGTGTTAACCCAAACCAAGAAGCATAAAAAAGCCCCGCACAGTGCGAGGCTGATTGGCAAGTGAGCTGAACTGGCTGAGCTATTTCAGCTCTTGTCACCGATAATTACAGTGTCATTTCACCGCGTAGCACTTGCTGCATTTTCTCTTTCACTTCTTCATAAGAAAGATCTTGGCTGAGCAGATAATGCAGCTTGGCGAGTGCGGCTTCAGGCGTCATGTCATAGCCACTGATCACACCTGAGTCTGCCAGCGCACAACCTGTCGCGTAACCACCCATATTCACTTTGCCCGCAAGACATTGAGTGAGATTCACAACGATGACGCCACGCTCTGACGCCGCTTTGAGCTGAGCCAGTAACTCAGGATTCTGCGGTGCATTGCCGACACCAAAGGTGAGCAGGATCATCGCATTGACCGGTTGCAATAGGGTATTGCGGATCACCTCATGAGAAATCCCGGGGTACATGGTAATCACACCAATCGGTTGTGGCGTGATCGGGTTGACTTTGAACTCGTCACTCGGCTTTTCATCTACTTTGACGTTGGTGTTCAGTTCAATATTGATCCCCGCTTCCAAAAGTGGTGGCAGGTTGGGTGAACTGAAAGCACTGAAACCATCGGCGTGTGATTTACGGCTGCGGTTACCACGCATCAAACGGTTATTGAAGAACAGAGTCACTTCATTGATTGGGTAATTGGCGGCGATGTGTAGCGCATTGAGCAGGTTGGCTTGGCCATCTGAGCGCAGATCAGCCAGTGGGATTTGTGAACCCGTCACAATGACCGGTTTGCCCAGATTTTCGAACATAAATGACAGAGCTGAGGCGGTGTAAGCCATGGTATCCGTACCGTGGAGGATTACAAAACCGTCGTATTTGTCGTAGTTCGCGGCGATATCATCTGCGATGAGTTGCCAATCGGCTGGGGTCATATCCGAAGAATCCATTAAAGGATCGTATTCGTGAATGGTAAACAGAGGCATTTCTGGGCGGTGAAACTCAGGCATGCTGGCTAATTGTTTTTCCATAAACCCTGCAACAGGGACGTAGCCGTGATCCGATTTTTTCATGCCAATGGTGCCGCCAGTATAGGCGATATAAATATGTTTTCTTGCCATAGCGAGAAATCACTCAGTGTAGGGAACAGAGCGGCGATTATAGCGAAAACTCTTGCAATAAAAAGAGGCGCTTCTTGCAAAGCGCCTCGGTATATCAAGGGTTGTGACCCCGTAGACTATTCTACTTGGCAAGGCAGACAGAATGCATACTGCCCTTTTGGATCATTCAATTGATTGAGTAGTGAGGTTTGTTGTTGCCACTCCACTGCCAAGGGTTGCAGTGATTTTGGCAACAGGGCAGAAGCATCCAAACCTAAGCCAATTTGTACTTGGCCAAGCAGATCTTGTAAGAACTGTTGCGCAGGCGTGAGCGGCTCTTCAACCCAATACAAGTTGTATTGCTCTAATTGTGCAAGGCTCGCTGCCAAGTGTACGGCATCATCGAAATCACCGAGTTGATCCACTAAGCCTAGGGTTTGTGCATCTTGCGCAGTCCAGACTCGGCCTTGAGCGATGTCGTCTACGGCTTTTAGCGTCATGCCCCGTTTCTCTGCAACCAAAGAAATAAAGCGCTGATAACCATGCTCGATACCGAGCTGAATGGCATCTTTCGCACCCTGAGTGAGTCCTGTGGTTACGCCTTGTCCTGAGAAAGGGGTAGTACCGACACCATCGGTGTAAATACCAAGGTTATTGAGACCTTTTTCGAAGGTGGTGATGACGCTGAAAATACCAATTGAACCTGTCAGTGTCGTTGGCTGGGCGACAATTTTGTCGGCGCTCATGGAGATCCAATAACCACCAGAAGCGGCAAGGCTAGACATAGAAACTACCACCGGTTTACCGGCTGCTTTCAGAGCTTCAATCTCATTGCGGATCACTTCTGAGGCAAATGCGCTACCCCCTGGGCTATCCACTCGCAGTACGACCGCTTTAACATTGCTGTCGTTACGTGCTTCGCGCAGTAATCCTGCCACAGTATCGCCACCCACAGTACCACGTGGTTGTGAGCCATCCATAATCGCACCGCTTGCGACGACAACGGCAATATCGTTGGCATCGGTCAGTGTTGTTGGCTTAATGGTGGTTTTGTATTCGTAGTAGCTGACCGCGTTATAGCTGTCTTTGCCATCGCTACCAAAAGTTTCTGCGAGGGTTTGACGAACTTGTTGACGTGTCGCCAGTTCATCGACTAGGCCCACTTTTTTGGAAAGTGCGGCTAAGTCACCATTCACCTCTTTCAACTGCGCGACAAACTCTTCCATGCTTGGCGTAAGGGTTTTGATCTCAATTTGGCGATTGGCCGCGACATCATCCACATAGGCACTCCACAACTGAGTGAGCCAACGAGAAGCGGACTCACGTGCAGCATCAGACATATCATTACGTACAAACGGCTCAATCGCCGATTTGTAAGTGCCCACGCGGAAAACGTGAGTGGTGACATCGAGTTTCTCAAGCAGAGTTTTGTAGTACATGGAGTAGGCGCTGTAACCTTTTAGCAGTACGGCACCATCCGGAGCGAGGTAGATTTTGTCAGCATAACTCGCCAAGTAATATTGGCTTTGATTGTAAAAATCCCCAACGGCGAATACTGGCTTACCCGATGCTTTGAACTCGTTGATCGCTTTAGCGATGTAACGTAGCTTGGTCAAATTGGTTTCCTGCATATCTCCTAAAGCCAAAACCAGACCTGTAACATTGTTGTCATTCTTCGCGTGGCGTAAGGTTTCGACAATATCAAACAGCACATTCTCGCGGGGGAGCTCTTCACCAAATACAGAGCCTGTAAAGGAGTCCATCGGGTTGATGTGCGTACTCTGTTCAACAATCGGGCCAGACAGATTGAGCACCAGTGCCGAGGATTTATCCATGGTGGGCAGTGGGGCATCGGCATGAATATAAATAAAATAAATGATGCCAATACTGAGCAAGAAAATAAGATTAGTTAGTGCTAACCGTATGAAAGTGATGGCTTTCCAAATCCCTTTCAAAAATAGGCCAACAAAACGAAACAGTGATTTCATGGTATCTCCAGACCAACAGAGTGACTCTCCACTCCAAAGCTTCAGATTTCTCGTGCAAATTAGCGCACAACGAATCACATCCTACGTTATCTGATCTAGGCAAACAACAACCTTGCAAACCAGCGCAACCTTGATCGCTGTTACATAAATGTAAACGCTTGTTTGATTTTTGTAATCGCCAAGAATATTCTGGTCAGACCATATCAATAATAAGCAAAGTGAAGTCGCTATGTACCCAAATCTGTTTCAGCCTCTCGATCTTGGTTTTACTCAGCTCAAAAATCGTGTGTTGATGGGCTCTATGCATACTGGCTTAGAGGAAAATAAAGAAGGGCTGCATAAGCTCGCGGCTTTCTATGAAGAGCGTGCCAAAGGGGGCGTTGGTTTAATTGTTACGGGCGGTTTTTCCCCCAATTTGCGTGGCCGTCTGCACCCATTCAGTGCCGAATTTAGTAAAACTAAGCATGCCAAAGCCCATAAAGTAGTGACCGAAGCCGTGCATCGTCATGGTGGGAAAATTGCGTTGCAACTGCTGCATGCAGGTCGCTATGCCATGCATCCTTTCGCACAAAGTGCCTCAGCGATTCGAGCTCCGATTGCCAAGTTTGCTCCAAGTGAAATGAGCACACGCCAGATCCGCAATACGATTCAAGATTTCGCCAGCAGCGCAGAGTTGGCCCAGTTGGCTGGTTATGACGGTGTAGAAGTCATGGGCTCCGAAGGTTACTTGCTTAATCAGTTCATCTGTAAACGAACGAACATGCGTTATGACGAATGGGGCGGCAGTTATCAAAATCGGATCCGTTTTCCGGTCGAAATTGTCAAAGCGATTCGCGCCGCAGTCGGTAAAGAGTTCATCATTATCTTCCGTCTATCGATGCTCGATTTAGTGGAGCAGGGCAGCACTTTTGAAGAAGTGGTGGTACTTGCCAAAGCATTGGAAGAAGCAGGTGTTACCATCATTAATACTGGGATCGGCTGGCATGAAGCGCGGATCCCCACAATTGCTACTCAAGTGCCGCGCGCGGCATTCAGTTGGGTAACCGAAAAGATCAAACCTTACTTAAGTGTGCCGGTGGTGACCTGTAATCGCATTAACACGCCGGAACAAGCCGAGAAAATTTTGGCGAGTGGTCAGGCGGATATGGTGTCGATGGCACGCCCGTTTTTAGCCGATGCGGATTTTGTGCGCAAAGCACAAGAAGGGCAGAGCGCGCTCATCAACACCTGTATTGGTTGTAACCAAGCTTGTTTGGATAACGTGTTTCGTGGCAAGCGTGCGAGCTGTTTAGTGAACCCGCGCGCCTGCTATGAAAGCGAGATTGTGGTCAAGCCCGCGCAGAGCAAAAAGATTGCGGTTGTCGGTGCCGGCCCTGCAGGTTTAGCGTTTGCGACGACCGCTGCGGAGCGCGGTCATCAAGTGGATCTTTTTGAACGCAACGATCGGATTGGTGGTCAATTTCGCTTAGCTATGCAAATCCCAGGCAAAGAGGAATTTCGTGAAACTATTCGCTACTTTGCTAATCGAATCGATCAAACTGGCGTGAAGTTGCATCTCGGTTGTGAGGTGCAGTTCAGTGATTTGCGTGGTTACGATGAAGTGGTGATTGCCACGGGAGTAACACCTCGTAAAATCACCCTGACAGGGCTCAGTGAATCTTCAAAAGTGGTCGATTACCAAACCTTAATTCGCGAAAAGACACCCGTAGGCCAAAAGGTCGCGATTGTTGGCGCTGGCGGCATTGGTGTGGATGTGGCGAGCATGCTCACCGAGCCGAAAGATCAAACATTAGATGATTGGTTATACGAATGGGGCATCGATAAATCCCTCGAACACCCCGGCGGTTTGTACCCCTACCCAGAGACCACCAGTGAACGAGAAGTGTGGTTGCTGCAGCGGCGCAAAGGTGCGGTGGGTAAAGGGCCGGGTAAAACCACGGGCTGGATCCATAAACGCACGTTAGAAAAACGCGGTGTGCATTTGGTTGGTGGTGTGCAGTATCAGAAAATTGATGAGCAGGGCCTGCATATCGAGCGCGATGGCAAGCCAGAGCTGATTGACGCTGATAGCGTGGTCATTTGCGCAGGTCAAGAATCCGTACGCCCTTTTGAGGCGCAATGGGCTGAGCTGGGCGACAAGCTACATGTGATTGGTGGCGCAGATGTGGCCGGAGAGTTGGATGCCGCGCGTGCAATTCGTCAAGGTGTTGAGCTGGCAGTTCGATTATAACCTGTTGAGCGAAAACCACGAACGACAAAGGGCACTTCGGTGCCCTTTATTATTGTCATCCCTAAACCACCGCTTTTAGCGGTGGTGATTGTTTTCTATTGCTGAGGGCTCGTTACAAAATGACAGTCTTGTTGCCGTAGACAAATACGTGGTCATTCAGCACTTTGTTGAGCGCCTTGCTGAGCACATTCTTCTCTACATCGCGTCCAGCTTGCGCCATATCTTGCGCGCTAAAGGTATGATCGACCGGAATCACGTCTTGCTTGATGATCGGTCCTTCATCGAGATCGTTGGTCACAAAATGCGCCGTAGCACCAATGATTTTCACACCACGTTCATAAGCCTGTTGGTAAGGTTTCGCACCAATAAAGGCAGGCAAGAAGCTGTGATGGATATTGATGATTTTATGGTGGAAACGTTCAACAAAACTGGGCGTTAAGACACGCATATATTTGGCGAGTACCAGATAGTCCGGCTGATATTGATCAACCACCTCCAGTAGCGCGTGCTCGTGCTCTTCGCGTGACAAACCTTCATGGGAAACACAGTGGTAAGGAATATCAAAACGCTCGGTCAAACGTTGCAAAGTGTCGTAGTTGCCGACCACTGCCGCAATATCCACATCCAAGCTGCCATCGTAATTCTTCATCAGAATGTCGCCCAGACAGTGCGCTTCTTTGGTTACGAGAACCACAATGCGTTTGCGAGTCGAGTTGATCAGTTTGCGACGCGTACCTTGTGGTAGTGCATGGTCAAGGTCAGCCAGTAGCGTGGCATCGTTGAAATAACCTTCCAACTCAGTACGCATAAAAAAGTGACCGCTGGCATTATCCACGAATTCATTATTGTGGATGATATTGAGTTGATGCTTATAACAAATATTGGTGATCTTGGAGATCAGTCCCGGCGCATCAGGGCAATGCGTCAGCAGGGTTTTTTTTTCCATTGATAAGTACTTCCATGCAAAAAAGAAATATGCCCTATTTGCTTGAAACCACAGAGATGTTTATGGCGATTCCAAACTATTCGGGGCTAGCGAATTTTTTCATTCTAAAAAACAAATCGGCGGCTGCTGAACGGTGATGCAGCCCGCAAATACGCACCTATAATTAATCTATTATCAAGACAGATTCAATCGCTTTAGCCAAGTAATACTTAGGTTTATTCAGCATTGAATGTGTGGTTTTCTTATTAATGAGAGTAGTAAGGTGGTCGTATATGGATAAAGAACTTCTCGCACGTAAATTGTATGTCGAGCGGGTAGAGGCACTGCTCGGAGATCAACCCATGGATGAGCATATTTTGGAAGAAATGTGGGAAAACCGAGCTTCTCCATCTGAAGCGGCCAAAGCCATGACCATAACCCCAACATCGGGTTACGATGCGCCTCCTTGGCTTGCTCGTTATCTGAATCGCAAGTAACGCTTCCTCTGCGGTGTGAGTGAGATTGTCATTCGCACCGCTGCTTAAAACCTGCCATAATCGCGCCATTTCCGTTGCACATAGAATTGGCATGATTGAAAAAACCTTTTCCCAGCAAGGCGCATTAGGCCAAGCGATTCCGGGCTTTCAACCCAGACAAGCACAAGTGGATATGGCGAAAGCGGTCGCCAGTGCCATTGCCAACCAATCTCAGTTGGTGGTCGAAGCGGGTACAGGAACCGGAAAAACCTTCGCGTATTTAGTTCCAGCCTTGCTCAGTGGCAAAAAGGTCATTATCAGTACCGGTTCTAAAAACTTGCAAGAGCAGCTTTTCCATCGCGATTTGCCTTTGATGGTCAGTGCGTTAGGCTTTTTCGGCCAAGTTGCACTGCTTAAAGGCCGTGCTAACTATCTCTGCCTCGATCGCTTAAGTCGTCAAATGGTGGAAAGCCACACTCCTGAATCCGATCCGGCCTTGCTCACTCAGTTGGTGAAAGTGCGCAGTTGGGCAGCTAGCACGCAAAGTGGTGACTTAGGGGAATGTGACGATCTGGCGGAAGATAGCTTAATTATTCCCACGATAACTTCGACCAACGACAACTGCTTGGGCAAAGAGTGCGCGAGCTACCAAGACTGCTTTGTTTCCAAAGCGCGCCGTCGCGCGATGGATGCGGATGTGGTCGTGGTCAATCATCACTTGTTTCTGGCCGATTTGGCGATCAAAGAGACGGGCTTTGGTGAGTTAATTCCTGAAGCAGAAGTGTTCATTTTCGATGAAGCGCACCAACTGCCGGACATCGCGAGCCAATATTTTGGTCAGTCGGTATCGAGCCGCCAAGTGCAAGAGCTGGCGAAAGATATCGAACTCGGTTATCGCACCGAAGCGAAAGATATGCGCCAACTGCAAAAAGTGTCGGACAAACTGGTACAGGCGGCAATGGATTTGCGCATTGTGCTTGGTGAGCCGGGCTATCGTGGCAACTGGCGTGAAGTGCTGAAAGTGCCGACCGTGGCAAGAGAAGTCGAACGGCTCAATGAAGCGCTGCAATTTGCATTGGATGTGCTCAAACTGGCTTTGGGGCGTAGCCAACTTCTGGATACCGCGTTTGAACGCGCCACAGTGATTTTAGGCCGCATTCGCCGTGTGTGTGATGTCTCCATCACCGGTTATTCCTATTGGTATGACACCACGCCGCGTCATTTCAGTTTGCACATCACGCCGCTGTCTGTGGCGGATAAATTTCGTGAGCAGATTGAACAAAAAGAGGGCGCGTGGATCTTCACTTCCGCGACTTTGGCGGTCAACGATGATTTCAGCCATTTTACTGAGCGACTTGGATTAATCCCGAGCGCACAATTCTCACTGGTCAGCCCGTTTGATTACCAACAACAGGCCGTATTATGCGTGCCCCGTTATCTGCCTGAACCCAATAGTCCCGGACTGGCCGATAAACTGGTATGTATGCTCGCGCCAGTGATTGAACACAACCAAGGGCGCTGCTTCTTTTTGTGTACCTCGCACAGCATGATGCGTGATTTAGGCGAACGTTTTCGCGAACGTTTAACCTTACCGGTTTTGATGCAAGGGGAAACCAGCAAACAGAAAACGCTGGCCGAATTTATGGAACTGGGCAATGCGCTATTGGTGGCCACAGGCGCGTTCTGGGAAGGGATTGACGTTAGAGGCGATACCTTAAGCTGTGTTATCATCGACAAACTTCCGTTTACCGCACCCGATGACCCGTTGCTCAAAGCTCGCATTGAAGATTGCCGCCTGCGTGGTGGTGATCCGTTTGCCCAAGTGCAACTGCCGGAAGCGGTGATCACCTTAAAGCAAGGTGTGGGTCGTCTGATCCGCGATAAAAACGACAAAGGCGCGTTGATCATCTGTGACAATCGACTGGTCACGCGCGATTATGGCGGGGTGTTCCTCGCCAGTTTACCGCCGATTCCGCGCACGCGGGATCTGGACGTAGTGACCACTTTTCTACAACAATTAGCTGTAACTGAAATCAATCAGAGAGACTCATGAGCGTAAAAATTCTCGCCTTAGATACCGCCACCGAGCGATGTTCTGTCGCGCTACTCGTCGGCAATACCGTTTATTCACGCAGTGAAATCGCCCCGCGTGATCACACCAAAAAAGTATTGCCTATGGTGGATGAAGTATTAAAAGAAGCAGGCGTAACGCTACAAGAATTGGATGCTTTGGCTTTTGGTCGTGGCCCAGGTAGTTTTACTGGGGTACGGATTGGCATTGGAATTGCACAAGGTTTAGCCTTTGGGGCGAATCTGCCGATGATTGGCATTTCCACCTTAGCGGCGATGGCGCAAGCCGCGTATCGTCTACAAGGCATGACCCATGTTGCCAGCGCGATTGATGCGCGCATGGAAGAAGTGTATTGGGGACGCTATGTGCGTCAAGAAGATGGCAGTTGGCAAGCCGCGGAAGCGGAGTGTGTGATTGCACCTGCGCTGTTGGCGCAGACCTTGACGCAAGACGAGCAGGTTTGGGGCAAAGCCGGAACAGGGTGGGCCGCTTACCCAGCACTGGCGGATCTGCCGCTGCAAGTGCAAACCAGTGAAGTGCTTTACCCAGATTCGCAAGATATTGCTTATTTGGCTCAGTTTGAATTGGCGCAAGGCAATACCATGAGTGTTGAGCAGGCAAGCCCAGTGTATCTGCGTGATACCGTGGCTTGGAAAAAGCTTCCCGGCCGAGAGTAAGGCAGAAGATGAGCGCTCACTCACTCGCTAATCGATAGGAACAGTATGGTTTCAATTAATGGATTACCTCCGGCGCGGCTGCCCGGCACCAATAAAACCTCCAAAGCGGGGAAAAAGGGCGAAGTTAGCCAGAGCGAGAGTGGCAAGAGCGTTTCATCGACCAGCAAAGTTGCCAATGCGGTTGCGGAATCGATTCGCCAAGTCAGTGAGTCGGATATTCACCGCGCACAAGTGCAGTACGATTTACCTGAAGGGCGTGCTCGCAAGGCGATGGAAGAGTATCTGGATGTGATGAACCAAGCACGTAAAGAGGAACTTGCGCAGTTGCTTGGGGTCGATATCTACATCTAAAAATGAGGTCAATTCAGTGAAGATACATTTGATGAAACTTTTTATTCCTGCCATCGCTTTGCTGCTGTCTGCCTGTGCGAGTTTGCCACCTGAGTTGGGCAATCCGGATGATAAAACAGTGGTGACTCAGTATGCGGCTTGGCTCGATCTGGATCCTGCTGCGAAATCACCTGTCCGAATGGGTGGGGTTGTTGCCAATATCAGCAACCAAAAAGATCGTACCCGTATTGAATTGGTCAACCTGCCGATTGATAGCGCAGGACGTCCAAATATTCATCAAGAACCACAAGGTCGCTTTGTCGCTTATGTGCCGGGCTTTTTAGACCCTATCACTTTTGGTGAAGGGCGTTTACTTACCGTGTACGGTACAATTGCCGAGCCTGAGCTAGGTAAAGTGGGTGAGTATCAACACCGTTATCCGGTAGTGAATGCTCAAGGTTATCATTTGTGGCGCGTTGAAGAGCGAGTACAAATTGATGACATTGGCCCTTATATGTTTCCTTGTCGTGGTTTCCATTGCTGGCCGCGAACGTTGCCAGAACGTGACGGGAAGATTATTCAAGAAGTCAAATGAAGCTGAACGAAACCACGTACTCGCTAGAGCTGGGGCAACTCGCTGCAGTGGAAGTGGGTGATGCAAAAATGGCCGAGGTATCGGTCATTTTTATTCATGGCTGGCTAGATAATGCAGCGAGCTTTTTATCATTGATGCAAGCTTTGCATGCTTTGGCTCCTGAGCTCCATTTATGTGCCATTGATCTTCCGGGACATGGGTTATCACCGCATAAAGCGGGTTATTACCCATTTCATGACTATATCGACGATATTGATCAGCTTTTGCTCAACTTATCGCCAAACAAACACGTGTTGGTAGGTCATTCGCTTGGTGCTTTAATCGCAAGTTGTTATAGTGCCGCCTTTCCTGAGCAAGTCAGCGGTTTAGTGCAGATAGAAGGCTTTGGCCCACTTTCTGAGCCTGCCACAGAGAGTGTCACACGCTTACGGCAAGGGGTATGCTCTCGCCATGCGTTACGTAACGCCAAACCTCGCGGTTATTCGAGCTTCGATCATGCACTGCGCCATCGTGCTTTGGTCAATCAGTTGTCCGGAGAGTTGCTGCGCCCGTTGGTGGAACGTGGCACTTACCGGCATGATGAACAGTGGTTCTGGCGACACGATCCCAAACTCAAAGCGGATTCTTTGTATCGGATGTCACCTGAGCAAGCGGCGCAGATCCGTGAGCAAGTGTGTTGCCCGCAGCAGGTGATTCTAGGAACTCAGGGGTTTGCTTCGCTCCAGCAGAGAGTGCAAGAAGAGAATCTTGCCGCCATCCCTATTCACACTGTAACGGGTGGCCACCACTGCCATTTAGAACAGCCACAATCGGTCGCTGAATTGATCTTTGGCTTAGTTAACAAAATTTAAACAAGTGTTTGAGAGTTACGTGCTCAACCACTTTGGCTGTGCTGTAATAGCGGTCAGCAATTGCATGACAACTGCATGACAACAACAAGAATAGCGCCAGCCAATAACGAGGAGTATTACCGTGGATAAACCTTGGCTTTCACGTTATCCGAAAGACGTACCGGAAACTATTAATCCTGATCAGTACCCATCACTGGTCGAAATGTTTGAACAATCGGTACACAAGTATGCGGATCAGCCAGCCTTCATGAATATGGGCTCGGTGATGACTTTCCGTAAACTGGAAGAGCGCAGCCGCGCTTTTGCCGCTTACTTACAAAATGATCTGAAATTGAAAAAGGGCGACCGAGTCGCTCTGATGATGCCAAACTTGCTGCAATATCCCGTCGCGTTATTTGGTATCTTACGTGCCGGTATGATTGCGGTGAATGTGAACCCGCTCTATACACCGCGAGAACTCGAACATCAATTGAACGATGCTGATGCACGCGCGATTGTGATCGTGTCTAACTTTGCCAACACCTTAGAGCAGATCGTTGCCAATACTCAGGTGAAGCATGTGGTTCTGACCAGTCTTGGACAGATGCTGCCACGCGCCAAAGGCACGATTGTCGATTTTGTTGTGAAATACGTTAAAGGCATGGTGCCTAAGTACGATCTGCCGGGCGCGATTTCGATGCGCAAAGCGCTGCACAAAGGTCGTCGCCAGCAGTATGTGAAGCCGTTTATGTCCGGAGAAGACATCGCTTTCCTGCAATATACTGGCGGAACAACCGGTGTGGCTAAAGGCGCAATTCTGACGCATCGCAACATGGTGGCAAATGTGTTGCAAGCCAAAGGCGCATACGGCCCAGTGCTGCAAGAGGGGCGTGAGTTGGTGGTCACCGCGCTGCCGCTGTACCACGTGTTTGCCCTAACCGTAAACTGCCTGCTGTTTATTGAAATGGGTGGCAGCAACCTCTTGATCACCAACCCGCGTGATATTCCGGGTTTTGTCAAAGAGTTACAAAAGTACCCATTCACGGCAATTACTGGCGTAAATACCCTGTTTAACGCATTGGTTAATAACGAAGATTTCCACGAGCTCGACTTCAGAAATATGAAGTTAGCGGTAGGTGGCGGTATGGCGGTACAACGTGCTGTCGCCGAGCGTTGGAAAAAGACTACCGGTGTCCATTTGCTAGAAGGCTATGGTTTGACCGAGTGTTCGCCATTGGTTACTGGCAACCCATACGACTTGACGGACTATACGGGCGCGATTGGTTTACCTGTTCCGTCAACCGAAGTGCGTATTGTGGATGATGCCGGTAATGCATTACCTAATGATCAAGTCGGTGAACTGCAAGTGCGCGGCCCACAAGTCATGCAAGGTTACTGGCAGCGCCCTGAAGCGACCAAAGAAGTGCTCAATGCTGAGGGCTGGTTATCAACCGGCGATATCGTGAAATTCGATGACCAAGGTTTGATCCACATTGTTGATCGTAAGAAAGACATGATCTTGGTTTCAGGCTTTAACGTTTATCCGAATGAAATTGAAGATGTGGTCGCACTGCACGGCAAAGTGCTGGAAGTCGCGGCGATTGGTCAAGCGAATGAAGCGTCGGGTGAGTTGGTGAAGATTTATGTGGTGAAGCGTGATCCGAGCCTAACCAAAGACGAAGTGATTGCTCACTGTCGTAAACATCTGACCGGTTACAAAGTGCCAAAATTGGTTGAATTCCGTGACGATCTGCCAAAAACCAACGTAGGCAAAATCCTGCGTCGTGTGCTGCGTGAAGAAAATGACGCACAATTAGCGGCAAAGGCTAAAGAAAGCGCATAAGCTGTACCCAGCTGAGAGTGTTTTTAATGTTAGAATGCCGGCCTTAACTGCCGGCATTTTCTTTCAAAAGAAGTGTCTCTTCTTTTGAGCAACAACAGCGAGTTATCTGTGAATTATCAAATTATTACCCAACTTGGCGATCTACAACGAGTCTGTCTTGCCGCCCGTGATGCGGATGTGGTGATGCTGGATACCGAATTTGTCCGCACCCGTACTTTCTTCCCACAACTGGGATTGATCCAGATGTTTGATGGGGAAAACCTATCACTGATTGATCCGACTGTGATGGATGAAATGACACCGTTTGTCGAGTTATTGCAGGACACTTCGGTATTAAAAGTGCTGCATGCCTGTGGCGAAGATTTGGAAGTATTCCAGAACGCGTTTGGCTGTACTCCTTTTCCGATGGTGGATACCCAGATCATGGCCGCGTTTTTGGGTTACGGTTTATCCACCGGTTTTGCAGCGTTAGTGCAAGATCAACTGCAAGTGGAGTTAGACAAAAGCGAATCACGTACCGATTGGTTAGCGCGCCCGCTGAGTGACAAGCAACTCGAATACGCCGCAGCCGATGTGTTCTACCTGCTACCGATGTACGAAAAACTGGTCGAGCGAGTGACCCAAGCCGGCTGGTGGGAAGCGGCGCTGCAAGAAAGTGAACTGCAAGTCGCGAAGCGCACCAAAGTCAGCAACCCAGAGCTCGCTTACTTAGACATCAAAGGGGCTTGGCAGCTTAAACCTAAAGAGCTGGCGATCCTCAAACCCCTAGCAACATGGCGTTACCATGAAGCCGTAAATCGAGATTTGGCACTCAACTTCGTGATTAAAGAAACGGACTTACTGACCATTTCGCGTTTGGCACTCCGTAGCCCGAAACGCATGGAAGAAGAGGGTGTAGACCCGCATGCGATCCGTCGTCACAGCAGCAAAATCATCGCTATGGTGAAAACGGCGCTAGAAACGCCAGCCGATGCTTACCCGCCAGAAATCGTGCCGATCATGGAATACCCAGGTTATAAGCAGTTGTTCAAACGTTTGAAAGATGAAGTAAAGAGCGTTTCGAACACCAGTGGTTTGGCGACTGAGTTTCTGGCCTCGAAAAAACAGCTTAACCAACTGCTCAGTTGGGTGTGGAAACGCGATCGCGATCCAGCACGCTTGCCTGATTTAATGCAAGGGTGGCGTTTGCCATTACTTGGCGAGAAGCTCAATACGCTCGTCTCCAAATAATCCCCTTCCGACTTGGCGCTGCAGCGCCAAGTCGTTTGAGAATAGGCGTTTTATTCACGCATTTTTCCGCCAGTAAAATTCAATGGACAGTAGGCACTATCACATTTCTCGGAGTGCCTACTCGCATCGCGCAGCATCGTGCGATAATGCGCCTTCATCGACTCTTCTCATCTCATGAAGAAGAGCAAGGATAATCATCAATAAGGATTGTTATGTCTGCGACACACTACCTCAACCAACTTAACCACCGTTATCTGAACATCCATCGTGTGAAAGAAGATTTCTTCTGGGATACCTACATGGGGCTGAGTGATGATCATGCGGGTTCTGCAAAAGCACAAACCGAGTGGACTCAGTTTCTGAGCAATGGTGCGCGGATTGAGGAAATTCGTCAGCAAATCAAATTGGCTGAACAAATCACCGATAGCGAAGAAAAAGCGCAAACCTTAACGGGTTTACAAGGCTGGCTCGCGATGTTTGAAAGTCATGCGCTGGAATCAGAGCAAGCGCAGTCACTCAAAGCCGGATTGATCCAATTTGAAGCTGATCTGTTCGAGAAAAAACAGAAGCATGTGCTGACTTACACCAACGAACAGGGCGAAGCGGTAGAAGCCTCGATTGTCACTTTAGGTTCCACGGTGCGTACTCATGATCAAGAAGTAGTACGTCGCAGCGCCCATCAGGCTTTCTTAGGCTTAGAACAGTGGCTATTACAAAATGGATTTTTAGAGCTGGTGAAGCGCCGTAACCATTTTGCGCGCAGTTTAGGTTATCAAACCTTTTTTGATTACTCGGTTGCCAAAAAAGAGAAGATGACCACCGAGCAACTGTTCACCATTTTGGATGATTTTGAACAGCGCACGCGTGATCGCCACTTCACCAGCTTAACTGAACTTTCGCAAAGCAAGGGGCAGCAAGCGCTACAAGGACATAACTTCATCTATTCGTTTGCGGGCGATGTGATGCGTGAGCTGGATCCATACGTGCCATTTTCGCAATCGCTGCGTCGTTGGGTGGAGTCTTTTGGTCGCCTCAACATCGAATTTAGTGGCGCTGAGCTGACGCTCGATTTGCTGGATCGTAAAGGCAAATACCCCAACGGTTTCTGCCATGGGCCAATTCCGGCATTTTACGACCAAGGTCAGTGGGTGGCTGCAAAAGTTAATTTCACCAGTAATGCTAAGCCAGATCAGGTGGGTAGTGGTTACGATGGCATCAACACCTTGTTCCATGAAGGTGGGCACGCGGCGCACTTTGCTAATGTGAAGATGAACGCGCCATGTTTTTCACAAGAATTTGCACCCACTTCGATGGCGTACGCCGAAACGCAATCCATGTTCTGCGATAGTCTATTGATGGATGCTGACTGGTTGAAAACCTATGCTAAAGATGCACAGGGTAATACCGTACCTGACGAAACCATTAAAGCCATGGTGTTTAGCCGCCAACCGTTTAAAGCTTACGAAGAGCGCAGTATTTTATTAGTGCCGTATTTTGAGCGAGCGTTGTATGAACTGAGCGAGGAAGAGCTGACCGCAGAGCGAGTAACCGAACTGGCGAGAGCCACTGAAAAGCGTATTATCGGCCTAGAATGCAGTCCGCGTCCGCTGATGGCGATCCCACATCTGTTATCCGATGAATCGGCGTGTGCTTATCACGGTTACTTGTTGGCGCACATGGCGGTGTACCAAACCCGCGCTTATTTCCTTGAGCAGTTTGGTTATCTCACTGATAACCCTGCGATTGGGCCACTACTGGCGAAGCATTATTGGCATCAAGGCAACGCACTTTCTCACAATGACACCATTGTGAGCCTCACAGGTGAAGGCTTTAATGCTCGCTATCTTGCCGATGCCTGTAACTTAACTCCGGAAGAAGCATGGCAAAAGCAGCAGCACAAAATGGCGCAATTGGCGACGCGTGAGCAAGCCAACCCCGCTTCATTAAATGCGCAGATTCGAGTGATTGATGGCGCCACTGAGCTGGCTGCTAACCGTGATTCGGATGAAGAGATGTGCCGCCAATTTGAGGCGTACATTGCCAAGCATTACGGTTGCTAATTAGGTTGTTAGTGAAACTCACGTACTGAAAAATAAAAAGGCTGAACGCATAGCGTTCGGCCTTTTTTATCCTGTTTATTGCGATAGTTTACGCCGCAAGAAGCACTGCCCAACAGCAAGCAACAAACCGCTGACTAAACCGGCCAAGTGCGCTTCCGTCGCTACTCGCGCGCCAATCAGTTCTGCGGTGCTAGTGGATGCGCCAAACCACTGCTCCCATCCCACTTTTCCGATAACGCCAAGCACTAATAGCCAACTGCTGCGTCGTCCATTAAGGGCTTCATTCATCGCATAATAAGCAAAGAGACCATGCAAAGTGCCAGAGAGCCCAACATAAAACTGCATGTCGGAAGCTAAAATCATCACCCCCACCGCAAGGCTGATCAGTACCAGAGTGATCAGCAGCTGACGAGCAGTCGGTTTAAACACAAAACTGATGATCCACAAAGCGGCAAGGTTCATCGCCCAGTGGGCAAAGTTGGTGTGTGCGAAGTTTCCTGTTAGGATTCGCCACCATTGACCTTGTTCTATGGCGCTGAAGTGCCACAGAGTCAGCTCATGCAGTGGTGGCCACTGCAGACTTAAACTCAACAGGCTTATAGCCAATAACAGCAGGTAAAGATTCACGTCATGTCCCGTTATTGTTCAGAGTGTGGTAAAGCGCGTAAAGCGTGCTTGTGTCCGTCAATTGTCGCGCTGGAAAGTGCGGTTGATCTTATCATTCTTCAACACCCAACGGAACAAAAGCGCCCACTGGGTAGCGCGCGTATTCTTAGCTTGTCATTGGCCAATAGTCGTCTGTTGGTGGGCGAAGATTTTCGTGAGCATGACGAGCTAAACCAACTACTGGCAGAGCCGGATGTGGACCACTATGTGCTTTATCCGAACGAACAGGCGCAAGAGTGCACAGAGATAAGCCTTGCGACAGCGCGCAAAAAGCGGGTGATTTTGCTCGATGGGACGTGGAAAAAAGCCTACAAGATGTGGCAAATCAACACTCAACTGCATGAGTTACCGAGTCTGCGTTTGCCGGCCGAGTGTGTTGGGCATTACCGAATTCGCAAAGCGCCAGATGATACCGCGCTTTCGACTGTGGAGGCGGGTTATCATCTGCTCCAGCAGTGGCAACCTGAGCGTGACTTTTCGCCACTGCTCAAGGTGTTTGATGCCATGATTCAATATCAGATCGATCAGATGCCAGAAGGCGTTTTCGAGCGAAATTACCGTCAGTAATGACTCTGCGCTGAGAAGAGTTGCTGATGTAACCGCTGCGCGTAAGCATCCGTCATCGCCGCAATGTAATCACAGATCACGCGCATCCCTTCGTCTTGCTCTTGGGCTTTGCGCCACTTTTCGCCGGTGGCTTGTGGCAGTAGTCTCTCAGGGTCAGCACTTAACGCTTCAAACAAATCCATGATCAGTTGCTGGCCTTTGTATTCAAAGCGCTGTACCTGCGGAATTTGAATCACGTATTGGCTCACAAAGTGTTTGAGCACTTCAAGCGCATTGCCCATGTGCGGCTCGATATAAGCATTGAACGCCAACAGTTCATTATGGAAGGGCGCTTCAACTGGCTTCACGCTGATACTGGTTAAAAGCGCATTCACAATGCCGCCAATCGCATCTTTGCGCACATAGTGTTTGCCAGAAAACAGCATCTCACTGAGCTCGGCAATATGTTCTTCAAACCAAGGATCGCCGCACTCGGCAAGCTGCGCCGCTGCGGCTTCTTGCCACTGCGCACGGGTTACCATACCCAGCACAATTGCATCTTCCAGATCATGTACGCCGTAAGCGATGTCATCCGCCAGTTCCATGATCGAGCAATCAAGCGACTTAAAGCGAGTTTTACGGTGCTCTTTGGGTGAGTTGGGTTCTGCACGCATTTGCCCCAGCAATTCACGGTCACTTTCACACAGCGACTCTAGCACCCAGTCCAAACTGGCCAAATCACAGTCGTATATGCCTTTCGCTGGCGACCAATCTTTGGCTTTCAGTTGGCGTTGGTGGGCAACCGCAGGCGGTGGTGTAGCGGCACGCGTGGCACTCAGCAGCGCAGGGTATTTCAAAAGTCCCAGTAGCGTGCGGCGCGACAGGTTCATGCCGTGATGTTCAGTGTAAGGTTCTAAGCTGGTGACGATACGAAAAGTTTGCGCATTGCCTTCAAAGCCACCGTGATCGCGCATCATATAATTGAGGGCAATTTCACCGCCATGTCCGTAAGGAGGGTGACCAATATCGTGCGCAAGGCAGAGTGAATCAATCAAGCTGTCAGAAGGTAATAGCTCACGAAATTCTGGTTGTTTGAGTTTAATTTGCGCGACGATGCCCGTACCAATTTGTGCCGCTTCCAGTGAATGGGTGAGGCGAGTGCGATGAAAGTCATTCAAGCTAGTACCGTGGACTTGAGTTTTGGCTTGCAAGCGCCGAAAAGCCGCCGAATGCAGAATGCGTGCGCGATCGCGCTGAAATGGGCTGCGGTGATCGTTGCGGCGAATTTTGTGCTCATCGTTGTTACGAGCTAACCACTCAGGGCTTAGGGATATTTGCATCGCGGTTACTCCTTGCACGGTTTTATTTTATACCCTTCCTACTTGAAGCTGCAGCGGTGTTGGCTACGTTCGTTCACCCCAATTACATAGTCTGTCTATGCTCATGGGGATTCACTCACTTGCCGCCTACCTGCAACTCCAAGTCGTTTAGGTATAACTTACAATGCCTTAAGTTATAGCGACTTAACTGATTTCGTCCAGTGTTAGTTCAAAACTTGGGGCAAAGGTTTGCAGAAAATACTCCATCTCCTCACTGTGCCGTTCACGCAAAGTCACATCGAGGCGTTTTTTCGCTTGAGCATATTCGTGGTTACCTGCGCTGAGTTCTTCCAAACATTTCAAATACGCGCAAATCGCATCGGCTTGCTTAACGATGGCGCTTTCTTGTGGATCGGCCGCGTTAGAAACCAGAAACGGACGAAAATCCTCGTGAAGTTCTTCTGGGAGCATCTCTAATAAACGCAGCTCTGCCGCCGCTTCGATTTTTTTGTACTCTTTAGCGATCTCAGGATTGAAATATTTGATGGGCGTGGGCAAATCACCCGTCAGCACTTCGCTGGTATCGTGATACATGGCGAGAATAGCAATGCGCTCAGGGTTGAGCGTTCCGCCAAATTTTTTGTTTTTGATCACCGCTAGCGCGTGAGCGACAAAGGCGACTTGCAGGCTGTGCTCAGAAATATTTTCACTGGAGATGGAACGCATTAATGGCCAGCGCTGAATCAGTTTCATGCGCGCGAGGTGGGCGAAAAAATGGCTCTCTTGCATAGCACACTCACTTCCTTGCTGATGGATTGGCTTTTCAGCGGCCAAATAGCGCTGAAAAGAAGATAAAAAAACAGGCTCTCTTCAGTGTACCGAAAGAGAGCCTGCTTCGCCTACCCACGACAGCAAGTCATTTTGCGACTTGCTGCCAATCTATTATTGGCTGTAAGTCGTGATAAAGCGTTCAAAGCGACTGATGGCGATTTCCAAATCTTCCACATGTGGCAGAGTCACAATGCGGAAGTGATCCGGTTTTGGCCAGTTAAAACCACTGCCTTGTACCAGCAGCACTTTTTCTTGCACTAGGAAATCGAGCACCATTTTCTGGTCATCTTTGATCGGATACATCTTGGTATCAATTTTCGGGAACAGGTACATTGCGCCTTTCGGCTTCACGCAAGAAATACCTGGGATCTGGTTAATCATCTCCCATGCGCGATCACGCTGCTCCAACAAACGGCCGCCCGGCAGAATCAGCTCATTAATACTTTGATAGCCGCCAAGTGCGGTTTGAATCGCGTGCTGCATTGGCACGTTAGCACACAAACGCATGGAGGAAAGCATATCCAGACCTGCGATATAGCCCTGTGCTAGTTGTTTGGGGCCAGTCAGGAACATCCAGCCACCACGGAAACCGCACACACGATAGGCTTTGGACAAACCGTTAAAGGTTGCCACTAACACATCATCCGCCAAAGTGGCGATTGAGGTATGCACTGCGCCGTCGTACAGCACTTTATCGTAAATCTCATCAGCGAAAATGATCAGCTTATGCTTACGGGCAATTTCTACAATTTCCAGCAAGAAATCGCGGCTGTACACCGCACCTGTTGGGTTATTCGGGTTGATCAGTACAATGCCACGGGTTTTCGGGGTGATTTTGCTGCGAATATCATCGAGATCAGGATACCAATCCGCTTCTTCGTCACAGATGTAGTGCACGGCTTTGCCGCCAGAAAGCGCAACCGCGGCTGTCCATAGTGGGTAATCTGGGGCAGGTACCAGCATTTCATCGCCATTGTTGAGCAGGGCCTGCATCGCCATGACGATAAGCTCTGATGCACCGTTGCCGATGTACACATCTTCGACGTCCAGACTGCGGATACCTTTTTTCTGGTAGTACTGCACAACCGCTTTGCGAGCGGAATAAATGCCTTTGGAGTCACAGTAACCTTGCGATGTTGGCAGGTTACGGATCACATCGACCAGGATCTCGTCTGGGGCGTCGAAACCAAATGGGGCAGGGTTACCGATATTTAGTTTCAGTATTTTATGCCCTTCTTCTTCCATGCGTTTAGCATGTTTAAGCACTGGTCCTCGAATGTCATAGCAGACATTATCGAGTTTTGACGACATCCCGATATTTTGCATTGTTATTTTCCTGAAAATAATCTGTTTTCTTGATTAAACTACACTAACTTGCCATTTTTTAGAATAAAAATCTAAGATAACCTAGGTTTAAAAACAGAAGACATGTTGCGTTGATCACTCCGCGAAGTAAAAGATACCCCATAACCTTGATTTCATAAGGCTCTCTCAATAGAGTAGCCTCAGTTTACCGAATCTCCCCCCGTACGAGGTCGCTTTGTTGCATTTTTTTCAGGCCGTTGCTCAATTGATGGAGCAAATCCGTGGCGCGAAGGATCATGATGTTCGTTTTACTCAGCCGTTGGCAGAAAAACCGCCGTTTGCGCTGATTGATTGGCTTGACGCTCAACCGATTTTCCCCAAATTCTATTGGCAGTCGCGCGATACCCGTGAAGAAGTGGTCGCACTGGGGCAGATCTACACTTTTACTGATCCGGCACCGGCTTACGCTATTTTAGGTGATGAGCAGCGAGTATGGGGTGGGCGTTCATTTGATGGCAATACGGAGAAAAATCCGCGTTGCATGTCTTCTTTCTTTTTTTTACCGCAGATTGAATTAACACGTTTTGATGAACAGTGGTCATTGGCGGTGAACATCAACAGCGAACCGCAACGCACGCTTAATGCGCTACAAAAACTGTTGCTTGAGGTTCCCGCATTACGTCCATTGACGGCGCAAGTTAACGATGTTGAACACACTCCCGCGCTTTTGCAGTGGAATGCGTTGGTTGAGAAAGTGCTGAATGGCATTACTCAGCAGCAGTTTAAAAAAGTGGTACTGGCGCGTAAAACCAAACTTTCGCTGGATGCGCCGATCAGTGCGGCGCAACTGCTTAAAGCCAGTCATACACAAAACCATCACAGTTTTCATTTTTTACTGGCACTCGATTCTCGCCACAGCTTTATGGGGTCGACTCCGGAGCGGCTCTATTTGCGTCACGGCCAAACCCTCGAAACCGAAGCGCTTGCTGGCACTATCGGGCGCGGTATGAATGCCGCGCAAGATATGGAGTTAGCAAACTGGTTGGCTCACGACAGCAAGAACCTCAATGAAAATCAGTTGGTGGTGGAAGACATTATTGAAAGTCTTGCGCCATATGCAGAGCAAATTCATAGTCAGAGCGAAGCTCAGTTAGTGCGACTGCGTAAAGTGCAACACTTGAAGAAGCGGATTGATGTGGAGTTGAAATCAGGGGTCAATGGCGTGCAACTACTGAGTGCACTGCAACCGACGGCGGCCGTGGCCGGCTTGCCACGCCAAAGTGCGCTGGCTTTTATTGCTGAAAATGAGCCTTTTGCGCGCGGTTGGTACGCCGGTTCTATGGGCTACTTTAGCCATGCACAAGCGGAGTTTTGTGTGGCGATTCGCAGTGCTTTAGTGGTGGATAAACAAGTTCAGCTTTTTGCGGGCGCGGGTATTGTACCTGGCTCGATTGCTGAGCATGAATGGCAGGAGCTGGATAAAAAGCTCTCTACCTTACTAAGTTTGATTACCGACCGTTTACCGCTGGGAGTGGCCTCATGAATCACGACCAAGCCTTACTGAACCGCCTTTGGTCGCGAGTTTTACTCGAAGAGTTAAGTCGTTTAGGCGTAACACAAGTGTGTGTGGCTCCTGGCTCTCGCTCTACACCCTTGACGCTTGAAGCTCATGCCAATGCGGCGTTCACACTACATACTCACTATGATGAGCGCGGCTTAGGTTTTATGGCACTTGGTTTAGCGAAAGCCAGCCAACAGTCAGTAGCAGTGATCGTGACTTCGGGCACCGCGGTGGCAAACTTGTTGCCTGCCATTGCCGAATCCAAACTCACTGGTGAACGTTTAGTCGTATTAACCGCCGATCGCCCGCCAGAGCTGGTGGGTTGTGGTGCCAATCAAGCTATTGTTCAGTCTGGCATTTTTTCTCATCACGTTAATGCAACCCTTGAGCTGCCAAGTCCTGCGATACACCATCCACTCCCTTGGTTACTCACTTCAATTGATGATGTCATGGCTCGCCAATCTTTGCTGGGTGGCAGTGCACATATCAATTGCCCGTTCCCTGAGCCTTTGTATTCGGCTGGTGATGAAGCGATTTATCAGCCTTATCTGGCCAGTGTGCAAAGATGGCGCGAACATCAACGTCCCTATACTGAGCGTCACCAAACTTTGGCACAAAGTGCACCTGCATCATTGGACGGCTTTTTAGCCAAAGGTGTGGTGATTTTTGGTTCGTTGACATTGGATGAAGCACAAGCCGCGCAGCGTTTTGCACAAACGATGGGGTGGCCGTTACTGTGTGATCCGCAATCGGGCATCAGCAGTGAGTGGGCTCATTTCGATTTGTGGTTACAACATCAACCTGCGCGTGATGTGCTCAATCAGTGTGAAGTCGTGGTGCAGTTTGGTTCACGAATTGTCTCTAAACGCTTAGCGCAATGGTTAGCTAATTGGTGTGGGCAAGCCCGTGGTGAATATCACTATGTTTCTCCACAGACGGAGCGT
Organism: Vibrio metoecus; assembly: GCF_009665255.1. Lineage (NCBI taxonomy): Bacteria > Pseudomonadati > Pseudomonadota > Gammaproteobacteria > Vibrionales > Vibrionaceae > Vibrio > Vibrio metoecus. The sequence continues at coordinate 765,044 of NZ_CP035686.1, forward strand.
AACAACCCTTGGCATGCGATGCAGCAGCAGTGGGTGTGTGATATTCCCAACTGGGTAGACGCAGTGCTCAGTAAACGGTTAGCGGGTCAAAATACGCAGCAGGGCTGGGCGGATGAGTTAACGCGTTATGCGCAATCTGTTCGCCAATTGGCGCAGTTGCATTTTTCTTCTTCTGCTCTGAGCGAAGTGGCTCTGGCGTTGGATTTAACCGAGCGCGCCACGCAAGCGGATCTGTTTTTGGGTAACAGCCTGATTGTGCGTTTGGTGGATATGTTCAGCGTTCTCGATGGGCGTGAAGTGTTCTCCAATCGTGGTGCATCCGGCATTGATGGTTTAGTGGCAACGGCGTCAGGCGTTCAACGTGCACGACAGAAACCTCTGTTCATGCTGATGGGTGATACCTCGCTGCTGTACGATCTCAATTCGCTTGCGCTGATGCGCAATCCACCGCAGCCAACGGTGATTGTGGTGACGAATAACGATGGTGGGGCGATTTTCGATCTCCTCCCTGTACCGAGTGAGCAGCGTGAAGCGCTCTATCAAATGCCGCATGGAATGGACTTTGCCCACGCAGCCCAGCAATTTGGCTTGGCGTATTGTGCGGCACAAACCTTAGAGCATTACCAAACCTTGGTGGAGGAACATTTCGCGCAAGGTGTAGGCACTTTGCTGATCGAAGTGAAAACACCACCCCAACAAGCCTCTATGCACATCAAACAACTGACGTCGCAACTCCATGCTCTCTAACCAACTGCACTTTGCCAAGCCTACTGCGCGAACACCCTTGGTGGTGTTGGTGCACGGTTTGCTTGGTAGTGGTGCGGATTGGCAACCGGTTCTCTCTCATATGGCTAGCATGAAGTGTGCGGTATTGACGCTTGATCTTCTTGGACATGGTGCCAATCCAGAATTGCATTGTGATGATTTTGCTCAAGCGGTTTCTATGATTGAACAAACCGTACAAGCACATATCACTCCTGAGGTGCCAGTCATTTTGGTGGGGTACTCGCTTGGCGGGCGATTAATCATGAATGGGTTAGCACAGGGCGATTTTTCGCGCCTTAATCTATGTGGAGCGATCATCGAAGGCGGTCACTTCGGACTGCAAGAGGATGAGGAAAAAGCGGCGCGTTGGCAAAATGATCAACAATGGGCGCAGCGATTTGCTAAGCAACCGATTGAGCATGTGTTGAGCGATTGGTATCAGCAAGCGGTATTTAGTTCACTAAACCATGAGCAAAGACAAACTTTAATTGCGCAACGTAGTGCTAATCTTGGTTCATCAGTAGCACATATGTTACTGGCAACAAGTTTGGCTAAGCAGCCCTATTTATTGCCAGCACTACAAGCACTTACTCTACCGATACACTATGTGTGTGGCGATAAAGACAATAAATTTCAGCAACTCGCACAGCATTGCGGGTTGAGTTACAGTCAAGTTGCGAATGCGGGCCACAATGTACACCACGAACAGCCGCAAGCCTTCGCAAAGATTGTACAAGCGATGATCCACTCGGTCGCAGATTGAGTGATAACGACAATGGGAACCACCATGGCTAAAACTACAGGCATTTCTGAGCAAGAACTTTACGCACCAGTGATTTGGCAAGATTGCACCGGTGACTATCAAGATATTTACTACCACAAGTCTGAAGATGGGATTGCGAAAATCACTATCGCCAGACCGCAAGTGCGCAATGCGTTTCGTCCATTGACTGTGAAAGAGATGATTCACGCGCTGTCAGATGCTCGATACGATGACAAGGTGGGTGTGATTATCCTGACCGGTTTAGGTGAAGATGCGTTCTGTTCTGGCGGCGATCAGAAAATCCGTGGCGACTACGGCGGCTACCGTGATGATTCTGGTACTCACCACCTGAACGTGCTCGATTTCCAACGTCAGATCCGTACTTGTCCAAAACCTGTGATTGCGGCAGTGGCTGGCTGGGCAGTGGGCGGCGGTCATGTGCTGCACATGATGTGTGACCTGACCATTGCAGCAGAAAATGCGCAATTTGGTCAAACTGGCCCGAAAGTGGGTTCATTCGATGGCGGCTGGGGTGCTTCTTACATGGCGCGTATTGTCGGCCAGAAGAAAGCGCGCGAAATCTGGTTTCTGTGCCGTTTCTACAATGCCCAAGAAGCGTTGGATATGGGGCTGGTGAACACGGTTGTGCCGGTTGAAGAGCTGGAAAGAGAAACCGTGCGCTGGTGTCGCGAAGTGCTGCAACACAGCCCAATGGCGATTCGCTGCCTGAAAGCAGCACTTAATGCCGACTGTGATGGTCAAGCAGGCCTGCAAGAGTTGGCTGGCAACGCGACCATGCTGTTCTACATGACCGAAGAAGGTCAGGAAGGCCGTAATGCGTTTAATGAAAAACGCCGTCCGGACTTCAACAAGTTCCCGCGTAACCCATAATTCTTCTCAGAGCGGCGTCCTGCCGCTCTTTCTCTTTGAGCATAAACCCCGTTTATGTGGATGTATTGGATATAGGAAGAGATCAGCATGCGTCATGCAACCCTCTATCGCTACCAACTGCCGATGGATAGCGGTGTCATCCTTCGCAATGAGAAACTGACTCAGCGTGAAGGCTTTATTGTCGAACTGACCGAAAACGGCCGTACTGCGCGCGGTGAGATTGCTCCACTGCCCGGTTTTAGCCGCGAAACGTTGGAAGAAGCGGGCCTACAAGCACAAGCGCTGCTTGAGCTTTGGGTCAAAGGTCACGCTATCGAGTGGGATGCACAGCACCCTTCGGTCGCCTTTGGTATTTCGATGGCGCACTACGAGCTAGAACAAGCGCTGCCCGCGCAAGGCAACTACTATGTTGCGCCGCTGTGCACGGGCGATCCTGATGAGCTGCTGCCGGTATTGAACAACTTACCGGGGCAGAAAGTCGCTAAGGTTAAAGTTGGGCTGTATGAGCCGATTCGGGATGGCATGCTGGTCAACCTGTTTTTGGAATCCATGCCGGATTTGACCCTGCGTTTGGATGCCAACCGCGCATGGACTCCAGCTAAAGCGCTCAAGTTTGCTCAATACGTCGCGCCGTCTTTACGCAGCCGAATTGCGTTTTTGGAAGAGCCGTGCCAGTCGCCAAGTGAAAGCATCGCATTTTCGATTGATACGGGGATTGCGATTGCGTGGGACGAAACCTTACAAGAAGCGGTTCGCGATGCGAATTTCAAATTGGATGACCTGCTGGGCGTCAAAACTATTGTTATCAAACCGACCTTGGTTGGTTCTGTGCACCGTGTTGAGGCTTTGGTCGAGAAAGCGAAAGCGCTTGGGCTACAAGCAGTGATCAGTTCTAGCTTAGAGTCGAGCTTAGGATTGAACCAGTTGGCGCGTTTAGCGCATAAATTGTTGCCCAATGAAGTGCCGGGGCTCGATACCATAGGTTTATTCCGTGCCCAGTTAGAAACGCCTTGGCCAAATAGCTCACTGCCTGTAGTTACCCTGCAAGAGCAGCAAATCGTATGGCGCTCGGAACCGACCCTGTGAACAGCCTTTGGCATGCTTGGATTGAGCGCGACCCCAATCAGGTCGCGCTGAACCATGCCGGGCAAACACTGACTTGGCAAGCCCTAGACCGCCAAGTCGCACACTACGCCAAAGCGCTGCGTGAGCAAGGGGTGCAAGCTGGAGAGGTAGTGACGCTGGTGGGGAAAAATCATCTGCACACTGTGCTGTGGTTTTTGGCCTGCACTCAAGTGGGCGCACTGTGCGCCTTTGTCGCACCACAACCTTTGGCTCGTTTGCAGGAAAAGCTCGCCACACTCTATGCCGAGCAAAGCCCGAAGCACCTATGGTTAGCACCTTCTTGCACGCTAAGTGAAGAAGAGATTGCTGAGCTTAATGCCCATCGCCTGAGTTTGCCCGATGAGCGGGATGAAACTGTTGATGGTGAGAAAGTCTCTAGCCAGTTCTCTTGTGAACAACTGGCGACGTTAATTTTCACCTCGGGTTCGACGGGCGTAGCCAAAGCCGTCGCGCATACTCATCAGCAACATTTGGCTTCGGCGCGTGGTTTGCTGGCTCAGTTTGCTTTTACTGAGTCAGATTGTTGGTTACTGAGCTTGCCGCTGTATCACATTTCTGGGGTGGCCATTCTCTATCGCTGGCTTGCTGTCGGTGCCACACTCAAGATCGGCACTGGCGATCTGCAAAACGATATTGCTGGCGTCACTCACGCTTCATTGGTGCCTACTCAGCTTAAACGTCTGTTGGACAGTCGCTGTCCATTGACGCTCAAACGTGTTCTGCTTGGCGGCAGCCATATCCCCGTTGAACTCGCTCAAATGGCGGCAAAGCGCGGTATTGATACTTGGCTGGGCTACGGCATGACTGAAGCGGCTTCGACGGTTACCGCGAAGCGGGTCGATGGGCTTGCGGGTAATGGTGAACTTTTGGTTCATCGTGAGCTGCGCATTGTTGATGGGCGGATTTTCATTGGTGGGCAGACGCTGGCACAAGGCTATTATCGGCAAGGTCAGTTAGTGCCTCTCACTAATGAGCAGGGTTGGTTTGACAGCAAAGATCTCGGTCGTTGGCAGGGCAACAACCTGCTGATTGATGGTCGTGCCGATAATCTGTTCATCTCTGGCGGTGAAAATATTCACTGTGAAGAGATAGAGGCAGTATTAAATCAGCACCCTCAAGTGCACGTAGCCATCGTGGTTCCTGTCCAAGATAGCGAATATGGAGCGCGACCTGTTGCGATTATTCGTAGTGAAGCACAGTGGAGCCAAGCCATCGGTGATGCTTGGTGCCAAGGCAAACTCGAAAAATTCAAATGGCCTATCATGTACTTTTTACTCCCCGATACTTTGCTGGATGGGGGAATTAAAGTCTCTCGCGCAGCGATTAAAGCGTGGTTGTCCGCTCAACAAACGACCTTCAAGTTACTGTAATTCTTAAATGACTTGGGTTGGCTGCAGTGGATATGGTATCCACCGCTGCCAGTACGCCAAGTTTCTCTTGCCGCTATTTTTTCGATGTCGCGCTCAAACGTAAGTAGACCAAACCCACTACAAGGCCAATCAAAGTGGCACTCATTCCAAACAGTGTTGCGCCTGAAAGCGTGATGATAAAAGTAAACAGCGCTGGCTCACGGTATTCATCCGTTTTAAAGGCGGTGTGCAGGCACATCATCAAAGTGCCGAGCAGTGCTAAACCCGCGAGCATGGCAGAAATGGGTTGGGGGAGCGCGAGGAAAAGGTTCACCACGGCAGCAGCAAAAATCCCTGCCAATAAATAAAACACACCTGCCCACATCACTGCGCGATAACGCTGAGTTTTATCGCTGTCGACTTCCTCTGCCATGCAGATCGCAGCTGAAATCGCGGCTAAGTTCACGCTAAAACCACCAAAGGGGGCGGCGAGCATGTTGGTCAATCCGGTGCCGAGCAAAATTGGTTTGATCGGCGCTTCATATTGATAGCTTTTCATCATCGCAATCCCCGGTAAGTTTTGCGAAAGCATGGTGATGAGGTAAAGCGGCAGAGCCAGATTGAGCAAAGCCAACCAATCAAACTCCGGTTCAACCCAGAGAGGAGTTGCAATGCTTAATGAGAGGTCTGTGTCAGCAAAGCTACCTAGAGCGATAGCACAACCGATGCTTGCAATCAGCAGGATCAGCATGGTGTATCTAGGCACAAAATGTTTGGCTAGCAAATAACTGGCAAACAGCAGGAAAAAAAGCACGGGCGTATGGGTGAGTGGAGCAAAGGCTTTGGCACAAAAGGGCAGCAAAATAGCGCCGAGCATGGCCGTGCCAAGAGGAACCGGAATTTTGCTCAGTGCGCGAGTCAAAGGCGCGATCATGCCAGTCAAAGCAATTAACGAACCAGAAAGCATAAAGGCGCCCACGACAACGGATAACGAGTATTGACCCGCCGATGCGGCTAGCATCACTGCGCCCGGCGTTGACCACGCAGTTAAAATAGGCGTTTTGTAAACCCAAGAATAAATAAGTGATGTCAACCCCATCACCACACCCAAAGTCAGTAACCAACTTTCGATTTGAGCAGGGTTTGCTCCTGAGGCTGTGGCGGCTTGAATCACGATCATCACCGAACTCGTGTAACCAACCAAAACCGTGGTAAAGCCCGCAGAGAGGTGACTGAGATTGAATAATCCTTTCATCATGGGTTCCATTTGCGTATTGCGAGTGGAACAGATTAACGCCAATCGCCTCGTAAGTGTGCAACTTTTTCGTGCATCAACGCGGCGTTAGCGAGATCCGCCGCCACTGGCTCTCCCGCTTCAATTTCTAATTGTGAGCGAAAACGAGTTGGCAATCCTTTACAAGCACGCCCTTTATGGCGGCTGAAATAGCTGCCCCATAACCCTTTCAGCGCCAAAGGGACAACTGGGACAGGGCTGCGGTGGAGGATTAAATCTAAGCCACGCATAAACGGGTTCATTTCTCCATCAGCGGTTAATCGACCTTCGGGAAAAATGCACACCAAATTCCCTTCATCGAGTGAGTGCTCAATCTCCGCAAAAGCACGGCGAAGTGAAGCTCGATTATTGGCGGAAATCGGGATCACCCCTGCGCGTTTTAAAAACGTTTTGAGCAGTGGCAGGTTGGCGTACTCTTCTTCCATCACAAAGTGAATCAACCGTGGGCAAACCGCGCTCAGCAGTAAGGCATCCATATAACTGACATGGTTACATACCAGCAGTGCACCGCCTTGTTCAGGGATGTGGTGCAGATTTTTGTGCCGAACTCGGTATAGCGTATGAGTGAGAACCCACACCAGAAAGCGAACGGCGAAAATCGGCACTTGCAGGAAAATATACAAGGCAACCAGTACATTGAGTACGGCTAGCACAGCAAACAATTGCGGGATACTCATCTCTAACACGCTGAGGCAAACAATGCCAAGAAGGGCACTGCCGACCATAAACAACGAGTTATAGATATTGAGTGCCGCAATCACTTGCGCACGTTCGGTGACTTTGGCGCGCTGCTGCAACATGGCATACAGCGGAACGATGAACACACCACCAAATACGCCAATCAACAGTAAATAAGCAAAAAGTGGCCATAAAGCGGAGTAAGACACAAAGTCTACAAAAGTGCTAAAAACAGGAAGATCGGCGGGAATACTGGTTGCCATCAGATAACCAAATAAGCTGATACCAACACTGCCCAAAGGTACGATCCCGACTTCAATCCGATGCCCTGAAAGCTTATCGCAGGTGAGTGAACCAACCGCGATACCAATCGAAAATAAGGCAAGTAGGAAAGAAACAGCAGCTTCATTACCGTGAAGATAGAGTTTAGTAAAATTGGGAAACTGGGTGAGGTAGACCGCGCCGAGGAACCAAAACCAACTGATCGCCATGATGGATTGGAAGATAGCGCGATCACGCTTAGCAATGCGTAAGGTTTGCTTTGTTTGAGCAATCGGCTGCCAACGAAATTCAATATCGGGTGCACTGGCTGGTGCCAATGGAATCGCACGGCTAGAGAGATAACCAAGCAGTGCAAAAATTAACACCGCAGCGGCGGCAAAATAGTGTGCATACTCTGTTGAGGCAATGACTCCCGCTCCCAAGGTGCCGAGCAAAATAGCCAGAAAGGTTCCGGTTTCGACTAACGCATTACCGGGAACTAGTTCTTCCGATTTCAATTGCTGTGGTAAGAGAGCGTATTTGACGGGGCCAAAGAAAGCGGATTGCGTACCCATCAAAAACAGTAAAAACAATAAAATGCCGTAACTTTGGGAGAGAAAACCGATCGCCCCACCGAACATGATGACAATTTCTAGCAGTTTAACTTTGCGGATATAGCGTGATTTTTCATATTTATCAGCCAGCACCCCAGCTGTAGCTGAAAATAGGAAAAAAGGGAGAATAAATAACCCGGCCGCAAGATTGATAAACAGATTACTGGAGATCGGGAGAGCTTGAGATCCCGCAAAGGCGACAAACAGTAACAAAACATTTTTAAAAATGTTGTCGTTAAATGCCCCAAGAAACTGGGTGATGAAATAAGGTAAAAAACGGCGCTCAGCTAACAGCGCCGTAGTCGAATTCGCCATGTTGTTCATCCATTACCAGTTGGCCAGATAGTGACTAAGAAGGTTATCAATCAATGCATTACCATCGATCGGCTCATTGGCAAAAAACTTATCATCCACACTCAAAATCGTGATGCCATGTACGCCAGACCACAATACGCGGCTCGCTTGCAACACCTCTTGCTCTGAACGCAACGGCGCAATCACTTTCAACAATCCTTCTAACATGCTGGTCATGTTATCAATTCGTTGAGCTTGCCATTCTGGCAAAGTTTCTCCGTTCATATTGTGCTCAAAAATCAGTTGCCAACGGTAAGGGTTCCGTTTGGCAAAATTATGATAACAATAGGCTAATTGATACAACGCATCTTTTGGATAAGGTGTTGATTTTACGGATTTCTGTGCTTCTAAAGCCAACTCATCTAGAGTTTGTGCCACCACATGAAGTAGCAAGAGGTTGTAGTTGCCAAACACGTTGACTAAGGTGCTCGGCACGTAACCAATCATGGTCGCGACTTTACGTAAACTCAGTTCATGATAGGAGTGTGTATCGAGAAACTGTTTAACTCTATCTAGGGTGAGAGCTACCAGCTCTTCTCGGGTGTGATCGTTTCGTCTGGCCATGATCTGGATTCAATAATGAACAACGTTCGATAGTCTAAACATCCCCTACGGGAGCGTCAACGCATCGATTTGCAATATTCTGATACATGTCGATAAATGCAAAACGTTTCCATTGCGAGATGAAGTAGCTATAGTGACCCAGTAAAGATAGGTAGGCTTTCACAAGCCCCATAACATCAAACCCTAAGGAAGTGTATGAAACGTTTGTTTTCGCTGATCGCGTTAATCATGGTTTCGGTGGCAGTCACTCCGATTGCTGAGGCCAAAAAATTTGGTGGCGGTAAATCGTTTGGTAGCAGTTACAAAACTGCGCCAGCACCGAAGCAACAAAAAACCGATACTTTAAAAAAGAATGATACGGCTAACCCTGCCAGCTCAACGAAAAAAGGTTTGATGGGCGGCTTGTTAGGTGGCTTGTTGGCGGGTGGTTTACTCGCGGCTTTCTTTGGCGGCGCGTTTGAAGGTATCCAGTTCATGGATATTCTGATCATGGGCTTGATTGCGTTTGTGATCTTTAAGCTGATGCGCGGCTTATTGGCTTCAAAACAGGGCAGCATGAATCAGTCTCAGCAGCAACCGGCTTTTGGCGGTATGAACCGTACGCCGTTTGAGCAGCCTAATGTGCACAACTTCGAACAGCCACAATCTATGGGTGGTGGTTTTGGTAGCGCAGCGCAAAGTGACATTCCGCATAACTATCCAGCCGGTTTTGACCGCGTGGCGTTTGTGAATGGTGCGCGTGAACACTACCGAATCCTGCAAGGTGCTTGGAACCACAATCAACTAGAAACGATTCGTGAATACGTGTCACCAAGTTTGTTTGATGATCTCAAAGCCGAGCGTGCGAACTACGAAGGTGAGCAACACACCGATGTAATGTACGTGGACGCCGAAATTGTGCGTGCTGACTACGATGCAAACCGTGCTCAGCTGAGCTTGCAGTTCAGCGGTCGTTACCGTGATGCCGTCGAAGGCATTGAAGAGAACATCGAAGACGTATGGCACTTAGAGCGTGACCTTACGGTTCCTAATGCACCTTGGTTGATCGTTGGGATTCAAGGCTAGTTGATCGAAACCCACGGATTTGCATCATGCTAAAAAAACACCCAGCTTTGACTGGGTGTTTTTTTATCTTCAGAAGCGTCGATACTTGGATTCCATTCCTGAAATGATGAGGAGTTTGGGTATATACTCGCGGCACTCAACATTGCACAAAAGGAAAGTGACGTGGCTCAATTCAAACATCAACAACTTAGCCAAGCTGAACAAGATAAATTGGATGCAGCGGTTTTTCGTCAACTGTTGCAACATCTGGATCAAAATAAAGATGTGCAAAACATCGATCTGATGATTTTGGCCGGTTTCTGTCGTAACTGTTTCTGTAAATGGTATGCCGCTGAAGCGCAGAAAGAGGGGCTAGATCTGGATATTGATGATGCCCGTGAGCGTGTGTATGGCATGACTTACGATGAGTGGAAGGCTAACCACCAACCACCAGCGACACCTGAACAGTTAGCCGCCTTTGAAGCAAAAAATAAACAGTAACGGTAGAGATAAACAAAACGCGCCAAGATTATGGCGCGTTTTAGTGTGAAATCCTTTGCGATCAGGCAAGCAGAGATTATTGCTTGCTTAGCACGTAAAATTCAGCCAGCTCACCATCGATTTGTTGACCATGCATATCCAAATGGGTCAGTGTGTTTTCACCCACAAGATATTGTCTGCCAGTTTGATCGCCAGATTGCAGGGTAACGATGCTGCCCGTTTCATCCCAAGCAAATGTGCCTTCAGAAATGAAAGGTGCCCCCTCTTTGTCGAGATACTGTTCAGTTAATTTGTAAGTACCATCGCTGTTGATCGTCAGTTCTGTTTCAATGCCACCACAGTCAGCACAAGGTAGGGTACCTTGATAGATGCCAGCCCAATCCAGGCTGTTTTGTGCATTATGCGCCGCATCGACACTTTCGTTTGACGCTTGAGCTGCTGATTGCTCTACAGGTTGCGTCGCAACATCAACGATCTTTTCTACTTCCACTTTTGCGTCTTGTTGGTTGTCGCATCCGACAAGAATGAGGGTCAGCGCGCTCAGGGCAAAAATACTTTTTTTCATCATAAATCCTTGGTTAAGAAATGTTGACCATCAGAAACTCGGCCACTATGAACTCGCGCCGTTAAGTCTGGGTCAAACGCGCGTCATTTTAGCGACAACTTTTGTGTGATCTAGCTCAATAAAAGTGACATTTCCCAACAGATAATAAAACGTCTCACGCTTTCGATTTAAGGTGATGGTTTGGTCAATGTTGCCATGTTTTATGATTTAAAGAGCGGTAAAAAAAGACCCTCATATTTGAGGGCCTTAAACCGATTATTTCTCGTCATCCGGCAGTTTGACGTTGAGTTCGAGCACTGAAATATCATCGTCTTTATGCTCGAAAGAGAGTTCGACCATCGAAGGGTCAATTGCGACGTATTTGGCAATCACCTTCAAGATGTCTTCCTTGAGCTGTGGCAAGTAGCTCGGTGCCGGATCGTTTTGACTGCGACGCTCGGCAACAATGATCTGCAAACGCTCTTTGGCAACGCTCGCGGAAGTCTTCTTCTGTGGGCGGAAAAATTCCAGCAATGACATAGCCTTAACCTCCGAATAAGCGTTTGAAAATTCCTTTCTTCGCTTCAGTCAGGAAACGAAACTCGACTTGTTCACCCAGCAGACGAGAAACGGTATCTTGATACGCTTGTCCTGCATCTGACTGGTCATCAAAAATCACTGGAACCCCTTTGTTAGAGGCATTCAGCACAGCCTGACTTTCTGGGATTACGCCAAGCAGCGGTACATGCAGAATTTCTTCGACGTCTTGTACACTTAACATTTCACCTTGAGTTACCCGCGCTGGGTTGTAGCGGGTCAGCAGTAAGTGTTGCTTGATAGACGCTTGGCCTTGTTCTGCACGCAGTGACTTCGAATCGAGAATGCCGAGAATGCGGTCAGAGTCGCGCACTGATGAGACTTCTGGGTTGGTGGTGACAATTGCTTCATCAGCGTAGTAAAGCGCCATTAATGCGCCTTGTTCGATACCAGCAGGAGAGTCACAAATGATGAAGTCAAACCCCATTTCTTTGAGGTCATTGAGTACACGCTGAACACCATCTTTGGTTAGCGCATCTTTATCACGGGTTTGAGAAGCTGGCAGGATGAATAAGTTTTCGTTACGTTTGTCTTTAATCAAGGCTTGGTTCAGTGTGGCCTCACCATTGATGACATTGACAAAGTCGTACACCACGCGGCGCTCACAGCCCATGATTAAATCGAGATTACGCAGACCGATATCAAAATCGATCACTGCGGTTTTTTTGCCTCGCAGTGCGAGACCTGAAGCAATAGCAGCACTGGAGGTGGTTTTGCCAACCCCGCCTTTTCCTGACGTGACGACAATAATGCGCGACATGTTATATTTTCCTTTCAATCTTAAATCGTGAGCGTTTCGAGGTAGAGTGATTCGTCAGTCATACTGAGCATCACTCTCTGTTGCCAAAACTGACTTTCAATTTGGTCACTCAACCAATAATGGCCGGCGATAGAAATCAGTTCCGCTTGCAAATCATGACAAATAATTCGGGCTTCTCTTTGGCCACTGGCTCCCGCAATCGCTCGGCCACGTAACGTGCCATAAATATGGATCGAACCATCGGCAATCACTTCGGCACCCGCACTCACATGGCTCAAAATCACCAAATCACCATCTTTGGCATAGATCTGTTGGCCAGAACGCACTGGGGTTCGTACCACTTTGGTGGGGGCCATTTTAGCTGGGGCTTGAGTGGGGGAGTTGGTTGCGGTCATTACCGCAAAACCTGCTTCGGCAGCGAGATTCTGGCTACGTTTGTCTTTACATCCTGTGACACCAACCGGAATTAAACCTGCTTGGCGGATCCCTTGCTTTAATGCGGGGTAGTCAAGATCACCCTCGACTTTCGCCACATTCAGCACTACGGGTGCATGGGCAAAAAAAGCAGGGGCTTGCGCGACCTTTTCTTGAAGAAATTGAACAGTTTGTTCAATTTGGTTGTCAGAAAGGTGTAACACCGACAAAGTAAAGCTACTACCTTTCAGGTCAGGGTTTTTCGACATGGTAACGTTGACCTCAATAAACTCTATGCCTTGCGGAGAGAGCATTGGCTGAGAACAGGGCTGTCATGTTATATTCAGCGCCAAAGCACAGCAAGTTCTCTTGCGGTGAAATAAGTGATTTGGCATCAATTTTGGTCAAAGTTAACTGAATTAAGACAAAACGCCCTAAGTGGTCAATCATCTAATTAAAAGGCTTGTCATGCTTTGCTCGATTTATAAAAGTCCTAAAAAAGAAGGCACTTATCTGTATATTCCGAAACGGGACGATTTTTCACAGGTTCCTGACACCTTGAAACAGATGTTTGGTAAACCTATTTTTGTCATGTTGGTCAATCTTGAGCAGCGTCAACTGGCGCAGGTCAATGTGGAAAAAGTGAAAGCTTCACTGCAAGAGCAGGGTTTTTTCCTACAATTACCGCCGCCACCAGAGAACTTGCTGGAGCAACATAAGGAGCGCAAAGCGCGCCAAACTCCCTGATGAAGATCGCTCAAGGAGGGCATCTTGAAAAAATTATTATCGATAGTATTGGGCTTGACTCTGTCAGCACCAGTGCTCGCCAATGAAGTCAGTTTTGAACAATATGTGGAAAGCTTAAAACAGCAGGGACGTCAGGAGGGAATTTCTGATCGTGTTCTTGAAGCGGCTTTTCGAAATGTTGAATACAAACCCCGTGCGGTGGTGGCGGATAAAAACCAACCAGAGAAAAAACTGACGTTGGATGAATATATTCCACGTGCAGTGCCGGAGTGGAAGGTTAAACAAGCTCAAGCTTTGTATGAAAAGCATTATGATGAATTGCAGCGCATTGGGCAGCAATACGGCGTGCAACCCAGATTTATAGTGGCGTTGTGGGGGGTAGAGAGTAATTTCGGTGCGCTGACGGGTAACTTCAGTGTGATTGATGCTTTATCGACGCTGGCTTATGAAGGTCGCCGTGAAGAGTTTTTCCGTAAAGAAACCATGGCCGCTTTGCAGATTTTAGAACAAGGCCACATTGCCCCTGAAGCAATGAAAGGCTCTTGGGCGGGCGCGATGGGTCAATGCCAATTTATGCCAAGTTCATTTTTGAATTTTGCCGCAGATGGCAATGGCGATGGCAAAAAAGACATTTGGGGAACGCGTTCAGATGTGTTTGCTTCCACGGCGAACTATCTTAGCCAGTCAGGATGGGATGACAAATATACTTGGGGACGCCAAGTAAAAATCCCTCAAGGCTTTGATCATAATTTGGAAGGGCGTCAGCCAGAAAAAGGTAAAACGCTGCAAGAGTGGGGCAAACTGGGCGTAACGCGTTATGACGGTAAGCCACTGCCGGTGCTTTCTGACGACATGAAAGCGTGGCTGATCATGCCGGATGATGAAGCCGGGCGTATTTACCTCGTGTACAACAACTACAATGTATTGATGAAGTGGAACCGCTCATACTACTTCGCTCTTGCAGTTAGCCATTTGGCGGATCGGATCAAATTCTGAGTGCTGCCTATCCAACACAAGGGCTCATTTGAGCCCTTTGTTTTTAGGTCGTTAGAGTATTTTTACGGAGACAATCAAGCTTGCTTGCTGAACGCGCTAGCCAAATGGCTTTATTTGCGGTGTTAATTCAACATCAAAGTTTCACCGCCGCCGCGCATGCGCTAGGGGTGTCGGTTTCCCATGTCAGTAAACAGCTTGCCGCGTTGGAAGCCTCGCTAGGGGTAAAGTTGGTGCAGCGTACCACGCGCAGTTTCACTCTGACCGATGCGGGAAATCTCTTCTACTCTCAGTGCCGTGAGCTGCTGACGATTGTGACCAATGCACAAAGTGAAATGGAAGATCAGCGTGATGAGGTGGCAGGCCTCCTCCGGCTTGGTTTATCGCAATCGTTCGGTACTTTGCATGTGTTACCTGCCTTAGAACAACTTCGCCAGCAGTACCCCGATCTTAGAGTCGAAGTACATCTGTTTGATCATAAAGTCGATATGCTTAAAGAAGGGCTCGATTTGTGGATCACCAGTAACGAGCAACTGCCGGAAGGCTATGTGGCGCAACGCATTGCAGATTGTCGTTTTGTGGTGGCTGCATCAGCAGAATATTTACTGCGTCATGGCACTCCGACTCAACCAGTGGAGCTGATGGATCATAACTGTTTGATTTATCGTAGTTGGGAGCGTGATTATACGCGTTGGTCATTCAGTCGGGATGGGCAAAGTCAAACCGTTAAAGTCTCCGGTAACTATTCAGTCGATTTGGCAGAAGCGGTGCGCGATGCCGCTGTGGCAGGGTGGGGCATCGCCTACTTAGCGACATATTTACTGCGTGATGAATTTCGTACAGGGCAGTTGATTCAACTGTTTCCTGAATGGTGTGCCAACCAGCAAATGCCGTTTTATGCGGTTTACCCAAGCCGTCAACATATGCCGAAAAAGACTTCGGCGGTCATCGAGTTCATCAAACATACGCTAGGCAATCCTTGTTATTGGGATTCACGCTTACAACCTTATGTGCGCTTTACCACGGGATAAGGCGTAATCGATTGTTGCTGATTTTCAAAAGATATTTTCCAAATGGAAAAGATAAGTTTTAAGCAAACGTTTAGTCTCAATAAAATCAGCAAGTTATGAAAATTCGCACTTTACGCCCCAGTTCAGTAATGAGTGATTAACAAACTGACCTTGCGCATACGATTTCCTTCACTAAAATCGCCGCTTTTCCTGTTCTACTCACATTTTGGGCGGCGTTATGTCATCACTCCTCGGTATGGGCGCAATTTTGCTGGTTGCGTGGCTATTTTCTACCAATAGAAAAAATATCAATTTGCGCACAGTCTCGTTAGCGTTACTGCTGCAAATTTTCTTCGCGTTACTGGTGCTGTACGTGCCAGCCGGTAAAGATGCACTGAATAGTGTGACAGGCGCAGTGTCACAACTGATCAACTATGGACAAGACGGAATTGGTTTTGTGTTTGGTGGCCTTGCCAATGGCAGTGTGGGTTTTGTGTTTGCGATCAATGTCCTCGGCATCATCATTTTCTTTTCCGCACTGATTTCTGGCCTTTACCATTTAGGCATCATGCCGAAAGTGATCAACCTGATTGGCGGTGGCTTGCAGAAACTGCTTGGCACAGGCCGTGCGGAATCCCTTTCCGCTACCGCAAACATCTTTGTCGGTATGATTGAAGCGCCGCTGGTGGTAAAACCTTATCTCCATAAAATGACGGATTCACAATTCTTTGCGGTGATGACGGGCGGCTTAGCTTCGGTTGCAGGTGGTACTTTAGTGGGCTATGCCTCTTTAGGCGTGGAACTTAACTACCTGATCGCAGCAGCATTTATGTCTGCGCCAGCAGGGCTATTAATGGCGAAAATCATGTTGCCTGAGACCGAAAAGGTTGATGTTGTAACGGCAGAAGATGAGTTGGATCTGCCGAAGGCAACCAATGTGGTTGAAGCCATTGCCGATGGTGCGATGTCGGGTGTGAAAATTGCCGTTGCGGTGGGCGCGACTCTGCTCGCTTTCGTGAGTGTGATTGCTCTGCTAAATGGCTTGTTAGGCTGGGTTGGTGGCTGGTTTGGCATCGAGCTGAGCTTTGAACTGATCATGGGTTATGTTTTCGCTCCTGTGGCGTGGCTGATTGGTATTCCATGGCAGGAAGCGATCACCGCAGGTTCGCTGATTGGTAATAAAGTGGTGGTGAACGAATTTGTGGCTTTCATTCAACTCATCGAAGTGAAGCAGCAGCTGAGTGCACACTCACAAGCGATCATTACTTTTGCTCTGTGTGGTTTTGCGAATATTTCCACCATGGCGATTTTGATTGGCGGTTTGGGCAGTTTGGTGCCTGAGCGTCGCGCCTTTATTTCAAAATACGGCTTCCGTGCGATTGGTGCAGGCGTATTGGCTAACCTGATGAGCGCATCGATCGCTGGGGTGATTTTATCTCTGTGATCACAGATTGATGGATTGAGGCCAGCGAGTATGCTGGCCTTTTTTATGGGCTTTTTGGCCAAGGCAAATAAGCTATGTTTCGATTCGTGAATCGCGCCGAAAAAGTATTGAAAGCGATGTTTCATCGAACTGTGTGCAGTGACACTGTGCCGAGAATCGTAAACTATTCAGTCGATTAACATGCAAAACTTTCACTCTAGAGTATTAGTTATAGGCGATATCATCTAATACAGGAGAGAAACATGAAGCGCTATTGCTTAGCGGCAGTAATTGCCGCCAGCTTGGGAGTAAGTTACTCCGCACAAGCTTACAATTGTGCCGGTGTGCCAGTGTGGGACAGCAACACCGTGTATGTCAGCAGCGACAAAGTTCAAAAAACCAACACCGCTTATCAAGCGCGTTACTGGACTCAGGGTAACGATCCGGCAACCCATTCTGGCTCATGGGATGCATGGCAAGTTCTTGGCCAATGTGACGGGGGAAGCAATAATCCTCCTCAAGTTTCCATTCAATCGCCGCTCAATAATGCCAAGATCCCACAAGGCTCCGTCGTCGGATTACAAGCCAATGCCTCAGATAGCGATGGCAGCATCACTCAAGTGGAATTTTTAGTCGGCACACAGCGTATCGCGATTGACCAGCAAGCCCCATACCAAGTGGATTGGACGGCAACGCTAGGAGCTACTTCAGTGACCGCGATTGCGACCGATAACCAAGGCGCAACATCAAGCAGTACGGTGAACATCAGCGTAACGCCTACCGGTAACCCAGTTCCGCCAACTGTGACGTTGACTAGCCCGACGGGTAGTGAACAGCTAACCGTGGGCGATGTTCTAGCCGTGGCCGCAAATGCCACTGACAGTGATGGCACTGTCAACGCCGTTGAATTTTATGTTGATGGTCAACTTGTTGTGACCGATAGCTCTGAGCCTTACCAGTTTAATTGGAATGCCGCAGTCGGCAGCCATACCTTTAAAGCCAAAGCCATTGATAACGACAACCAATCTACCGTGAGCCAAGAAGTGACTTTAACGGTCAGCAGTGGCTCGAATGCAGGTTGCGCGGGTTTACCTGTTTATTCGGCGGGAACCGCGTATTCGGCAGGGCAGTTGGTACAAAATAAGAACCAAAAATACCGCTGTGATATCGCCGGCTGGTGTTCTTCCAGCTCCGGTTGGGCGTATGAGCCAGGTGTTGGAAGTTATTGGAAAGAAGCATGGAGTGGTTTCGGTGCTTGTTCAACCCCACCTGTAGTGACATTAACCAACCCAACGGCTAACCAAGTGATTCTTGCTGGCTCCACTGTCAGTGTGGCGGCGCAAGCCAGTGATGCCGATGGCTCGGTCACGCAAGTGGAGTTTTTTGCGGGCAACAACAGCTTAGGGGTGGTGACTCAAGCGCCTTACGCGGTTAACTGGCTAGCAACCACCACGGGGAATCAAACCCTGAAAGCAGTGGCCACGGACAACGACAGTAACACCAGTGAAAGCGCAGTCAGCGTGACGGTGAGCGATCAAGATCTTGTGGTTTCACTGACTTCGCCGACATCCGGTCAAACCGTTGGTCTAGGTAAACCGGTTAACATTGCCGCCGATGCCACGTCACTAACCAATAATGTGGCGAAAGTGGAATTCGTGGTCAATGGTGCGGTAGTGGCAACGGATACAACAGAGCCTTTTGCTTACAGCTGGACGCCGAGTGCGATTGGTAACTATACCGTTGCAGCGAAAGCGACCGATGCTGCAAGAACGAGCGTGACCTCTTCTGCAGCCGCAATCAGCGTGGTAGAGCAAACTCAGAAGAAACATCGTCTGATCGGTTACTGGCATAACTTCGTCAATGGTGCGGGTTGCCCAATTCGTTTGGCGGATATGCCACAAGCGTGGGATGTGGTTGACATTGCCTTTGCAGAAAATGATCGCAACAGTACAGGAACGGTGCATTTCAACCTGTATGCCGGTGATATTTACAGCAGTTGCCCTGCGCTCGATCCTGTGCAGTTCAAGCAAGATATGAAAGCGCTACAAGCGAAAGGCAAAGTATTTGTGCTCTCTCTTGGTGGTGCGGAAGGCACGATCACTCTTAATAATGATCAAGATGAAGCCAACTTTGTGAACAGCTTAACGGCATTGATCAAAGAGTGGGGCTTCGATGGATTAGATGTGGATCTCGAAAGTGGCTCGAACCTTGTTCATGGCTCACAAATTCAAGCACGCTTAGGCCGAGCATTGAAGCAAATCGAGAAAAACATCGGTGGTGATATGTTCCTCACTATGGCGCCTGAACACCCTTATGTGCAAGGTGGTATGGTTGCCTACAGTGGAATTTGGGGCGCTTACATTCCGGTGATTAACGAAGTGCGTGACACGCTCGATATTCTACATGTTCAACTCTACAACAATGGTGGTTTGCCTAATCCGTATACCCCGGGGGCTGCACCAGAAGGCTCCGTGGATATGATGGTCGCCCAATCAAAAATGTTGATTGAAGGCTTTACTTTAGCCAACGGGACACGCTTTGAACCATTGCGTGACGACCAAGTGGCCATTGGTTTGCCATCAGGTCCAAGTTCGGCAAATTCTGGGCAAGCACCAACTCAAAATATCCTTGATGCGCTAGATTGCTTAACCAAAGGAACCCGTTGCGGCACCATTAAACCGGCCTTTGCCTACCCTAATTATGCTGGGGTAATGACCTGGTCAATCAACTGGGATCAACATGACGGCTTTAATTTCTCCAAACCGGTTGGGGATAAACTTAGCCAGATGAATAATGCTCAGTAAATCCGTTAGTTGAGTTTCTATGTTCGCCATTTTCACCCCAGTTACGCTGGGGTGAATTTTTTATGGCACTTGTTTAGAGAGTTACCGATAAGTAAAGAGGTTGGTTGAAATCCGTGGAGGGTAAGTGAAGATAGCCCGCGATAGGTTTGACTCAACATCACATAAGCACGCTTTTCGTAGCACGTATATGATGCGGATCAATATCTCATACCTCAAAAGGGGTAGGATGATCGCATATTTATAAATGTGAAAGGATATGTCAGCGTATGTCGATCAAAAAAAGGTATGTTGCACTGCTTGTTGCCATTGGTGTGGCAATTGGCTGGGTCACTTTAGGTGGCAGTGCAGCTGTGATGCATTACACCTCAAACACAGAGTTTTGCCTCTCCTGCCACACTATGGAAACCCCTTATAAGGAGTATCAAGGTTCTGTTCACTTTTCCAATGCGAAAGGCATCCGTGCTGAGTGCGCTGATTGCCATATTCCTAGTGATCCGGTTGATTACCTCATCACAAAAGTGCGAGCTTCCAAAGATATCTACCATGAGTTTGTCACTGGTAAGATTGGCACGCCTGAGAAGTATGAGGCTCACCGCCAAGAGTTAGCCGAGACAGTATGGGAGCAAATGCGCGCCAATGATTCGGCAACGTGCCGCTCTTGCCATGATTTTGATGCGATGGAGCCATTTGAGCAGTCACCGGAGTCGGTGAAAATGCACGACTACGCCAAAGCCAACAATCAAACCTGTATCGATTGCCATAAAGGGGTTGCACACTTTGCGCCTGAAGCGGAGCTCGATAGCAAAGCCTTTGAAACCTTGATGGCCTTTACCGAAAAAACGGCCGCTGACGCGCAGCGAGTTTACCCCGTAACCGCGATTGCGATGGGTGAACTGGGTACGATTAACCCGACGACTGCTCTGGATGTTGTGAGTACCAAGGGCGATGAACGTACCGTGCAAATTAACGCTTACCAAATGAAAGGTGCCGAACAAGTTCTGTATATGGGCGAAGGGCAACGTGCGGTTGTGGCTACTTTAACTGAGCAAGGCCAACAAGCACTGCAAACGCAAAACTACAAGACAGATGCTTATGGTAACCAGTGGCGTGCAGTGAGTTTGACTGCGCAAATCACTTCCCCAGTGGTGGATAGCTTAGAACCGGTTTGGTCATACGCAGAACAACTCGATAACGTTTATTGTGCAACGTGCCATGCCAAGATCCCGTCTAATCACTTTACGGTGAATGCTTGGGGACCAGTGGCGAAAAGTATGGGAGAACGGACAGATATTTCTGCCGAGAACCTAGAAATTCTCACCAAGTTCTTCCAACACCACGCCAAAGATGTGGTTGGTCACTGAGTACAAGTAGAGGGATAACGTTATGACTAAAATCACCCGTCGTGGATTTTTAAAAGGCACTGGTATGGCTGCTGGTGCAATGGCTTTCACTTCATTCTCGCCACTCTCTGTTGCCAGTGATAATGCGCGTGGCAAAGGCGTGTTAACGGCTGGACGTATGGGGCCACTTCTCTGTGAAGTGCAAGATGGCAAAATGGTTGCGACCAAAAATGCGCTGGCGCAAACCGTACCGAACAGCTTGCAATCGACAGGCCCTGATCAGGTGTATACCCAAGCGCGGGTTAAATACCCTATGGTTCGCAAAGGCTTTTTAGCGAACCCTGCCGCGCCGAAAGGAGTACGTGGCAGTGATGAGTTTGTCCGCGTATCGTGGGATGACGCGTATCGCTTAATCCATGAGCAGCATATGCGCATTCGCAAAACCTATGGCGCTTCATCGGTATTTGCTGGCTCTTATGGCTGGCGCTCCAGTGGCGTGCTGCATAAAGCTCAAACTTTATTGCAACGCTATATGAGTATGGCGGGCGGCTATTCTGGCCACTTGGGCGATTACTCAACCGGCGCGGCGCAAATCATCATGCCGCACGTGGTTGGTTCGATTGAAGTGTATGAGCAGCAAACCACTTACCCCGTAGTGCTAGAGCACAGTGATGTGGTGGTACTGTGGGGGTTAAACCCGATCAACACGTTGAAAATTGCGTGGAGCTCGACCGATTGCGCAGGCCTTGAGTTCTTCCATCAACTGAAAAAATCCGGCAAAACCATTATCGGTATTGATCCGATCCGCTCTGAAACCATCGAGTTTTTCGGTGAGCAAGCCCAATGGATTGCCCCACACCCAATGACGGATGTGGCGATGATGATGGGCATCGCGCACTCGCTGATCAAACAAGGTAAGCACGATAAAGCCTTCTTGGACAAATACACCGTAGGCTACGATCGCTTTGAAGCGTATTTGCTGGGTAAAGAAGATGGCGTTGAAAAATCCGCGCAATGGGCAGAAGGCATTTGTGGCGTACCAGCCAAGCAACTAGAAACGCTGGCTGAGATTTTCAGCAATCATCGCACCATGCTAATGGCAGGCTGGGGTATGCAGCGTCAGCAATATGGTGAGCAGCGTCACTGGATGGTGGTCACCTTAGCCGCGATGTTGGGGCAAATTGGCTTGCCGGGCGGTGGTTTTGGTTTCTCCTACCATTACTCGAATGGCGGGAACCCAGCGCGTGACGCGGGTGTACTGCCTGCGATTTCGGCAGCTATCGGCGGTGGCTCTTCAGCGGGGAATGATTGGGCGATTTCAGGGGCGACGCAAAGTTTCCCGGTCGCGCGTATTGTTGAAGCGTTAGAGAATCCGGGCGCGACCTATCAACACAATGGTCACACGCTGACCTTCCCTGAGATCAAGATGATCTGGTGGGCGGGCGGTGCCAACTTTACCCACCATCAAGACACCAATCGTCTGATCAAAGCGTGGCAAAAGCCTGAGCTGATTGTGATTTCAGAGCCGTATTGGACAGCGGCGGCGAAGCATGCCGATATCGTACTGCCGATCACCACAACGTTTGAGCGTAATGACCTGACCATGACGGGTGACTACAGTAACCAACACTTGGTACCGATGAAACAGGTGGTGGAGCCACAAGGCGAAGCGCGTAACGACTTTGATGTGTTTGCCGATATGGCGGAAATGATCCGCCCCGGAGGCCGTGATGTGTTTACTGAAGGCAAAACCGAGATGGAGTGGTTGTACGGTTTCTACAAAACCGCGCAGAAAAGCGGCCGTGCAGCACGAGTGGCGATGCCAAACTTCAGTAAGTTCTGGGAAGATAACCAGCTGATTGAAATGAAGTGGAATGCGAAAAATGCTCAGTTTGTGCGTTACGCCGATTTTCGCGCGGATCCGATCCTCAATCCATTAGGCACACCGAGCGGCAAGATTGAGATTTACTCTAAGACTCTGGCGGGCTTTAATTTGCCTGATTGTCCAGCCCATCCAACGTGGTTGGCTCCCGACGAATTTACAGGTAATGCGAAGCAGGGCGAGTTGCAATTAATGACGGCGCACGCAGCGCACCGTTTGCACAGTCAATTCAACTACGCTCAATTGCGGGAAGAGTATGCGATTGCTAACCGTGAGCCGATCTGGATCCACCCAGAAGATGCGGCATCACGTGGCATTCAAACGGGCGATTTGGTTCGTGCCTATAACCAACGTGGCCAAGTGTTGGTCGGCGCTTTGGTGACGGATCGAATCAAACAAGGCTCAGTTTGTATTCACGAAGGCGGCTGGCCAGATCTGGATGCAAAAAGCGGCTTATGTAAGAACGGTGGAGCGAATGTGCTGACTTCAGACATTCCGACTTCACGTTTGGCCAACGGCTGTGCAGCGAACTCCTCGCTGGTGCGTATTGAAAAATACACCGGACCTGCGTTGGAGCTCACCGCATTCATGCCACCGAAAAATGGCTAACCGCGAAGAAAACGGTAATAGAAAGCCGAGGCAGATGCCTCGGCTTTTTTGTCTTAAGGAGGAATGTCGAATTACCGTTCAGTATGAAACTGCTCACACGCCATCATGGTGTTTTCAATCAAGCTTGCGACGGTCATAGGTCCGACACCGCCGGGTACTGGTGTGATAAAACTTGCACGCGTGCGGGCAACATCGTATTCCACATCGCCAACCAGCTTGCCAGTATCTAAGCGGTTAATGCCGACATCGACCACAATCGCGCCCTCTTTAATCCATGCACCCGGAATAAAATTAGGTTTACCCACCGCGACCACCAAGATATCTGCTTGGCGAACATGGCCTTCGAGGTCTTGAGTAAAGCGATGGCAAGTGGTGGTAGTGCAGCCTGCTAGTAGTAGCTCTAGCGTCATCGGACGACCGACAATGTTGGAGGCACCCACAATCACTGCGTGTTTACCACGCAGTGGAATGTTATAACGCTCAAGCAGAGTAATGATGCCTTTGGGCGTGCAAGAGCGCAGTTTAGGAATGCGCTGCGCCAAACGGCCGACGTTGTAAGGGTGGAAGCCATCCACATCTTTCTCTGGGTGAATGCTTTCCAACACTTTGGTGGTATCCATACCCGCAGGTAACGGCAGTTGTACCAAAATGCCATCGATTTGCGG
This sequence comes from Vibrio metoecus, assembly GCF_009665255.1. Taxonomy (NCBI): domain Bacteria; kingdom Pseudomonadati; phylum Pseudomonadota; class Gammaproteobacteria; order Vibrionales; family Vibrionaceae; genus Vibrio; species Vibrio metoecus. Next base: position 789,035 of record NZ_CP035686.1, read on the forward strand.
ATCGTTATTGAGTTCTTCAACCAGTGACAGCAAAGCTTCTTCGCTAGCGGTAGCGGGTAAATCGAAAGATTTGGAGACAAACCCGACTTCTTCACAGGCACGGCGTTTACTGCCGACATACACTTGTGAAGCAGGATCTTCGCCCACCAACACAACCGCTAGTCCTGGGGCTCGTAACCCAGCTTGAACACGAGCTTTAACACGGGCTGCTACTTCTGAGCGCACCGTTTGCGAAATCAGCGTTCCATCAATATTTTGAGCAGTCATGACTTTCCTTACAGGTTTGGAGCGAAAATTTTTGCGGGCATTGTTGCAGATATTTTTGATAACATCCACAGGCAAACGTTTGCTTTGTTCTGTTTTTCGGCAGTTGAGATGAGATCGGTAAAATATTGCTCATTCGAAACAGAAAGTTAGACAAAGGCGTTGATCTAGCCCGTTTAACTCGTATAATCCTCACCCTGTAGCGCGCCCTTAGCTCAGTTGGATAGAGCACGTGCCTTCTAAGCATGTGGTCACAGGTTCGAATCCTGTAGGGCGTGCCATTATTCTAAGCGCCAGCAAGTGAATTCTTGCTGGCGCTTTTTCATTTCTGCGGTTTTATTTTGCTAGTGTGAGCCACACTCTTGCGCATAACACCAAGAGTGGAATAGCAGGATGGTGACTATCCAATGTATTGAGAATAGACCGGATACAGCACAGAAGAATTGAGAAAACAAAGTAGCAGCCACTCCTCAATGGAGTGACTGCCGCTTGAATTAGAATTTTACTTGGTAGTTCAGGGTATAAGTACGACCGCGGCCTTTGTAGTCATATGCTGCAGCATCGTAGTGAGCTGAGTATTCAATCTGTGCACGTTGCCCCCAAATGGTGGTGTAGTCGTGGTCAAACAGGTTGAGCACACCAAAACCGAGACTGCCCACTGGCAATTGGTAGCTACCAACTAAGTCAAAGATGGTGTAACCATCCAGTTTATTCTGTTTGTCATCTTTGTAGTCAAACATGGTTTGGCTCTGTAATTTAACCGCCAGATCCGCGTCATACCAACCCGCCCAAGCACTGGCTTTTGATGTGCTGGCGTTATTAGCGGCCATATCTGCCCAGCCGTTATCACCTTTGACTTTCGAGACCACGTAGTGGCCTGACGCACCCAATTGAACGTTGGTGTGCACCCAGTAAGATGCCATAGCCTCAAGGCCATAAACGCGTTTCTTATCTGCCACTTCTTCAATCAATAAAGTTTTCTTGTTGTAAGAAACGGATTTATCCGAGGTGGAATAGTAGGCCGCGGTTTGCAGGTTGAAACTGTCTTTTTCTAAACGGTAGCCCAGCTCAAAGCTGTTGGTTTTAATGCCTGACATCTTAGAGCTATCGACATTGATACTGTCTTGCAACGTCCAGTGGCTGCCGAACAGTTTATAGTTGCCTTGACCATAGTATTTCGCAGGGTCAGCCAGATCGAAACCTTGTGAGAAGTTAGCCCACACTTGCGAGTGGTTATTGAGATGATAAAGCGTGCCTAAGTTGAACAGACCCACGTTGTAGTCAGTTTCGCCTCCCGGTACGGCATCGGCAGAAGTCCCTTTACCTTCTGCAATGTTTTTTTGCTGTTGGTTGCCCACGAAATCATCGATCTTATTGACCATATGTTGGTAACGGAAGCCACCTTCCACTGACCAGTCGTCAGTGATGTCGTAACCTGCTTGAACAAAGCCGGCGACCGAACCTACTTTAATTCCTGGGTAACGACCAATTTGTGCGTAAGTACGGTTGATGAGGTTTCCTGAATTATTGGCAATGGTTTTGTCATACAGGGCTTGGTTATTCTCCATCTGATCTTGGTAAGCATCAATCCCATACACCAGATTCAGTTTGTCAAAATTCTTTGCCAGAGCGGCCTTAAGTGAGATGACATCCGTGATCTGCTGGCTAGAGGACTGGTAGTAAGGGGTATAGGTTTGATCTTCTTTACGGTAGGAGGCTTCGGCAATCAGTTGGTGATTCAAGAATTCATCATTGACGTAAGACGCACTCAGCATCATACGTTCCGTGCCGTGTTCGCGGTCTGAGTCAAAGCCGTTTCTCACGTCCACAAACTTGTTATTAACGATGTACAGGCCGTAAGGGGAGTCTTGCTGGCTATCATAGTATTGCGCCAACAGGTTGAGTTTTTGGGTTTCAGAAATATTCACACCCACAGTCGTCATCAAATCAACGGTTTGGTTGAATTGCAGAGAGCCTTGTGAAATGTCGGGTGTGACGATATCGCCGTTGGCATCAAAGAAACCTTGGGTTTCGGTGTACACCACAGAAGCGCGGGCTTGAACTTTATCGTTGCCGCCTGAGATGGATTGGCCGACTTTGTAGTCAAAATCTTCGCTAGAATTAAAACCAGACGTTGCGCCGACGTAAGATTCAAATTCGAGCTCTTGGCTTGTCGCTTTCTTGGTGATGATGTTGATGACACCGCCCGATGCGCCCGCACCGTAGATAGACGTTGCACCAGAAAGCACTTCGATACGTTCAATGTTAAACGGGTCGATAGAGTCCATATGGCGACTGATTTGACGCGAAGATTCGAGGGATACGCCATCGATCATCACCAGCATTTTTCGTCCACGCAGATTTTGGCCGTAGTTGGTCCGTGCGCCTGAGCTGACATCCAGTGATGGAATGGCAGATGCGAGAATCTCGCCTAACGTTTTACCACCACGATATTCTTGCTCAATCTGCTCTGAATCGATGTACCAAACGGTTCCCGGGATATCACTGATCGCTTTCGGGGTGCGGCTTGAAACCACCACCATTTCGTCAAACAATGTCTGTTCTTCTGCTACAGCGGGCGTGGTAAAGATGACACTGGCTACGGCAATTGCTGCCGCAGACAGTGACAAAGACGTGGATGGTAGCAATTTTCCTTTTGTAGATTTCATTTTCTTCTCTATACGTAGGTAAAAATAAGCCCTTAGGCCACTTGGGTGTTCGGGGCTGATTGAAATGCCACTCACCTTTGGAGTGAGTGACAAAAAAGTGAGCTTAAGCGACCAATTTTTTCGCGATGGCGCTAGGCGATAGCCAATCAATCATTCCTTTGCCTGCATCAACATCGAAAATAGTTTGTCCCGCAAGGCGATTGATGATGCGTGCACTGCGCCAAGCCATAAGGCTAAGCTGCGGCTCGGCAATACCATGGCTATGCATCCCCGCATTCACGGCGAAGATCTTGTTACGTTGCTGTCCTTCCCACTTAAGCTCAAAATCTGGTGTCATTTGGTAGCGGTTGTACTCATCAAGATCGAGCAGAGGCAGAATCGTGTTCAAACAGGCGGGATAGGGCGCTTCAAAGCCCGTCGCCAGAATGACGATGTCTGCTTCGTACGTTTCTAAACACTGCCCCAGTGCATTGCTGGCGGTCAGTTTGAACGCACTGCCTTGTGCACTCATTTGAGTTAAGGAGCGGTGTGGTAGCAGCCTTACCCATTTGTCTTCCTTGAGTACATCGAATCGGTGGTAAAGCTCTTGATAAATGGTTAACAAGGCTTTTTGCGTTACGCCATCCGAGGTCAGTTTCTGGTTTGCCACCTCTTTACGTTTGACGCTAGGTGACAAATGAAAGAAAGCATCCACGTAATCGGGCGCGAAAAACTCATTGGTAAACGCGGCTTCATCGAGGGGTTGATAATTGGCGCGGCGAGATAGCCAGTCGAGTGACTTGGGTTTGCCCCATTTCTGCTGCAAAGCGTTAATGAAAATATCTGCACCGCTTTGCCCGCCACCAATGATCAGCACACGTTTGCCAGTGAAGTTTCGCTCTTGTAGCCCCACGTCTGCGGCGTGGAACACTCGCTCACCAAGGTGTGCTTTAGCACATTCGGGTACTGAAGGAACCTTGCCTGTGCCAATGCAGAGATTTTTCGCTTGGTAGGTGCCTTGATTGGTGTGGAGCGTGAATGCCTCGCCGGTGTATTCCACCTGTTCAACTCGGGTTGAAAACTGAACGTTATCCAACTGATGAGCCACCCAAGCGAGGTAGTCTGAAAACTCGTGACGGCTGATGCATTTGAGCTCAGCAGACAAGAAACGATAAAACTTTTTGTTCTTCACCAGATAAGAGATGAAGGAGTAGCGACTTTCTGGATTCACCGCGCTCACCAAGTCCTTCAAAAACATGGTTTGCATGTGGGTGTTATCAAGCAGTAGTCCCGGGTGCCAAGAAAAATGGTCACGGCTTTCAAAGAAGCGTGCGGAAATTTGCGGTCTGTCCGCCAGTAGAGCAGCAATGCTAAGGTTAAATGGACCGACGCCGACACCGGCGAAATCAAGTTTGGCGTTGTTAGTGTGTTCCATAAGAGCAATCCTTTTCTTTGGGTAATGTCGGCTTCGTTAACACTAAAATTATGGTTATGTGGTTAGTTAGCCTTGGTGTTCCAGTGCTTTGGTCAATGGGTTGTTGAGCATGTCATCCATGTCAGGCAGCATCCTTGATGTGCTGGCATCTGTACTATGGCGAAACTTGGCTAAGTTCAGCCCGATGCGTAAAATTCTCGGCTTAAACAGATCAAACTGTTCAAACCTCGGTTGGTACTCTTGATGGGCGGCCATGTAAGCTTTCAGTCGGTCACCGAGCAGGCGGTAAAACTGCGGCTCGGAGAAGCCCAATTTGGCCACTAAGGGCGAAATAAAACGTAACGTGGTAACAAAATGCCCGGTTTGTAAGTCATGAATAATCAGGTGTTCTGGCAGGCGAACGGTGACTTTTTTCACGCTGTCATCCAGTGAAGCCTGTTCTGGATACTCACTGCTGACTAAGCGCATGTCGCCTTGGAAATCCTTGAGCAGAATGCGTTTCGGAGCGTGGTTCTCCAGCACTAAAGTGACGTTCTGCCCATGCGCAATCAGCGAGACACCGTATTTACACAGCAAGTGGTAATAGGGAATGACCACCGCATCAAACAGTTTGCTGAGCCAAGCTTCGAGGGTTAACCCAGAGGCTTGAACGTATTCTGCAATCAGTGGTTGACCTTGATTGTCACTTTCCATCAGTGCCGCCATTAAGATGGCGCGTTCACCGGCTTTTAATTTGGAAGCCGCCGATTCACGCCAAATCACACCGAGCAACTCGTGGTAGCGATAGGGTGCATTGGGCAGCAGTGCATAGTCCGCTTGAGCGGCGAAGGCGGCTGCGGGTTCTTGCAACACTTCGGCCTGTTTCGCGGTAAGCAGGGGATCAGACTTAAAGACCTGATCTATCCAGTCAGAAGCCGTAGGGCCGGCCAAAATGTAGCGCCCCGGAATCCCGCGGTAGCAGGAGGTGTTCATTACCGTGAGCGGCAATTTGATGTCGTAACTCGCAGGACGAGTGACATTGCTTAAGGTACGCAGTGAGAGTTGAGGCAAGAAGTGATCGCCAAACTCACCTAAATACACCAACTGCTTAGTCGCGATTTCACGTACAAACAGCAGTGCCAGTTTATTGCTCCACTGCCAAGGATGAACCGGAACATAACGATACTCATGCAGTTCAAGTTGATAGGAAGCCAACAAACTGTCCATCTGCTTGATTTCATCGGGCGCGATGGCGCTTTGCAGTAAGGCTTGCCATGTGACTTCATCGTTGGTGGCGAGCTGCAAAATCGAGTGATGAACCGCGACCCAACCCAGTTGGAAAGCGCGTTCCGCTTCTGGTGCATACCGCTTTAAATCATCACTGCCCCAACCGCGGCGGCCTTTATTGAACACAAATTTCGGATGTCCATCAAAGTAGGTTTGCTGTTGCTCGCACGGCAGCATGGCCAGATCTCGCGCCATCATGGCTTGCTTGCGCTGCATCAGCTTGCAATCACCGAGTAAGGTGGCATTGAGATCCTCGAGATGTTCTGCGAAGGCGTCATCCGGCATCTTGAGCAGAGGTTGCAGATCGCGCATCAATAGCGCGGCGGAAATCGGCTGCTCCGCCTCGATGTCGGCATGGCGAGTAATGGAAGTCGGGTCAATCATGACCTGCCCCCAAATATTCTCTTCGCCAGCAAAGCAATAACGTGTGCCATTTTCTAAGTTGAGCTGATAACCCTGTTCGGTTGGCTCAAATTGAAACGCTTGCTCATAAGCGAACTCACTGAGGATTTTGCCCACCATCTTCTGATTGGCGACTGCCCAGTAACGATGTAGCGCTAACTGTTCCATTACCACCGCTCCGCAAAAAACTGTTCACGGCTCAGCATCAACAATGCCGAGCGTTTATGGGGGAAGTTGAACTCAAAACACTTGCGGTAACCCAGTGGCAAGATGCGATTAAATAAGCGTTCATTGTCAGAACGAGGCTCAAGCACAACGCGGTTGGTGCGAACATCGTCAATAAACAAGTAGTGGCTGATGGCGCGCATCCAAGCGTTGAAAAATTTAGGGCCGCGGAAGGCTTGCTCGCCGACAAGCAAATGGATACCACGGTCATAATTCTCTACTGCGTAGTACGGGCTGAGTCGATCCTCGGCAACCCAATAGGCTTCCACATAACCAAAAGGTTCACCGTTAAATTCGCCAATCAGCGGAATGATGTGTGGATCAGCAAGGCGCTGCTCAAGAAATTCGGCGAGTTTTTCTTCACTCCATGCTTGTTCCCAAAAGTGCGCCACGCGAGGGTCGTTCATCCAGCGTGTGAAGCGTTGCCGATCTTTATCCAGCTCAATCACTCGGAAACTGACGTTCAACTCGGCATCAAAATCATACCTTTGGTACACCTGGCCTTGCGGCATAGGCGGACGTAAAGGGTGATGGCGGTACTGGTTGTTGGACTGAATAAGCTGCAGTGGGAAATTGCTTGACGGTTTGTGTTGGTGCCAAGCGAGTGGCAATTGGTAAAAAGCGCAGCGAGATACCTTTTGATCAATCAAAGGTAAGAGTTGCTCAATCCAGGTTTGAATCTCAGAGTCACGAGTCACCACTTTCAGCGCTTCAATCTGTTTATCTTGGCTGAACAACTGGTCAATTTCGCGCACGAGCTGCGGGGCAATTTCAGAGCAAACCAAATCACTGGCGTGCAGGGTTAACTCAATAATCGGCTGTGGATCGGTGCTAAAAATAAAGGTATTGAACTTAGACATGAGCAATTTCCTCAATACGAGCCAGAGGGTTAGGTAAATCGAAATAGATCACAGCCGGATCAGGAATGGAGTTTTCATTAAAGTTTTGTAAGTAACAGAAAAAGTTACCTTTACAGCACAGCGCTTCACTGGTCAGTACATAGTGCAGGCAGAGATCATCCTTCACTCCGCTCTGCAGTAGAGCGTTGAGGTTGTGATACAGAATCTCGATGAGCTCACTCTCTTCCACATCCAAATTCGCGCAGATCGCAGAAATCAGATTGAAGGTGGAGTTGATGATGAGGTAGTAAGCGAAGTAGCGGCGTACTTTGTCTTGGTTCCAGTAGTTTTCGAGCGCTTCTTTTTGATCGCCAAGTTGTTCGCCAAACAGCTTAAATGCCAAATCGGTATAGCCAGTGCCTTGGCAGTCGCGATAGTACATACCCACTGGGAAGCCTTGCTCTAACTGCATGACGATATTTTGCTGGTGGGCTAAAAACACAATCCCCAAATTGGCCTGCAAGTGGAATAAAGGCACAACGGCATGGCGGCAATAAGCATCAAACCATAGGCTAGCTGCTTGGTGTGAAGAAAGGTGTTGTTGTGTGGCGTAATGCTGAATGCGCGCCGCCACAAGGCTACTGCCACCATATGGGTTTTGTTGGGTGAGCGTTGCCAATACCACGGCTTCTTCTGCTGGATTATCCATCAATGGATTGTCTCGAAATGCCACAAGACTCTCGTCAATGATTTTGCCGTTCAGATCTTTCAGTCCGATGTAGGCAGGTTCTTGCATCAACTGGAAACCTCGTCCGTTACCGAGCTGTTGTGCCAGCTGAGGATGCTGGAACAGATCATTGAGTCGTGTTCCACGAATCACTTCTTTCAGTGACAGGTTACGGATGGAATTGGTGAGTTTGACACTGAGCGAGAACTTGAGCATGTAAGGCAAACCCGGCGCGTAAAGTGAGCGCGTGGACGAGGTCGGATACCAAGTTGCACCGAGTTGGCCTAGATTCTGGATTTGCTTGGTGGCGATGTAGCCTTTTATTGATGGGTTCTCTGCCATGACATGCCATTGCCATGGATGTACGGGAAGCAGCCCATGACCTTGTTGCTGCGCACTCTGCAAAGCTTCAACTAATTTGGGGTCGTGCGCGACGAGTGCTGCAAATCGTTGGTTGAAATGAATGTCAGCAGAGCTACCGCTAGTGAGAAGTGATTGTTCGACGCTCAGCCAGAAGAGTTTGAATTGACCACCGAGTTCAGGTGAGTAGAGTTTGGCATCATTCAGGCTAAATTGTTCACGGCTTTTGGGGGCAGGGTGGAAAGAGTGGCCGATCAATAACCCTTGTTCTGCGGTTTTAAAATCCAGTTGTTCGGTAAATAACTGCTCTTGATAGGGAGAGTGTTCGATGGCCTGTTCAGTGTTGCGATGACTTTCTAGAACTCGTTTAGTGAAAATGGCTTTTTGCGTTTCGCTGACTATGCCGACGAGTGCCGGCTCGTTAACTATGTGTTCAATGAGCTGTTCAACACTCAGCGTTTTAATGCTGTCTTGCGTATGCAAAAGAGCAGGTAGGCAATATTCATGGCTCCCAAGGGAAGAAAAATAACTGAGAGGGATATTAATGGAGTCTGAGTTTGCCAGAGGGAGTCGATAAACACGTTTTCCATCTTCACCACAAAGTAGTTGGACTGATTGACTCTCACGGGCTAATGAATTGAGAAAACACGCGATAGAAGGTTCATTTGTGTTGGCCCAATCGTTTGATTTTTCGAGGTTAATCCGCTCGTTGTTGCGATGCATTCCGTTTCTCGCCGTCTTATTAATCAAAATGTACGGTAATGCTAATTATTATCATTTGCATGATCAATAGGTTTTTGTAGATTTGTGCGAATTTTTTGTTAAAAAAGTAATTGAATAATTAAATCAGTTTGTTAGATGTGTGTTGAGAAGGCAGGTAATGAGGAAATAGCAGAGAAGGCTAACGGCGTAGCCTTCTAGAAGATCGCATACGGTTAACGCCTCATCAGATACAGGAAGTAACCACCACCGATCAGTGAAGCGAGCAGGCCCGCCGGGAATTGCCAAGGGAACCAGATATTACGTCCAACCCAATCCGCCAGCACCATCACGATTGCACCGAGCAAAGCGGCGGTTAGCATTTGTGCGCGCGGTTGGTATTGGTGTAGCGAGCGTGCCATATGGGGTGCCAGTAAGCCGATAAAACTCAAAGGGCCAATCACTATGGTGCAGAGTGTGGTGAGGGCAGCAACAAGCAGTAGTAAAACCAAGCGAACTCGAGTGGCGTTCATGCCAAGGCTTCGGGCGGTTACCTCGCCCAACTCGATAATCGCAATCCATCGTTCGAGCAACAGTGCCACGCTAGCGACTAGCCCAACGCCTATCGCCAGTAAATAGATATCGGCAGTGGCAACCAGATAGGTGGAGCCCGAAAGCCAAGTGAGCAGCGCCGTGGCGTTGTCATGTCCTGAACTCATCACAACACGCAGCAGGGCATCCAGCCCCGCGCTCAAGGCTATCCCCGTCAATAAGGTTTGGCTTGGTGCAAAATTGTGTTTGCGCCCGATAAGCCAAATCAAAGAAGTGACGGTCAGCGCGCCTAATGTCCCTAGCAGCATCTGTTCATCACGTTCAATCGCGATACCGAATGTACTGCCGAGCACAATCGCCAGTGCGGCTCCGGAGCTCAGCCCAAGCACTTCTGGGCTTGCCATAGGATTATTGGATAGACGTTGAATGAGGGTTCCCGCTAATGCCAGTCCAACTCCCGCAAGGAGTGCGGTGAGCACACGAGGAGCGCGAAGCTCCAACAGCATTGGATTAAGAGTTAGGCTCCAGCCCGCTTGCCCTTGCCCGAACACTAACGCGCACAGGGTTACTATGCTAAGTAGGCCAAGCATAATGAAGAAAACTCGCGTGGTACTGACTTTTCGATAATGCTCAACTGGCTCTTCGCGAGCGCGAAGCTCGGAAAGAAGTTTAGTGCGTTGCAGTAGCCACAACAGGGAAGGCGCACCCAGTAAGGCAGTCATCGCGCCAGTGGGCAGCAGTTCTCCCCCCACGCCAGAGAAAGGTTGAATGGCTAAATCGACAACCAACAGTATCAGTGCGCCAATCACGCCACTACTCAGCAATTGGGCGGTGAGTTGTCGGATGCCGAGCAATCGTGCGATGGCTGGAGCAACGATTCCAATAAAACCGATCAAGCCCACTTCACTGACCACGGCCGCGGTAATGAATATCGCCAGCCCAAGACAGAGTAGTTTGATCTGCTTGATGTTGACTCCCAAAGACGAAGCCACGCCATCCCCAAATTGCAGCGCGGACAGTGGGCGTTGCAGCATCAGTAGTAGTAATGTTGGGAGAGTGATTAAAGGCAGTAGAACTTGCGTGCTATTCCAGCCATTTTGGTTGAGTGCTCCCGCTCCCCAAACAAAAATACTGGTGAGTTTTTGCTCGTGCAGCATCAGCAGCATGGTATTGAGTGAGCCAAAGAAGAGGCTAACTACCATACCCGCTAAGATCATGTGCAGTGGAGCAAAACCACGGCTGGCACTGAGCAAAAACACCAGCCCAGTTGCGAAGCAGCCACCTAAAAATGCAGGTATGAAGTTAGGTATCGCCAACCCCGTTGGAAGCAGCAGCAAACTCAGTACCATGCCGAGTTCTGCCCCCGTGGCCACACCCAGCGTGGTTGGTGACGCTATCGGGTTACGCAGTACAAACTGCATGACACAACCTGCTACTGCGAGGGCAAAGCCACATAGTAGCGCAACACAAAGCCGTGGCAGATAAGTCAGGTAGGTGATCACATGCTGATAATTGCTCTGGTCAAAGTGCCACACGGTATCCCAAATGAGACTAATACCTTGTGAATAAGGTGCTGTCGTCTGCAGCAAAACGGCAATCAGACAGAAAACCCCAACTAAGAGCAGAGTGTTTGTTGGGAGTTTCATTTTGTTGGGGTGGGGAAGGTTCACAGTATTCATCATTGTGTGACTAGCAGCTCTGCGATGTGGTCACTAAAACGCTGCGCGGCAATAAGGCCACCAAAGGTCCAGATTGGAGGAAGCTCATAGACAGCATTTTCGCGCGTAAACGCCATGACCTGCCATAGCGGAGACGTTTGTAGCACTTGGCGATCTTGTGGTTTGAGTGGGCCAAACAGCATCACATTACTTTGCTGATGTTCGGCGAGCTTTTCTAAGCCCGTGGTGGTAAAGCCCCATATATTGGTCTGATCTTGCCAGCTATTTTTGAGTCCCATGGCAGAGATAGTGGCACTAGCAAGTGAGCCTTGACCATGTATGCGCAAGGTTTTGTCGTTAATAAAACGTACGAACAGAAGGCTTTTGGTTGTTGGGGATTTTGCGCGAATTTTCTCGCCATTGGTTGTCAGTTTGGCTTGGGTTTCCGTAATCACTTGCTCTGCTTGCTGCTCTTTTCCGAACAACTGACCCAAGGAACGGGTGATGGATTCTGCTGTTTTTAATGGCTGTTTTTGCTCCCCGTAAAGGGTAAAGACCACCACAGGCGCGATTTTATTGAGGGACTCATAAGCGGCAGCCATCTGCTGACTCATCAAAATGACATCGGGCTTGAGTTCGCTCAGTAGTTCGATATTGGGTTCACGTCTTGAACCGACGTTCGTTACGGTTGGATTCAGTGCAGGCTCAACCACCCATTCTTGATAGCCTTTGGCATCCGCTACGCCTTGTAGCGCCACACCTAAACTGAGCACGGTTTCGGCTAATGCCCAATCCAGTGCAACCACTTTCTTTGGTGGCGCTGAGAAGGATGCGCTGCCCATCTCATGCTGAATGTCTAAGGCGTATGCATGAACTGCCAACATGGAAACCAGCAGGGTGATAAACGTCTTCACAACAGAATCCTTTTCTACGTTGTTTAAGGGATATAGCTAATGGCTTGCCCTGTGCGTGGGTGAGGAAAAAGCGCCAGTTCCATGCCATAGATTTGCATCAAAGTATCGTGATTCATTAACTGTTCTGGTGTGCCTTGTGCGATGACTCGGCCGGAATGAAGAGCGATAAGATGATCACTGAACTTGGCGGCCATATTCACATCATGCAGCACCATGATCACCGTGAGCGCTAAGCTTTGGTTCAGTTCGCGGATCAGAGCCAACAACTCATGTTGATGTGCTACATCAAGGGCTGAAGTAGGTTCATCAAGCAAGAGGGTTTTACTTTGCTGGGCGAGTAACATGGCAACCCAAGCACGCTGCCTTTCTCCACCAGAGAGGGTGGCAACGAAACGATCGGAAAATTCACTCAAGCCCACTTTGGTAATCGCTTCATCAACAATGGTGTAGTCTCGCGCATCGTAACGACCCAAAGCTCCTTTCCACGGGTAGCGGCCAAAACAAACCAACTCACGCACCGTAACCCCAGTAGTCAGTGGTGGATGTTGGGGTAAATAAGCCACTTGGTGAGCAAACTCGATATTATTCAGGTTATGGACAGGCTGGTCGCCATAGAAAACGTGGCCTGAAGTAGGCTTATTTTGTCTGCTGAGCAGTTTAATGAGGGTAGATTTACCACAGCCGTTATGACCGAGTAGAGTCGTGACCTTGCCAGACTCGAATGTCAGATTAGTGGTTGAGAGAATAGGCTTCTCATCAATGCTAAATGAGGCGTCGACAAGTCGAAACATAATGTAATGGAAAGTTGATTTATTGGTTATTAGCAGGTTATGTTAGCACATCAAAGTATAAATGATAATTGTTTTTATTGTCATCACGTGTGTTATTAGACCACCACATTGATGGCTTAATACGGCTCAACAACAGTGACTATCACTATGTTTCTTTTGAAAAAACAGTCTTCCCAATTGGGGGTGATTGGCTTGGCAGCAGCGTTAATGGGGATTGGCCAAAACGGACTTTTGGTTTCACTGCCTTTTTTGGTCGAACAATCGGCGTTTGACCTTCCCACATGGTCTATTTTGATCGCACTCGGCAGTTTTTTGTTTTTGCCTTCGGCGCCATTTTGGGGGCGGGTTAGCGACAAACATGGCCCTAAACATGTGGTAATTCAGGCTCTTGCCGGAATGGCGATGAGCTTCTCTTTACTCGCTCTATTTGCTATGGCCAGTCGAGATTACACTTCAATCTCAACGCTGTGCTTGATGGGGCTAGCAGTAGCACGCGTGATTTACGGTTGCACTGTTTCGGGGATGGTACCTGCTAGCCAGCACTGGGCGATAGTGTTGTGTGGTGAACAACATCGGTTGCAAGCCATCACCTCCGTCAGCATTGGGTTGAGTGTGGGGCGTTTGATTGGCCCCGTTATTTCGTTGTTAGCGCTGAAAGTGTCACCATTCGCGCCCTTATTCATGATGGTGCTGCTCCCTCTGCTTGCACTTGTCGGTACTTACTTCCTACCTGCACCGCAGGTTTCTACGCCAAATAACCGTCCTTCTTCTTCTTCTCTGCCTTGGCTGCCTAGTCGCTGTTTGTGGCGTTTTCTCGCCAGTGGATTACTGCTGTGTACGGCCATTTCATTACTGCAATACAGCTTTTCACCACTGCTCAGCGCACTGACCGATTGGCCGACGAGCCGCATTAGTGATGCGATTGGCTTGCTTCTCACTATTAGCGCGGCTTGTACTTTTGTGACTCAAGTGATGGTGATTAAGAAAAAGAAATTGTCACCAGAGCAGATGTACCGCTTTGGAGCAGGGCTGTTGGTCGTGGGTTTGGCTTTATTTTTAGTCACCCAAGTTTGGGTATTGGCCTTGGCGATGGTATTAACGGCATGTGGTGCGGCATTGCTTGTTCCTGCTTATACCACTGCGGCGACCACTCAGTATTCGGATGCTCCAGGTGCCGTCGCGGGTTACATTTCCATGTCACACACAATTGGTTATGGTTTAGCGTCTTTGTTGGCCTTTAGTGCAACGCTTTCACCCCATTATCCGATCTACCTATGTCTTCTATTCGCGTTGCTGATTGTGTGGACGGCTTTTTCCTCTGTCTCACTTAAGTCCGCTCATGCCGCTGGGGGCTCTTAGTTTTATTGTCAGGATGCCTTGGACAGTTTTGACAGAGTTGGCGCCCTTGGCACTTATACACCAAACAACAACTGGTTCGAATGTGAGAGAGAGTCTGAGCCTCAGGGTTGTAACTCAAGGATTGCGCTAACTTGGTGGGTAAACCACAGGCTTCTAACCATAAATGAGCTTGTTCCAGTAACGCCTGCTCAGAAAGGTGGGGGTAAAACGCCTGGAATCGGGTTAAGCAACCCAACACGCTGTCGGCAAAGAGATGCTGAGTAAATCCGGGACGGATGCGTGTCCACTTCGCCATCTCGTGACGAAAATATTCGAATAGTTCAACCAGCTCTTTGCCAGCTTGTGCAATCAATTCTTGTGGCGCGCCTTGACGATATTTCAAGGAATTGAAGTGAAAACCAGTAACAAACTGGGGTTGAGTGTATTGGGCGATGGAAGATAACTGCGGTAAGCCACGGCAAGCATAAATCGCCACAAAAGCCACATAGATAGGTTGCCAGCACAGCAGCGTCCAAGTGCGCGTTAACCAGTAGGCGGCGCCCGCTTCTGGGTGGGTTTCTTGCAAATTTCGATAGAGAGTTTGAATACGCTCAGAGCAGGAGTGATCCCATTGAATCACTGGTTCTGTTTCAGGGGAATCTGATGCCCATTGACCTTTGAGATAAGGCGTGACTTGGCGGGAGTGTTCAAAGAGTTTGGCGAAGAAAACAGGATCAGTCATGAGATCGGCATCTGGTAATGCATGAATGCAGGCAGCTTAATGAAAGATGAGTTTTGTTGCAATTAATTCTCATTACCTTGGTTGATTGGCGGTAAAGTGTTGCATGAAAATGAACACAGGCTGTGCGACCTCTCGGTTTTTTTTATGCCCCCTATTTACAAAGACATCAGGTGGTGCAAGGATCCGCGTGCTCAGGGAGAGGGAAGTCCAAACTAGATATCACCGTCCTGCCATATTACCTAATATATTCAACCGCTTATCCGCATTTTTAGTTGATTGAAAATCGCCGTCTATTGCCGATTTTTTTGCACTGAAAATGCAGGGAGACTACCCATGAAACGCATCCCCGCATTGGACAGCATCCGAGGACTCTTGTTGGTGTTAATCACCTTCAACCATCTCATCTGGTACAGCGGCGGTACAACCATTCTGCAAATCTTTACGCATGAGCCTATCGGCGTATTTGGTGCGGCAGAGGGCTTTATTTTTATGTCTGGATTACTGGCTGGCATGGTTTATAGCCGCCGTGAGTATTCTGACCGTCAGGCGACCAATAAAGTGTGGCATCGTGCTTTCACGATCTACAAATACCACATGGCCGCACTCTTTATTGCCATGTTGTGGTTCTTATTGGGCAGCCACTATTTTGCCGAGCAAGTGACTGTGTTTGGTGGCAGCTTTAGCAACCTGCCAAACATGCCGTTTATGACCATGCTGATGAGTTTCTTGCTACTCAATAAACCCGCTTATTTGGAAATTTTACCGCTGTATATTATGTATATGCTGGTGTTTCCTTTGGCTCTGTATGGGTTTCGCCGTGGCTATCTCAAATGGATACTCGCGCTGAGTGTGGTGATATGGGCGAGCAGTGGTTGGATTCAATCCTCAATGTTAACCCCTATGTTTAAGTGGCTTTCGGCGGAATACATTCCTGAGCTGGGTTACTTTGATCCGTTTGCTTGGCAACTGCTGTTTTTCTTTGGTGGTGCGCTAGGCTACAGCAAGCGTCAAGGCGATTTGGCTTGGTTTCAGCCCAAATTAACGTGGCTGTGTGCTGGTATCGCCTTGATCATTTTTATGGCCTATCGTGATCTTTTAACGCCACTTGGTATTCCCAAGAAAATGGTGTACGCGGCATCGAGTAAACCAGAGCTTGGATGGTTACGTGTACTGAGCTTGAGTGTGTGGATCTACTTAATCTCCGTTGTGATCCGTTTTTTCCCTACCGCGTTAGTGTATGAGCCGCTGAGTTATCTTGGTCGCCATTCATTACAAGTTTTTACTTGGCAAACGGTACTGATTTTTGTCACGGCGCCTTGGCTTCTGACTACGCGCGAATCGATGTGGCACACGCCGATCATTCTGCTGCTCTGCACGACATTGTGGATTCCGGCTTGGTTACAAGTACAACGTAAAGATAAGTTGATGAATTTTTCATCTTCGGTCGTGACTGCGTTATCTTTGTTGTTGGTGGCGAGTACGACTTTCGTGGCTTTTCCTGAGCCGCCAAAAAGTGACATTGTGGCGATCAGTGATGAAGTGGTCGGCACTCCCTTAGCCAGTGGCGAAGCTCCGAGCACGGAACTTTTGAATGAACCCTCCACGGGTGATGAAACACCGTTAAACTAACGGAAGACGCTTGGCGGCCTCAGTGATTGTCACTATCGATGCGAATCACCACCGCATCTGGCCGCCAATATTCAAACTCTGCATCCATTAAGCGCCCCTCTTGCTGATAATTGATTCGGCAAATTTTCAACACAGGCTGACCTGCCGCTAAATTCAGTGCTTTCGCCACATGGCTAGGCGCTGAGGTCGGGATCACTTCAAATATTGAACGGCAGGTTTGGTAGCCGTACTTTTCTCGATACAGCGCGGTGAGCGATTGGCTTAAATCACACTGTAAGATGTGTGGAAACAGTGCCGCTTTCAGTAAGTTTTCGACAAACAGTACGGCACGCCCGTCAATGCTGCGTAAACGTTCAATAATATGAATGGGCGTAATGTGCTGAATGGCCAATGCTTTGGCGTATTCACCGCTGGCCATCTCACTGCGTGTGCTAATAACCCGAGTGGTTGCGCTGCGATGTTGCTCATGAATCATCTGGTGGAAATGGCAACGCGAGAGTGGGTTGTAGACAATACGATCGGGTGAAACAAACCATCCCCGCCGCTCTTCACGATAAATCAATCCTTCGGTTTCCAGTGCAATTAACGCGTCTTTTAAGGTGATTCGCGTGGTGCTAAAAAGTTCGCTGAGCTCGCGTTCGGAAGGCAGTTTCTGTCCTTGAGACAGCACACCATCTGCAATTTGTTGGCGCAAACTGTGAGTAATTCGACTTAATTGGGTCGAGCCCGCTTTTCTCATCTTCTGATCTAGTCCAATGGAATGATGTGTATTGAGCATAGTGGATGCAGATAACAGATTGATGACAACAAGACAGGCTGAGAGCAGTGGTAAAGCAACCAAAGTGTCATCAAAAGCGAACAAAAGTGTCAAATAACTGCTGATAAATCGTCACATTCTCGGCTTAAGGTAACGGGTAGAACTTACTGACCTAGTCCAGAAGGATGGAGACAATGAAAACGTTACTGAGCCGTTCAATACTACTTTCTACAAGCCTGATGATGGGCATTTCAGCCAGTGCCATGGCAAAAGATGCTGATCTGAATTCTTTGATTGAAGCTGCGCAAAAAGAAGGTGCAGTCTACAGCGTAGGTATGCCAGATAGCTGGGCGAACTGGAAAGATACCTGGGTTGATTTGCAAACCAAATATGGTGTGAAGCACCAAGATACCGATATGAGTTCGGCGCAAGAGATTGCTAAATTTGAAGCGGAGAAGAAAAACGCAACCGCTGACATTGGCGATGTGGGTTTTGCATTTGCGCGTGTTGCGGTAGAGAAAGGCGTGACTCAAGCGTACAAGCCATCAACATGGGATGAAATCCCAGCGTGGGCGAAAGATAAAGAAGGTCACTGGGCGTTGGCGTACACAGGAACCATCGCTTTTATCACCAATACTCAACTGGTGAAGCAAGTGCCACAAACGTGGGATGACCTGCTCAAGGGTGATTACAAAGTCGCCGTCGGCGATGTCGGTGTGGCGGCTCAAGCCAACAATGCTGTGCTTGCTGCTGCTTTTGCCAAAGGGGGGAACGAGGCGAACTTACAACCCGCGCTCGATTTTTTTGCTGAATTAGCTAAGCAAAAGCGCCTTTCATTTACCGATCCGAGCATCGCGAATCTGGAAAAAGGTGAAGTCGAAGTCGCGATTCTGTGGGATTTCAATGCACTGAGCTATCGTGATCAAATTGACCGTGAACGCTTTGCCGTTTCAATTCCTCAAGACGGCTCAGTGATCTCCGGCTATACCACCGTCATCAATAAATTTGCGAAAAACCCTAACGCGGCGAAATTAGCGCGTGAGTACATTTTTAGTGACCAAGGCCAAATTAATCTAGCGCAAGGCTACGCTCGTCCTATCCGTAGCAATGTTGAATTGCCAGAAGCGGTACGAGCTAAATTGTTGGCGAATGACCAATACCGCAATGTGCACCCTGTGACGGATTTTTCCGCATGGGAAAAATCGGCACGCAAACTGCCTCGCCAGTGGCAGGAATCGGTTCTGATCCATCAACAATAAGAGCTTGTTATGAGTCATAAAGTCATCCTCGTTGTTCTGGATGGACTCAACTATCAAGTAGCCCAACACTGTTTGGGCTACTTGCAAGCCTTGGTTGAGCAGCAAAGAGCAGCGGTTTATCTCGTCGAAAGTGAGTTACCGTCTTTATCTCGTCCTTTGTACGAGTGTTTACTCACGGGAGTTCGCCCGACCGATAGCGGCATTATCAGCAATCAAGTGGTTCGACGCTCGCATCATGAGTCTATTTTCAGCCTCGCGAGAGCCCAAAATAAAGTGACGGCCGCTGCCGCTTATCATTGGGTCAGTGAGCTTTATAACCGCGCGCCCTACGACCCCATTCGTGATCGCTTTACGCAAGACACATCACTCAATATCCAACACGGTTGTTTTTATCATTGGGACCATTATCCGGACGAAGCGTTATTGCTCGATGGAGAGTGGTTACGTCGTCAGCATGATCCGGATTTTCTGTTACTACACCCGATGAATATTGATGATGCCGGACACCAGTTCGGCTTAGATTCAGCACAGTACCGTAATAGCGCAAGAAAAATGGACTCTTTATTAGGTCGCTATATTGAGCAGTGGCTCAATGAAGGCTACCAATTGCTGATCACCAGTGACCACGGTATGAATCAAGATCGCTCACACGGTGGAACCTTGAATGAAGAACGCCAAGTCCCCCTTTATTTGTTAGGCAGCCAATTCAGTTTGCTACCCGCTACTGTCAAACAAACCGAGATCTGTGGCTTGGTTTGTCAGCTATTGGGATTAACGCATGAAAAACCTTGGCCGATGGGGGTGTTACAACCATGAAAGGATCAATGAGCATGACGGAAACCTCCCAAATGGCGGAAGCCAAACCGAATACGGCACTCAAGGTGATACAGCATCGCTTATTACCCGCCGTGTGGTTGCTGCCGTTTGCAGTGCTGTTCTTCTTATTTCAGTTAGCGCCTATGTTATGGGTGTTAGTGAACAGCTTTTTGGCACAAGGCGAGTGGGGATTCGACAATTATTTCGAGGTGATGAATTCCGCGTTCATGCGTCAAGCGTTTACCAATAGTTTGTGGTTGTCACTTTGGTCGGCAGTGATTGGCTTAGGTTTGGCGGTGTTGTGGGTGGCGGCGTTGCGGCGCGTGAACAGTAAAATTCGCGATGGGGTTATTGCCTTTACCAACATGAGCAGCAATTTTGCCGGAGTGCCGTTGGCATTCGCTTTTATGATTATTTTAGGTACCAATGGCGCCGTCACGCTGCTCCTCAAGCAGTATGGTCTGCTGGGGGAGTTTGACCTGTATGGCAGGTGGGGACTGCTCGCGATTTATATCTATTTCCAGATCCCGTTAGCCATGTTGTTACTGTACCCAGCTTTTGATGCCTTGGATGATACATGGCAGGAAGCTGCGGCGTTATTGGGTGCCAGCCATCGGCAGTATTGGCTGAGCGTCGCGCTGCCGGTGTTATCACCCGCGCTACTGGGTACCTTGATCATTTTAGTGGCCAATGCCATGGGTGCTTACGCGAGCGTGTATGCACTGACATCGGGTAATTACAACCTGATCACCATTCGTATTGCCAGCCTCGTTTCGGGCGATTTATTTCTAGAACCTAACCTCGCCGCTGCGATATCGACCTTGTTGATGGTTATTTTGGCGCTGTTTACGGTTATTAATCAGTGGTTGATCGGCCGCAGTGTAAGGAGAAGTCGCGATGCAGCCTAATGCTTTTCGTTATCGTGTAGTGGTGTACGGTTTTGCCACACTGATGCTAGTGCCGATTGTTGCAACCTTTATTTATTCGATCTCAACCCGTTGGGGGGCAACGGTGCTGCCCGATGGGTTAACGTTTGATTGGTATATCAGTTTGTTCTCTGATCTGCGTTTTCTCGAAGCTTTTGGGCGCTCTTTATTGGTGAGTTTTGGCGCTTTAGCACTCAGTGTGGCGGTGGTGTTACCCGCGATGTTTGTGGTGTTTTACTATTTCCCCAAATTAGACCGGCTGATGAATCTGTTGATTTTGTTACCCTTTGCTGTGCCACCTGTGGTGTCATCGGTGGGTCTGTTGCAACTCTACGCTGATAGCCCAATTGCAGGTAGCGCGTGGATTTTGATCGGGACGTATTTCACCATTGCTTTGCCGTTTATGTATCGTGCGATTGCCAATAATTTTGCGGCGATTCACTTACAGGATTTGATGGATGCCGCTCATCTGCTCGGTGCTACGACTCGGCAAGCCTTCTTTTTCATCATCGTACCAAATTTGAAGAAAGGGCTCCTTTCTGCGCTGTTTTTGTCGTTTTCATTCCTGCTCGGCGAGTTCGTGTTTGCCAATATTTTGGTTGGGACACGCTATGAAACCTTGCAGATTTACCTCTACAACATGCGCCAAACCAGTGGCCATTTCACTTCTGCATTAGTGATGACCTATTTTTTGTTTATTTTTCTACTGACTTGGCTTGCTGCACGCTTGAGCCGAGGAGGACAAGCATGAGTTATGTAAGTGCATACCATCTAACGAAACAGTTTGCGGCGAATACGGTCGTGAATGATGTCTCTTTTCAAATTGAAAAGGGGGAACTGATCACCCTACTTGGTCCCAGTGGTTGCGGTAAGTCCACTTTGTTACGCAGCCTAGCAGGCCTTAACCCTCTCGATAACGGTGAAATTTGGGTGGATGGCGAGAACATGACGGATCTGCCACCTCAACAGCGTGGGATTGGCATGGTCTTTCAATCTTACGCTCTGTTTCCCAATATGACGGTAGAGCAAAACATTGGGTTTGGCCTGAAGATGAAAAAAGTGCCAGCGGCTCAAATAACCAAACAAGTGAAGCAAGTGATTGCACTGGTTGAGCTGCAAGGTAAAGAGCACCAGTACCCGCATCAGTTATCTGGCGGACAAAAACAGCGGGTTGCTCTGGCACGGGCTTTAGTCACTCAGCCACGTATTTTGTTGCTTGATGAGCCGCTTTCAGCGTTGGATGCCAAGATCCGCAAAAGCCTGCGTCAACAGATCCGGCAAATTCAGCAAGAGCTACAACTGACCACGCTTTTTGTCACCCATGACCAAGAAGAAGCGATGATGATGTCTGACCGAATCTTCCTTATGCATCAAGGGAAAATCGTACAAACTGGCTCGCCGGAGCAGATTTACACTCAACCTGCCAACGAATTTGTCGCCAGTTTTATGGGGCACTATAACGTGGTGGACGCTCAGCAAGCGAAAGTGCTCCTCAACCTTGATACCTCGTTTAAAGTGGCGATTCGACCTGAGTCGATTTATGTGCGTGAGGCGGGGCGTCATTATGGAGAGCATGTTTCTGCACCAAAGCCTGCCGTAGTGCTCAATCATCAATTGCTAGGTAACGTTATTCGTTATCAAGTACAGGTTGATGAATGTGAGCTGACGGTCGATTTACTCAATCGTTCCTCACAGCGTTTGCTGGCGAAAGGGAGCCAATTAGAATTGATGTTTAATTTAAACGAAGTACAACCGGTGAGAGCCTGAAATGAGCAACCCCCTTTATGTGTTTGATTTGGATGACACCCTGATTGATGGGGACTGTGCGATGATTTGGAATGCGTTTCTTGCCGAGAAAGGCATTGCGACGGAGCGCAATTTTGTGGAAGAAGATAGAAGGCGCATGGCGCTGTACGCGCAAGGCAAGATGGATATGGCGGAATACATTGCTTTTGCGATGCAGCCGTTAGCTCTAGTGCCAATTGCAACGGTGCAAGATTGGGTGGAAGAATGCGTGTCACGCTTAATTGTTCCGAAACAATTTTCTCAAGCCCGCGAACTGATTGCGCGGTTAAAGCAGCAAGGCAATACCTGCATAATTATTTCCGCTTCGGTTTCTTTCTTAGTGAAAACAGTCGCTCAACGTTTTGGGATTGAACATGCGCTAGGAATTGACCTTGTGAACCACGACGGTTGCTACAGCGGTGATATTGAGGGCGTTGCGAGCTACCGCGAAGGTAAAGTGCTGCGATTGCAGCAGTGGTTAGCGGAGCAGGATGCAACCTACCACGACATTCATTTTTATACCGATTCCATCAATGATCTGCCGTTATGTGAGCATGCCGATTTTGCGTATGTGGTTAATCCTTGCCCGCGCTTGAAAGCTCAGGCTGAGCAGCAAGGCTGGCCCGTATTATCTTGGGCGGTGTAAGTGTTTGGGTTGCCACCCATCTTGTCGATGGGTGGCAAATCCGCTAACTAAAATAAAGCCAAACACCCACCCCAGCCATTAATGATCCTGCAATCCGATTGAGTAAGCGAACATGGTGAGCTTGGCTTAATAAGCGCTTTAGCCCTTTTCCACCCGTGGCATACAAGCTCATGCTGATAAACTCGGAAAGCAGAATGATGGCAACCAGTAACGTCAGTTGCGGGGCTAGGCTTAATGATTGATCAATAAAGGGAGGCAGCAATGACACCATAAATGCCCAGCCTTTGGGGTTGGCAATCGCCGTCACAAAACCTTGCACGAATAATCCCCAATCGCTGCCCTGGTAGGTCGAGGATTGCTCGAAATTGATAGCGAGTTTGCCGCGTGAGCGCCACATTTGAATGCCAAGATAAATCAGATAACTGGCCCCAACAATTTTGAACAGGGTAAAAATAGTCGGGTAACGCAACATGATCGCAGCAATCCCAACCACGGCAGAAACAGCCACTAAAGCCACTCCAAGTAGTTCACCCACCATCATCCACAGTGTTCTTCGATAACCGACGCTCATCCCCAAAGTGAGCGCTAAGGTCATATTCATACCTGGAGTAATCGAAACAAAAAAGAAGGTGGGTATAAACAGTCCCAAGAGTGCCGTATTCATCTATTCTCTCCCTAGCCAGAGGATTATTGTGTTAGTTCCATTAACAACAGATTCACAATATAGGCCATTTGAATAATGCGCAATCGGCAATTTACCGATGTTTTTTTATTCACCTCAAACCGATAGCGTTGTACATCGGGTATTTGCACTAACCTTAAGATGGTTGGGGTATTCTTTCATCGCAAGATACAATGGCCGTATTGAAACGAGATGGATAGCATAATGAAGAAAACGGTTTGGTTGAGCTGTGCGGCGTTGACTGCCATTTATTCTGGAGTGGTGTGTGCCGATAACGCAAAAAACTGGGAAACGTTCAGTGATATAGGTACATACAGTTTAGTGGGCTTGGCGCTTGTGGTGCCAGCTTATCAAAGCGACTGGCAAGGCTTTACTCAAGCTGGATTGAGCCTTGCAACGGCTTCCGGTGTTGGCTTGGTTGCCAAATCATTGATTGATGAAGAACGCCCAGATGGTAGCGGTAATGACAGTTTTCCGTCAAACCATACCGCGAACGCTTTCGCCGCTGCGACGACACTGAACATTCGCTATGGTTGGGAGATTGGACTGCCAGCATATGGTATGGCGGCGTTATCAGGTTTGGGTAGGGTTGAAGGTAATAAACATTACTGGCGTGATGTCCTTGCGGGCGCAGCGTTAGGAACGGTGTCAGCGTGGATATTCACCGAGTCGTTTGATGACTCGGTGCAAGTATTACCTTGGATTGAGGGTGACCAAGCAGGTATTAGCGTCACGATGCGTTGGTGATGGAGAGGGATGGTCCTTCCAAAGCTTGAATGGCGTCTCTCACTGGCTCTGGCAGCAGGGCTTTCTCACCTGTTTTAAAGTTAAACATCACGACCGTTGCACTGCCTAGTGTAGTCACTTTACCAAGTTTTTGGCTCACCACTTGGTATTCCATCGTAAATCGATCGCTTTGTACGGATGTAATGCGTGAACCAATCAGCAGCGTATCAGGAAAGGTGACGGGGATTTTATAACGCGCTTGTGTTTCCGATAGCACTGGGCCAACTTGGGTGCGTTGTAACTCTTCCATCAACTTAAGATGAGCGAAGTAATCAATTCGCGCGGTTTCAAAGTAGCGAAAGTAGACCACATTATTGACGTGTTGCAGCGCATCCATCTCTCCCCATGCGACCACGATTTTTGTGACCACAGGGAAATCTTTTAAAAGCGATTCCATGCCTTTTACTCGTGTTGTGATTAGAACAAATATTCTAACGGTAAATGGCGATTTTAAGCTTGAGCTTGTTAGCAAAACGTTAAATTTCTCTGCTGTCGATGGTTTCGCTATCCTGAGTCGCTTGGGTTTGTGTGATACAGTGGGTCGCCAATTGCTGGTAATTCTTTTGCATGACCTGTACGAAATGTTCCGCATCACTAAAACCGGTTAACGGCTCACCTATCACCACATCGCAGTTGAAAGGCACAAATATCGCTGTACCTTTGGGTAGTGCTCGCCCCAAACCACGCATGACCACAGGTAATACCGCACGCTCTGGGTGATTTTTGACTAAATGATAAATGCCTTTTTTCAAACCACTCATTATTTCCGGCTCACCACGACTCCCTTCTGGGAAAATAATCAGAATATCGCCTTGGTCTAAAGCCTCATGGCAAGCTTGCAGTACCGCGTCACGTTCATTGCTTGAGGGGGAACGACGGATCGGAATGATGCCTATAATATTCAGTGATAACCAAGCCACAAGCGGATTCACCAGAAAGTAATCCGCTGCAGCGACAGGGCGCACTCGGTGAATTAAATGCAGCGGAAACAGAGCCATGAGTACGAGTGTATCTAAATGACTATTGTGATTGGCGGCAATCACCATTGGACCTTGAGTCGGGAGATTTTGACGCTGTAAAATATTGAGCCCTAACCCAATAAAAACTAAGGGTTTAACGATCAATAGGAAAAACAGCACTTTCAGAATACGCGCCATATAAGCCTCAGTAATAGAGATAATAGAGGTAGTGGAAAAACAGCGGAGCGGTAAACATCAAGCTATCGACCCTATCCAAAATGCCACCATGACCCGGAATAAATTGGCTGGTATCTTTAATACGCAAATCGCGCTTGACTGAAGAAATGACCAGATCGCCAATAAATCCACTCAAGGCAATGATGACTCCGCCGACCAACCCTTGCGTCGCCGTTAACGGTGTTAGATAAGGCGCTGCAAAGTATGAAACGGTAACCACGGTCAATGTGCCGCCGATAAAGCCTTGCCAAGTTTTATTCGGGCTGACTTTCGGAACGATCTTATGTTTACCAAAACTTTTTCCCCATACGTATTGGGCAACATCATTGAACTGAGTCATCACCAATAAAAACAGCAACATACCCAGTGAACCTGCATCTGGGTTTAAGTTTGGTAGCACCAATAGGTATGCCATATGGCTGATACAAAATACGGTCAACATCATTGCCCAGTGAATAATGCCTGCCGAGCGAATAAAGCCTTTAGTATCTCCAATCAGCACCATCACCATAGGTAAGTACAGGAATACATAGACTGGAATAAAGATAATGAACATGCCGTACCAGCCGATGGAGAGCCAGTAGTACTGAAATGGAATAGATAAATAAGCCCAGAAAATCACTCGGCGATCGGTCATTCGTGTTGGCACAATCGATAGGAACTCTTTCAGTGCCATGAAACTCAGGAAACCCACAAAAAAGAGCGTGTAGTTGAGTGGAAGCTGCAATACGACAAACACAATCGCAACCATCCACCACCATGAACGAATACGCAGCTTTAATTCGAGATAATCGCGTTCAGGATAGCGGCGAGACAGCCACAAATAACAGAGTGTACCTACCACTAGAATGGCCAAAATCACCAACATCAAGTGCAGTGAGTGTTGAGGAATGTTGAGCATGACTAGTTACCTTGATGATCGGACGACGAAGCACGCGCCGCATGGAATTGATAAATGTGCTGTAAGCGTCGCCAAACCGTGAGTACCAGCCCGATCAGCATGACGATTAAGGTGATATCCATGGTGTATGCGAAAAAGGTTGGGAGCTCATCGAACAGTGACAGTGTCGCGATAAAGAGCAAACTGAGGGTAAGCAGCGCCATGCGATGCTGTTTAGCCATCGGGCCTTGAAAATCAGCTTCACCGCCCATGCTGACTCCCAATACACGAATGTAGGCGGTCAGCACCGCAAGAAGCGCACAAAGCCATGCCAAGGTCATTCCGAGCGCAGAAGTCGTGACAAAACCTGCACCAAGAATCAACAAAGGGTCGGCGATCCGATCCGGTACATCATTAAACAATTCGCCAGCAGGGGTCTTCTTGCCGCCTTCTACGGCAACCATGCCATCAAACAAGTTACACAGTAAACGTGCTTGAATCGATAAGGCTGCCAGAATGAGCCAAAGCGGAGCAGGGTAGCCTTGATATACGGCCAAAATGGCACAGCCAAGCAGCGCAAAAGCAATACTCATGAGCGAAATTTGGTTAGGTGTGATCTGTTTTTGGCTCAACCAAACGGCAATACGTTTGGTGAAGCTCAGTTCTCGAACCGCAAGTGGGCGGCGATTTTTCTCTTCAGATAGTGTCTTTTCCATGTAACCTCTTGTTACCACAAATGAAAGCGTGGTTGGCAATAGGCGATGTGGTAACACATAATCTGTAGTGAAAAGAAGTCATACCAAGGTAGGTTGAGTGATATTTGGCACGCGTCTCAATCTTGTGGCGCCGATTGTTAATGCATCACTCATTAATTTGGGTTGAAAGAGGCACATTACCTGAGGCGAAATAGTGTTTACAAAACGCAGTAAACTCGGTTTTTGAGATAGGTCGTGAGAAGTAATAACCTTGAAACTCGTCGACACCCAGTTGTTTAAGTTGTTCGAGTTGGGTCATTTGTTCAATACCTTCAGCAACGACTTCCATTCCTAATTGATGGGAGAGATTAACAATTGAAGCGATGAAAATCGCTTGTTGCTGATTTCGATTCATATTGTCGACAAAGGATTTATCAATTTTCAATTTACTGAATCTGAGGTGGTTGAGTTGATACAGTGAAGACCAGCCTGTTCCAAAGTCGTCTAAGGCAAGGCGAACCTTCATTTTTTCCAATTTTTCGATGATGTTCATGCTGTGTGCGAAGTCATCGATCGTCATGGTTTCAGTCAGTTCTAAAATGATCGCGTTGAGAAAGTTTTCATGGCTGCCAAAAATTTCGGTCACGAGGTCGGGCAATGCATCGTCAAACAGAGAATTGGAAAGGTTGATGGAAACATCTAATCGACGGTTATAGTTTTTCCAATCATTTTGTAATGCAAGGTAGACTTGCTGCATGATCCACGCGCCGAGTTTTTTCCCGAGCCCGTATTCTTCTGCTATTTCGATTAAGTATTGTGGATTGATGAAACCAAATTCATGATGTTGCCAACGAATTAAGGCTTCACACCCTAATCGTTCAGGGTTACGCGATAAAATAGGTTGGTAGCATAAGTACAAGTGAGATTGGTTAGGGTCTGCCAGTAGCTTTTGTAATTGCTCTGCGAGTATCCGCTTTTTGTTGTAGGCACTTTCAATTTCACGGGTGTAATACACCACCTGACCATCTGGTGTTTTTTTCGCGATATTAAGCGCTAAGTCAGCATTGTTTAATAAACTCTTCGCGCGTAGGGTTGAATTGGTTTGAGTAAAGTCTTGGGTTTGGCAGGTGACAACACCCATCGCTACGCTCAAACGTTTTGTGGGGTCATTGTCCTGTACTAACTTGGTCAGGTCATTCCATAAATTACGGATGAAAAACTCTGCGTTACCATTACAAGGGTGCAGTAATACCGCGAACTCATCGGCACCCATTCTGGCACATTGATAAGCGAATGGGTGACAGCGTTGAGTCAACAATCCTGCAATTTTTACGAGCAATAGATCGCCAGAGGCGTAACCGATCGTATCGTTTAATTCTTTGAATCGATTGAGGTCGAATAGGATTAGCGCGACAGGTTCTTGCTTTTTTAGTCGACTTTTTTTCAGTGTTTTAACAATAAAGTTGCGGTTCTTCAGTTTTGTTAATGGATCATGCCATGCGAGAAACTGTTGGTAATCTGCAGAACGATAGGTCATGTAAGACAGCAAAATCAAAATTAGCAAGATCGCGGCGAAAAAATAGAGCAGTTGCTGTTTATTGTCGGTGATAATTCGGAGGTTTGCGTTGGCGCTTTCACCCGTGAAATTCACAATGGCTAAATCTCGAATTTGATCGTTATAAGGCTCCAGAATTTGCCGCAACTCCTGAAGTGCGGCTTTATCGCCTCGGCTTATTGCTAGCTCATAACGTTTGAGTTGAGTAAACGTTTCTTGAATGATTTTTTGGGCATCATGCTGCTGCCTAAGTTCATGGGTCTCTTTGCTGGTTAGAAAGAGATCAAAACGGTTCCACAGAATATCGTAGTTGAGGCTCATTGCCTTATAGCTTTCACTGCTTCCGGTTAGCAAGTAAGTGTCTAATCTATGGGTAAAATTGAGCGTCTCTACTTCCAGTTGTGCCAAAGACCAAGCGGTAAGCTGAGTATATTTGGTCAGCATGTTGTAGGTATTGGTAAAGCGTACCATGGCCCATAACGAAATTAGGATCATAGCGAAGACTAGAGTGAAAAAAGCAAGTAAAGACTTTTTCATAATAGTTAGGGGCTGATAATTTCTATATGACTGATTTGCCAGACCATACGGCTGTGGAGCACTTCATTGTTTAGTTCCCCGCTGTTGGTGAGTGGGTAAATTGACCAAACCGGCCCACGATCACGAATGGCCATTGGCTTGCCATTTTTCTGAATAGCAAACACAGGATTGTATTTCTCGATGTCGGAATAAGGGATAACGGCCCAATATTTATTTAATGCGATAACTTTGAGATCGGCTTGCTTTACGCCTACCCAAGCTAAAATCGCTTGAGCAGAAATGCCCTTAAATTCAGTATTGCCTTGTGTCCACGGTGTCTCAGTGACAATCGTTAAATCACTACGTGCCAGAAGATCTTGGTAGGTGGCAGAAATGGTTTGATCCTGATGGGTTAGGGTTAGAATCGGTTCTTCAGCAAACAGCTTGGTGCTGATTAATGCTAGTAGTGTAAAGAATAAAGTACGCCCAGTTTTCATTCGATATATCTCTCTATACATGAGTGACTCTTATAGGTATAGGTAGCCCGTGTGCAGCGTGCAAGTTCCATCTTTAGGCTTAGCACTAAAGTCGTGTTTGTTTGGGTTCAGGATGGGTATCTGGTACAACTTTTGTCACAAAAAATTAACACCATAATCTCTTGCTGATTTTCCGAAACTTCACCATATTGTCATTACCGTGTCATAAACATAAAGGTGAGGAGATCGATATGGAACACGTTGAAATGGTTCAACCTAGCATGCTAGGTGTTGTGGGTCGTACTTTGGTGTTTTCCTTGCTGGCATTAGGCTTCACCTTCATGCTTTTGTAATGACACCGAATAGTTATCAAAGCCGAGCTTAATGCTCGGCTTTTTTATGGGCTTGGATAGCTTTGTGAGAGCCTGAGTTAAGCATAGAACTGTGAATCTATGTTGGTGTTATTTTCTGCACACAAACGAACTTAATAAAACCTAGTGTAAAGGTCGGGTATTTGCTAACGTGCGGACAAATGATTTATCGCGAGTCTGATTATGTCGGTGTGGAATTCTGTACGTCTTAGCCAACGCTTTGCTGCTTTACCTCAATGTTTTTATACATCAATTCGTCCGCAGCCTTTAGAACACGTCCGCTGGGGGATGTGGAATGTGGCTCTCGCGCAGGATTTTGGTTTGCCTGAAGTGCCTAATGATGAATTGTTGGCCTCACTTTCGGGTCAGCAGTTACCGGTCGGTTTTGCACCTTTAGCGATGAAATACGCAGGGCATCAATTTGGTGTCTATAACCCCGAACTCGGTGATGGGCGCGGATTGCTGTTGGCCGAAATGGCGACGAAGCAGGGCGAAGTGTTTGATATTCATCTCAAGGGCGCAGGACTCACGCCTTATTCACGAATGGGAGATGGTCGTGCGGTGTTGCGTTCATCCATTCGCGAATATTTGTGCAGTGAAGCAATGGCTGGTTTAGGGATTGCTACCACACGCGCTTTAGCGTTGATGGCGAGTGATACGCCAGTGTATCGTGAGCGTGAAGAACGAGGGGCGTTGTTGGTACGCCTTGCGCAAAGCCACATCCGGTTCGGTCATTTTGAACATTTATTTTATACCGAACAACACGTTGAACTGAAATTGTTAGCCGATAAAGTGATTGAATGGCATTTCCCTGATTGCGCTCAGTGTGCAAAACCTTATGCCAATTGGTTTCAGCAAATCGTAGAACGCACGGCACTGATGATTGCGCAATGGCAGGTGTATGGCTTTAACCATGGCGTGATGAATACCGACAATATGTCGATCCTAGGGCAAACCTTTGACTACGGTCCGTTTGCTTTTTTGGATGATTACGATCCGAACTTTATCTGTAATCACTCCGACTATCAGGGGCGTTATGCGTTTGATCAGCAGCCACGTATTGGTTTATGGAACCTGTCTGCGCTCGCACATGCACTATCGCCATTAGTCGAAAAAGCAGATTTAGAAACCGCTCTAGCCAGTTATTCCGATCACCTTAACGTTCATTTCAGCCAATTGATGCGAGCAAAGTTAGGGCTAACAAGTCAGCAAGAAGGCGACGGTGAGCTGTTTGCTGATTTCTTCGCGCTACTGACCAATAACCATACCGACTACACGCGCTTTTTGCGTGAACTTTCTTGTCTGGATCGACAAGATGCCGCTGCGGTGGTGGATTTGGTGGTTGATCGTCAATCGGCTCAGGCTTGGATCGAGCGTTATCTTACCCGCGCAGCCCGTGAGCTTGGGCAAGATGGTCAGCCAATCAGTACCCGTGAGCGTTGTCATGCTATGCGTCAAGTGAACCCGAAATACATCTTGCGTAACTACTTAGCCCAGCAAGTGATTGAGTGGGCAGAGCGTGGGAATTTCCAAGAGATGCATCATTTGGCTCAGGTTCTCGCGACCCCTTATGATGAACACCCAGAGTTTGAACATTATGCAAAGCTGCCTCCTGAGTGGGGTAAGAAACTCGAAATTAGCTGCTCATCTTAGATTATTGTGCATGGGTGGAAAGTTACACAAACGTTAAATTTGATGGGTGGTTTTCCACCCATTTTTTATGGTGTTAGCGTAACGCGAGGTTCTATTTTGCAGTGTGTTGGATTGCAACGTACTGATTCCTCAGTGATGTTAAAAATATGTAATGATTGGCGCGCTTGTTGCTTTGGTATAAGTACGCAGTCCAATGATGGGCTGAAAAATCCAACCAAGGAGAATAAGAATGATCAAGCCGCTTACCCTAATCGCCGCTTCTGTCCTCGCTGTAACAAGCTTTAACGCCGCTGCTAACTGTGATCCGGGTGAAATCGTGATCAAGTTTAGCCACGTGACCAATACAGATAAGCACCCGAAAGGGATTGCTGCGTCACTACTCGAAAAACGTGTCAACGAAGAGATGAATGGCAAAGCCTGTATGCAGGTATTCCCTAACTCGACACTGTACGATGATGACAAAGTGTTAGAAGCATTGCTCAATGGTGATGTGCAATTGGCGGCACCTTCGCTGTCAAAATTCGAAAAATTCACCAAAAAGTACCGCATTTTCGACCTACCTTTCCTTTTTGATGATGTTGATGCTGTTGACCGTTTCCAAAGTTCTGCCAAAGGTGAAGAGTTGAAAAATGCCATGACTCGCCGTGGCGTGAAAGGCCTAGAATTCTGGCACAACGGAATGAAGCAAATTTCTGCTAATAAACCGATCCTCGTTCCGGCAGATGCGAAAGGCTTGAAGTTCCGCGTACAAGCATCTGATGTATTGGTAGCCCAGTTTGAGCAGATCGGTGCTAACCCTCAGAAAATGTCATTTGCAGAAACTTATGGCGGTCTGCAGACCAAAGTTATTGATGGACAGGAAAATACTTGGTCAAACATCTATGGTCAGAAGTACTTTGAAGTACAAGACGGTGTGACCGAAACCAATCACGGTATCTTGGATTATCTGGTTGTGACATCAAGCAAATGGTGGGATGGCTTACCGGCAGATGTGCGTGACCAGTTTGCTCAAATTCTTCGTGAAGTGACGTTAGAACGCAACGCAGAATCCAATAAGGTTGAGGAACTGAACAAGCAGTACATCATTGAAGCAGGTGGCGTGGTGCGTACTCTGACCCCAGAGCAACGTCAGCAATGGGTTGATGCTTTCAAGCCGGTTTGGAAGAAGTTTGAAAAAGACATCGGTTCTGATCTGATTGATGCCGCGTTGACTTCGAACAAGAAGTAATCTCTCTTTTGGCCCCATTGCGGTGGGGCCGTTTGTCTGTTCGTCACACTATTAGAGCGATGTATCACATGGAACAGTCATGGCTTTCTAGAGTCGGTCAGTTTACCGACATGATTGAAGAATTTCTGATTGCGTTTTTTATGGGCGCAATGACCCTATTAACCTTTGCTAACGTCGTCATGCGCTATTTGTTTAACGACAACATTCTCTGGGCGTTAGAAGGCACCGTATTTATGTTTGCGTGGATGGTGCTGGTCGGTGCCTCTTTCGGCGTAAAAAGACACTTCCATATTGGTGTGGATGTATTGATTAATATTGCCCCTCAAGGGCTGCGCAAGCTCTATGCGCTAGTGGCGGTGGCTTGCTGCTTGGCATTTTCTATCATGCTGCTGGTCGGATCTTGGCAATATTGGTACCCCTTTATCAGTGAACGTGCATGGTATGAAACGGACGATATTCCTATGCCTGATGCTCTGCAGTTTCTCGCGGATTGGTTAAACGAAGGTGAGCGTTATGAAAAGCTGCCGCGTTTTATCCCTTATGCCGCGTTGCCAATTGGTATGGGATTGCTCACTTTTCGTTTTATGCAGATCGCTTGGAAAATTGTAACGGGTCAGCTGGATCGTATGATCGCAGGGCATGAAGCAGAAGAAGATCTAGAAGCCCTAAAAGCGGAGCTTTCAGAAGCCAGTGAGGCGATGATGCCTAATACCCAAGGCAAGGAGAAGTAAATCATGGCGGTTGCACTGTTATTTATTCTGGTGATTGGCCTAATGTTGATTGGGGTACCGATTGCCATTTCTCTTGGGTTGTCGAGCATTCTGTTCTTGCTTTGGCATTCGGATACCTCTCTAGCGGCAGTGGCGCAAACGTTGTTTAACGCGTTTGCAGGACACTATACGCTGCTGGCGATCCCGTTTTTCATTTTGGCTTCAAGTTTTATGTCTACTGGCGGGGTAGCAAAACGGATCATTCGTTTCGCCATTGCGATGGTGGGTTGGTTCCGCGGCGGTTTGGCGATTGCCTCCGTCGTGGCTTGTATGATGTTTGCTGCGTTGTCCGGATCTTCTCCTGCAACGGTGGTTGCCATCGGTAGTATTGTGATCGCCGGTATGGTGAAAAACGGCTATAGCAAAGAGTTTGCAGCTGGAGTGATCTGCAACGCGGGAACCTTGGGTATTTTGATCCCGCCTTCGATTGTTATGGTGGTGTATTCAGCGGCAACCAACGTCTCGGTCGGTCGTATGTTTCTTGGTGGTGTGATCCCAGGGTTATTGGCCGGTTTGATGCTGATCATCGCCATTTACATTACCGCGCGGGTGAAAAACTTACCCAAACAGCCCTTTGTCGGCTGGAAAGAGGCATTAAAAGCGGCCAAAGAAGCGAGCTGGGGCTTATTGTTGGTGGTGATTATCCTAGGCGGTATCTACGGTGGGATCTTTACTCCAACGGAGGCCGCAGCGGTTGCGGCAGTGTACGCTTTCTTTATCGCCAACTTCATTTATCGCGATATGGGGCCGTTTGCGGATAAGAACAACACCAAACCTGCAGCAGTGAAAGTGCTGGAAACTTTCGTACACAAAGACACCAAAGCGACGCTGTACGATGCGGGCAAGCTGACGATTATGCTGATGTTCATTATTGCCAACGCCCTGATCCTCAAGCATGTACTGACCGAAGAACGCATTCCACAAATGATTGCAGAATCGATGTTGTCTGCGGGAATGGGCCCTATCACTTTCTTGATTGTGGTGAACTTACTGTTGCTGATTGGCGGCCAATTTATGGAACCATCGGGTCTATTAGTGATTGTCGCACCTCTGGTATTTCCGATCGCAATCGCGCTAGGTATTGACCCAATTCATTTGGGAATCATGATGGTGGTGAACATGGAAATTGGGATGATCACTCCTCCGGTGGGCTTGAACTTGTTTGTGACGGCGGGGGTTGCAAAAATGTCGATGGTTAATGTGGTGAAAGCGGCGCTGCCATGGGTTGGCGTGATGTTCTTATTCCTCATCATTGTAACTTATGTACCGTGGATATCGACATGGTTGCCCACACTCTTGATGGGGCCGGAAATCATTACTCGCTAGAGAATGAGGCATACCGTTAATGAGACACAGCCCTTCGCATGCGAAGGGCTGTTTTTTCCGAACATCCACAACCGATTGCGGTGTACGTGCTTTCTGTGGCGAAAGCTAGGGTTTGTAACTCTCTTTATCGAGTTGGTACTTCTGCATTTTGTCATACAAGGTTTTACGCGGCAGGTTAAGGCGTTCCATAGTCGCCTTGATACTGCCTCCGCACTCTATTAGCGTTTGCTCTAGAATGGATTTCTCGAACTCAGCGACTTGTTCATTCAACCCCAACAGCTGGCGCTTAGGCTCATTATTTTCAGCAAATTGTGCCAGTTTACCGAGTAACACGTAGCGTTCAGCGGCATTGCGCAGCTCACGTACATTGCCCGGCCAGTCGTGGCTGAGTAGGTGCTGCACATCAATGGGAGTCAGAGCGGTTGCGGCTTTGCCATAGCGAGCGGCGGCGACCAGTAAAAAATGGTGAAAGAGAGCTGGAATGTCCTCTCTGCGTTCACGCAGCGGTGGAATGTCCAAGGTGACAATGTTGAGTCGATAATAGAGATCTTGCCGAAATTGTCCTTCCGCCGCGGCTTGCTTTAAATCAATTTTGGTTGCCGCAATCATACGAATATCGAGAGGGATGAGCTCATTCGAGCCAATGCGTTCTATCACTCGCTCTTGTAATACGCGCAGCAGCCGGATCTGCGCTTGCATTGGCATAGACTCAATCTCATCGAGGAACAGAGTGCCACCTTGGGCATGTTCAAATTTACCAATGCGTCGGCTTTCGGCACCCGTAAACGCGCCTTTTTCATGACCGTAAAGCTCACTTTCAATCAAGTTTTCTGGTACCGCGCCACAGTTAATCGCCACAAAGTTTTGCTCACGGCGTGAACTCTGCTCATGCAGCGAACGGGCAACCAACTCTTTGCCGGTTCCTGTCTCTCCGAGCAATAGAATATCCGCTTGCGTGTCAGCGACTTGGGCTATCGTCTCACGCAAAGACTGAATCGCCGTTGTCTCGCCAATAATACGTGGGCCTAAAGTTTGGCTGACTTTTAAACTGCGTTTTAGCTGGCGGTTTTCCAACGTAAGGCGACGCTTTTCGATGGCACGATGCACCGTATCAATCAGTCGCTCTGGAGCGAATGGCTTTTCAATAAAATCGTAAGCGCCATCATGCATGGCTTTGACCGCCATTGAAATATCACCATGCCCCGTGATGAGAATGACGGGCAGTTCACTGTCTTGATGTAATACGGAGCTCAGTAAATTCTGCCCACTTAAACCGGGTAAACAAATATCACTGACGATGACCAGAGGGAGCCCTTGTGTCTTGATTGCCAACAACGCCTCTTCGACACTGGAAAAAAACTGAGCATTGAGATCGGCCAATTCGAAACTTTGTGCGAGCGCGATGCGAATATCGCTCTCATCATCAATCAAAAATACATCACACATGGTTATTCCATATTGAGAGGTGTGAAACGAGGCAGGGTGATGGTAAAGCGCGCACCACCTAATGGTGATGTTGCGACACTCAATTCGCCCTGCATGCTGTGTAAAATCTGTTGTGAGATAGAAAGTCCAAGCCCTAAACCATTCTTTTTCGTGGTGTGGAATGGCTCAAACAGATGCGGCAGAGTTTCAAGACCAATGCCGGGGCCGTTATCATCCACATAAAGCTGTATCTGCTGCTTAGAAATTTGCAACCTGATTTGGACGATGCGCTCAGCTTGTCCCTCTAATGCTTGTAACGCATTGGTGAGTAGATTAATCAGCACCTGTTCAAGCTGGATGGGGTTTACGCGTACCCAGACCGGAGTATCAACCTCACATAACTCTAACTGGGTTATCTGCGTTTTGAATTGAGCGGTCATCAACTCTTTGGCGGATAAAATGAGCGGGTACAACTGGACTTCTTGCTGCTCATTCGAGGTGGATTTACGAGCAAATGATTTAAGCTGTTCGCTGATCTTCGCCATGCGTTCGGTGAGTGCTGAGATGCGCGTTAAGTTCTCTTCCGCCCGTTCTGGCCTGTTGGTCGCAAGGAAACGACGACCATTATCGGCAAAGCTGCGAATCGCGGCGAGAGGGTTGTTCAGCTCGTGACTGATGCTGGCTGACATTTGGCCGAGCACTGCCAATTTAGCCGCTTGAATCAACTCATCCTGCGTTTGACGCAGGGCTTGCTCGGTTTTTATTCGCTCGGCAATTTCCGCATGCAGCTTGGCGGTACGTTCCATCACCTCAAATTCCAGTTTCTGTTTGGTTTCTTGTTGCAGCTGTTCAATTTGTCGTTGGCGCAGCTGCCTGTGATACCAGAGCTGGAAACCGAGATAGACGATCGCAAACAGCATGCACAGGATAATCAGTAAACCAAAAGCGGACCAAAACAGTTCGATTTTCGGTGAAAGTACACGAATAGTCAGTGCGTGTTGCGGTAAGGTGCGGCTAGAAACAATATAGTCATCTTGCAGCCAATGTTTTTCTGGCTTTCGCCATTCGCTCTGCTCTGCATACAAATCGCCTCGCCAACCCAAGGACGGAATGGGGCTATCCAGATATTGTTGGCTGGCACGAATCGCTTTCAATTGCGACGTAGGCAAGTCTGAAACGCTATGAAACAGCCAAGCCGGTTGGCTAGACATAAACACCACTTGGTTCTCATCCGTCGCGACAAAATAGCTGTTCTTGCTCTGCCAGCCTTCTTCAATCGCAGAGAGATCCATTTTGACTACGATAACTCCTAGTGTTTCCGCAGCATAAATAACGGGGTAAGCATAATAGTAACCGCGTTGTCCCGAAGTCGAACCGAGCGCGAAATACTGACTTTTTTCACCGGAGATCGAGAGGTAAAAATAGGGTCGCCATGCAAAGTTGCGCCCAATAAAAGAACGATCCAAATTCCAGTTACTGGATGCAATCGTGTTACCAAATCGGTCAATCAAATAGGTATCTGCCGCTTGAATCACTTCGTTGACCTGTTCGAGATAACGATTGGTAATGTCAATTTGCGCTGAATTTTGTGGGGAAAGCAGAGCGTCAACCAGCTCTTTATCTTTCGAAATCAAGTGGGGAATGTGAGCATACTTATCTAAAGTGGCAACGATATGATTGGAAAATCGATCAAGCTGTGATTGATGCTCACTGAGCAAAGAATGATATTGAACACGCCAATAGAGATGCGTGCTCAAACTGGCTAGCGCAATGAAAATAACCCACAAGATCAGGCTAAGACGACGAATCGAAGACATCCTTGGCTCTTATTCAACAAATCCTTTAGTCACATCATACTGAGTCTAGGGCATTCACGC
Organism: Vibrio metoecus; assembly: GCF_009665255.1. Taxonomy (NCBI): domain Bacteria; kingdom Pseudomonadati; phylum Pseudomonadota; class Gammaproteobacteria; order Vibrionales; family Vibrionaceae; genus Vibrio; species Vibrio metoecus. Next base: position 827,149 of record NZ_CP035686.1, read on the forward strand.
GTTTAAAAAGATCGCAATCTCGGTATGCAAAACAAGAGCAAGATCTCTTTTTACGCTTTTCAATAAAAAAAAGCCTCGATTCCATTGAAAAAGCCTATATTGTCCCCATTTCAGAGTGGCTATTGGTTTCCTTCTGGTGGAATTTTTAGCACTTGATTGGGTTTTCAGGAGATTGGCTTGACTCTGACCGGGGATTAACTCGACAGCTTCGGCTGTGGTCGTTAGAATGTCGCGTCTGAAATTTGGTCCTGAGACTAATCAGAGATACCTTTACCAAAAGATATCGCTCATTAGTCTGGTTTTCTGGCGATTTGCTTGAAAGCCGATGCTCAATATTTACATTTCAGTGTTCAATCGGGCACAACACAAGGATGCAGCCACACGTCGTGTTGGCTCATGACGCTCAGAAACCCTGAGCCAGTTTTGAGGTTTAGAAATAATGCAAGTTACTGTTGAAACGCTAGAAGGCCTACAGCGCCGTCTGAATATTACTGTTCCAGCTGCAAACATCGAAGACGCTGTAGCAGCTGAATTACGCAACATCGCGAAAAACCGTCGTTTCGATGGTTTCCGTAAAGGCAAAGTGCCAATGAAGATGGTTGCGAAAATGTACGGCAAAGCAGTACGTCAAGACGTGCTGGGTGAAGTGATGCAACGCCACTTCATCGAAGCGATCGTAAAAGAAAAAATCAATCCAGCTGGTGCGCCAACGTTTGCTCCAGTTGAAATTGGCGAAGGCAAAGATCTGGTTTTCACAGCAACATTCGAAGTTTACCCAGAAGTTGAACTGAAAGGCCTAGAAAGCATCGCAGTAGAAAAACCATCAGCAGAAGTGACTGACGCTGATGTAGCAGAAATGCTGGAAACTCTGCGTAAGCAACAAGCAACTTGGAAAGAAGTTGACGAAGCTGCAGAAAACGGCAAGCGCGTTTCTATCGATTTCGTTGGTTCTATCGACGGCGTTGAATTTGAAGGCGGTAAAGCAGAAAACTTCCCTCTGGAAATGGGCGCAGGCCGCATGATCCCAGGTTTTGAAGACGGTATCGTTGGCAAAACTAAAGGAATGGAATTCGTTATCGATGTGAACTTCCCAGAAGAGTACCACGCAGAAAACCTGAAAGGTAAAGCGGCTCAGTTCGCGATCAAAGTGAACAAAGTGGAAGCACGTGAACTGCCAGAACTGAACGATGAGTTTGTTGCACGTTTCGGCGTTGCTGAAGGCGGCGTTGACGCTCTGAAAGCAGAAGTACGTAAGAACATGGAACGCGAACTGAAGCAAGCGATCAAAGCGCGCATCAAAGAGCAAGCAATCGAAGGTCTAGTAAAAGCGAACGAAATCGACGTTCCTTCTGCACTGATCGATCAAGAAATCGGTGTTCTGCGTCAACAAGCTGCACAACGTTTCGGTGGCAATGTTGAAGCTGCAGCTCAACTGCCTCGTGAACTGTTCGAAGAGCAAGCAAAACGCCGCGTAGTGGTTGGTCTGCTGCTGGGTGAAGTAATCCGTACTCACGAACTGAAAGCAGATGAAGACAAAGTGAAAGCACTGATCACTGAAATGGCTACCGCGTATGAAGATCCAACTGAAGTTGTTGCTTACTACGAGCAAAACCAACAGTTGATGAACAACATGCGTAACGTTGCTCTAGAAGAGCAAGCGGTAGACGCGATCATTGCGAAAGCACAAGTAACTGAAAAAGCGATCAGCTTCAGCGAGCTGATGAACCCAGTTGCTGCTTAATAAGCAAACTGTAGCGTAGAAGGTTGACGAAACAATCAATCATCTGCTAACAATGGTCCGTGTGATACCCATCATTCGGGCCATTTATTTTAGGGATATTAAGACTATGAGCTACCAAGAAAAAAATGCAATGTCGCCCATTTTTGACGCACTCGTACCTATGGTGGTTGAACAAACCTCTCGTGGTGAGCGCTCATACGACATCTATTCTCGCTTACTGAAAGAGCGAGTGATTTTCTTAACCGGTCAAGTAGAAGATCACATGGCAAACCTTGTCGTGGCTCAACTGCTTTTCTTAGAATCTGAAAACCCTGATAAAGATATTTTCCTCTACATCAACTCACCAGGTGGCAGTGTGACTGCTGGGATGTCAATTTACGACACCATGCAATTCATTAAACCAAATGTGAGCACAGTATGTATGGGGCAAGCCTGTTCAATGGGCGCTTTCTTGCTTGCTGGCGGCGCGCCAGGCAAGCGTTATGTACTGCCGAACTCACGAGTGATGATTCACCAACCACTGGGTGGATTCCAAGGCCAAGCCTCTGATATTCAAATTCATGCTCAAGAAATTCTGACCATTAAAAACAAACTGAACCGTTTGTTGGCAGAGCACACAGGCCAGCCACTTGAAGTGATTGAGCGTGATACTGATCGTGATAACTTCATGTCGGCAGATCAAGCAGTGGAATACGGTTTGGTGGATGCGGTGCTTAAACACCGTGGCGAGTAAGCTCGTAATTGTATAACGCAATTTTGATTGAAGTGTTATACACTCAAACCAAAGTGAGTAAAGGCTAAGAGGTTAGCGAATGACAGACAAAAGCAAAGAGGGCGGTAGTAGTAAACTGCTGTACTGCTCTTTCTGTGGCAAAAGCCAGCACGAAGTTCGCAAACTGATCGCAGGTCCATCTGTTTACATTTGTGATGAGTGCGTTGATCTATGCAATGATATCATCCGTGAAGAGATCAAAGATGTTCTGCCAAAAAAGGAATCAGCGGCGTTACCGACGCCAAGAAAGATTCGTGAGCATCTTGACGATTATGTGATTGGTCAAGAACAAGCCAAAAAAGTGCTAGCCGTTGCGGTATATAACCACTACAAGCGTTTACGTAATGGTGATACGACTAGCGAAGGCGTTGAGCTAGGCAAAAGTAACATTTTGCTAATTGGCCCAACGGGTAGTGGTAAAACACTACTGGCTGAAACGTTGGCGCGTTTGCTGGATGTACCGTTTACAATGGCGGATGCGACCACATTAACCGAAGCGGGTTATGTGGGCGAAGATGTAGAAAATATCATTCAAAAGCTGCTGCAAAAATGCGATTACGATGTTGCAAAAGCGGAGCGTGGTATCGTCTATATCGATGAAATTGACAAAATTTCTCGTAAGTCTGAAAACCCATCCATCACACGTGACGTGTCGGGTGAAGGGGTTCAGCAAGCGCTGTTAAAACTGATTGAAGGTACAGTTGCTTCGGTTCCACCACAAGGTGGCCGTAAACATCCTCAGCAGGAATTCCTGCAAGTAGACACTTCGAAAATCCTGTTTATCTGTGGTGGAGCGTTTGCTGGCCTAGATAAAGTGATTGAACAGCGTGTTGCGACAGGTACTGGTATCGGTTTTGGCGCGGATGTGCGTTCTAAAGATAACAGCAAAACCTTGAGTGAACTGTTTACTCAGGTTGAACCTGAAGATTTGGTGAAATACGGTTTGATCCCAGAGTTCATTGGTCGTCTGCCTGTTACGGCAACGCTGACTGAACTGGATGAAGCGGCATTGATTCAAATTCTGTGTGAACCAAAGAATGCACTGACCAAACAGTATGCGGCGTTGTTTGAACTGGAAAACGTTGATCTGGAGTTTCGTGAAGATGCGCTGAAAGCGATTGCTGCTAAAGCGATGAAACGCAAAACCGGTGCACGTGGTCTGCGCTCAATCCTTGAAGCGGTTCTACTGGAAACCATGTATGAACTGCCTTCGATGGAAGACGTCAGTAAAGTCGTGATCGATGAATCCGTAATTAACGGTGAGTCTGCACCACTACTGATTTATAGCGCAAATGAGAGCCAAGCCGCTGGCGCGGAGTAATCTCAAGCAACAAAAAAATCACAAGGAGGTATTCAATACCTCCTTTTTTTTATTCTGTCATTGAATCCAGTCAGTTAGCCCCCATATACTGCGTAACAAATGCAAAGCGGAAGAGAGAAAAATATGAACTTGGAGCGTTCCGAGCGTATCGAGATCCCCGTACTACCCCTGCGCGATGTGGTTGTCTATCCACACATGGTCATTCCTTTGTTTGTTGGCCGAGAAAAATCGATCCAGTGCCTTGAAGCGGCGATGGATAACAACAAGCAAGTCTTGTTAGTAGCGCAAAAGAAAGCGGAAACCGATGAGCCGAAAGTGGCCGATTTATTTGAAGTCGGTACGGTAGCGACTATCTTACAACTGCTAAAACTTCCCGATGGCACCGTTAAAGTGCTGGTCGAAGGCCAGCAGCGCGCCAAAATCACTCAATTCTATGAAGAAGAGTATTTCTTTGCCGATGCCGAGTACTTGGTTACCCCAGAGCTGGATGAACGTGAACAAGAAGTTGTAGTTCGTAGTGCGATTAATCAGTTCGAAGGTTTTATCAAGCTCAATAAAAAGATTCCACCTGAAGTGCTTACTTCTCTCAACGGTATTGATGAAGCTGCGCGTTTAGCAGACACCATTGCAGCGCATATGCCGCTGAAATTGGTGGATAAGCAAAAGGTGCTCGAACTGCTCGATGTGACAGAGCGTTTAGAATTCTTGATGGGGCAGATGGAGTCCGAAATCGATCTGCTACAGGTTGAGAAGCGCATCCGTACCCGTGTTAAAAAGCAGATGGAAAAATCGCAGCGCGAATACTATCTGAATGAACAAATGAAAGCGATCCAGAAAGAATTAGGCGAGATGGATGATGCGCCGGATGAATTTGAAACGCTGAAAAAGAAAATCGAAGACTCAAAGATGCCGAAAGAGGCACGCGAGAAGACGGAACAAGAGCTGCATAAACTGAAAATGATGTCGCCAATGTCTGCGGAAGCCACCGTTGTGCGTAGCTATATCGATTGGATGGTGAGTGTTCCGTGGATTAAACGCAGTAAAGTGAAAAAGGATCTATCAAAAGCAGAAGAGATTCTTAATGCAGATCACTATGGTTTAGAACGCGTTAAAGAACGTATTTTGGAATATCTCGCAGTACAAAGCCGTATCAACAAACTCAAAGGCCCAATCCTATGTTTAGTAGGACCTCCAGGTGTGGGTAAAACGTCATTAGGACGTTCGATTGCTGCTGCAACAGGACGCCAGTATGTGCGTATGGCTCTGGGTGGGGTGCGTGATGAAGCAGAGATTCGCGGCCACCGTCGTACCTATATTGGCTCGATGCCGGGCAAACTTATCCAGAAAATGGCGAAAGTTGGCGTGAAAAACCCGCTATTCCTGCTTGATGAAATCGACAAGATGTCATCTGACATGCGTGGCGATCCGGCTTCTGCACTGTTAGAGGTGCTTGACCCTGAGCAAAACAACTCGTTCAACGATCATTATCTGGAAGTGGATTACGATCTGTCCGATGTGATGTTCGTGGCAACTTCAAACTCGATGAACATTCCGGGACCATTGTTGGATCGGATGGAAGTCATTCGTCTATCGGGTTACACCGAAGATGAAAAACTCAACATTGCCAAAGACCACCTGGTTAGTAAGCAGATTGAGCGTAATGGTCTCAAACCCAGTGAAATCGTGATTGAAGATTCAGCCATCGTCGGCATTATCCGCTATTACACGCGTGAAGCGGGCGTACGTGGCCTTGAGCGTGAAATCTCGAAGATTTGTCGTAAAGCCGTGAAGAAAATTCTGCTCGATAAAGGGATGAAAACCGTTGTCGTAAACCAACAAAACTTGAAAGAGTTTTTAGGTGTCCAACGTTTTGATTACGGCAAAGCAGAAGAGAGCAACCGTATCGGTCAAGTAAACGGCTTGGCGTGGACAGAAGTCGGCGGTGATTTATTGACAATCGAAACCCAATCGATGCCTGGGAAAGGTAAGCTCACCCAAACTGGTTCATTGGGCGATGTGATGCAAGAGTCGATTCAAGCGGCTATGACGGTGGTACGTTCACGTGCAGAAAAACTGGGCATCAACCCTGATTTCTACGAGAAAAAAGATATTCACGTCCATGTTCCTGAAGGCGCGACTCCTAAAGATGGACCAAGTGCGGGTATCGCCATGTGCACCGCACTGGTTTCTAGTTTGACGGGGAATCCAGTCAAAGCGGAAGTCGCCATGACCGGTGAAATCACTCTGCGTGGTGAAGTGCTACCGATTGGCGGTTTGAAAGAGAAACTACTGGCAGCACATCGCGGTGGTATCAAAACGGTGCTGATCCCGAAAGATAATGAGCGTGATTTGGAAGAGATCCCAGATAATGTGATCGCCGATCTGCAAGTTCTTCCGGTACAGTGGATTGACGAGGTTCTCAAAGTTGCTTTAGAGCAAGACCCGACAGGGGTTAGCTTTGAGAGCAAAAAGAGTGATGCGCAGCAAAAATAAGTAAATCTTTACGCTGATAGGTCTAAAAAGGCTTGTCAGCGTTTTTTTTGGAAGCTAACGTTACTGTCAGTAGCTTGTAGCCCTGATGCAACAAGGCTTTAGGCTAGTTTAAAAACTTTAATGGAACGAAATCGGCACCGATAAAATAATAACGGGTGACCAAAGGGGAATCACAGTGAATAAGACACAATTAGTAGAACAAATTGCAGCGAACGCAGATATCTCTAAAGCCTCTGCAGGCCGCGCTCTTGACGCATTCATCGAAGCAGTGAGTGGTACACTACAATCTGGTGACCAAGTGGCACTGGTTGGCTTTGGTACGTTCAGTGTACGTACTCGTGCAGCGCGTACCGGCCGTAACCCAAAAACTGGCGAAGAGATCAAAATCGCTGAAGCAAAAGTACCATCATTCAAAGCTGGTAAAGCGCTGAAAGACGCTTGCAACTAATTTGAATGAAGATTTTGCACTTTTCTGCAAAATAAATTCGAACCTTTTGAAATTATGCGCATCCTACTGATGCGCATTTCTTTTTCTGATATTATCGCGCCATTCATTTTGGGCTGACGTGCCTGATATCAACCCCGGAGAGTAGTAGCACTATGATGGATCGATTACGCGAAGGCGTGAACAGCATCGCGGTTAAAGTTATCCTTGGATTAATCATCCTGTCTTTCATTTTTGCTGGTGTAGGTAACTACCTGATCAGTGGCGGTAACAACACAGCCGCCAAAGTGGGTAAAGCAGAAATTAGTCGTGGTGACTTTGAGCAAGCCTATCAAAACGAACGTAACCGTATGCAAGCTCAATTGGGCGATTATTTCTCCAACTTACTGGCCGATCCGACTTATGTCGCATCTTTCCGTAAGTCAGTGTTGGACCGTATGGTGAATGATTTGCTTCTAGAACAACATGCGGCGTCGTTGGGTCTACGTGTGAGTGACCAGCAAGTGCGCCAAATGATTTTGGACATGCCTCAGTTCCAGTCACAAGGTCAGTTTGATCAAGAACTTTACCAAGCAGCCTTGCGTCGCGCCGGTTTTACACCAGACATGTTCGCGGAATATTTACGTAAAGATTTAGTCCGTAACCAATTAATGAGCGCATTGCAGGGCAGTGAGTTCAGTCTACCCGGTGAAGTGAATCTGCAAGATCAACTGATTTCTCAAACCCGAGATATCCGTACCATCACCCTATCGCTGGCGGACTTTGCGAAAAAAGTCACGCTCAGCGATGAAGAGATTCAACAGTATTACAAGGCCAATACAGAACGCTTTACTCGCCCTGAGCAGATGAAAGTGTCCTATGTTGAGCTGTCTGCTGACGCACTGAAAAAGCAGATCATGATTGATGATGAAGCTGCGCAAGAGTATTACCAAGAGCACCTTGATAAATATTCAACCGCTGAACAGCGAAAAGTGAGCCATATCCTCGTTGAAGGCAGTGATGAGCAAAAAGCGCAAGCGATTCTAGATGAACTGAACGCGGGTGCTGATTTTGCAACTGTTGCAAAAGAAAAATCGCAAGATGTTGGCAGCGCACAAGAAGGTGGATCACTCGGTTGGATCGAGCGTGACACGATGGATCCAGCGTTTGAAGCGGCCGCTTTTGCATTGACCGAAAATGGGCAAATTTCTGGCTTAGTTAAGTCTGAGTTTGGCTATCACATTATTCGTTTGGATGAAGTGAAAGCTCCAGTTGTTAAGCCATATAGCGAAGTTGTGGAAGCGATTAAACAAGAATTGGTCGATCAGCAAGCTTTAGATACGTTCTATGCAAAACAAAGTGAACTTGAAAAGCTAGCTTTTGAACACTCGGATTCTTTGGATGAAGCCGCGAAAGCGATTTCCGCTACGGTACAACACACGGATTTTATTTCGGCTGAACAAGCGCCTGAACTGTTAGCTGCACCTGCTGTGCTGCAAGCGTTAAAAACTCCAGAAGTGAAAGAAGATGGCTTAAATTCAGAAGTGATCGAAGTTGCTCCTGAGCATGTGATTGTGGTGCGTGTTGAAGAATCACGCCCAGAAACGGTATTGCCTTTAGAAGAAGTGAAACCTCAAGTGGTTGAACAACTTTCACGAATGAAAGGCGAGCAGCAGGCTCTTGAGTTAGGGAATCAGTTAGTTGCGTCACTGAAATCAGGCAAGATGGATGTGTTAGCTGAAAACGGCGTTGCCTTTGGTGAATTGCAAATGATTGATCGTAGTTCACCACTCGCGAATACCGTCTACGCAATGGTTAAACCACAAGATGGCACAAAAGGTTACGCACAAGCGAAAGACTTTGATGGCAACGTAGTGGTGATTGAACTCGATAAAGTCGAGAGTAAAGTAACACCGGCTTATCATGAGCAAATTGCCACCCAGTTATCACGCATTGGTTCACAACAAGACTTAGCGGGCGTGATCAGCGTACTGCGTCAAAACACAGATATTGAGTATCATATTGCGACTGAATAATCATTCAGATTGTAATTGATATGTTTAAAGAAACGGGCTACAGCAGTAGCCCGTTCTATTTATAACACCTTGAAATATGCATCATAACTATCCTAGTTATGATGTCCCTCTATAACCAAAACGAGGGTCAACTATGCAATTCAAAACTAAATTAATCATACTGCTACTTTCACTCTGCCTGCCAACACTGCCAGTATTGGCAAATGCGGAGGAAACAGTGCCTGAAGCTCAAGTCGAAGAAGGCATTGTTATTACTGTGAATATTAATACGGCTTCGGCAGAAGAGTTAGCCACGTTACTAAAAGGCATTGGTGTAAAGAAAGCACAGGCGATAGTGGAATATCGTGAAGCAAATGGGCCTTTCTTGACTATTGATGACCTTGCTAAGGTAAAAGGAATCGGTGACGCGACTGTCCGCAATAATGCCGCAAGGATCTTGTTATAAATCGTGTTTTGGATTCATTTTAACCCGGTTAATACCGGGTTAATTTTTTGATTAACCGTGTTTTTGTTGGTTAATCCAGACTCTTACCTAGCACAGAAGCGCCTTTACACTTATAATTCTTCGCCGAAAATGCGGACGTAATATCGGCCGCCTAAAACTAGAAAGTGGAGAAACGCATGTCCTCTCATACGCCAGTTGTTACCGTCGATGGCCCGAGCGGTGCAGGTAAAGGCACACTATGCATGTTGTTGGCTAGAAAGCTCGGTTTTCAACTGCTAGATTCTGGTGCGATTTATCGTGTATTAGCTCTAGCGGCCATTCATCACGGAGTGGATCTTGAATCAGAAGAGGCTTTAGTCCCTCTAGCGACTCACCTCGATGTACAGTTCATTGCCGAGGGTGACTTAGTGAAAGTCATTCTCGAAGGCGAAGATGTTTCTCGCGAATTACGCAAAGAAGAAACCGGTATGGCAGCCTCAAAAGTCGCGGCATTACCTCGAGTTCGTGAAGCTCTTTTGCGCCGTCAACGCGCATTTGCGAATGGCAATGGTTTAGTCGCTGACGGCCGCGATATGGGCACTGTGGTTTTTCCAAGCGCAGAAGCCAAAATTTTCCTTGATGCGAGTGCAGAAGAAAGAGCCCGTAGACGATTCAAGCAGTTGCAACTGAAAGGGCTTGATGTTAAATTTGACGCCCTTTTAAGCGAAATTCAGGAAAGAGACGATCGCGATAGAAATCGTGCTGTTGCTCCTTTACGTCCTGCTGAAGACGCATTAGTGCTCGATTCAACCTCATTGACTATCGATGAAGTGGTAGAACAAGCGCTACAATATATCGAATCTAAACTGGTGTGAGTGAATCACGCTAAGTAAGAACGTCGGTCGCAAGGATGATGGCTGGCGAATTTAATAACCCCATGTGGTAGGACACCCGTGGCCGTTTACTTATTGAAGATTAAATAAATGACTGAATCTTTTGCTCAACTCTTTGAAGAGTTTCTGAACGAGACCCAATTCCAACAAGGTACCATCGTTAAAGGTACTGTAGTAGCAATCGAGAACGGCTACGTTCTGGTTGATGCTGGCCTGAAGTCTGAGTCTGCTATCCCTGCTGAACAATTCAAGAACGCTGCTGGCGAACTAGAAGTTCAAGTTGGTTCTCAAGTAGACGTAGCTCTGGACGCGGTTGAAGATGGTTTCGGCGAAACTCAACTTTCTCGTGAGAAAGCGAAGCGCCATGAAGCTTGGATCGTACTTGAAAAAGCTTACGAAGAAGCTGCAACTGTTATCGGTATCATTAACGGTAAAGTTAAAGGTGGTTTCACTGTTGAACTGAACGGTATCCGTGCGTTCCTGCCAGGTTCTCTGGTTGATGTACGTCCAATCCGTGACACTGCTCACCTAGAAAACAAAGAGCTAGAGTTCAAAGTTATCAAGCTAGACCAGAAGCGTAACAACGTTGTTGTTTCTCGTCGTGCAGTTATCGAATCTGAAAGCAGCGTAGAGCGTGATGAACTGCTTGAAACTCTGCAAGAAGGTACTGAAGTTAAAGGTATCGTTAAGAACCTGACTGACTACGGTGCATTCGTTGATCTGGGCGGCGTTGACGGTCTGCTACACATCACTGACATGGCTTGGAAACGCGTTAAGCATCCATCAGAAATCGTTAACGTTGGTGACGAGATCCTAGTTAAAGTACTGAAGTTCGATCGTGATCGTACTCGCGTATCTCTAGGTCTGAAACAGCTGGGCGAAGATCCATGGGTAGCAATCGCTAAGCGTTACCCAGAAGGTCACAAACTGTCTGGCCGTGTAACTAACCTGACTGACTACGGCTGCTTCGTTGAAATCGAAGAAGGCGTTGAAGGTCTAGTACACGTTTCTGAAATGGACTGGACTAACAAGAACATCCACCCATCTAAAGTTGTTAATGTTGGCGACGAAGTTGAGGTTATGGTTCTGGATATCGACGAAGAACGTCGTCGTATCTCTCTAGGCCTGAAACAGTGTAAAGCTAACCCATGGCAATCATTCGCTGAAGCGCAAGCTAAAGGCGACAAAGTAACTGGTAAGATCAAGTCTATCACTGACTTTGGTATCTTCATCGGTCTAGACGGCGGTATCGACGGTCTGGTTCACCTGTCTGACATCTCTTGGAACGTACCAGGAGAAGAAGCAGTTCGTGAATTCAAGAAAGGCGACGAAATCTCTGCAGTTGTTCTAGCAGTAGACGCTGAGCGTGAGCGTATTTCTCTGGGCATCAAGCAAATGGAAAATGATCCATTCAACGCTTATGTATCAGACAACAAGAAAGGTGCTCTGGTTAACGGTACTGTAACTGCAGTTGACGCTAAAGGCGCAACCATCGAGCTGGAAGACGGCGTAGAAGGTTACATCCGCGCTTCTGAAGTATCACGTGATCGTATCGAAGATGCATCACTGATCCTGAGCGTTGGTGACAAAGTTGAAGCGAAATTTACTGGTGTTGACCGTAAAAACCGCGTAATCAACCTGTCTATCAAAGCGAAAGACGAAGCTGAAGAGCAAGAAGTAATGGCAACTCTGAACAAGCAAGATGAAGCTGCGTTCGGTAATGCTATGGCTGACGCTTTCAAAGCGGCGAAAGGCGAATAATAGCCAAACGCTAAAAGATAAAAGGAGCCGCAAGGCTCCTTTTTTGTCTTTGTAATCTCATGATCGCGACCTAAGATTCACGATGAAAAGTTGCGAAAGTGCAGTTGAGCGCTCACTCTTATCAATAGCACCACAAACCCGATGTGAGATCTCGCCCAACGCCGAGTTCTTTTTCTACAATATAAATCAAGTGTTTGTTGGAATTGATATTACTGACTATAATTAAGCAGTAAAAACTCGAAGAGGGAAACTATGACTAAGTCCGAATTGATTGAAAGACTCTGTGCAGAACAAACACATCTATCTGCAAAAGAGATCGAAGATGCGGTAAAAAATATCCTTGAGCATATGGCCTCTACGTTAGAAGCGGGTGAGCGCATCGAGATTCGTGGTTTCGGTAGCTTTTCCTTGCACTATCGTGAGCCTCGTGTTGGTCGCAATCCTAAAACTGGCGATAAGGTTGAACTGGAAGGTAAATACGTTCCACACTTTAAACCAGGCAAAGAGTTACGTGAACGCGTTAACTTGTAATAGGTATTGAGTAAAGTTTGTTCATATAAGCGGCATGCTGATTCAGTGTGCCGCTTTTTTATGAAAGCAAGCTTACTTAGCCGTGGTTTGTCTCGCCATTTTCCTGCATAATCTGTGTGCCAATTTGTGAAAAGGTAATGACTTATGAAAATTATAAAGATAGTCGCCGTACTCGCTCTTTTCTTAATCGCATTAGCCCTAGGCTCTCAAAATCAGTCGGTTGTGGTTTTCAACTATTTGCTGGCTCAAGGTGAATTTCATCTGTCTACATTGTTAGGTGGTGTTTTTATTATAGGTTTTGCTTGTGCAGGTGCGATCTTCGGAGCAATGCACCTGAAATCGCAGCTGAGAATCAGAAAATTGTCAAAACAGCTGAAATTAGCCAATCAGCAATCGGCGCCTGAAACTAAAGTGCATACCGGATAAGGCTGCTTTTCAATGTTAGAAATACTGTTCTTGTTATTGCCAATTGCCGCCGCCTACGGTTGGTATATGGGACATCGTAGTGCCCAGCAAGACAAGCAGAAACAATCTCATCAAATTTCACGGCAATATGTAACGGGGTTAAACCTGCTGCTTTCTGATCAATCGGATAAAGCCGTCGATCACTTCATTGAATTACTTCAAGTCGATAACGAAACTATCGATACTCACTTAGCGCTTGGTAATCTTTTCCGTTCTCGTGGTGAAGTGGACCGTGCTATTCGTATTCACCAGAATCTTATCTCTCGATCTGGGTTAACGGTTGATCAGAAAAACCTCGCGCTACAACAACTAGCAAAAGATTATATGGTGTCAGGTTTTCTTGACCGAGCCGAAAAAATTCTTGAGCAGCTGATTGATGAACCTGAGCATCGTGAATCCGCTCTTCAACAACTCACCGCTATCTACCAACAAACTCGTGAATGGCACAAGGCTATTGAATGTGCCTCAGCGTTGGTAAAGTTAGGGCGTAAGCGGATGAGAGGCAGTATTGCACACTTTTACTGTGAATTAGCCATGCTTGAAAAAGCAGATGGTAATGACAGCAAAGCAGTCCAGTGGTTTAAAAAAGCATTACAAGAAGATCCTAAGTGTGTGCGTGCTACGATCTCACTTGGTAAGCTTTACCTACAAAATGAAGACTACCAAAAAACCATTGACCATTTAGAAGCAGTTATTGAACAAGATGTTGATTTTGTTGGTGAAGTGCTTAATACCTTAGCGGAGTGTTACCACCACTTGGGCCGCGAGCAAGATCTCATTGACTTTTTACGTCGCTGTATTGCCAACAAAGCTGGGGTATCTGCAGAGTTAATGCTAGCTCAGCTCGTAGCTCAACATGAAGGCACTGCGGCGGCACAAGAAATATTGACCAAACAGTTGGTTAAGAATCCCACAATGAAAGGTTTTTATCGCCTGATTGATTACCATATTGCGGAAGCAGAAGAGGGTCGAGCGAAAGCCAGTTTATCGACACTGCAGCGTTTGGTGGGAGAACAGCTCAAAGTAAAACCACACTACCGCTGCCGTAAATGTGGGTTTTCAACGCATTCACTCTATTGGCATTGTCCTTCGTGTAAGAACTGGGGTTCAATTAAACCGATCAGAGGCTTAGACGGTGAGTAATTAAAGCATTCAGAAGTATTATGCAGCTATTTATGGCTGCTTTTTTTTAAACATGTTGTACAGATAGGAGAAACGATGAACGACCCAAAAGTGATTGTTGCACTGGATTATGACAATCTCGCGGATGCGCTCGCGTTTGTGGATAAGATCGACCCAAGCTCATGTCGATTAAAAGTGGGTAAAGAGATGTTCACTCTGTTTGGCCCTGATTTTGTCCGTGAACTACATAAGCGCGGTTTTTCTGTGTTTCTGGATCTGAAGTTTCACGATATTCCCAATACTTGTTCAAAGGCGGTGAAAGCTGCCGCTGAGATGGGGGTATGGATGGTAAACGTTCACGCTAGTGGTGGTGAGCGTATGATGGCGGCATCACGTGAAATATTAGAACCATATGGAAAAGATCGTCCATTACTGATTGGTGTTACGGTTTTAACCAGTATGGAATCTTCTGATTTACAAGGGATTGGAATTCAAAGTTCACCACAAGACCATGTATTGAGGCTGGCTACTTTGACCAAAAATTCAGGCCTTGATGGTGTTGTGTGCTCAGCTCAAGAAGCGTCACTGTTGAAGCAAAATTTGGGGCGTGAATTCAAACTCGTTACACCAGGAATTCGACCAGCAGGTTCTGAACAAGGCGATCAACGCCGTATTATGACGCCAGCGCAAGCTATTGCTGTGGGCTCCGACTATTTAGTGATTGGTCGACCTATCACTCAGGCTGAGCAACCTGCACTCGTCTTGCAAGAAATTAATCGTTCTTTAGCCTAGTTGGATGAAGATGAGCGCTATGTAATCATCAAGCCCTACCTTTTGTAGGGCTTAATTTTATGGTTTAGCTTGGAACTCCGCTGTGAAATTTGAAATCACAGTCTGGGCTTGAGATCAATTCCGCTTCAATCCTTCCGAAATAAGCTACACGTTCAGCATTATCGTGGCCGGCAATTTGTTCTGCGAGCTGTAAGTAATCTTGATAATGGCGTGCTTCTGAACGTAACAAAGAAATGTAGAATTTCGCCATTTCTTCATCTAGATAAGGCGCGAGTTTAGCAAAGCGCTCACAGGATCGAGCTTCAATGTAAGCGCCTACTATCAATTTATCTATCAAAGTCTGAGGCTCATGCGTTTTCATGTGTGATAAAAGTGTTTTCGCATAACGACTAGCAGGAATTGATTCATAGTCGATATTGCGTGCCTGCATGATTTCTAATACTTGATAGAAATGGTGTAACTCTTCTTTTATCAGTAACACCATTTTGTCGATCAGATCTTGGCTATATGGCGAGTCAGATTTAGCAATGATCGCTTTAGAAATTTGGCTTTTTCCTTTGAGCGAGCCAATATCTCCAATTTTGCGGTACGCAAAATCTTCATAAGGCTTAAGCCAATCCAATAGCGATACTTCACTGTCTTTGTCGACCGCATATTTACGGATCAG
Organism: Vibrio metoecus; assembly: GCF_009665255.1. NCBI lineage: Bacteria > Pseudomonadati > Pseudomonadota > Gammaproteobacteria > Vibrionales > Vibrionaceae > Vibrio > Vibrio metoecus. Next base: position 842,591 of record NZ_CP035686.1, read on the forward strand.
GAACATAGCCGATTGACCTGCTTTTAATTCACACAGTAAATGGTCTAAAAGTAGAATACGCAAATTTTCTGGTTTACGTGCTTCGGCTATCCATGAGTCTGGAGTAGGGCATAGTAAGAAATGGTTAATCGGTTCTAAGAGCTGTTGAATGGTAGAGGAATAAATCATGGTCATTATTTAATAGCAAGGCCGCATAAGCGGCCTGAAGTTAATCAAATCAATATATCGCGGAATACTACCACTTTTTCTTTTCGCCGAAGAGCACATCCATATCGCTTTTACGCTCATTCTCTTCGATCTGTTGTAAATCAGACGCAGTTTTGTTTTGGCGTTTTTGTTCGAGCTCGTCATACATGGTTTGTAGTTTTTCTCGAGCTTGGTTCGAATAGCTATCATTTTTAGACGCTAATACATCGATTCCTTTACGTAGCAACTGAATTGCGGTACCTGGTTGACCACGCAAAATAGAGTCATTAGCGCGTTTGATAACGTTCTCTATGTTGATACGGATCTGAATGGTTTCTAAGCGAGCATTTTCGGCTACATAGGCTTGGGTTTCAAAACGGCCTTTGTTGTGTTCGCTGCGGATCGTATCACGTAGACGCTTGACGAGCTTGAGCATGATGATGGCTTGTTTATCGCTACTTGGTACCTTAAAGGATGTACTTTCACCACCAGGATGACTTTGTTGCAGGTGGTTGATTTGACCTTTCATATTTTCAATTCGTTGAGCGAGTTGCTTATTTTTAGGGTCAAGGTCAAACATGCTTTGGAGTGCATCAAGAATGCGATTGTTCAAGCAGACTAATAGCTCTTTACTGAAGGGTAAGTGATGAGCGTTACCGATAAGATCTTCAGTGGCATCAATGATCGCAACATAACGTGAAGATTCTTGCTTCTTAGCACTTTCGACCTTCACTCTATATTGCAACATGATGTTGTAGCCAAGAACCAAAATAAGCAAAATGGCCACCAGAGCAATGATTAAACCTATATTCATAAAATCCGTATCTTCAGTTTTCAATGGCTAACGATTAAGGATACACGCTCGTTGTAATCCCGACAATTTACTCTGTTGATTATTCCTGTTTTATCAAGCAAAAACCGCTTTTCCGCAACGACTTTGAGGGTTACGTGGCAATTTTTTCATCAGATACGCAAGATGCTGAATATTCAAATCACGCTTCTTTCGATAAAGGCTAGGAATTGTTGTCCTGAAGCGTTATAACTAATAATTATAAAATATGTGTGTATGTGGCAAAGCATCGCAAGGGATTATGGGAAAAAGATGAAACTGCAGCAGTTAAAATACATCGTTGAAGTGGTCAATCACAATTTGAATGTGTCTGCGACCGCGGAAAATCTGTATACCTCACAACCTGGGATCAGTAAACAGGTCAGATTATTGGAAGATGAACTTGGGATTCAGATTTTTGAGCGTAGCGGCAAGCATCTGACACAAGTGACACCAGCGGGGGAGCATATTGTACGGATCGCAACTGAAATTCTTTCGCGAGTAGAAAGCATTAAAGCGGTGGCGTCTGAACACACTCATCCAGAAATGGGGACGTTGAATATTTCTACAACCCATACACAGGCTCGATATGCCTTACCTGAAGTGATCAAAGGTTTCACCAAACGTTATCCCAAAGTCTCTTTACACATGCACCAAGGTACGCCAACTCAAATGTCAGAAGCGATTGCAAAAGGTACAGCCAATTTTGCGATTGCGACGGAAGCCTTGCACTTGTACCAAGACGCGATCATGTTGCCTTGTTATCACTGGAATCGTTCGATTGTTGTTCCGAAAGATCACCCACTGACTAAGAAGGAACAGGTAACGATCGAAGATCTGGCTGCTTACCCATTAGTGACCTATGTGTTTGGTTTTACGGGCCGTTCAGAGCTGGACAGTGCATTCAACCGAGTTGGTATGACACCTAAAGTGGTGTTCACTGCCACGGATGCGGATGTGATCAAGACTTATGTGCGCATGGGTATCGGTGTGGGGGTAATTGCGAGTATGGCCGTTGATAAAAAACAGGATACCGATCTTGTCGCCATCGACGCGAGCCACATTTTTAGTGCCAGTACAACCAGTATTGGTTTCCGTCGTGGTACTTTCCTGCGTTCTTATATGTTTGATTTTATGGAGCGTTTTGCTCCACATTTGACTCGTCCTGTAGTTGAACAGGCAATTTCGCTTAAATCTAATGTTGAGATCGCTGAAATGTTTAAGGACATTGATCTTCCGGTACGTTAACGCGCTTTTACTTTCACTTCGCTGTGCTTCCTCCTAGAATGGCTCACCCATTGGAGGAAGCATGCAAGCTCAGTTCAAACTACTCGATTTATTCTTAACCCAAACACAACCTTTTTGGCGTTATGAGGCTTTTCACGCTTGTCGTTTGGCCGATGTGCCTTGGGGAGGACGAAAGCCTACGTTAACCGCTTGGTTGCATTCGCTCACTCATAGTGAGATAGAGCAATACAAGGCTGAACCTGAGCATCTATTCTCCATTCTGTCTGATTTTTTCCCACAGTTGGATGAGGTCAAAAACACAATTGCCATCCAGTCTTGTTCATTGCCGGCATTACGTTTGCCTAAGTTCTTTGACAAAGGAATCCCTGGGCGCAAATGGCAGCAGATCGAAGCAATGAGCAAAGTGCTTATCGCTCATCATCAAGGAAATGAATGGCTAGAGTGGTGTGCAGGTAAAGGTTATTTAGGGCGCATTTTGGCTTGTGTGAGTCAGCAACCCGTGGTCAGTTTTGAGTATCAAGCTGAGCTTTGCTGTTCTGGGCAGAAAGATGCGGACTCACTTCAGCTGCCGATGCAGTTTGTACAGGGGGATGCATTGGATGAGCGTTCAGCCGCTTTGTTTAAACCCAATACTCACGCTGTTGCGCTACATGCGTGTGGTGATTTACACGTAAAGATGCTGCAGTACGCGACATCTGCTCATGCTGATGCCATCAGCTTTTCTCCTTGTTGTTACCATTTGACTCAAACGGAGCAGTATCAATGCATGTCGAGTGTTGCGCAGCGTTCTGCTCTTACCCTGACTCGCCAAGAGCTGCGATTACCGCTTCAAGAAACTGTGACGGGTGGTGACCGCGTTAAGAGACATCGTCAACAAGAGATGGTTTACCGCTTTGGTTTTGATGCCTTAATGAGCCAAGTGTGTAATTGTCCTTCTTATACGCCAGTTCCCAGTATTCAAAAATCCAAGCTTAACCAAGGATTTGCAGAATTTTGCCAGTGGGCGGTGCAAGAAAAAAATATTGCAGTGGATTTTACTGAAGTTGATTTTGCTTACTTTGAGAGTATTGGATATCAGCGATTTTGGCAAATGGAACGGATAAGCCTAGTTCAAGATGGTTTCCGGCGGCTGCTAGAGCTTTGGCTTGTGCTAGATAAGGCGCTGTATTTGCAGGAAAACGGCTATGAAGTCAACCTGAGTGAGTTTTGTGACCGTAAGGTAACGCCACGAAATTTGGTGGTAAACGCTCAGCGTCGAAAAGGAGAGAGCCGATAATATCGGCTCTCAGAAAAATTAATTAAACATCGCAATCGCTTTGGCTGGCTCGACATATTCGAGGCCAAAGTTTTCTGCTACCTCTTTATAAGTCACTTTTCCGTGAATTACGTTGAGGCCTTTTAAAAATCCTGCGTCTTCCAATAAGGCTTTTTGGTAGCCTTTATTGGCGAGTTTAACGATATATGGTAGCGTGGCGTTATTAAGAGCAAAGGTAGAAGTGCGCGCCACAGCACCAGGCATATTAGCCACACAATAATGAACGACATCATCAACGATGTAAGTCGGTTCTGCGTGGGTAGTTGGATGAGAGGTTTCGAAACAGCCGCCTTGATCGATAGCAACGTCAACGACTGCAGAACCTGGTTTCATGCGCTCAATGTGTTGTTTGGTAACCAGTTTGGGAGCTGCTGCACCGGGAATCAGTACCGCCCCGATCACTAAGTCTGCTTCTAATACGTATTTTTCGATAGCATCTGTGGTGGAATAAACCACGTTAGCTCGGCCTTGAAACTCTTCATCGAGTTTGCGTAAGGTATCAATATTGCGATCTAAGATGGTAACATTTGCACGTAACCCAATCGCCATACGAGCAGCATTGGCGCCGACAACGCCACCACCGATGATGACGATATTGGCAGGAGCTACACCGGGTACGCCGCCGAGCAATAAGCCGCTACCGCCGTGAGATTTTTCTAATGTTTGAGCGCCAGCCTGAATGGACATCCGGCCCGCAACTTCAGACATTGGAGCCAATAGTGGTAAACGACCCATATTATCTGTTACAGTCTCATAGGCTATGCAGACAGCTTTGCTCTTGATTAGCTCTTCAGTTTGTGGAAAATCTGGAGCGAGGTGCAAATAAGTAAATAAAATTTGCCCCTCTTTGAGCATGGCACGCTCTACAGCTTGAGGTTCTTTGACCTTTACAATCATCTCTGCTTTCGCGAATACGTCTGCAGCGGTAGGAAGAATGGATGCGCCTACAGCGATGTAATCATCGTCTGAAAAGCCAATGCCGGAACCGGCATTTGTTTCTACGTAAACTTGGTGACCGTGTGTGACAAGTTCTCGCACGCTAGCTGGAATCATGCCCACACGATATTCGTGGTTCTTGATTTCTTTAGGAACGCCAATGATCATCCTAACTCCTTAGATTAATTTGGTTGTATTGACTATATGTAGGGTTGTTCTATCGAATTTGTGGCTAGTATAGTGACTAGTGTGAAAAATTTGATGCTAAATATTAAGAAGTTGTAGTATATTTTTTTGCAGGGAAGTAATAAGGTGGAATAAAAAATGGTGGATAGTTATAAGAAGCCGTCTAAGGACTTAGACCGTATTGATCGCAATATATTGAATGAATTGCAAAAAGACGGTCGAATTTCAAACGTAGAATTATCAAAGCGTGTAGGACTTTCACCTACACCGTGTCTTGAGCGTGTTCGTCGTCTCGAACGTCAAGGATTTATTACCGGCTACACCGCGTTATTGAATCCTCAGTATTTGGATGCATCACTATTGGTGTTTGTTGAAATTACGTTAAATCGTGGTGCGCCCGATGTATTTGAACAGTTTAATACCGCGGTTCAAAAGCTAGATGATATTCAAGAGTGTCACCTAGTTTCCGGTGATTTTGACTATCTGCTAAAAACCCGTGTATCGGATATGGGGGCTTATCGCCGCTTGTTAGGTGACACCTTACTCCGCTTACCTGGTGTAAATGACACACGTACTTACGTGGTCATGGAAGAAGTTAAGCAAACCAACCAATTAGTGATTAAAACTCGCTAACTCAGAGCGAATGTTGGAGATCTTTCCACATTCTGACTTTCGCGAATTGGGTTTTTGCCCTTGATATGGTTAAATCTCCAAACAAACCGAGCGGCGTTAGCCGCTCGGACTGTTTCAACGCCATGAAACTGCGTATAGTGTTGCGCAGTATGAACGGCCTTAATCATAGTCAAGTTGGTTTATGTTCAAAGAGAACAAAAATAAAGTCGAAACCATTATTAAAACGAGTGAAGAGGTTGCCTCTTCTCGACTCAATGGCTCACAACGTCTAAAAGAAAGTGGACTCATTCTCGCTTTCTTGTCTTCTATTTTTCTTGCGGTTGCCCTATTTAGTTTTAATCCTGCCGATCCTTCATGGTCACAAACTGCATGGGGCGCGGATATTCATAATGCAGGTGGTTTAGTTGGTGCTTGGCTGGCTGATACGCTGTTTTTTGTTTTTGGCTCTTTAGCTTATCCATTACCTTTCATTATTGCTTTTGCTGCTTGGGTCGTATTACGCAAACGTGATGAAGATGAAGAAATTGATTTTACGCTCTGGGGAACAAGGTTACTTGGATTAACCATTGTGCTCTTAACCAGTTGTGGTTTAGCGGATATCAACTTTGATGATATTTGGTATTTCTCATCTGGTGGCGTGATTGGTGATGTATTAACCAGTTTGGCTCTGCCGACCTTGAATATTTTGGGAACAACATTAGTCCTGCTGTTTTTGTGGGGAGCTGGGTTTACGTTATTAACAGGAATTTCGTGGCTACGAATCGTTGAATGGATTGGTGATCGTAGCATTGCGTTTTTTGTGGGGGTATTTAATCGTCTGCGTGGTGAAAAAGCAGAGCGAGTAACACCAGCTTTAGTCAAGCCAGAATTACCTGCCGAAGATGCTGAAGAGAATGATGTTGAAGACCTTGAACCAACGCTGAGTTTTGTGGAACCTGAGGTTGAAGAGCCTGCGGCAAACTTGCGTAGATTCAACATTCATATGCCTGAAGAACGAGATGTTCCTGTCATTACCCATGAACCTAAATTTGAGGCCGAACCTGCCCTGCCACGCCCATCAGTGGGGGTTACCCAACCGGCACCAATTAACCCACCACGTACCCAACAGTGGGATGTCACCATCGAAGAGTTAGATCAACAAGCCCGCTTAATGGACGACTATGCAGAGGAACAGGAAAACTTATCACTTGCCCCGAATGGGATGCAAGAGCAAGTTCAGCCAACTATACCAGCACACTCAATTGCTGACGTGGAAGACGATGATCTAAGCTCCGAATCATTTAGCCATTCATTCAATATTAATGTTGAGGATGAAGAGGTTGAACCAAGTATTTCCAACCTCAATTGGTCAGATGAAGAGGATGAGTTGGACGAGATACCTTCCGTTAACATGTCCCAAACTCTTGATCAAGACTGGGAAGAGGAGGGGGATTCCGGAGATCGTGATGTCACCGCGTTTCAAAGCATGGTTGCCGAAGCGCAAGCGAGTGCAGTTGCAAAGCAAAACCCATTTTTAGTTCAAAAATCGGTGAATTTGCCCAAGCCTACGGAACCGATGCCGACCTTAGAGCTGCTTTATCATCCAGAAAAGCGCGAAAACTTTATTGATCGCGATGCCTTGGAAGAGATTGCCCGTTTGGTTGAATCAAAATTGGCAGATTATAAAATCCAAGCGCAAGTGGTGGATATTTTTCCGGGGCCGGTCATCACTCGTTTTGAGTTAGATTTAGCTCCAGGCGTGAAAGTTAGCCGTATTTCCAGCCTATCGATGGATTTAGCGCGTTCTCTATCGGCAATGGCGGTACGAGTGGTCGAAGTGATCCCAGGCAAGCCTTATGTCGGACTTGAACTGCCTAACATGTCGCGTCAAACCGTTTATTTATCTGATGTGATAGCGAGTCCTCAGTTTAAAGAGTCTAAGTCCCCGACTACGGTTGTGCTTGGTCAAGATATCGCCGGTGATGCGGTGGTGGCGGATCTTTCAAAAATGCCTCATGTGTTGGTTGCAGGTACCACTGGCTCTGGTAAGTCAGTCGGTGTGAACGTGATGATCCTGAGTATGCTGTATAAAGCATCTCCTGAAGATGTACGCTTCATCATGATTGATCCGAAAATGCTTGAGTTATCGGTGTATGAGGGGATTCCGCATCTATTGGCTGAAGTTGTAACCGACATGAAAGATGCTTCTAACGCGCTACGTTGGTGTGTGGGAGAAATGGAACGGCGCTATAAACTGATGTCGGTATTGGGTGTGCGTAATATTAAGGGTTTCAACGATAAGTTGCGGATGGCTGCTGAGGCTGGGCATCCAATCTACGATCCTCTTTGGAAAGAGGGGGATAGTATGGACAGTGAACCGCCATTATTGGAAAAACTGCCTTATATCGTCGTTGTGGTGGATGAGTTTGCTGACTTAATGATGGTGGTTGGCAAAAAAGTGGAAGAGTTGATTGCCCGTTTAGCACAAAAAGCGCGTGCAGCAGGCATCCACTTAATTTTGGCTACACAGCGTCCATCTGTCGATGTTATCACCGGTTTGATTAAGGCCAATATTCCGACTCGCGTCGCCTTTACAGTTTCGACTAAGACTGACTCGCGTACCATTTTGGATCAAAGTGGGGCAGAGTCTTTGCTTGGTATGGGTGATATGCTTTATCTCCCTCCAGGCTCAAGCCATACAATCCGTGTTCACGGTGCATTTGCGTCTGACGATGATGTGCATGCAGTAGTGAATAACTGGAAAGCACGAGGTAAACCAAATTACATCAGCGATATCATTCAAGGCGATCATGGCCCTGAAGCCTTATTGCCTGGAGAGCAGTCTGAATCAGACGAAGAGCTCGATCCCCTGTTTGATCAAGTGGTTGAACATGTTGTAGAAACACGGCGAGGTTCGGTTTCTGGTGTGCAGCGTCGCTTTAAAATCGGCTACAACCGTGCGGCACGGATTGTTGAGCAGCTTGAAGCGCAGGGTATTGTGAGTCCTCCTGGACATAACGGTAACCGTGATGTGCTGGCTCCATCGCCCATTCGTGATTAATGGAAAATAAAAAAGGCGCATTCAGCGCCTTTTTTATTTTCTGACGTTCAACTAGCGTGTCGTTTTCGCTAGTTGTGCGATTAGGAAGATACCTGCTGCGAGCAAGTTTGCCGCAAAAATGATCACTAACCACTGTGGCATCGAAAGTGTCAAAAATTGCCACACGATCTTGCTGCAATCTCCGTAAGCTTCAAACATGGCAGGAGCCCATTGGTTGAGCGGTGCCCATGACGGGAAAGTCACAAAGAGATCACAAGTCGCAAAAGGTGAAGGATTGAATTGATAGTTCACATGCTCTATCGCCAACATCAGACCCTTATAGCTACTTGCTCCCCAAGCGGCGAGACCTAACCAACGTGAAAGTGGGTTTTGTGGAGCAATTACACCTACGATAGCCGCCGCACCGACCCCCAACATCGCCACACGTTCGTAGATACACATCACGCATGGCGCGAGTAGCATCACATGCTGGAAGTAAAGTGCACATAATTCAAAGAACACCACAAAAGCCAGTAGCAATAACCAAGATAATCGCGACTGTGAAAAGGTTTTTAAAGAGGAGAGTAAACGCACAAATGATCCTTGTTGAAAAGAAAAGCTCTGAATACTCAGAGCTTTTTATCTTGGAATAGTTTCAGGTTCAACTGAAATTTAGTGTCCACTTTGCAATAGCGTATTTGCTGCAGGCACCACATGGTGATTGATCCAACCCAAGCTGTAGAAAACATCCGTCATAGGCTCAAGGAAGAACATAATGCCAATAAAACCAACGACTGACAGTGCGAGAGTGTATGGGAATGCCATGACAACCATGCGACCATATGACAGACGGATCAGTGGAGCTAGGGCTGAAGTGAGTAAGAATAAAAATGCGGCTTGACCATTCGGGGTTGCGACCGAAGGTAAGTTGGTACCCGTGTTGATGGCTACCGCAAGTAGGTCAAATTGGTCACGAGAAATCATCCCCTCCATTAAGGCAGTTTTGACTTCCGTAATATAGACGGTTCCGACGAATACGTTATCCGACACCATGGAGAGCAAGCCGTTTGCCACGTAGAATAAGGCAAGCTGTGCACCATGATCTTCCACATTCAACACCGCATCAATAACGGGCTTAAACAGTTCTTGATCAATAATCACGGCAACTACAGAGAAGAATACGGCGAGCAAAGCCGTAAAGGGCAGTGCTTCTTCAAACGCTTTGCCCAACGAGTGCTCTTCTATCACACCTGTGAAAGAGGTGGCGAGAATAATGACGGATAAACCGATTAAACCTACCGCTGCTAAATGCAACGCCAAACCAACAATCAACCAAACCGCAATGGCACCTTGTACCCACAGCTTAGCAACGTCTTGATTAGTGCGGTTTTTACGTTCTTCCGAATCGAAATCGAGCAAAATTTGTCGAACATTGGCAGGTAAGCGAGCGCCATAACCAAAGAGGCGAAATTTTTCAACTAACATGCAAGTGAGCATACCTGCAATGAAAACTGGCACAGTTACTGGTGCCATCCGTAGTAAAAACTCACCAAAATGCCAACCTGCTTGATCCGCAATGATTAAGTTTTGTGGTTCACCCACCATGGTTGTTACACCACCTAATGCAGTACCCACACCAGCATGCATAAGAAGTGATCGTAGAAAGGCGCGATAGTTTTCTAAGTCATCACGAGTTAATTCGGGAATAGCATCATCATGGGTATGGTCATGTGAAGATTGAATACTCTGACCTGAAGCCACTTTGTGGTAAATCGAATAGAACCCAACAGCAACACTAATGATGACCGCGATCACGGTTAGAGCATCAAGAAATGCCGAGAGAAAAGCGGCCGTTACGCTAAAAGCGACCGAAAGTAGAATTTTAGAACGGATGCCAAGCAGGATCTTAGTAAAGATAAACAGCAGCAGCTGTTTCATGAAATAGATACCAGCCACCATGAACACCAGCAGTAGTAAAACTTCGATGTTGGCGACTAGCTCATGTTTCACTTGAGCAGGGCTTGTCATACCTATAGCAATCGCCTCAATGGCCAGTAATCCCCCCGGTTGTAGTGGGTAGCACTTTAGAGCCATTGCAAGGGTAAAAATGAACTCGATAATCAACAACCAACCCGCAAGGAAGGGATTGATAAAAAAGAACACGATGGGGTTAATAATAAGAAAAGCAATGATGGCAAGTTTGTACCAGTCAGGCGCTTTACCAAGAAAGTTCTTGATAAACGCATTTCCGAGGGACATCGGCATGATGATTACTCTTTAGCTGTTGTTATAGATAGACTTTGTGTCGTGCCTGTTCTCACGAAAACATCAGACTTAGTGTTTAGACAAAATCTTCTTCAACAGTGACTCGGTAAGAAAATACTTTATCAAACCAAAATATTTTCTTACCGAGTCACTCCCTGAGAAAAACAAGCACTCCGTACTTCGACCGCACTCTACTTGCCGTTAAATAATAGTCAACAACAAATATCATGATGATAAAAAGTTACTAAACTTTCGTTAAAAAACGCGATCTAAGTGGTGTAAGCATAGCACAAAGTTGATAAAAAATTCATTTAGAAGCCGTGAGTTAGGCGAAATTGAATTTAATACATATTAACTCGGAATAAATACCTCTTTAGAGTAAGTTTATTTTGCTGATAAGAAATAGAAGAGTGTGAGCTATGTCGATTTAATTTTAGATACGTTGTGTTTTTCGGTTTTTTAGAAAATATTCGCAACCCATATTATTCAACAAAATATTCACAATGCTTGCTGTAAGTTAAATTAGAGTAATTACACTATGTTTGCTTTGTGACAAGATTATCGATGCTTGGTTTTCGAGTCACCCTAAGTAGTGGTATGATGAGTGCCATTCGACCCAAATAAAACAAGCATTGGATAAGTTATTAATGGTCATTAAGGCAAAAAGCCCAGCAGGTTTCGCTGAGAAGTACATTATTGAAAGTATTTGGAATGGTCGCTTTCCACCGGGTTCCATCTTACCTGCAGAGCGTGAGCTTTCAGAGTTAATCGGGGTGACACGTACAACATTACGTGAAGTGTTACAGCGTTTGGCGCGTGATGGCTGGCTGACTATCCAACACGGAAAACCAACCAAAGTGAATCAGTTTATGGAGACTTCTGGGCTGCATATCCTTGATACTTTGATGACGCTTGATGCGGATAATGCCACGAGTATTGTCGAGGACCTTCTTGCGGCCAGAACGAATATTAGCCCAATATTTATGCGCTATGCCTTTAAGACGAATAAAGAAAGTGCGGAACGCATCATCATCAATGTGATTGAATCTTGTGACGCATTGATGAGTGCACCATCGTGGGATGCTTTTATTACTGCTTCTCCTTATGCAGATAAAATTCAGCAGCATATTAAAGAAGATGGTGAAAAAGACGAGCTAAAAAGACAAGAAATCTTGCTTGCGAAGACATTCAATTTCTATGACTACATGCTTTTCCAGCGTTTGGCTTTCCATTCAGGTAACCAAATTTATGGCTTGATCTTTAACGGATTGAAAAAGCTCTATGATCGTGTTGGTAGCTACTATTTCTCGAATCCAGAAGCACGTGAATTGGCGATGGAGTTTTATCGTCAACTATTAGCCGTATGCCAAAGTGGCGATCGTGAGCAACTTCCCCACGTTATTCGTCAATATGGTATTGCGAGCGGGCACCTCTGGAATCAGATGAAAACAACGCTGCCATCGAATTTTACGGAAGATGATTGTTAAGTCGATTATCTAATCGATAAAAAGCCCGCAGTGTTGCGGGCTTTTTTGTGGTGATAACGTTTAATCGAACGAGGATGGGGTGGTTGAAAATCAATGGCCACCAGCGGCTTTAAACCATTGTGTTAAATGGTTTTTCAGGTCTTTGAGTTCATCAGGTCCAATTAACGCAAGGCCCAAATCTTCGGCTCGAGTTATGTCGTTGTGGCGCAGCGGGCGGAAACTGACTAACATCGCGCGTGCTTGCAGCCCACCGAGTAGATCGCGTAGTGACTCTAATTTGTAGAGTGTATCGTCGCCATCATCCCGCATCCCTTTGGTTTTGCATTCAATAATGTGCAGCTTATTATTGACCACGGTTGCCACATCAAGCTCATTACGTACTTCTCTATCACCCAGTTGGCGGTAAACTTGCACGTTTAGTGAGCGATCTTGAATGGTGGGTAGATCGTCTTGTATCTGCTTAACAGTGCTGTGCACGAGAGTCTCTAACCATTCTCCGTTGGCAAAGCGCCGTGCATCTTCATTGCTGAAAGTAAGAACTCCATTTTCATAACGGGCAATATTGGCTTCGACAAGATCGCTGAGCAGTAGATTTAATTCTCGATAGCCTTGTTGTTTCTCTGAAAGCTCAACATCTAGCCGCTGTTCTTTACGGCATGTCGTCGCTAGATAGTTAAGGGTTGCCAAACCAGGCCCCAACTCTAAAGCATTGCCTGCCCAACGTTCACCTAATTGGTAAAGCTGTTGATCTAATTGCGGTGGGAGTTGCTGCTCATTAAATTCGCCACGCGCACCAAAAATGGTTAAATAATCGGCAATGGTGATGCGGTCTTGAACTTGAGTATCTTGATTTCCATCTGGGTAGAGCCAGCAGAGACAGTCGCTGTTAGGCTCGACGACAAAGATTGGCCAATGGTAGCTGCGGAAAATTTCATAAGCGGAGAGAAGGCGATGGCGTAAGCCACAACTTGCGTTGAATTTCACATCCTCACCACGGGCTTTTAATGTCTCGGCGAGATGACGAATTGCACTTTTGATGGCAGAAGTATTGGCTCCTGCTGGAATTTCAAAAAAATCTGTCGTGATATTGCGCTTTTGTAATACCGCACTCAGGCGTTGAAAAATCAATTGTTGAGTCTGGTCGCCAATAAAAATGATGTGGCGGCTGACAGTTCGGTTATCGAGCAGCGGTGTCACTAAACGAACCGGGTCCTGATCGATAATTCCTACGTGAATAGCCATAAAGTATCCTCATGATTTGCTTGCATGAGTAGAGAGAAAAGTGGCGCAAGCTTTGTTAACCATATAATGATGAGGAGATTAAAAAACAAGAGCGACTCCGGTTAAAAGTCGCTCTTTGTGGAAAAATTGACACTGAGGGTATCAATGCTGACCGATTTTAGAGGGTAAAACGGTGTACCAACTCACTTTGTTGATTGGCTAATACGGTCAAGTTGGCACTGGTTTGTGCTATCTGAGACATCGCTTGGTAGCTTTCATCAGAGATATGATTGATATCTTCGATACTACGCGCAATCGACGTCGTGGTTTCATTTTGCTCACCTGCAGCTTGCGAAATGTGGGTACTCATATGGCTGATTTCGATAATGAGTGCTTGAATCTCTTCCATCGCGCTGTTGGCGTGCGAGGCTTGTTCCACAGAGAGTTCCATATCCTGCATACAGCTTTCAATCACTTTGCTCGCCAGTGAAGAACTTGATTGCAGATTGCTGATCATCGACTCGATTTCAGACGTTGATTGCGTAGTGCGTTGGGCAAGAACACGAACTTCATCTGCGACCACCGCAAAACCACGTCCTTGTTCTCCGGCACGCGCCGCTTCAATCGCAGCGTTGAGCGCGAGTAGGTTGGTTTGTTCGGCGATATTACGAATCACATCTAAAATTGAACCAATTTGGCTACTCATCTTGCGTAAGTCACCCACCGCTTCAACCGATTCAATTAAACGGGTTTCCAGTTGGCGAATAGTACTGATGTTCGTGCTCATGATCTGGCGACCCGATTCAGACGCCGTTTCGACCTGCTGAACCATCGACAACGAGTTTTGTGCACTGTTTGCGACTTCTTGTACTGAATGTGCCATTTCTGTCATTGCGGCGGCCACACTCGAAGTCTGCTCACGTTGACTATTGAGTTTACTTTGAGCGCTGAGTGAGGTGCTTTGGTTGTTCGAAGCCGTTGCGGTTAAATCATCGGAGGCATTGTTCAGCTTGAGCAAAATATCGTGCAAGCTATCAGCAAGGGTATTGATATGACGACTGAGGCGGCTGAATTCGTTGTTATAACGGATTTCAATGCGTTGAGTCATGTTACCTTGGGTGAGGCTTTCTAATGTTTTCAGAATACGTGTTACAGGCTCTCGCACACTATGCGCAATATGGTAACCAATCGCAGTCGCTAAGAGCACTACTGCAATGCCAATGATGATAGCCTTGATCGTACCCTGTTTGTAAACCGAACCCGCCTCGGTCAGAGATTGATTGAGGTCATCACTAGCAGTTTGGTTAAAAGAACCCAAAATCGTCATCGCTTTATCAACTTCACTCGCAAGATTGGCGATGTTGTCGTAAAGCGCAGCACGAGCTTGTAGATATTCATTGTGCTGATCGAGTACACCACCTTTTTGTCCAATGTCTTGGGTGAATTTAGCGACCAAATCATCAAAACGCTCTTTAATCTGTGGCATTTGGGTTACTAGGCCACGATAGGCGTAGTTAAGATGAGTCACCGCCTTTTTATTCTGGTTGACGGCTTTTTCAACGAAACTGACATCCGAGCTGGCTAACGCATCCGAAGTGATCAACTCGGCATCTTTGAGTTTGATGAAATAGCTTTTAGCCATGACTTTGACTGAAATACTGTCATTGTTATCGACAAATTCTTTCATCCCTACGCTTAACTCAGAATGGAGGCGTTGAAATTCTCGGGTGGATTTCTGTACTGCAGCTTGAGCAGCGAACATGGCTTGATAGTTATCCATCGCGAGATCTGCTTCGTTAAAATAACGCGCTTCCAGTTTTTTTAGGTCTGCAATAGGTTGTTCAAGTTCGGGGTGATTTAAGCTCGCTTGACCGAGTTCATCCAAGACGGTCTGAAAATTTTGTTTTGATTTCGCAAATTCCTGACGCATGCCTTCCATACGTGTCATATCTTGCGTGGTCAGAAAGTCTTTGAATGATTTATCGGCAGATAGCAGTTGCACGCTAGTCTGGTTAGACAGTGACACAAGCGGCAACGATGTTTTCGACACACTTTCAAAGTTGCTGTGAATTTGGCTCATCCCACGTAGCATGATCGCGACCGTCACCACAAACATAATAATGATCAGCGCAAATCCTGCGTACATACGCCTGATTACGGAACCCTGCATATTTTCTCTCCCTCGAACATAACTCGTTTTTATTAGAATTCATTAAAGACAAATGTTGTCTTAAAAAAGTAACAAAATAATCATTATTGTATTGAGGTTGGGAATCGCATTTTATGACCGATACAACAAAAACAGCCTTTCACCAGTGAGCTTGCTCAGGTTCTTTTAACTGTACGGTGTTTTTTATTGAGCTTTAGCATGCCTTGACGCATACTCAATCCAGAAAAATTCTTAATCAAAACCTTTATATGGAGCAGTCATGGCGGAAGAAACCATTTTTAGTAAAATCGTTCGCAAAGAGATTCCTGCTGAGATTCTTTATCAAGATGAGCTGGTTACTGCATTTCGTGATATTCATCCTCGTGCACCAAGCCATATTTTGATCATTCCTAATAAGTTGATTCCTACAGTCAATGATGTAGAAGTCGAGGATGAACTCGCCCTTGGGCGTATGTTTACCGTCGCGAAGAAAATCGCCGAACAAGAAGGCATTGCAGAAAACGGTTACCGTTTAATCATGAACTGTAACTCACACGGTGGTCAGGAAGTCTATCATATTCATATGCATTTAGTGGGAGGTCGCCCTCTTGGACCTCTGTTGATGGGCTAAGCCTGTGCACTTCTGTGCCATAGGGTAACCAATACCATGGTTCAATACATGCAATTTCCCAAACGTCGCTTGGTACTGACCATAACCTCAGTCTTGCTCGCGGGGTGTGCAAACCTCACCGCGGGCAATTTGTTTAGCCATTATAGTGCTCAAAATAGTGGCTTATATCAGTCTGTTGCGGCAGGGCAATATGACCAAGCTAGCCAATTATTACCGGATTATGTGGCTGGTGATGTTTTAGATAATCTTGAGAAAGGACGTGTTTACTTTCTGAGTCAGCAATATTCAGAAAGTCAGCAAAGTTTGTCGATAGCTGATAATGCGGTTAAAGCACAGCAAGATCGGGCCATTATTTCGCTGAGCAGTACCGCGACCAGTGTGGGCTCGCTCGCTGTTAACGATAACCTCAATGAGTATGAACCCGCAGATTATGAACTGGGCTTTTTGCATCTGTACTTAGGGTTAAATTATGTGCGCAATAATGATCTTGATGGTGCGCTGGTTGAGATGCGCCGAGCGAATCAGGTTCAAGAAGCCGCTAAAAAGAGACGCGAGCAAGAGCTAGCTAATGCAGAGCAAGACATGCGCTCACAAGGTTTATCTCCCAGTTTAGGCAGCGTGTTAGCACAGTATCCCGATGCTGGCAAAACCTTACAAGCGGTACAAAATGGTTATCTATTATATCTGTCAGCGTTGCTCTATGAGGCTGACAATGATTTAAACTCAGCCTATGTTGACTACCGTCGAGCGTTAGCCGTTGCACCGAATAACCCTGCTGTGATTGATGGAACGCTGAGAGTTGCTACGCGCTTGAGCATGCAACAAGATCTCAAGTCGCTTAAACAACAATACGGTGAGCCTCAACGATTAAGTGCTTCGCAAGCACGCGTGATCGTAATTGAAGAGGAGGGTATTGTGCAGCCTAAACAAGCATGGCGACTCTCTTTACCTCTATCTGACAGTCGTGGAAACACCGTGTTGTATTCTTTGGCTCTGCCGTATTATGAGCAATCTGTGATACCTCACCGTGCGACTTTCAGTTTGAATGGGGTGAGTGTGCAGCCCGCACCAGTGACGGATGTGAACTTAATGGCTAGACAGGCACTTACAGAGCAAATGCCTACTCTGGTTTTGCGTCAAGCCTTACGCGTAGTGGCTAAAGACCAACTCCGTAAAGAGACCACAAAAGAAGAAGATGTGGCTAATTTAGTGTTTAATATTTGGAATACCTTAACCGAGCAGCCGGATACCCGCAGCTGGTTAACGTTACCCGCTACTGTCAATACAGCAACTCAAGTGGTAAAAGCGGGTGATCAAGTGCTGGATATTGCAGGGTCTCACTATACCTTTCATGTTCCAGAAAAAGGCACCGCGTTAGTTTGGCTATCGAGACAGAGTAACAGTGTGACGATTTGGCATAAACAACTAGGGATACGGTAATGAAAACGTGGCTATTAGCTGTATTAACAGGGTTACTTTTGGTGGGATGCAGTGCCAATACCGCAGGTTTGCGGGTCGATGGCGCATCACAACAAGTATTATTTAATGACAGTGCGTTGAGCAAAAGCTTGAGCATTGAAGATATCGCGACCACGGAAGTCGATGGTCACACCCGAGGTGTGGTACGTCTGCAGAGCAACCAGAAAAGTGATCTGCATGTACAGTACCGTTTTTACTGGTATGACAATGATGGGCTTGAAGTAAATACGAAATTAAGCCCATGGAAAATCATCATTTTGCGAGGTATGGAAACCGTGTCTCTGACTGAAGTTTCGGTGAACCCGAACGGTAAGCAGTTCCGTGTCCAAATTCGCGAAGCGAATGAATAAAACGTAAGTTCAAGAGGATTCACAATGAAAAAGAGTGTCATTGCCCTGCTAGGTCTAGCGGTTATCTTAGGGGGATGTTCAAATAAAGTCAGTTATGGTGATGCGCAAGCCGTTGAAACCGTGAATGTGGATTTTGGTTCAACCGATCTGCAAAAAATTGCCGCAGAAATGGTCGACAGCATGATGATGTCGGGTTCGGTATCTGCCATTACTCGAGATGGCCGACCAATTGTGTTTGTTGAGCGGATCAAGAACAAAACCAGTGAACATATCGATACCGAATCAATCACCGATACGATCAGTACCAAAATGCTCAATTCTGGCAAGTTCCGTTTTGTGGATATGGATCGTGTGGAAGCGGTTCGCGATCAGCTGAACTTCCAAAATAATGATGAACTGGTCAATCAAAGCACAGCAATCCAATTTGGTAAAATGGTCGGTGCTCAATACATGCTATACGGCAACCTATCGAGCATTGTAAAGAATGAGGGTAGTGACAAAGACGTTTACTACAAAATGACCATGCGTTTGATGGACTTACAAACAGGTTTGATCGAATGGGCGGATGAAACCGAAATCCGTAAGCAACAATCTAAGAGCTTACTCGGTTTGTAATCCACTAACACAGAGAAGGAGTTGGCAATGGCAAAGATTGCGTGGCGCGAAGCAAGCTCGTTAGATCCATCACTGTTGTCATTGAATCACTTCTTCTCTGTGCCACCTAACTATGCGCAGACCTTAACCGGAGGTCTCACTAATCGTTGTTGGAAAATCGTGACGGGCGAGAGAGCCTTTGTCTGGCGACCTGCAACGGCCATCACCAAAGCTTTTTCTATTTCCCGATTTCAGGAGTATCAAATACTCAAGGCGATTGAGCATGATCATATCGGCCCTAAAGCTGAATTAATTAATGATCAAGGTTTGCTTGTCGAATGGATTGATGGGGAGTCACTGCGCGACGGTGTGGCTTTTGATGCCATCTTGAAAACGCAGATCCGAATCCATGAGTTGGATGTACACCGAATTCCCGTTGCGCCGTTTAACTATCTTGGTCGGGTCGATCACTATTGGCTACAAATTCGAGAAGAGCTGAAAACAGATTCAGTAAAAGCGCTTTATGGCCAGTGGCGTTCAGTACCTAATTTGGCCGATGTCGGGCAAGTGCTTTGTCACTTTGACCTTGCCGGTTACAACATGGTGAAAACCGCCCAAGGTCAGCGAGTGATCGATTGGGAATATGCGGCGTTAGCTGACCCAAGGATCGACTTGGCGTTGAGTATTGATGTGGCAGAAGAAAAAGTGCTTGATGCCGTGTTTCGTTACTGTCAATTGCGAGAACTCTCTGGCATTGATGACTGGGTTGAAGGCGTGCAAGCATGGCGGCCACGCACAATGATGATGGCAATGTTATGGTATCTCTTGGCTTATCAATTGTGGGGTGATGATCTTTATCTTCAATGTGCACAGCAATTAGAGCAGCGATTCGCCACCTATAAGAGCACACAGTGATGGATTTCTTTAACCGTATTGCGCTTGGCAAAATGCCCGTTGGGCAACGAAAAGAAATTTTTTCTGATTCTCTTTATGGAGATGTCCGTGAGGCTGTTTAAAACCATAATCTTCGTGGTAGATTAAACCTCAAGGAACGGGGGAAATATTATGATTATTTATTTACACGGATTTGATTCAACCAGCCCGGGCAACCATGAAAAAGTGCTGCAATTGCAGTTCATTGATAGTGATGTTCGTTTCATTAATTACAGCACCTTACATCCTAAGCATGATATGCAGCACTTACTGAAAGAAGTGCACAAAGCCATTGAACAATCGGGCGATCCACATCCATTGATTTGCGGCGTTGGTTTAGGCGGATATTGGTCTGAACGGATTGGCTTCTTGTGTGGAATTAAGCAAGTTATCTTTAATCCTAATCTGCATCCTGAGTTGACAATGCAGGGACGTATTGATCGCCCTGAAGAGTACGAGGACATCGCGACTAAATGTGTTGAAAAATTTCGTACCAAAAACCAAGGCCGCTGCTTAGTGGTACTGTCGCGTCAGGACGAAATCCATGACAACCAGAAAACCGCGCAAGAGCTACAGGACTACTACGATATTCTCTGGGATGAAACCCAAACCCACAAATTCAAAAAAATCGCTCAGCATCTACAGGCGATGAAAGCCTTCAAAGCCGTTTGATTTCGTCGATGTATGCATTGTTTAACAGCCTCATGTTGAGGCTGTTTTTATTTATCCAAACCCACAAAAAATCTAATGAATATGAGTGAATCTGTGGTTGCGCGATAGATTCAGCCCTATATAATGACTGACGCAAAGATTTGTTGATAAATGTCAAAAAAAATTGAGAGCGAGTTGAAAACTTGCCATTTATTTGTGTTAGCGCAGCCTTTTCTGCCTCGTAACGTGCCACTGAGAGTAACTCACCCTCACCCAAGCATGCCAAGATGGACAATACGTCATGGCTATAACAGATTCCCTCAGCACGAGTGATCGGGCTGGATAATAATTATTCATCTTTATTTGAGGATTGTTGTTGTGACACGAATTATCGTTGTAGGTGGTGGAGCTGGCGGTTTAGAGCTAGTCACCAAACTGGGTCGCACACTAGGGCGCAAAGGTCGAGCCAATGTCACTTTGGTTGACCGCAATTCAAGTCATCTTTGGAAACCATTGCTGCATGAAGTTGCAACCGGTTCTCTGGACGAAGGGGTAGACGCACTGAGCTACCGCGCACATGCCAAAAATCACAGCTTTGATTTCCAACTCGGCAGTTTAGAGTCGATTGATCGTGAAAACAAAAAAATCACGTTAAGCGAGCTCAAAGATGAGCATGGCGAACTGCTCATGCCTAAACGCGATTTGGAATACGACATGTTGGTGTTGGCGATTGGTTCAACCTCGAACGATTTCAACACCCCAGGCGTCAAAGAACACTGCATCTTCCTAGATAGCCCTGAACAAGCCAACCGTTTCCGTACTGAAATGAACAATGAGTTCCTGAAACTGCACGCGAAAAATGGGCAAGGCACCGTGGACATTGCGATTGTGGGTGCGGGTGCGACGGGGGTTGAGCTCTCAGCCGAATTGCACAATGCTGTGAAAGAACTGCGTACTTATGGTTTCGGTGATCTCGATTCAAGCAAGTTAAACGTAAACTTAATTGAAGCCGGTGAGCGTATTTTACCTGCATTACCACCACGTATCTCAGCAGCGGCGCATCAAGAACTCACTAAGTTAGGTGTGAATGTTCGTACCATGACGATGGTGACTAAAGCGGAAAAAGATGGCTTAACCACGAAAGATGGTGAGAAAATTTCCGCGCATATCATGGTATGGGCTGCGGGTATCAAAGCTCCTGATTTTATGAAAGATATTGCTGGGTTGGAGACTAACCGTATTAACCAAGTTGTGGTTAAGGGTACGCTACAAACCACCCGTGATGACGATATTTTCGTGATTGGTGATTTGGCGCAATGTACCCAAGCGGATGGAAAGTTTGTGCCGCCTCGTGCTCAAGCGGCACACCAAATGGCGTCATTGGCGTTCCGTAACATCGTTGCCAAAATGTATGGCCGTGAGCTGAAATCTTATGTCTACAAAGATCATGGTTCACTGGTGTCTTTGAGCCGTTTCTCCACCGTGGGTAGCCTGATGGGTAACTTAACTCGTGGTTCGATGATGGTAGAAGGCCGAATTGCTCGCGTGGTGTACATTTCGTTGTATCGCATGCATCAAATGGCGCTGCATGGCATGCTCAAAACAGGGCTGATGATGTTGGTTGGACGAATTAACCGTGTTCTACGTCCAAACCTTAAACTGCATTAATAGTTTTGGTTGGTTATCGAGTAAGGCGGCGTTGAGTGCCGCTTTATTTTTATCTGCTGTTTAGGGAATTAATGAAAAGACAATTCCGGCTCTGGGTTCCCCTGCATATAAGAATCGATTGGGCGCCAACTGCTCTTGAACGGCACCACATCTCAACGCCAACGTTTGGCTAGGCACATTATCGGGGTCGCAGACAATTTCTAACCGGGTTAATTCTAAGCGCTCAAAACAGAATAGGATGAGTGCGGTAAGAGCTTCCTTACCATAACCCTGCCGCTGGCAATTATCCGCTATCCAATAACCCAAGCTGGCCATATTGAAGGTATGGTAAAACTCATTAATCGCCACCATCCCAACCAGTGTTTGTGTTTGACGTTCGAAAACCCCAAATCCATACGCTTCCGCTTTAACCCAATTTAACCGAGTCGCCTGAATGAATTGTTCGGCTTCTTGTGTACTAAATAACGCGTGGCACCAGTCTACCCATTGATGAAGTGTTTGAGATTGACGAATACGCTGCATCAATTCTGGTGCTTCGCTAGGGGTAATTAACCGAAGTTGTAAGCGCTGAGTAACGATCTGAAAATCCGGAGTCATGCTTATCCTTGTTGTTATGCAAACTCATGAGCGTTGGGTTAATTATATGCAACAAGATAAGAGTGTGGAAAATCAATTGTTTTGGAATGAGAAGGCGAGATTGAAATCGGTGAGGTAAATCAGCCGCCCCAAAGGAGCGGCTGTTATGCAGAGAGTTATTTTAATGGTGTACGAATGGTTGCTGAACGGAAGCTGTTGTGGGTTAACCAGCTTGGCTGTGCTTCAGTAGGAACGGTAGCGCTAATGTCTGAGAAATTAAACGCATACTGATTCCAAACTCGCGTCGCTTTTTTCCAAGGCTTGCTAGGATCGGCAGACTCATACACAAACACACCGTGGTTGACTTTGCTTTCGCGATCGTAGTCATTCGCCACCATGATCAGCGCAGCATTGTCATTGCCCGCCAGATCGACAACGATAGGGTATTCCCACAACGTGCCAGAGGAGTTTGCGATGGTGCTAAGTACACGCCCTGTTTTACCATCAAGGATACGCATTCTGAGACGATCTTGAACTAACACTTCGTCAATGCCATCACCAGTAAAATCATAGGCAGAAACGCCGATTTTACCGCTGTTCAAATCATCATTAGCGACAGACCATACTTTATTGCCATTGATATCATACATATCTACGGCGTAGTAACCGGCATACACAATCCCCATGTGGGACTGATCTGCGGTAAGGTTGCCGACTAAGAACTGTACTGCATTGACTTGCTGCTTACTTTTGAGCAGGGCTTTTTCTTTGCTCCAAACATTCATACCGAGCAATTGTGAGCCTTGCGGAACGTCATAATGGACGGTAGTGGATTTCGATAACGTCACTGGAGCTAAATAAGGAATGGTTTTCTCTTTCCATACCGGGGCTAAATAAGCCACTTGTTTAGTGTGCCAACCAAAGAACCAGTAAGACACGGTTTTGGTACGCCACTCAAAACCAAGATAAGGAATAGTTTTGGTTTTCCACTCTAACCCTAGGTAAGTAAACGCAGAATCTTTTGAACCGACAGTGACTTTCGAACCATTGTCGAGTGTGAAGCTCATTTCAAGAATGCCATAGCTCCACCAATCTTTGAATTTACCGTAGGTGACATCAATCGCTCGTACTTTGGAGGTGTCTAACGTACGTAATGAACCACCACTACCGCCGACCATGCTTTGACTATTGGCACCAATTGCATCGACAATCGAACCAGAACGAATAGCGATCTGATGATCACTGCCCGCGAGAATACGTGCGGTATTCGCCCAATCGGTATACCCGTATACCGACGATTGACCAGCAATTTGACCTACACTTTCGGTTTGCGTGCCCAAAAAGTGAGATACGGCTTGAACGCTGCCGCCAGGGTTGTCTAAGTTATTCACTCGCCATTTTATGGTGCCGTCATGCTCTAGAACTGCAATCTCACTGTTTTGGGCTGTATTTAGAGAGGCAGGAACTGAAACCACCAGTTCTGGGCTGTTATCGCCATCAAGGTTAGCCACAGAAGAGAACCAAACCGTATCATTGGCTTGATATTGCCAGAGATAAGCCCCGTTATTTTGGTAGAGCGCACCATTTGCGAACACTTCTTTCTGACCATTGCCATTACTGTCGAAGGCGATGGAGCTAGGAGCCCAATCGTGGCTAAACAGTAAGCCCGACTCGTAGCTATACACGCCGTCTGCAGCAAGAATTTCAAGGTGGCCATCGCCATTAATATCGGCTAAGGCAATGTCACCGACAGAGCGCCAACCGGAGGCGGATTTCAACAGCTGCTTTTTGATATTGCCTTGGTGATCAAGAATCGTAATGTAAGGGGATAGCGCGCTGGTAGACACGATTTCAATCAGCCCATCCCCATCCAGATCCGCCGCCGCGGGTGAATAACGAGCATCAGCAATGACTCCGCCATTGCTATAACTCCATAATTCAGAGCCATCCACACCACTCAGAGCGCGAATATACCCTCCGTTAGCGTATTGGTTACCCTCAAAAGTCACGACGATGATATCGGCAGTGTCTTTTTCATCAATCTTTCCATCACCGTTATCATCATTTAATTGCACAGCAATGGGGCGGCTATTACCTGATTGGATTCAGGATGAAAAGTGCTGGTAGACCAAGACCATTTTAATTTGGTCGGGATTTCGTCATTAGCAAGCGCTAAACCTTGAGTGAGTAAGCTACCTAAAGCGAGAGCACTCATGGTGTAGAAAGAAAGTTTGGTTTTCATTGGTTGACCTTATGGGTTTATCCAGTGGGGGATCTTTGTGTTGTCGGCGTGGTGTCTTTTATTGATATATGAGTAATTAACAGCTGATGGAAATGGCTGCTACGTCGAAACACTCAAAGCGTTTGGATTATGGGCGGCGGTGGAGGTCGGGTTCAACCTTATTGGAAAGTAAGTGGACGGGTTCTTATCTCTTTGACAAATCTCATTTTCGTATCTGAGAAACGGATGGATTAAATGAGACTAATGAGGGGAGATGAATAGAGAGGAAAAGGAGTTTGAACTCGGGATTTGAGTTCAAACTCCACAAAAGTTATTCAGCGACACGGCGTACTTGAATGATCATGCCCATGAGTGGGTGATCTAAATAGTGTGTTTCACCACTGCGCATACGGCGTTTTTGGTCAAGGCGGTAGCTTTTCAAGAACGTCTCTTCTTCCACTTTGGGCGAAACGGATTCCAACAATCCGGCTTGGACAGTGGCATCTTGATCTTCTGGCGCCGTCTTCAACTGAAGTGGTGAGTCTTGTAAAGTCACTTCACGAACCGCAGGCTGTTTTAAATCCAGCAATGCTTCAGCAAATAAGAAGTGCTGAACATAAATCTGTAAAGTACCATCCAATTCATACAGTGGTTTGGCAATGCTCATTTCAGTTACGCCATCAACTGGTGCGGCGATGGCTGTGTTGCCGATTGGGTTACCATCAGCTTGGAATTGCCCTGAAAAATCACGTCCGGCTTGAATGTGGAAGACGGGAGCCGATTGTCGACCCTGATCATTTTGACGCCAAGCAGTATGCAGTAAGACATTAAAACCCGCATGGTTTCTTAGCTTTTGCGCTTCGTTGGTCAGTTGGTATTGTGACGATGGTAATAACATGACGCCTTTATCTTGGCGAAAGCTCACGTCAGCAAAACTTCCCGCACGATCAAGATTAATCGCAGGAAGCGTATTGGGCCAAGATTCACTCACTTTTTCAGCATTTACCGCACGTTTAAAAATGATCACTTCAATATCAAACTGCCGAGCCGCCATGCTGGGCATTGCGATTAGCAACAGCAGCAGTGGGATCAATCTTTTCATTGTCACTCCGTTGTTCAGTGTTTCACACTGGGTTATTACATCTGGTTAATTACTTAAATCGCCGGTAGCACATTTTGCTGGAAATCGTTCAACATGTCAGCGACAAATTGAATGCGCGCACTGCGTTCAACCAACGGTAAGGTAAATTTAAATTTGGTCGGCCCATCCATCGCAAATTGCTTAGGTTGCGATTGCAGCAGTTTAACCAAAAACAGTGGGTTAATGTCAGCATTGGGATAGAACTCGATGTATCCGCCACGTTCATGGGCTTCAATTTTACGTACTTTGAGACGCATAGCATTAAGCTTCAGTTCGGCGATGGCGAGTAAGTTTAACGCGGCGTCAGGCAATTTACCAAAGCGATCAATCAATTCGACTTTGAGCTCGACTAACTCATCTTCACTGGCGACGCTAGCAATCTGTTTGTACATCGACAAACGGGTGTTGATGTCCGGAATATAATCCTCCGGCAGCAAGGCTGGTAGGCGCATTTCAACTTCAGTTTGCTCACGCAGCAAGTCATCCAGCGCGGGTTCTTTACCCGATTTCAGGGCTTCAACTGCTTGTTCAAGCATTTCCATATACAAAGTAAAACCGATAGATTGAATTTGGCCGCTCTGTTCTTCACCTAGCAGTTCTCCAGCACCACGAATTTCCAAATCGTGTGTGGCCAGAGTAAAGCCCGCTCCTAAATCTTCTAAAGAGGCAATCGCTTCTAGGCGTTTGACCGCATCTTTGGTAATCGCTTTGGGCGGCGGGGTTAACAAGTAGGCGTACGCTTGGTGATGCGAACGGCCCACACGGCCACGCAACTGGTGCAACTGAGCCAAACCTAAGCTGTCGGCTCGATCCATGATGATGGTATTCGCGGTCGGAACGTCGATACCAGTTTCGATAATTGTGGTACACACCAGTAAATTGAAACGCTGGTGGTAGAAATCGTTCATCACTTTTTCCAGCTCACGCTCGCGCATCTGCCCGTGGGCAACAGTAATCCGCGCTTCAGGAACCAGTTTTTCTAAATCCGCAGCTACTTTGTCGATGGTTTCGACTTGATTGTGCAGGAAGTACACCTGACCACCACGCATAATTTCACGCAGCACCGCTTCACGGATCACGCTGTCCTCACTTTGGCGCACAAAGGTTTTGATCGCTAATCGACGTGCTGGTGGTGTGGCGATGATGGAGAGATCACGCATACCACTCATCGCCATATTGAGCGTTCTCGGAATCGGCGTTGCAGTGAGAGTGAGGATGTCGACATCCGCCCGCATCGCTTTGACTTTCTCTTTTTGACGAACCCCAAAGCGGTGTTCTTCATCGACAATCAGCAAGCCAAGATCAGCAAAGCGAATCTCGCTCGACAGTAGTTTATGAGTGCCGACCAGAATATCGACTTTACCGTCCGCCACGTCTTGTAGGATGAGTTTCTGCTCTTTAGCGGATTTAAAGCGGGAGAGCACTTCGACGCGGATCGGCAAGTTGGCAAATCGGTCGCGGAAATTCTCGAAATGTTGCTGAGCGAGCAGCGTAGTTGGGACTAATACCGCCACTTGTTTGCCATTATCGGTTGCGACAAAAGCCGCGCGCATCGCCACCTCGGTTTTACCAAAGCCAACATCACCACACACTAAACGATCCATGGCTTTGGGTTGGCACATGTCCGACAGCACAGCGTTGATCGCCATCGCTTGGTCATCGGTTTCTTCAAACGGGAAGGTGGCTTTGAAGGTCGCGTATTGTTCACGGTCGAGATGGAATTTAAAGCCCGGTTTGATCTCGCGCTTAGCGTAGACATCCAATAGCTCTGCCGCGACATCACGTACTTTTTCGGCGGCCTTACGGCGGGCTTTTACCCATGCCTCGCCACCCAGTTTATGTAATTGGGCTGCTTCTTCAGCACCTCCTGAGTAGCGGCTGATTAGGTTGAGTGATGAAACTGGCACATACAGCTTGGCTTCGTTTTGATACTCCAGCATGACGTATTCGCTGACCATGCCGCCCGCTTCGAGAGTTTGTAGCCCTAAGTAGCGGCCAATCCCGTGATCGATATGTACAACGGGTTGCCCCGGTTTGAGCTCGGCAAGATTGCGGATCACCGCATCGCTGTTGGTGACGGTTTTGCGATCTTTCTTACGGCGACGTTGAATCACCCGATCGCCCAGTAAATCGCTTTCACAGATCAGGGCAATTTGGTTGTCACCATAAATAAATCCACGCTCTGCGGCACCCAGTACTAGCGAGAACTTCTCTGCTTGTTGGCAGGCAATGCTGAACTCACTTTGGCTTTGCGGGCGCAGTTTGATGCGTTGCAAAAGTTCAAGCAAGGCTTCACGACGACCTTCTGATTCGACAGAGAAAATGATTTTGCCAGCAAATTGCTCGCTAAACTGGCGCAGTGCTGCCAAAGGCTCTTTGTTTTGATGCTCAACGGCCAATACGGGCAATGGCTGTACTTGGGCATTCATTCGTCCTGCACGTAGCTCGATAGGTGAGCTTGTCAGTTGAACTTGCGGCAGCGTTTTAAAGTGGGCAAACAGCTCATCTTTGCGCAGCCAAAGCTCATTCGGTGGTAGCAATGGGCGCAATGGGTCGATATTGCGTTGGTCGTAGCGATAATCCACATCCGCCAAAAACTGGTCGATGGACTTTTCCAATTCACCAACCACTAAGAGCTGGCTGTTGGAGGGGAGATAGTCGAACAAGGTTTCGCTGTGATCAAAGAACAACGGCTGCCAGTATTCAATCCCCGCAGGCCAAGTGCCTTTGGAGACTTGGCTATAAATGGATTCAGGCTCGCGGCGCGCTTCAAAGCGTTGACGCCAGCGGTTACGAAACTCTTCAATCGCTGCCGCTGTGGTGGGGAATTCATGTGCGGGCAACAGACGAATTTCATCCATTTCAGCAATCGACCGTTGATTCTCCGGATCGAAAGTGCGAATGGTGTCGATTTCATCATCAAAAAAATCAATCCGGAACGGGTCGCTGCTGCCCATTGGGAAGAGATCGAGAATCGAACCGCGGCTTGCGTATTCACCGGGACCAAAGACCTGATCTACATGGCGATAACCGCTATTTTCTAACTGTAGGCGTAGCTTATCGAGCGAGAAAAGGTCACCTCGCTTAACGATTAAGGTGTGCTGCAATAAGAAGTCACGCGGTGATTGGCGTTGTAGCAAAGTGCTGACCGGCACAATCGTGATGCCACGCGTCAGGCTTGGCAATTGATACAAGCGCGAAATACGATCAGAAATGATGTCTTGATGCGGAGAAAAATTATCGTACGGCAGCGTTTCCCAATCAGGGAAGAGAGCGACTTCGCTGTGGCTAAATTGCTCAATTTCGTGCAGCAGTTTGAGTGCCGTTTGCGGATCCGGAACTGCCAGCAAAGTATGGCTGGTATGGGCGTTAGCCAATTCAGCAATGGCCAAGGCAAGGCTAGAGCCGTGTAAGTTACCGATGGCTTTTTTGTCTCCGGCACCTTGCGCCGAGAACAGAGAGAGTAGGGAATGTGTAGTCATAGTCACGCTTGAGGTTTTTCTCGGTCTAGTGAGCGTTGACGCAGCAGGCGCTGCTGTTGATATAGGGCGGCTTTGATCAGTAAATCCTGATCCACATCGCGCAGCAGATCATACTTCAGAGTTACTAAGGTGTGTTCTGCTTGTTGGCTACATTCGGTCACGCTAGCGTAGCAGTATATGGCTGCGGCTGGGTATTCTAAAAACAGCTTAACGCGAACTTTTTGCCCCAAAGCCAAGGGGGCTTTTGCCAAATAGGTGAGTTGACTGGCGCCAAAACGAGTGGTTGTACTGCGTGATTGCGGATCGACTTGCTGTGACAGCATAAAAGTTAGGAGCAGATTGAGCTTTGAGTTTTGCGCTTCAAGCAGTTGCAGGACACTTTTGAAATCACTGTTTTTCAGCTCCATGCGCGCGCTGTCACTGAGCTGTTCCAATTGGCTGAATTCACTCGCTACCACAAATGGAGCGGGGATTTCCGCTTCAAAAATCTCATGAGAAGGGAGCGCGAAATGGTCCGCCAGCGGCTCCACATTAATGGTTAGCGCATGGTGAACAGTAAAGAATTCTTGGTCATTCATAGAGGGTTCCTTCTCACATCTGTGTTGATTATCGTCATAAGCAGTAACTAATCAAGGTATGTCATTGTTATCGGTGTGAAATAAACGTCCTCTTACACAGATTTGGCAAAGAAAAGCTACAACCTCGCAGGGATTCTCGCTACAGTAGCGCCATTCTATTCCTATGGTTGGATTTATGTTTCATCCGATTTCGGCTTTTATTGGTTTACGCTATTTGCGCGGTCGTTCTGGTGATCGTTTTAGCCGCTTTGTCTCTTATATGTCGACGGCGGGGATTACGATCGGCGTGATGTCTTTGGTGACCGTGTTATCGGTGATGAACGGTTTTGAAACACAACTGAAATCGCGCATTTTAGGCGTTTTGCCCCAAGCGGTGGTGACGCAAGATGTGGGTAAAACCGCATTTGCCAATCAACCGCCGGCTTTCATCTCGGCACTATCTACGCAACGCCCACCAGAGCCTTTAGTGCGCAGTGAAGCGGTGGTGCAGAGTGCTTCGCAACTGGCTGCGGGTTTGCTGATTGGTATCGAGCCACAACAAAATGATCCGATTGATCAATACTTGATTGCAGGGCGGGTAACGGCTTTGCAAGCGGGCGAATATCAACTGTTCCTCGGTCACCTGTTGGCGCGCAGTCTCAATGTTACGGTGGGTGATAAAGTGCGTTTGATGGTGACAGAAGCGAGCCAATTCACGCCGTTAGGGCGTCTACCCAGTCAGCGTAACTTTACGGTGGCGGGCATTTTTAACACTGGTTCGGATGTGGATGGGCAACTGATGGTGACCCATCTGCGTGATGCGGCCAAATTACTGCGCTATGACGCACAGACGATTTCAGGTTGGCGACTGTTTTTTGATGACCCGTTTGTGGTCAGCACTCTGGCGAAACAACCGTTACCTGACGGTTGGCAATGGAGCGATTGGCGTGAGCAACGCGGCGAGTTGTTTCAAGCGGTACGTATGGAAAAGAACATGATGGGATTAATGCTCGGTCTCATCGTCGGGGTTGCTGCGTTTAATATTATTTCGGCGTTGATTATGGTGGTGATGGAAAAGCAGGCCGAAGTGGCAATTTTGAAAACCCAAGGGATGCAGTCACAACATGTACTCGCCATTTTTATGGTGCAAGGCGCGAGTAGTGGGGTGATTGGCGCGCTAGTGGGCGGAGGTCTTGGTGTGTTGCTAGCCGCCAATCTCAATAGCCTGATGGAGGCACTAGGTGTCGCCCTTTTCTCCGTGGGCGGCGCTTTGCCCGTTGTGATCGAGCCGCTACAAATTGTTTTAGTTATTGTTCTTGCGATTGTTTTAAGCCTATTGGCGACGCTGTTCCCAGCCTATCGCGCATCTTCTGTTCAACCCGCTGAGGCGCTACGTTATGAATAACCTTTTACGCTGTCATCAGGTTTGCAAAACCTATCAAGAAGGTGAGTTGCAAACTCAGGTTCTTAAAGGGGTGAGCTTTGAGTTAAAGCGGGGTGAGTTGGTATCAATCATTGGATCTTCTGGCTCAGGGAAAAGCACTCTACTGCATATCTTGGGGGCATTGGATGATGCCAGTGAAGGTCTGGTGGAGTTTCTTGGTCAGCCATTACATGCGCTCAGTTCCAATAAGCAAGCCAAAATCCGCAATCAGCACTTGGGTTTTGTTTATCAGTTCCATCATCTGCTTGCGGATTTTTCGGCGTTAGAAAATGTTGCGATGCCTCTGCTGATTGGCGGCATGAATGTGGCGAAAGCGAAAGCGCAAGCCCAAAGTTTGCTTGAGCGAGTTGGCTTAGGTCATCGCTTAGTTCATCGCCCATCAGAGTTGTCTGGTGGTGAGCGGCAACGTGTCGCGATTGCGCGCGCGTTAGTCAATAAACCCGATTTAGTGTTAGCCGATGAGCCAACGGGCAACCTTGATCATAAGACGGCATTGTCGATTTACGATTTGATGCGTGAGCTGAACCGAGAATCTGGTACGGCATTTTTAGTGGTGACCCATGATGGTGAGTTAGCCGCGAAAATGGATCGCCAGATGCACATGAAAGATGGGTTACTCACCGATATGACGGGGGCCTAAGTGTTTTCCTCTTTAGCTCTGTTTATTGGTGGGCGCTTTAGTCGCGCTAAGCAACGTAACAAGATGGTGTCGTTTATCTCGCTTTCGTCCACGATTGGGATTGCCGTGGGCGTAGCGGTGATCATCATTGGTCTTTCGGCCATGAATGGCTTTGAACGTGAATTGCAATCGCGAGTGCTTTCAGTTATTCCGCATGGGGAATTTGAAGGTGTGCGTGGCCCTATAGAGCGTTGGCCGGATTTAATGGCGCAAGCTGCCCGTCAACCTAACATTATCGCGGCGGCGCCTTATGTGAAAATGACGGCGCTGGCGGAGAATGGCACCCAGCTCAAAGCGATTGAAATACGTGGTGTTGATCCGCAACGTGAACAAGCCGTGTCTCGCCTGTCGCAGTTTATTACGCCGCAAGCGTGGCAACATTTTAATCCTGGTGAACAACAGGTGATTTTAGGCCAAGGGGTAGCCGACAAACTCGGTGTGCAGGTCGGGGATTTTATTACCTTGATGATCCCAAGTGCGACTAGTGGTGAAAAAGTACAAGCTCCGAAACGGGTACGTGTGAAAGTCAGTGGTTTACTGACACTTAATGGGCAAATTGATCACAGTTTGGCGTTACTGCCACTGGAAGATGCACAAAGCTACGCGAATTTGGGCAGTGGCGTGACAGGCATATCCGTGAAAGTGGCAGATGTTCTGCAAGCGACCCATATCGTACGTGAAGTGGGTAATCAGCTCAATGAATACGTCTATTTGCACAGTTGGCAGCAAAAGTATGGTTTCTTGTACCGCGATATTCAGATGGTACGTACGATTATGTATTTGGTGATGGTGCTGGTCATCGGTGTGGCGAGCTTTAACATTGTGTCAACGCTGATGATGGCAGTGAAAGACCGTGCTGGTGAAATTGCGATTTTGCGTACCATGGGTGCAACCGATGGTCTAATCAAACGCATCTTTGTATGGCAAGGGGTGTTCTCTGGTGTTCTGGGCAGTATTGTCGGCAGTCTGTTTGGTGTGGTAGTGGCGTTAAATTTAACGCCGCTGATCAAAGGGTTGGAAAAACTGATCGGCCATCAATTTTTGTCAGGCGATATCTACTTTGTGGATTTTCTTCCATCACAAGTCGAGTGGTTCGATGTGATGCTTGTCTCGGGCACGGCGATTACATTGAGCCTGCTTGCCACTTGGTATCCGGCGCGGCGTGCAAGTCGACTGAATCCTGCTCAAGTGTTGAGTAGCAAGTAGCGAGATCATCTCGGAGAAGCAAACAGAATGCTTTCTCTGCGTTCAATAAAAAAGGACCTTAGGGTCCTTTTTCCATCTTAAGTAAACATTGTTTGCAAAACGGCGAATGCAGTTGCTCGCAACTTGGTATCAATCGCTGGTCTGTGCCGTGTGTTAAGGCTGATTCTCCGGCATCTTACTGGTGCGACGTTTTTGCCAACTGCGAACCACGGAATAGCGCCATAAGCCACGAATACCAAAATAACCAATCAGTGACGCTAATACCGCACAAACTGTGCAACCGAGCAAAAATGGTGGACCAATGGTGCTCATTTGGTTGAGGAGAAATTCCCACGTCAACTCAAAGTGGAACGATTGTGCTGGGGTGCCCATCAACCAAGCCCCGAGCTTATAGGTGAAGTAGAAAATCACCGGCATAGTGATCGGGTTGGTGATCCATACTAGTGCGATTGAGAGCGGTAAGTTAACTCCGAACAAAATAGCCAATCCGGCAGCCATAATCATCTGGCTCGGAAGCGGAACAAACGCCATAAATAAACCAACAGCAAAAGCACCGGCGGCAGAGCGGCGATTTAGACACCAGAGATTTGGGTTATACAGCACATTACCAAACACGCGCAGCGCTTTTTGGCGTTTGATCACTTCGTGGTCAGGCATAAACCGCTTAATAAATTTTCTTGGCATACGGGATTATGACTCTCTTGTCGAATTACTGGTCGCTTATCTCTTTTTCGATCACCTTGCTTTCTGCACCGTATTGGCCTTGGATGCCGACATGGGGCTGGGCTTGGTTTTGCCTTATCCTGATTGGCGTGCTCAGTTATTACCGAGCTTGCCGCAAACTCCTTGGCTTCGCGTTGGCCATATTCACTGTCGTGTGCCATGGCAACCTAATGCGAGATCAATCCAACCTGCTCTCTCAAGCAGGCTCGGATAGTATCATAAAAGGTCAGGTTGACAGCTTTTTTACGCAAACTCGTTACGCATATGAGGGTTTAGTCTTAATTCATGAGGTGAATGGTCAAACCTTAAACAGACTGATGTGGCCTCGTGTACGTTTAACGGCTCCTGTAGCGTTAAAACCGAATGAGCAATTCGAATTTACAGTTTCATTTAAGCCGATTGTGGGACGTCTTAATGAAACTGGCTTTGATTTGGAAGCCCACTCTCTGACTCAATCGGTTCTGGCGCGAGCGGTTGTCAGCCCGAATACGACTTACCACATTGTGCCACAACATAGCCTACGCTCCGCTTTACTGGCGGAGCTTGAGTTACTCACCCAAAACAGCCCTTATCAAGGGTTGATATTAGCGCTGACGTTTGGTGAAAGAAAAGGGATTGGTGAACAAGACTGGCAAGTCTTGCGCAATAGCGGCCTAATCCACTTGGTGGCGATTTCTGGGTTGCATATCGGTATCGCTTTCAGTATCGGGTATTTGCTAGGCACCGGGCTGATGCGCTTGCATGGTAAATTGTTGTGGTCTCCTTTCGTGGTGGGCGCATTATTGGCTGTGTTATACGCATGGCTCGCGGGGTTCACTATACCAACCCAACGTGCACTGATCATGTGCATGCTGAATGTGGGATTGGTGATCTTGGGCTTTCCTCTTTCAGCATTAAAACGGATCCTGCTGACGCTGTGTGCGGTTTTAGTTTGGTCGCCCTTTGCCTCGCTTTCAAACAGCTTTTGGATGTCATTTTTAGCCGTTGCGATTGTATTGTATCAATTGGCTAATCAAGAGAAGCGTCAGGCTTGGTGGAAGGCCTTACTGTGGGCGCAATTGACCCTTGTCTGCTTAATGGCGCCTGTCACGGCATACTTTTTCGGTGGATTAAGCATGACGTCCGTGGTGTACAATTTGCTGTTTATCCCTTGGTTCTCCGTGGTGATTGTTCCCGCTCTGTTTGTGGGTTTGTTTCTTAGCGTGACAATGTGGTATTGGGCGACGCTTTATTGGCCTTGGGTAGACTGGACGTTTTACCCTCTCGATTGGGCACTGCAGTTTGCGGATGTAGGATGGGTGGTGATACCGAAAACCGTACAAGGTTTCGTTGCTGCCTTTATCGTGATCTGTTTGTTGTACCGAGTGATGAGCTTACGCGCCTGCATTTTGGCATGGTGCCTTGCTGGGCTGTGGTGGTGGTTTCCTTCAGTCACTCCACGGTGGCGGATGGATGTTTTGGATGTCGGACACGGTTTAGCGATCATTATTGAGCAAGATAAGCGCGCGATTGTCTACGATACGGGCAGCAGTTGGCCCGGAGGCAGCTACGTCGAGAGTCTCATCGAACCCATTTTGCAGCAGCGCGGTATACGCCAGCTCGATGGACTGATTCTGAGTCACCTCGATAATGATCACGCTGGAGATTGGCAAAGCTTGGCTAAGCGTTGGCAGCCTGATTGGATACGTGCAAGTCAAGCTGATGTGGCGTTTATGCCTTGTATACGGGGTGAACGTTGGCAGTGGCAGTCATTAGATTTCCAAGTGCTATGGCCTCCGAGGTTGGTGAATCGAGCCTATAATCAGCATTCGTGTGTGATTCGCATGACCGATCTCCAATCTCACTATTCCGTTTTGTTATCTGGGGATGTCACCGCCATGGGAGAATGGCTACTTGCTCGTGGAGGAACGCTTTTATCGAGCGAAGTGATGATAGTGCCTCATCACGGCAGCAAAACCTCATCCACCGCTGAGTTTATTGCGAAAGTCGAACCACGATTGGCGATTGCTTCTCTTGCCAAAGATAACCGCTGGAATTTGCCTAACCCGCAAGTGGTGGAACGTTATCAAAGCCAGCAATCTGATTGGCTAGATACTGGTCAAGCAGGGCAAATCAGTCTGTTTTTCTATCCAGATCAGTTTGATTGGTTTACTCAGCGTGGACTTGGCTGGGTGCCATGGTATAGGCAGATGCTGCGTAAAGGAGTAGAATGAGCGCAATTTTGTAATCAGAAAAGCCTTTCTATGTCACTTCACTCTGACGAAACTACTTGGCAGACTTTTAAACGTCTGTGGACTTATATCCGCTTATACAAAGCGGGCCTTACTGTTGCAGTTGTTGCGTTGATTATCAATGCTGTTGCCGATACCTACATGATTTCTTTACTAAAACCTTTGTTGGATGAAGGTTTTGGTGATGCAGAATCCAATTTCCTACGTATTTTGCCTTTCATGATTTTAGGCTTGATGTTTGTGCGCGGGTTAAGTGGATTTGCTTCTTCCTATTGTCTGAGTTGGGTTTCTGGGAATGTGGTGATGCAGATGCGTCGCCGTTTATTTAACCACTTTATGCACATGCCAGTGCGCTTTTTTGACCAAGAATCCACTGGTGGGCTGTTATCACGTATTACTTACGACTCAGAACAAGTGGCGGGCGCCACTAGCCGTGCCTTGGTCAGTATTGTGCGTGAAGGGGCGAGCATCGTTGGTTTACTGGTGCTGATGTTCTGGAACAGCTGGCAACTCTCGTTGGTCTTGATTGTGGTTGCGCCCGTAGTTGCGTTTGCGATTGGTTTTGTTTCTAAGCGCTTTCGTAAAATTTCGCGTAATATGCAAACCACTATGGGGCATGTCACCTCATCTGCGGAGCAGATGCTCAAAGGCCATAAAGTGGTATTGAGCTATGGTGGCCAAGAGGTTGAGCGTAAACGCTTTGATCAAGTAAGCAACAACATGCGTCAACAAACCATGAAGCTGGTTTCGGCGCAGTCTATCGCGGATCCCGTGATCCAAATGATTGCTTCACTGGCGCTGTTTGCCGTGTTGTTCTTGGCGAGTGTTGACTCAATTCGCGCAGACCTGACACCGGGTACCTTCACTGTGGTGTTCTCCGCTATGTTTGGCTTGATGCGCCCGCTAAAAGCTTTGACCAGTGTAACGTCTGAATTCCAACGCGGTATGGCCGCTTGTCAAACTCTGTTTGGTTTGATGGATCTGGAAACGGAGCGTGACAACGGCAAGTACGAAGCCGAGCGCGTCAAAGGTGAAGTTGAAGTGAAAGACGTGACTTTCACTTATCAAGGCAAAGAGAAGCCCGCGTTATCGCATGTCTCGTTCTCGATTCCGCAGGGGAAAACCGTCGCACTGGTTGGCCGTTCTGGTTCTGGCAAATCGACCATCGCTAATCTGTTTACTCGTTTTTATGATGTAGACAGTGGTTCAATCAGCCTTGATGGACACGATGTGCGTGATTACAAGCTGACCAATTTGCGTCGTCACTTTGCCTTGGTTTCGCAAAACGTACATCTGTTTAACGACACCATCGCCAATAACATCGCTTACGCTGCCGAAGGTGAATACACCCGTGAGCAAATTGAACAAGCTGCGCGCCAAGCACATGCGATGGAGTTTATTGAAAACATGCCGCAAGGTTTGGATACCGTGATCGGTGAGAATGGCACCAGTTTATCCGGCGGTCAGCGTCAGCGTGTGGCAATTGCGCGTGCATTGCTGCGTGATGCTCCGGTGCTCATTCTCGATGAAGCGACTTCAGCGCTAGATACTGAATCTGAGCGCGCGATCCAAGCGGCATTGAATGAGCTACAGAAAAACAAAACCGTGCTGGTGATTGCGCACCGCTTGTCGACCATCGAACAAGCCGATGAGATCCTTGTGGTAGACGAAGGTGAAATCATTGAGCGCGGCCGTCATGCTGAATTGTTGGCACAAGATGGCGCGTATGCTCAACTACACCGCATCCAGTTTGGTGAATAGTGGTGATAGAAAAGATTTGGTTTCACCGCTATCCGTTGGGTTACCTGTTATGGCCACTGTTGTGGCCATTAAGCTTGCTGTTTGGCGCAATTAGCCGCTCACGGCGCAAAGCTTATCAAACGGGTGACAAAACCTCCTATCGTGCACCATTACCTGTGGTGGTGGTAGGCAATATTACCGCGGGTGGCAATGGTAAAACGCCGGTTGTGGTTTGGTTGGTGGAAACATTGCAAAACCTCGGCTATCGTCCTGGCGTGGT
This sequence comes from Vibrio metoecus, assembly GCF_009665255.1. Lineage (NCBI taxonomy): Bacteria > Pseudomonadati > Pseudomonadota > Gammaproteobacteria > Vibrionales > Vibrionaceae > Vibrio > Vibrio metoecus. Next base: position 880,651 of record NZ_CP035686.1, read on the forward strand.
ATCACGCGGTTATGGAGCCAAAGCGCCAAGTTACCCTTTGGTAGTCAGTGAACAAACGCCAGCGGAACATTGCGGTGATGAACCAAAACTCATTTTCCAGCGCACAAAAGTGCCAGTGGCAGTCGATCCTGTGCGCAGCCAAGCTGTGAAAGCGTTGCTTGAGCAAGGAGTTAACATCGTCATCACTGATGATGGTTTGCAGCATTATGCATTGCAGCGTGACATTGAAATCGCGGTGGTGGATGGTGCGCGCCGTTTTGGTAACCAACAGCTGATCCCGCTAGGCCCTCTGCGTGAGCCGATCAGTCGGTTAGATGAAGTCGATTTCATTATCACCAATGGTGGTGTGGCTCAGGCCAATGAAGTCGCGATGCATCTTCAACCTGCGGATGCGATTAATCTGCAGACGGGTGAACGCTGTGCAGTGAATAAGCTCACTCGCTTGTGTGCCATGGCTGGGATTGGTCATCCTTCCCGATTTTTTAATACCTTGCGTGAACTCAATGCTGATTTGGTTCACTGCCAAGGTTTTGCCGATCATCAAGCCTTTGATGCTGCTCAGTTGAATCAACTGGCGCAGCAGGGCGAACATCTGATCATGACAGAAAAAGACGCCGTAAAATGCGCTGAGTTTGCCCAGCCAAATTGGTGGTATTTGCCCGTTTCGGCTCAATTTGCTCCAGAAGCGGAGCAGCGTGTTGTGGACAAAATTAAAGAGGTAATGGAACAGTATGGATCACCGTCTGCTTGAAATCGTCGCTTGCCCAGTGTGTAAAGGTAAGCTGACTTACGATAAAGATCGTCAAGAGTTAATTTGTAAATTGGATCGTTTGGCTTATCCAATTAAAGAAGGCATTCCAGTGCTTTTAGAGCCGGAAGCACGCAGCATGAGCATGGATGAGGGACGCTAATGTCATTTACCGTTGTGATCCCCGCGCGTTACCAATCAACGCGTTTACCGGGTAAGCCTCTGGCGGACATCGGTGGTAACCCCATGATTCAATGGGTGTATGAACAAGCTATGCAGGCGGGTGCTGACCGCGTGATCATTGCAACCGATGATGAGCGTGTAGAGCAAGCGGTTCACTCCTTTGGCGGTGTGGTGTGCATGACTTCGCCTAACCATCAATCCGGCACAGAACGTTTGGCGGAAGTGGTTGAAAAAATGGCTATTCCGGCCGATCACATTGTGGTTAACGTACAAGGTGATGAGCCTTTAATCCCGCCTGCGATTATCCGCCAAGTTGCGGATAACTTAGCCGCGTGCAGCGCGCCAATGGCGACCTTGGCGGTGGAAATTGAAGATGAAGCGGAAGTGTTTAACCCGAATGCGGTGAAAGTGATCACCGATAAAAACGGTTATGCACTGTACTTCAGCCGCGCCACGATTCCTTGGGATCGAGATAACTTCGCTAAAGCCGATAAGTCTATCGCTCAGCCACTGCTGCGCCATATCGGCATCTATGCTTACCGCGCAGGCTTTATCAACACCTATCTGCATTGGCAGCCAAGCCCGCTTGAAAAGATTGAATGCTTAGAGCAGCTTCGCGTGTTGTGGCATGGTGAGAAAATCCATGTTGCGGTCGCGTTAGAAGCACCGCCGGCTGGGGTCGACACGCCAGATGATTTGGAAGTGGTGCGCCGCATTGTTACTGAACGTGCACATTAGTTTTCGAAACCAAGTTCGCCTTGCTCATCAGAAAAAAGCTCCTTAACAGGAGCTTTTTTATTAAATGTTAGGAATGTTGTATTGCAGCCCAAATTAAATTCGGCTTTCAAAATCGCTCTTTTTTGGGCAGGTTGCGAGGATCTCTCTTCTTCCTGTGTCTTTGACCTCCTCCAGTTTGACTTCAAAACCCCATAGACGGTGCATGTGTTTCAGCACCTCCTCGTAGCTTGGATCTAACGGAATGCGATCGTGTGGAACGTACTGCAACGTCAATGAGCGATCGCCTCGAACATCGACGTTATACACTTGAATGTTGGGTTCAAGGTTACTGAGGTTGTATTGTGCCGCAAGTTTTTCGCGGATTTGTTGATAACCGAGGTCATCGTGAATAGCACTGATTTCGATGTGATTTTTTCTATCATCATCGCAAATGGCAAACAGCTTAAAATCGCGAATGAGTTTGGGGGATAGGTACTGGCTGATAAAACTTTCATCTTTAAAGTTACGCATCGCAAAATGAAGGGCATCCAACCAGTTAGATCCCGCTAACTCTGGAAACCACTCTTTATCTTCCTCAGTCGGTTCTTCACAGATCCGTTTAATATCACGGAACATGGCAAACCCAAGCGCATAAGGGTTGATGCCACTGAAATAACGGCTGTTGTAGGGCGGTTGCGCCACAACGCTGGTGTGGCTGTGCAGAAACTCCAGCATGAATTTGTCGCTGACTAACCCCTCATCATAAAGATGATTGAGAATGGTGTAGTGCCAGAAGGTCGCCCATCCTTCGTTCATGACTTGGGTCTGTTTCTGCGGATAAAAATACTGGCTGATTTTGCGTACGATGCGCACGATTTCGCGCTGCCAAGGTTCCAGCAAGGGAGCGTGTTTCTCAATAAAGTAGAGAATGTTCTCTTGCGGTTCACTCGGGAAGCGGCGATGTTTTTCCTGCTCAACCGCTTTTTTCGGCACAGTACGCCACAAGGCATTCACTTGAGATTGCAGATAGGCTTCGCGCTCTTCTTGGCGCGCTTTCTCTTCGGCTATCGAGATTTTTTCGGGGCGTTTATAACGGTCAACCCCGTAATTCATTAAGGCATGGCAAGAGTCGAGTAGCTTTTCCACTTCGTTCACACCAAATTTTTGCTCACACTCGGCAATGTAGTTTTTGGCAAACAGCAGGTAATCGATGATCGAGCTGGCATCCGTCCAGGTTTGGAACAGATAGTTACCTTTGAAAAAGGAGTTGTGGCCATAACAGGCATGAGCCATCACGAGGGCTTGCATGGTCACGGTATTTTCTTCCATCAGATAGGCGATACAAGGATCGGAGTTAATGACGATCTCGTACGCTAAGCCCATCTGGCCATGCTTGTAGGTTTGCTCAGTTTGGATGAATTTTTTGCCAAACGACCAATGGTTGTAGTTGATGGGCATGCCGATGCTGGAATAGGCATCCATCATCTGCTCTGAGGTGATGATTTCAATCTGGTTTGGGTAAGTATCCAAACGATAAAACTCAGCGACTCGGCGAATCTCTTGGTGATAGCGTTCGATCAGCTCAAATGTCCAATCTGGGCCATCGGGCAGTCGCTTGTTTTGGGCAGCTTTACGCTTGGGTGCGGCTTTGGCTTTGGTTGTCATCTCTCAGTCTCCCTACGCATTTTCCTTTTGGAACAGCTCCCTAAACACAGGGAAAATGTCTTCGACACTGCGAATGTTCTTCATTGCAAAGTTATCGAAGGATGCCTGTAATTTTTCATATTCGTGCCACAAAGTTTGGTGTGAGCGACGCGTGATTTCGATATAGGCATAGTATTGGCAATAGGGCAGCAGCTTGTTGGAGAGTAACTCTTTGCAACGCGGTGAATCGTCTGCCCAGTTATCACCATCAGAAGCTTGCGCGCCATAAATGTTCCATTCACCCAGTGGGAAACGCGCTTCAATGATTTCATGCATCAGCTTGAGCGCACTGGACACTATGGTGCCGCCAGTTTCTTGGGAGTAGAAGAAGTCGTGTTCATTCACCTCTTTGGCTTGAGTATGGTGGCGAATAAATACCACTTCCACGTTTTCATAAGTGCGAGTTAAGAACAGGTAAAGCAGGACATAAAAGCGTTTTGCAATATCCTTGGTCGCTTGATCCATCGAGCCTGACACGTCCATCAGACAGAACATTACCGCCTGACTGGAGGGAATCGGGCGCTTTTCGTAGTTTTTGAAGCGCAAATCAAAGGTATCGATAAAGGGCACGCTATCGATTTTATTGCGCAGTTCTTCAATCTCTTGCTTGATGCGCATCTCTTCCATAATTTGTGGTGGTTCGCTGCGCTGAATACGTTCGAGTTCTCCCTCCAACTCACTCATTAAACGGCGTTTACCAGCGGTCATCGCCGTACGGCGTGCTAAGGATTGTTGTAGTGAACGCACCACAGAAATATTGGAGGGAACTCCCGAGGTTTGGAAACCTGCGCGATGAGTTTTCCATTCGGTGATTTTGTTAACTTGGTTTTTCTTGAGATTCGGCAGTGCTAAATCTTCAAACAGAATATCGAGGTATTCATCTTTGGAAATTTGGAATACGAAATCATCGCTGCCTTCACCATCAGCACTGGCTTCACCTTCACCTGAGCCGCCGCTGCCTTGACCCCCTTTAGGGCGATCGATTTTATCGCCACGAATAAATTGGTCATTGCCCGGATGCACACGTTCACGCACGCCACCTTTGCCTTGATGAAACATCGGCTCTTTAATGTCGCGAGTCGGAATCGAGACATCTTCTCCGGATTCCGTATTAGTGATTGAGCGGCGGTTAACGGCATCCGCAACCGACTCTTTAATCTGCTCTTTGTAACGGCGTAAAAAGCGTTGTCGGTTGACTGTGCTTTTATTTTTTCCGTTTAGCCTTCTGTCGATAAATTGCGCCATGAGCCTCTCCCTAATGACATCACCTCAAACTCGAACACGAGTTTGTTGAGGGGGTGACCTACAGCCCAACAGCGATTCTGTGGGGTAGGTAACACCGCAGGTGGCGGTAGTTGCACTACCGCCGACCATTACACGGCATACACACTATGAGGATTTACGTACTCGCAAGTACCACTCAGACAGCAAGCGGACTTGTTTTTCGGTGTACCCTTTTTCCATCATACGAGCGACGAAGTCATCGTGTTTCTTCTGATCGTCGGATGAGGTCTTAGCGTTGAAGGAGATGACCGGAAGCAGATCTTCAGTATTGGAGAACATCTTTTTCTCGATCACAGTGCGCAATTTCTCGTAGCTGGTCCACACTGGGTTTTGGCCGTTGTTGTTGGCACGTGCACGCAGTACGAAATTAACGATTTCATTACGGAAATCTTTTGGATTGCTGATCCCCGCGGTTTTCTCAATTTTCTCCAGTTCACTGTTGAGTGCTGAACGGTCAAACAGTTGGCCCGTTTCTGGATCGCGATACTCTTGATCTTGAATCCAGAAGTCGGCGTAGGTGACGTAGCGGTCAAAAATATTCTGACCGTACTCAGAGTAAGACTCTAGGTAAGCGGTTTGGATCTCTTTGCCAATGAATTCGACATAGCGCGGGATTAAGTAGCCTTTGAGGAACTCATTGTAGCGATCCGCAGTTTCTTGTGGGAACTGCTCCCGCTCGACTTGCTGTTCGATAACGTAGAACAGATGCACTGGGTTCGCGGCAACTTCTGAGTGATCGAAGTTAAACACGCGAGACAGAATTTTGAACGCGAAGCGGGTGGAAAGCCCAGACATGCCTTCATCAACCCCAGCGTAATCACGGTATTCCTGATAGCTTTTGGCTTTCGGATCGGTATCTTTCAGCGTTTCACCATCATAGACGCGCATCTTTGAGAACAAGGAAGAGTTTTCTGGCACTTTTAGGCGAGACAGTACGCTAAATTGTGCCAGTAGTTCGAGTGTGCTTGGAGCACAAGGTGCTTTGGATAGCTCACTGTGATCCAACAGTTTTTGGTAGATTTTTACTTCACCAGAAACACGCAGACAGTAAGGCACTTTGACAATATAAACCCGGTCTAGGAACGCTTCGTTGTTCTTGTTGTTACGGAAAGTCTGCCACTCGGATTCGTTCGAGTGGGCGAGGATCATTCCATCAAACGGTAACGCAGAAAGCCCTTCAGTACCGTTGTAGTTACCTTCTTGGGTGGCGGTTAGTAGTGGGTGTAGCACTTTAATCGGTGCTTTGAACATTTCCACGAATTCCATCAAACCTTGGTTGGCGCGGCATAGCGCACCGGAGTAGCTGTAGGCATCTGGGTCATCTTGTGAAAAGTGTTCCAGTTTGCGGATATCGACTTTACCCACCAGAGAGGAAATATCTTGGTTGTTCTCATCGCCCGGTTCGGTTTTGGCTACCGCGATTTGATCCAAAATGGATGGGCGCACTTTCACCACTTTGAACTTAGTAATATCACCACCAAATTCATGCAGGCGTTTAGCTGCCCAAGGTGACATGATGGAGCGCAAGTAACGACGATCAATGCCGTATTCTTGTTTGAGTAGTTCACCATCTTCATTCACATCGAAGAGACAGAAGGGGTGATCGTTAACCGGGCTGCGTTGACCATTGGCCGACAACACATAAATCGGCATTTGTTGCATCAAAGCTTTGAGTTTTTCAGCCAGTGATGATTTACCGCCGCCCACAGGGCCGAGTAAATAGAGAATCTGTTTGCGCTCTTCCAAGCCTTGCGCTGCATGCTTGAGGTAAGCGACGATCTGTTCTATGGCCTCTTCCATGCCATAAAAATCTTCGAAAGTTTTATAACGAGCAATCACTCGGTTGGAAAAAATTCGGCTAAGGCGCGAGTGTTTGGATGTATCAATCATCTCGGGTTCGCCGATAGCCAGCAACAAGCGCTCCGCGGCATTGGCATAAGCACTTTTGTTTTCTTTACACAGAGCCAGAAAGTCCTGAATGGACAGCTCTTCATCCTTGGCGGCTTCATAGCGTGCCTGAAAGTGTTCAAAAATACTCATAGTTGTTTCCCCTTTGAAAATGTCATGACGACATACAACCGCTGTATACAAATCCCTAACAAATTAAGCCTAGTCTGTAATCTACTCTTTTGCTTAAGAATTATGGTTTTATTTCAAAATCGTGATTTCGAGTAAGTCAGGTAAGTTGGGATGACGCAGAGCAGTCTGTGAGGTGGGAAAGTCGTAAAATAAAAAGCTGGCAATGAAGCCAGCTTAAGAGAATAGAAAGGACAAAAAAGTGAATTAAGCGTTCATGATTTGGCGCAATTCATTCGCTGACAGATGATACTGACGCGGGCAATTGCGCCAAGTGGTTAGCATGCGGCGGTACTTCACCAGCATCGGCATTTGGCTGTTGAAATGGTGCTCGCCCTTATCAAATTGTGGGTACAGACCTTCAGAATCCACTAAGAAGCGCACATAGTTCACCAATGGTGCTTCGGTGGCCATATCAAAACCAAGGAAAGTCAAACGGCGTTGGTCTACGTCTTTGCGTGCGGCATCATCCAGCATGCGATTGGATTCTTGCATCGCGTGGTACATCTCCATAATGTCGATGATTTCGCGGCATTCCGTTTCAGGTAGGCAGCCAAACTCGCGGTTCAGCTCACGCATTTGTAGCTCATAACCACGTTCAACAATCGTTTGTAAACGCTTGTATTTGTTTGCGTTGTTTGGGTCAAGTTGCGACATAAGGAAATATTGGTTCGATAAGATCAAACGCTGAGCGTTGGTCATTTCCATGTAAAGCCTCACTTCAAATCAGAGTTATTATTTTGCTGATTTAAGGTTAACAGCATTGGTGTAGAGTGAAACATGATCTCAACACGGTTTTAATAGTGAAAGCACAAAAAAACAGCATGCTTAATGACGATGATAGTGGTTATACAAATAATCACGGTCGGAAAATACGCGCAGCCACTCGGGGCGGAACACCGCCAAAATGGCGAGTGCCATGCCATTGAGTAGACCTTCAGGAAAGGCAAGTAGAGGGATAAAAATCAGGTAGTTATCCATGATCGTTTTCCAATCATAAGTCCCCATTTCCCAAACATACAGCGAGTTTAGCAACAGATGCAAACTGCCAGTTACGCCGGCATTAAAAAAGCCCGCCACAAAAATAAACACAAAGATATTTCTGGGTAGATAGTGGTAGCTTAAGGCGAAAACTGAGTAACTGATCAATATCGGCAGTAGGCTAGAAAGAAGCAGATATTCTGGCAAGGCTGCAAAGCTGATTTTGCCAACGAGAGCTAGGGCTGTGGTGACAGGTATGGTGATAATAAAAGCACTGCGCCAACCATACATCATCGTCAATGTGGTTAAGGCGAGAAAATGAATGTTGAGACCTTCTTTAACACTGGCTTGTGCTGACCAGAGTAGAAACAGGCCCAGCATCACAAAGTAGGTGAGATGTTGGAAAGATCTATCATTACGAAATTTTGGCCACAGTGTTTGCTGGCTATCTTTTTTCACCAAGAGTAAAACGGCCAAAATAATAATGGTTGAAGCGAGCTGTGCTAATTCCAATCGAGTTACCTAAAAAAAATACCAACCGAAGTGGTTGGTATTTTTTACGATAACGCCGCGAGGTTGAATCAGTATTTTACGTTTGAGTGATACTGCTCAAGGATTGCTACGATTTTATCCATGGTTTCTTTGCTTGGTGGATTCACACCTTCCAATGGGTACTCTTCGCCCATGGCTTCCCATTTATGAGCACCAAGTTTGTGATAAGGCAGCAGTTCGATTTTCTCGATGTTTTCCATGTCTTTGATGAACTCACCTAACTGATGCGCTGAGGCTTCATCATCGGTGTACCCTGGAACTACCACATAACGTAGCCAAGTCTTTTGGCCAATTTGATGTAGGTAGCGGGCAAAGTCGAGAGTGCGCTTGTTGGAGACACCGATCAGATCTTGGTGAATCTCGTCATCCATCTGTTTGATATCGAGCATGACCAGATCAGTTACTTCCAACACTTCGTCAATCACTGGGGTGAACTTACGAATGTAGCCATTGGTGTCTAAACAGGTATGAATACCTTCGGCTTTCGCTGCGCGGAAAAAATCACGCACAAATTCGGGTTGCAGCATGGCTTCGCCACCGGAACAAGTGATACCACCGCCCGAAGCATTCATGAAATGGCGGTACGATTTTGCTTCTTTGATGATTTCTTCAACCGTCACTTCACGACCTGTATGGGTGTCCCAAGTGTCTCGGTTATGACAATACTTACAGCGGAACAGGCAACCTTGTAGGAATACAATAAAGCGGATTCCGGGGCCATCAACAGTGCCACAAGATTCGAAAGAGTGGATTCGACCAATGGTAGACATGAGCGCTTCTCAGTTATGTAATTTGGGCGTTATTTTATTACAAATAGCAGGGATTAAATAGGTTTATCTCTTGGCTAATTTCCCCCTATAGCTAGCAGTGACAAGGGTTCCTGCAGATTTAGGTAAGTTTTTCGTCATGACGTTCTATTTCGCGAGGGATCAATTTGAATGAAAAGTGGGTAAGTCTTGCATCCTAGGTCTAAACTTTTCCTATCAATCATAAAGAGTATCTGTTGTCAGTAAGTAAACTGGTGAAGTGAACAGTGCAGCGATGCAGTATGAAAAAGGAAGTGAAAAGATGGATGTAATACAACTTTCACAAAAACAAAAGATCACCTTATTTATTGTTGTTCTTTGTTTAGGTTTTATTGGGTTGTCTCTATTTACCGAGCGAAGCTTATCCAAAATGAATTTGCAGTATCAACAAAGTGGAGGGGTAACCACCGGTTCTGCTGCATTATTTGCCACCCAAGCTCAGCTGTTTGAATTGGCCTCTGAGCGTGAACACCTCGATTCGAGTAAAGTTGCAGATATAAAAACGCGATTAAATGAGCTCACACAGAAAGTTGAGCGCGATAAAAATTTCCTAGTCAACAACGATTTTTCCAATGAGGGTGAGGTGTTACAGCAGGCGGTACAAGCTTTTATCAGTGATATGCAGCCTTGGCTGCAGATAAAAGGAGAGCTGGGCTTTAATGTTGATGATGGTAAGTTAGCCCTGTTGAAAAGTTTAGCCACTATCATAGAAAAGAAAATTGATGAAACAGGAATGGTAACTATCAACTCTGATTTCCAAGCCATGGTTAAGACTCAGCAAAATTACTTATTGCAACCGAATGAGCAAAATTTGAAACTTTTTAATCGTGCGTTAGCGGGTTTTATCAGTACATCACAATCTTACGCCATGCTGGATCTTTACAAAGCGGAAATTGAACAGTTTAAAGCCACATTTTTACGCGTTAGTGAGCTTTCTCAGCAGGTCAAAGAGATTGAGCAAAAGCTGTTAAGTAGTGAGGCGAAAGCACAGGAGGTGATTGAATCCACCGCTCATCGACTTGAGAGTGTAAGCGAAAGTTATCAAACCCTCGCTGAGCAAGCGGGTAAGCGCACTTTACTGTCTATTCTAGTGGCTTGTGTCATTCTGGCCGTATTAACGATCTTGCTATTCATGATGGTGAGTATGTCTTTAACCAAGGCGCTCAGCCAGATCAAACGGGTACTGGAAAAATTATCATCTGGAGATTTATCACAACGGCTCACGCTTTCTGCTAATAAGAATGATGAGTTCAATCAGTTGGGTCTTGCTGTCAACAAAAGTTGTGAAAACCTCGGCGGGTTGGTGCATGTAGTGCAAGACCGCAGTATTGCTCTATCGGGTGATGCGATCGCTTTAAATCAGGCGATCGATAATCTAGTCAGTAGCCAGTCTGAGGTTATGGATCAAACTCATCGCCTCGCGTCAGCTACTGAAGAGGTCAGCATGACGACTCAACAAGTATCACACTCGCTCGAGGTCGTTGCGAATGTCAGCAAAGCTTCGACGTTGGCAGCTGAAGAAGGGAGCAAAATCATCGGAGTGGCGATTGGCTCGCTACGTGAAGTTGGAAGCATTTTGCAATCGGCAGCAGGACATATCCAACAATTGGAACAAGCCTCTGCCAAAGTCGACTCTGTCATGGACATCATTAATGGTATTGCTGAGCAAACCAACTTATTGGCTTTGAATGCGGCGATTGAGGCTGCACGCGCGGGTGAACAAGGACGAGGGTTTGCCGTTGTTGCTGATGAAGTTCGTAGTTTGGCCGTCAGAACAGTGAACGCGGTGAGCGAAATTTCTGGCACCATCGAAACCATGAAAAAAGAGAGTGCTGAAGTGATCTTGTTCATGAATCAATCAGAACAGACTATGGAAGAGGGGCAAAGTAAAGGGAACGAAGCGATGCAGGCGTTAGCAAGAATTACGCAAGGAACCAACGAGGCTGCATCACAAACAGAGATGATTTTTTCTTCGATTAAAGAACTATCAGAAACAAGTCATGCTATGGCGAAGAATATGACTCATATTTTGAGTGCCATGCGAGCTTTGGAGTCTTATAACAATCAGCTGCGCATGACCAGTGGTGAAGTGGAGATGCGCGCTGAGAGTTTAGAAAACGACTGTCAACGTTTCACGCTGTAGCCACGTGAGTGGAATTTAGAAGAATGCATAGAGAGCAACGTTACCTGTACCGCTGATGGTCTCCTTATCTTCTTTGAATTCGGAGCTGTTAGCGGTAAAGGTTAAGCTGGCACCAAAGCTGCGTGCATACATAGCAAACCCAATCACAGCGGTTGCTTGCCATGGTTCAACATGCACTTGGTAATACTCAGCAGGGTGATCTAACCCGTCTAATGGGCGGTCACCTTCGATAGTAATATCGTTAAACCGGTAACGGCCTTCAATGCCTGTGAACACAAACCAGCCTTGATCCGAGGCCCCGATCATGCCCGGTGTGAACGGGTTTTCAACCGAAATTTGTGCTGCGCCAAAGTTGTTCTCTAAATCGGTTCCCCACCGCAACATCAACCCAGAAGAGAGATCACTGCGAAAATTCCCGGCGTTGACTTCGGTGATGTTCGCCAGTTCTAACGCAGTACCTCCGATGGCTTGATAGCGTCCCCAGTTGAAATGCGAGCGGTAACCTAGGCTGCCAACAAATTTATCGTCGACTTGGTATGCCCAACCGTTCGGTTTATCCGATTTTGTAATATTGTGCACAATTTTTTGCGCATCCTCAGATAAAGCACTTTCACCCGTCATCCCTATGGTCAGATTGAAGCGTTGTGCTTGCTGTGGATGTAGGCTTAGGTAATTGAATTCAGTGTGTAGATAACCGGCATAAGGGCGTTCATTAGGCTGTGGTTTGGTCAATTCAATATCCGAAGGCGTCCACATTTTATGGCCGAGAGTGAATTCCCATTTATCCAAACTGGGTGCTCCCCATATAGATAAACTCAGCGGTTTTGCAAGCCAATAAGGCGTAATGGCTCCAGAGGTATAACTGAGGAAAAGGCCATTGGTGTAGTTTTGATCCACCCCGAATACACCGTCATTATCGATGCTTAGGGTAAAAGTCGGTGTTTGTGCTGCGGCGACGTAAGTGCTGATGAACAGCAAAGGCAAATAGCGAATCGATTTCATGGTTAGTGAACTATGTCTCGGAGATATAAAGAAAAGCCAATGGATCATGCGCCATTGCTGAGAATAAACCTAGTAGAGAAAAGCACAAATGTGCTGTGATATACAGAAAAAAGTGTAGCGGAGTGTGAAAAACAAAAAAGCCCCGTTGAAACGGGGCTTTGAAGAGACTCGCTAAATCTTATAGAGATTCAGTGAAAGTACGAGCGATAACGTCTTGTTGCTGTTCAGCAGTCAGAGAGTTAAAGCGTACTGCGTATCCAGATACACGGATAGTCAGTTGTGGGTACTTCTCTGGGTGCTTAACTGCATCTAGCAGAGTGTCACGGTTCAGAACGTTAACGTTCAGGTGTTGGCCACCTTCAATGCCAGCTTCGTGGTGGAAGTAACCATCCATCAGACCTGCTAGGTTAGCACGTTGTGAACCTTCATCTTTACCCAGTGCATTTGGCACGATAGAGAAGGTATAAGAGATACCGTCTTTCGCGTGAGCAAATGGCAGTTTGCCTACTGAAGTCAGAGATGCTACCGCACCTTTCTCGTCACGACCGTGCATTGGGTTCGCACCTGGTGCGAATGGAGCACCTGCACGACGACCGTCTGGTGTATTACCTGTTTTCTTACCGTATACCACGTTTGAAGTGATAGTCAGGATAGATTGAGTTGGTACTGCATCACGGTAAGTTTTCAGTGAACGGATCTTGTTCATGAAACGCTCAACCAGTTCACAAGCGATGTCGTCAACGCGTGCATCGTTGTTACCGAATTTAGGGTAGTCGCCTTCGATAGTGAAATCGACTGCTACACCGTCTTCGTCACGAACAGGTTTTACTTTCGCGTACTTGATTGCAGACAGAGAGTCAGCGGCAACAGACAGACCTGCGATACCACACGCCATAGTACGACGTACGTCACGGTCGTGCAGAGCCATCAGAGCAGCTTCGTAGCTGTACTTGTCATGCATGAAGTGGATGCTGTTCAGTGCAGTGACGTATTGAGTCGCCAACCAACCCATGAAGTGATCCAGCTTGCCCCATACATCGTCGAAGTCCAGAACTTCGTCCATGATCTTAGGCATTTTTGGACCCACTTGGATTTTCAGTTTCTCATCCACACCGCCGTTGATTACGTACAGCAGAGTTTTTGCAAGGTTTGCACGAGCGCCGAAGAACTGCATGTGTTTACCGATCACCATTGGTGATACACAACATGCGATAGCGTAGTCATCAGACTCGAAGTCTGGACGCATCAGGTCATCGTTTTCGTACTGGATAGAAGACGTATCGATAGATACTTTCGCACAGAACTTCTTGAAGCCTTCAGGCAGTTGCTCAGACCAAAGAACAGTGATGTTTGGCTCTGGAGATGGACCCATGGTGTACAGTGAGTTCAGGAAGCGGAAGTTAGTACGTGTTACCAGCGTACGACCGTCCAGACCCATACCGCCCATAGATTCAGTTGCCCAAATTGGGTCGCCAGAGAACAGCTCATCGTATTCAGGAGTACGTAGGAAACGAACCATACGCAGCTTCATTACGAAGTGGTCGATCATTTCCTGAGCTTCTACTTCAGTGATCTTGCCGGCTTTCATGTCGCGGTCAATGTACACGTCTAGGAAAGTAGAAGTACGGCCAAGAGACATTGCAGCACCGTTTTGAGACTTCACCGCCGCTAGGTAGCCGAAGTAAGTCCATTGGATTGCTTCTTGTGCTGTTTCTGCTGGGCGAGAAATATCGTAACCGTATTTCGCAGCCATCACTTTCATTTGGCCTAGTGCACGGTGTTGCTCTGCAATTTCTTCACGCAGTTGCATGGTCATTTGCAGATCTTCACCGTTTTCGAATCTTTCCTGTAGAGACTTGAACTGTGCCAGTTTGTCTTTCATTAGGAAGTCGATACCGTACAGTGCCACACGACGGTAGTCACCGATGATACGACCACGGCCGTAAGCATCTGGAAGACCAGTCAGAACGCCTGATTTACGACAAGCCAGAATTTCTGGAGTGTAAATGTCGAATACGCCAGCGTTGTGTGTTTTGCGGTATTCAGAGTAGATTTTTGAAACTTGAGGATCCAGTTCACGGCCGTAGGCTTTGCATGAACCTTCCACCATACGGATACCACCGTTAGGGATGATTGCACGTTTCAGAGGAGCATCAGTTTGTAGACCAACGATTTTTTCTAGGTCTTTGTTGATGTAGCCAGCGTCGTGAGCTGTGATGGTAGAGATAAGAGAAGTGTCGAAATCAACAGGAGCGTGAGTTGAGTTTTCCTGTCTGATACCTTCCATTACTTTGTCCCAAAGCTTGTTAGTTGCTTCAGTACCTTCAGAAACTAGGAAAGATTCGTCGCCTTCGTACGGTGTGTAGTTCTTTTGAATAAAATCACGAACGTTAACTTCGTTTTGCCAGTCACCTGCCGCAAAACCTTCCCAAGCTTTAGCAAATTGCTCTGCCATGACATACCTACCTTTATGAGTAGAAAAAACACGTACTGTCTTCGCCGTTGAGCCAGCTATCCCCGAGGGGAGCAGTACACTCTTCAATAACGATATTCAAATGCAATCAGATACTGTTTGAATATGAATATCGCTATTAGTTCCTTTAATGTAGTCACTCTACGCTAAAAAAATTTCGTAAACCTTAAACTAAATCAATAAAAGTTAAAAATTTAAAATAAAGTTTGGGTAGCGCAGTTGCGCTACCCAATCAAGAATGGTGATTACAACCAGGCTTGTAGACCATATTGGCTTTCCAACATGCCCACAGCAAGCATAGCAATCAAACAGATGATAAGCACGCCGCCCGGGATCACAACTTTATCTACGAATGACAATTTTGCTGCGCGCTCTTTGTCTCCGATAAGACCGTTGTTATCCAGAAGCATAGTTAGAGCCCATGCCAGTACAGGGTTCACGACTGCTGAACCAAAGATACAGATACCTGCTGCTTGTGAATCTTTGGTGTTTTTGATCATTTGCATGCCAGCTTCAAGCAGTGGTAGGAATACACCCACTAACAGAGCACAACGCATAACAGGTGGCCATACCGCAGCATCCATCGGGAAGCCAAGGATAGCAATCGTCATCACGAGACAGCCGAGGATGATCGCACCGCCTGGAATTGGGCGTTTGGCAATCGCCGCTGGAATCATGTATGTACCCCAAGATGACGTGATGTTACCACCACCCAATGCGGTACCCACCATTTGGCGAATAGAACACATGGTCATGGTGTCATCCACATCCATCAGCACTTTTTCAGTACGTCTTGGATAGTTCAGCTCTTGGAAGATTCGGTGGCCAAGGAAGTCTGGTGACCACATGGCAACGGCCAGAATGGCAAATGGCAGTGATGCAATGAAGTGTTGCAATGTTGGCATACCCAACATCCAACCTTGCTCAGTGCTGCCCCACCAGTAAACAGGGTTCAGATTTGGCAAGCCCATTTGGGTTTCAAACTTCAGATCAAAACCTGCGCCTAAAGCCAGCGCAATAATCAACCCCGTAAAGGCACACACCGGAATGGCTAACCAGCGTAGGTTAAACTTAGCGAGCAGAGCATAAATCACAATGTTTACACCCAGTACGACTAAACCTATATACCCCATGCTGCCAGCAGCGATATCAGCAGATTGTAAGCCGACGGCCCACTCCTGTATCGACGTTATTTGGCTCATTGTGCCGGTGAAACCGAGGAAAATGAGCAAACCACCTGCTGTTCCCTCAGAGGTGAGGTTCACCAGTTTGGACCCACCTTTGAAGTAACTGAGTAGCAGACCGAATACCCCAAGAAGAATTGCAAGAGCGAGAGGGTGAGCACCGGCGAGAGCGATAGAACCAATCAAAGGGATCATTGGTCCGTGGTTGCCTGCTAGGTTTGCACGTGGGTTTAAGAAACCAGACGCGATGACACAGAAAAATAGGGCAGGGAAGAGCATTTCTACACGAGCGACTTCAATCGCAAACTCTTTACCCAGTGTAATGTGATCCCAAGCTTGAGTTAGGCCATCAGCCCAAGACATCATTACCGCGGAGTACATTGAGATAATGCCGATGGTACCCGCAAGAGCAGGAACTAAATCTTCTAACTCAAAGCGAAAATCTCGCCCAGGTAAGTTGAGACCAAAACGGCGTGGCTTCATGATTTGTAGTTCATGATCCAGATATTCTGAGCGAGTCGCAAACTCAGACGCTGGACGATGAAGCTCCCGGTAGCTTTTCGTCTCAATGTCTGAGCGCTCTTTGTTCATAACGTCTGACATATGATTCCTCATATTTGTAAAAGTAAGTAATTCAGTTGTGAATACTGTTTCATTGCATGAATGAATAAGGTGTTAAAGCGTTTTTGAGAACAGTCAAATAAATCATCTCTAACACAAATACTGATCATTATAATGACCTTATATTTGCGGCGAGTTTAACGTGCTTATCAATAATGTCGATTGATCTTGATCACTTTAAGAATAAATATGAAATAAAACTACACATGCCTAGAGATATCAGGCACATAGGGGTTTTTTACTTTGAAATATTTTTTCATCTTGCGTGTTTTATTACACTTTAATCGGATAAAAATGGCTTAAAAAAACTAAGGGAATTCTGGGTGTCATCAACCCAAGTCTATTTCGCGTGTGACGATGTTAAAAAAATATTAATAAATATTTTGTGGTGAAATGAGTATTTATTGGCATTTTCAAGTTTTATTCACTCGCTAGTGCATTAACCTGCAAATTAAATAACTTTTCAGTCATATTTTCATGGTTAATAATTTGTTGCGCTTGCCTTGGTTGAGTGTTAGCTTGTTTCAAAAATGAACAGTGAAGTTCATCGATAAAACAGGGAGCGTTAGCGCATGACGGATGTACCCGCGCTTGAGATAAAAAGCCTACACAAAACTTTTGGACAGAATGAAGTGCTGAAAGGGATCTCCCTTCAGGCACTCAAAGGCGACGTGATCTCCATCATCGGTTCGTCTGGGTCTGGAAAAAGTACCTTTCTACGTTGTATTAACTTGCTAGAAACACCTACGTCCGGTGAAATTTGGGTTAAAGGTGAGTTGATCCAAATGAAAACCTCACGCCAAGGCATAGTACAACCCGCCAAAGAGAAACAAGTGCAGCGTATTCGTTCACGCTTAGCGATGGTGTTTCAAAGTTTCAATTTATGGTCACATATGACTGTGTTGGAAAACGTAATAGAGGCACCCGTACATGTTTTGGGGGTGCCAAAAGCTCAAGCAATCGAACTTGCTGAGCGTTTATTACATAAAGTTGGGCTTTACGAGCGTAAAGATTACTACCCTGGACACCTTTCTGGTGGTCAGCAACAGCGTGCTGCTATTGCTCGGGCTCTTGCCGTTGAGCCTGAAGTGATGTTGTTTGATGAACCCACATCGGCGCTAGACCCCGAATTAGTGGGTGAAGTGCTAGGCGTAATGCGTGACCTAGCAGAAGAAGGGCGCACTATGCTGGTTGTAACGCATGAGATGGCTTTTGCTCGTGATGTCTCAAATCATGTGATGTTCTTACATCAAGGCAAAGTCGAAGAGCAAGGTAACCCAGAAAAACTGTTTAAAAATCCCGATTCAGAGCGATTAAAGCAGTTTATTTCATCTATTTATTAACGTAGGTGAAAGCAATTGGATTCAAAGAGCTAACGGCATGTATTGCTCGTCACTCTCGGATGTAAATTCTGTTTAATCATTACTAAACACAACATAAAGACAAACAATCACAGGAGTATGGATATGAAAAAGTGGTTAGTTGCGACGGCATTAATTGCCACAACAATCAGTGGTGTCACGCAAGCCAAAGAATGGAAGACGGTGCGTTTTGGCATCGAGGGGGCATACCCTCCTTTTAGTTGGACGGAATCCGATGGTTCACTGAAAGGGTTTGATGTCGATATGGCCAACGCGTTGTGCACAGAGATGAAAGTGGAGTGTAAGATCGTGCCACAAGACTGGGATGGCATTATTCCATCACTGCTCGCACGTAAATACGATGCGATCATCGCGGCCATGTCAATTACTGAAGAACGTAAAAAGAAAGTGGATTTCACGGGTAAGTATGCGTTGATCCCCAATAAATTCATTGCCAAAAAAGGCGCCAACTTGGCCTTTACCAAAGAAGGTTTGAAGGGAGTGAAGATTGGTGTGCAACGTGCGACCACACACGATAAATACATTTCCGATAACTATGGTGATTCTGTCGATATCGTTCGTTATGGCTCATTTGATGAAGCATATCTCGATCTCGCAAACGGTCGAATTGCGGCAGTATTGGGTGATGCATCAGCACTGGAAGAAGGGGTGCTGAACAAAGCGGGCGGTGATGCTTATGAATTTGTGGGTCCTTCACTGACTGATCCTAAATGGTTCGGGGAAGGTTTTGGTATTGCCGTTCGTAAGCAAGATAAAGATTTGACCGAAAAGCTTAACGCTGCGATCACTTCACTGCGTGAAAAGGGCATCTATCAGCAAATTGAAGCGAAATACTTCAAATATGATGTTTATGGTGATTAATTCGCGATTTGATCCCAATCTATGGGATAGCGATTAACGACCTGTATCCGGGCTGTTGGCTACTCGTTCCTGATGTCACCAATAGCCCGACCTTTACCCATAGGGAACGAGAATGCTGAATTTACAAGGTTATGAAGCTTCGATTGCCAAAGGGGCTCTGGTCACCATTGAAGTTGCACTGCTCTCACTATTGCTCGCGGTCATTTTGGGTATGCTCGGTGCCTTAGCGAAAATGGCGCCCTATCGTTGGGCACGCTGGATCGCCACACTCTATACCACCATTATTCGTGGTATCCCAGATTTAGTCTTGATGATGCTGATTTTCTTCGGCGGACAGATCTTCCTGAATAATGGGCTCAGTAGTATTAATGAGTTCCTTAATCAATGGTTCACACAGAGTGATCCTAATCATGAATGGGTATCGTACCTACCTGATTATATTGATGTTAGCCCATTTGTTGCGGGTGTTTTGACCATAGGTTTTATTTTTGGTGCGTATATGGCGGAAACATTTCGTGGTGCGATTCTCGCAGTGGATAAGGGTGAGTTAGAGGCGGCGAAGGCTTACGGAATGAGTTCTGCTATGAGTTTTCGGCGCATTTTATTACCGCAAATGATTCGTCACGCAATCCCTGGATTTGGCAATAATTGGTTGGTGTTACTCAAAACCACGGCTTTGGTCTCGATTATCGGCCTAGAAGATATGGTACGCATTAGTTCACTTGCGGCGGGCTCAACCAAAATGCCGTTTACCTTTTATATGGCTGTTGCGGTTATCTTTTTGTTTTTTACCAGTGTATCCACGGGCTTGCTCAAATTGGTAGAACGCAAGTTCAGTATTCATACGAGGTAGACATGGACTTTTCTCTTATTATCGAAAGTTTACCCGTTTACTTAAGCGGTCTATGGACTACGGTATGGCTGGTTAGCCTCTCATTAGTGATCGGTTTGATGTGGGCTATCCCGCTGGCGATTGCGAGAAATAGCAAGCAGCAGTGGCTGAGCTACCCCGCATGGGGATACATCTATTTTCTGCGTGGGACACCGCTGTTGGTACAGTTGTACCTCATCTATTATGGTATGGACCAGTTTTTTCCAGTGAAAGGAACGCTTTGGGAACATGCGTGGTTTTGTGCTTTGGTGGCGTTCATTCTAAACACTTCCGCCTATACGGCAGAAATTGTTCGTGGCGCAATTAATGGCTTACCTAAAGGCGAGGTTGAAGCAGCAAAGGCTTATGGAATGAGCAGTTGGCAGACCTATAAGAGAATTATTTTACCCAGTGCACTACGACGAGCATTACCTGCGTACAGTAATGAAGTGATTTTTATGCTGCATGGGAGTGCGGTGGCTGGCATTGTGACCATTATGGATTTAACGGGAGCCGCACGTTTAGTGAACTCACGCTACTATGCGCCATTTGAGGCTTTTTTGAGTGCTGGGCTGTTTTATATGTCGCTGACGTTTATCATTCTTTGGTGTTTTAAACAGGCAGAAAAGCGTTTTCTTGCCTATTTAAAACCACGGAGCTAATGGAAGCCCCCATCGTGTGATGTGATGGGGGTAGTCTAACTCACACCGCGACATGGTGGGAATTAGTTAAACGTTGCCCAGATTGGTGCGTGATCCGACGGTTTATCAATACCACGAAGTTCATAGTCAATTCCCGCTTCTTGGCAAGTTTCAGCCAGAGATGGGGTGGCCAGAATGACGTCAATTCGTAGACCACGATTGTCTTCAAATCCGCGAGAACGGTAGTCAAACCACGAAAATTGATCGTTAACATTAGGGTGGAGTTGACGGAAAGTGTCAACCAATCCCCAATCGAGTAGCGTTTGTAACCACTCACGCTCTTCAGGTTGGAATGAGCACTTTCCGGTTTGCAGCCAGCGTTTTCGGTTGGCTTCGCCGATACCGATATCCAGATCGATCGGGCTGATATTGATATCCCCCATGACCACTAAGCGTTCCGTATTACTGCGGTGTTCACGCAGATAAGTCATAAGGTCACGGTAAAACTGGCGCTTGTAAGGGAACTTGGTTTCGTGCTCTACGTTATCGCCTTGTGGGAAATAACCGTTAAGAACCGTGGTTTTGTTACCTTCTTGATCGGCAAACGTTGCCATAATCATTCGTTTCTGGTGTTCTTCGTTATCGGTTGGGAAGCCCTTGATGACTTCCAACGGGGTCTGTTTACACAAAATAGCCACGCCATAATGCGCTTTTTGACCGTGGAAATAGACTTGATAGCCCATAGCTTCGACTTCTTCACGAGGAAAGGCGTCATCATGGACTTTGATTTCTTGTAGGCCAATGACATCGGGCTGATGTTTGTCGATGATAGCTTGCAGTTGATGCAATCTGGCTCTGAGTCCATTGATATTGAAACTGATGATTTTCATTGCGCTTCCTTTTGGTTGGCTGAAGTGTGATGTTATCACCTAAGTTTGGGATCTCAAGTAAGAAGCGTTATTGGTTCAATAGTGAATCGGGATGGTAAATCAAAAGTAATAAAAATGTTGTTAAAAATGGAGCTTGGACTTATTTTTAGTCTTATCTCTTTATTCTCATGTCTCAATCGCAAACATAAGGATGTTGTATGCGCCAAATTTCAGTTCAGTGGAAAATTACGCTACTTTCTGGGCTTTGTCTGGTATTTACTTCTCTCGCTTTGATTGGTTTTTCAATCTACAACGCGCGTGTGAGCCAGCAAACTGCTAAACAGCAAAGTGCCGAATCTGTGATTGATAAATCTCAGCAACTCTTGCAAACCGGCGCATTATTGAACGCAACCGAAATTTCTGAATATCTTAGCGAAGCGATTTATCGTTCGGAAATGCTTGCCTCGAATGCTTTGTTTTTAAAAAACAATTCAGAAGAAAATTTCGGTGAAAGTGAGGTGTTACGTACCTCGTTAGACGAGATGGTGCGGAAATCCGTTTTGGGGTTTGACACCATTGAGGGCGCTTATTTGGTGTTCCGACCCAATATGCTTGATAACGAAGACTCGAATTACGTCAATGCTGATTATGTTGGCTCGAATGATATAGGGCAGTTTGCGGCATATTGGACTAAAGCGGCAAATGGACAAAACGTCGTTTCTCGTGTGCTCACCCAAGCCCAACTGGTTCAAGAGTCAGACAAAGAACGTTTTGCTTGCCCGATTACCAGTGCTGCTGCCTGTATCAGTTCACCAAGAGTGGTGGAGCTGGATACGGGGAGTCATCTTGCGGCTTCACTTTCTGTGCCGATTCTGATTGATGGTGTCGCTATCGGTTTTTATGGCATTGATTTGACGCTTGCACCGTTAGTACCGATCGCTCAAAAGTCGGATCGAAACCTGTTTGAAGGTGAGGGTAAGGTTTCGATAGTCAGCCTCAATAATCTATTGGTAGCGAGTGACGATCCTAAATTGACATTAGGTAGCGCATTTCAAAGTGAACACTTAGCCCGTGCCGCAGTGGATTCTCTGTTGCAGGCTGGAGAGGTAAAAACCCAATGGAGTGAGGATGGCCAGTGGTTAGTGGTGTTCGCTCCTATTACCGTCGCGAATCAAAACTGGGGTGTGATTTTTGAAATGCCGCGCGGTAGCGTAATGCAAGATGCCGACCAATTAGATGTGCTGCTGACCAAACAACTTGAGCGAGGGATTCGTAGCGAGTTGGTGGTTGGCACGTCCTTGGTACTGATTGGGTTGGTTGTTGTGGCTCTTATGGCAATGCGCTTAGTGAAACCCATTCGTGCGGTCGCGTATCGATTACAAGATATCTCCTCAGGAGAGGGGGATTTGACGCAGCGCTTAAACGTCACGTCAACCGATGAAATTGGTCAACTGGCGCAAGGTTTCAATCTGTTTATGGACAAGCTACAACCAATTATTCGCCGTGTAGTCGATAACACTGGGCAGGTTGTGGCAACCACCGAACATGCGAAAGCCACCGTAGCCTCGACTCGCTATAGTAGCGAAGCTCAATTTAAGGAAGTGGATAGTGTGGCAACTGCCGCAGAAGAAATGACGCAGACCTCTGCCCATGTGGTGGAGAATGCACAGCGTGCGGTGAGCGCTGCAAATGAAGCGCAGCAGGCTGCACAGACGGGCGATCAAGTGATCCGACACTCGCAAGCACAAATGAACCAATTGGTTGAACGAATGAACCTCACCGTTCCTGTGGTTGAAGAATTGGCTCGCAATAATGCTGGGATCGTAGAAATTTTGAGTGTGATTGAAGGTATTTCTGAACAAACCAACCTACTGGCATTAAATGCGGCGATTGAAGCGGCGCGTGCGGGGGATCAAGGTCGAGGATTTGCCGTTGTCGCCGATGAAGTCCGTAATCTTGCTAGCCGCACTCAAGCCTCAGTCGGGGAGATTCGAACTGTCATTAATCAAGTTGAGATTGGCACTCAGGAAGTGGTCAATGCGATACAAGGCAGTAATGAAACAGCACAGGTGACAGCAGAGCAAGTTGCCGATGCCGTGACACAGCTTAATCGAGTATTTTCCGCAATCCATGCGATTAATGAGATGAGTCATCAAATAGTACAAGCCGCGCAGGATCAACAATCCGTATCATCTCAAGTCACGGAGAGTGTGGTGAACATTCGTGACTTGAGTGCGAAGATCTTAAAAGAGAGTGAGGAATCGGAAAAAGTGGGTGAGCAGATCGCCCATCTCTCTTTGGAACAACGAAATTTAGTGGCTCAATTCAAAGTAGACTAGTCGTGTTTTGAGCGGTTCTGAGCATCTAGAGTCGCTATTGAAGAAAGTTTATGCTCGAAGTCGCGTTTGACGATCTCAAGCGCGGCCAGCGCAATATGTGGCTGGATGTCGTGAGATTCTAATAAATAGATGAGATCAACCGCGAGTTTGATCTCATCGGGTGCTTCATTGAGTGGAATCGATGTGCTCGGCATTTATGCTTTTCTCTCCTGAGCGGTAATTCGCTTTTCTATTTTAATTTTAGCTTCTCGGCAGCGGTTGAGTCGCTGTTCCGATTGCAGCAGTGCTTGTTGGGCCGCTGTTTTATCGGTGACGGAAGCTTGTTCGAGTAACATGGCTTTATCACGAACCAAATCCATCAATCGACGTTCCCAGTCTTGATGCTGAGCAAGCTCTTGATAGAGTTCATTGATCGGTTTTTTGAAGTAAGTGTACGGTTTAGGCTCTTTACGGCGCACATTTTGAGTGGAGAGCTCGCGGGTTAATGCTGCGATCTGTGCCAATAATCGTTCAGAAAGATATTCCGCTCGCAGTGCCGTTAATCGTCCACTCTCTTTTTCACGAATCAACGCTTGTAGTGTTGAATGGGTTTCCTCAACACAAGGGGTTAATAATTTTCCGTGGCAGTGAAAAAGGACTTCGTCAAATAGCGGTCGGTGATGCTCACCCCGTTGACGATCAATCTGTGCCGAGGAGTGTTTCAGCTCGGTCAAAATCTCATGAAATTTCGCGTAACTATCCATTATCCTATCCACCATGCATCATAGGCTAACTTTCCTGCCAATAGGGTAACCACCAAAACAAACAGAGGTCGAATAAAGGGAGCTCCAAAGCGAATCGCGGAATGAGCTCCGACAAAAGCGCCTGCCATCAAACAAAGCCCCATGGTTAAGCCGAGTAGCCAATCAATATGACCGAGTATCGCAAAGGTGACTAAGGAAGTCAGGTTGCTGGTTAAGTTCATTGCTTTGGCGAGCCCTGAAGCAAACAAGATATTAAAACGGTACAGCGCCATTGAGCTGACCGTCCAGAATGCTCCTGTTCCTGGCCCCGCCAAGCCATCATAAAAACCGAGCCCAAGACCCTGCAAGATTTGTTTACGGTGTAGTTTCGGGCAGGGTTCTGGTATCGCGTTTTGTTCAGTATTTTGAGGGCGATGCCATACGCTGTACAAGGCTGCGGCGAGGATGACCAGCGGTAGCACTTTACGTAACCATTCCGTACTAATAGCATCGACGGCCAATGTCCCGACTATCGCCCCGATCAAGGTGGCGATAAAGGCTCGTTTCCAGCATGCGGGAGTAAACAGCTTTTGGCGATAGTATGTCCAAGCTGCTGTTGAAGAGGCAAAGGTAGCCGCAAGTTTATTCGTGCCCAATGCAAGGTGAGGAGGTAAGCCTAGCGAGAGGAGAGCTGGAACAGTCAACATTCCACCGCCACCCGCGACAGCATCAATAAATCCAGCAATAAAAGCAACAAGAGCCAGCACCATTATTGTGGTGGGTTCTATCCATTCCATCAAAAGCGCAATCCTAATTGTGGTGAGTTAGTCGTTATTATCAGTATTCAATGGTGCGCTTAAAGGGCGGTAAGGCATCTAACAACGCTTTTCCGTAACGCTTTGATACTACCCGCCGATCAAGGATGACCACTCTACCAGAATCCCGCTCTTTACGCAGTAAGCGCCCAACAGACTGAATGAGCTTTTTACTGGCCTCTGGCACGGTAATCTGCATGAAGGGATTACCGCCGAGCTCTTGAATATATTCGGCATGCGCCTGTTCAACCGGAGAGGTAGGAACCGCAAACGGGATTTTGGTGATGATCAGATTTTCGAGGAGTTCACCCGGCAGATCCAGACCTTCCGAGAAGCTACCGGTACCAAATAAAACACTCGTCTTTTGTTTATCAATAAGTTTTTTATGTTTATTTAGGATTTCAGTACGAGATTTTTCACCTTGGACTTGCAGCGCCCAACCACGTTTAGTGAATTCGGTTTGCAGCGATTGTGCAACTTCTCGCATTTGCCAGTAGGAAGCAAATAAAACCAGGTTTGCTTTGTCTGCTTGTAAATAGCACAACACTTTTTGTGCTAAATAGGCGGTATAACCTTCAGCTTGCGGCTCCATTTCCATTTTAGGGATCAACAGTTCACCCTGAGTTGGGTAGTCAAATGGTGAAGCTAAAGCTAAAAATTGCACCCCATCTTCCGCTTTGTCACTGATCCCTGCTTGTCGACAAAAAAAGCTAAATGAATTTAATGCACGTAAGGTTGCAGAGACTAAAATCGCGCCAACGCAGCGGCTCCAAATCTGTTGGTCAAGTTGCCATCCGATTTCAAGAGGAGAGACACTCACGAGATAGTCTCCTTCCCGCTCTTGGCTGATTTCAAGCCAGCGTGCTAATGGTGCACCTTTGTCTTTATTGGGCTTTGCCATCAGTTGCCAAACTTGGGTAAGATTTTCTAAACGTTGAATATAAAAACTCAATTCACCTAATGCAGGCTCGGCAATCCTTGTGGTGAGTTCACCCTCTTTCACCTTCTCTGCAATTAAATCGGTTATTTTGCTGACCGATTGCATGGTTTTTTGTGCAGATTTACTGAGTGTTTGTGATTCGTCCGCTAACCATTGCGGTAGTTCGCCATGTTCAAATCGATAGATACCATCAACAAAATGTTCAGCCACAAACTGTTTGGGTAACTGGCTTAATGTTGGAATTAAATACTGTATCGCCTCACGTGCTTCTTCAGCGAAGCGTTCAGCTCGTTTCTCATCACCGAGAGCGGCGAATTTTGATAATGACTGATTCAGCTTTTCTAGCCAACTGGCGGCTCCTTTTAAGGTCGCGGCAGCAGAGGCGTGATCACGGGCTACGAGGGGTAAGTGGTGTGCTTCATCAAAGATGTAAATCGTTTCTTCCGGATTTGAGAGAATAACGCCACCCCCCAAGTCTGCATCTGCCATCACGAGGCTATGGTTAGCAATAATCACGTCGACTTTATCAAGTTCTGAGCGAGCTTTTTGAAAAGGGCAATGGCGATGAGCACTAAAACTGCCATTACAACTGTGCTTATCACTCACGATGAGTGACCAAAGCTCGTCGGCAATAGGCGTTGCCCAAGAGTCGCGATCCCCATCCCATTTCCCTTGGCTGAGCGCAGTATAAAGCTCCGTTAGTAATTCGATCTCTTGTGGTTTCGGTTTGCTTTCAAATAGCGCGATCTGAGTATCATCAGCGCCAGTCGCCGCGGCTAGTCGCTCTGAGCAGCAATAGCGTTGGCGTCCCTTTGCCAGAATAAAAGAAAAAGTTTGGTCAGTGATGCGACGAAATAGCGGCAAATCTTTATTCATTAGTTGTTCTTGCAACGCTACTGTTGCCGTTGAAATCACTACCTTACGTCGATTGATGACAGCAACGGGGATCACTGCCATTAAATAGGAAAGTGATTTGCCTATGCCTGTTCCGGCTTCAGCCACTAACATTCGGGTTGATTTATGGTAAGTCCCACAAAGTGTTTTCGCCATTTCTGCCACTAAGAAGTTTTGAGCGCGGCGAGGAATAAAGTTTTCCAGTTGATTTTGTAGATTTTGATAACTATTGCGAATGGAATCTTGGATATTTTTTGTGAGCATAAGGGTGTCCAAAGTGCGTTGGCGCGATGGTAGCACAGATCACTGAGTGATACCTAGTTCACGAAATCGTATGCTTTTAATAGAAATCTAGATCTTGTTCACAAATAAAAACTGAACCTTCAGGAACTTAAATTTATTTTGTTTTACAAAAAATATATGCCTTTAAATTCTGGGTTTATATTTTATCAAATGCTGTTTTTTATCTTTATGTTGGAGTTTTTTGGTGTTTTATTCTTTGTTTTTCCATTTTGGTAATTGAGTGTTTTTGTCTTTTTTTGTTACGAAGTGAGCCGAAAAAAATCATGAAAACCATGTAAATAATTGATTTGTTTGGTTTTATGTTTTTTTTCTTTGTTTTTTTTATGGTATTTGACATACAGAATATTCTTTTGCAATCTTAACCACGAATCTAATGGCGGTGGTGACCAAACAAAGAGTTGGAATACCATCATCAAAAAACAGGGAACCGGATAAGGAATTCCCAAATTAAGAAAAGGCAGTGGATTAACATGAAAAAAACTCTATTAGCACTCGCAGTGCTTGCAGCAGCAGGCTCTGTAAACGCAGTCGAAATTCTAAAATCAGATGCTGGCACTGTAGATTTCTACGGTCAATTGCGTCAAGAATTTAAAAAACTAGATGGTAAAGATGCAACATTATCTTCTGGTTCTTCACGTGCTGGTTTCGATGCAAAATATGCCATCAACGAAGACCTAAACTGGTTAGGTAAAGCAGAGCTTTCCCTAAACGAGAGCAAGGCTAGTGATAAAAAAGCTGGTGATAGCGTTGGTAAAGATGTCTACATGCGTCTTCATTTTATCGGTATTTCTGGTGATTTTGGCGCCTTAACTTTTGGTAAACAAATCCAAATTTCTGACGATGTATGGGGTGCTGAAAACTCATACTTCTTCGGTGGTGATAGTGTACTTTACGCAAATGACGGCGTACACGACTCTATGATCAAATATGAATTTGATAACGATTCATTCTGGGTAAAAGCAAGCTTTGGCTTAGATGAAGAGAACAAAGAAGAACAACAGACCGAATTGTTCGCTGGTACAGCATTTGGTGATGTTTCTGTTTATGGTGGTTTGGGTGCTACTGAACTGACAACTGCTGGTGTTAAGACTGAGCAAACTTACTACATGCTAACAGCCGCTTACACTCTTGGTGACTTAGGTTTAGGTGCGACATACTACCACAACAAAACTGAAGTTGACTCAACTGCGGATGTTAAGAAGAACTCATTTGTTTTAGCTGCTGATTACAAAATTGCAGATAAAACCAAACTGTATGGTGGCTATGAGTTTATCGAGACCAAAGATGCTAACAGCGATGTAGACAATGCTTATGCTGGTGTTGAATACAAGTTTGCGAGTTGGGGACGCGTATACGCTGAAGCTAACTACCACAAAGAAGAAAACAAATCTTCAACTGACAACTACGGTATTGGCGCTCGCGTTTACTGGTAATCAGTTTAAGTTATATACTAAAGCCCGGTTTATACCGGGCTTTTTACTTGATAAATGATGCAGTTTTCTATTTGGAATGAGGATGTTGAAATGAAAAAAGGGCCAATATTATTCGTTATGTCATCTGTTTTGTTGGCTTTCTCAGTCAATGCTGAAGTTGTATTAAAGATACCTCAAGACGTTGATTTATTACTTGTTAATATGAAAAAGCCTCAAAGTGCATTACTTGAAAAGAAAGAGTTAGTATTGCCAGACGGCGCTAATCAAATTGTCTTCCAGTTCCGTCCTTCATTTGATGAAGGCGATATGGTAAAAAAAGCTTATGGTGACATAATTATTGCGAAGTTTGATGCTTACAATACAACAATTAATTTTAATTTACCCAAGTACCGTAATTTGAAACAGGCAGAGAAAGAAATAGCTTCTTTAGAGTGGAGCTTGTTTGATGCAAAAAACAAGCAATTAACCATTTATCAAGATAAGCTAAGTTATAACGGTGTACAAATTGGGCGTAATTTTATCCAAGAGGCTGCAGATTATAACCAACAAGGTGGAGTGGCTGCTCTTCAGTCAGAGTCAAATACAGCTAAGCCTATTGCTGAACTTAAGACTGCAGTGAAATTATCAGATGAGGTTAATGAAACAGTTGGTCAACTTCAGGCATGGTATTTAAAGGCTTCACCACAGGAGCGCAAAGCGTTCAAAAAATGGATGGTCGATCAAGAATAAGTGAAAGCCTGCGAATGCAGGCTTTACTCTATTTACTGCAGCACTTTTTGAATTTTTTCCCACTGCCACAAGCACAAGGATCATTGCGGCTCTGCTTGGGTAGTGTTTCGGGAAATTCACCATCAATGTAGTACCAATGTCCGTCTTCGTTGAGAAATCTGGAACGTTCTTCAAGACAGTATTCTTGACCATGTTGCTCAAGGAATGCTCTGAAGTGCACAAAGCCTTCATCATTCTCTTGTCCCATTTCTGCAGAAACGACTTCAAGTCGAAGCCAGTGGCTTTGTACCGATTCTTGAATCGCTTCCCTCTCATCTTCTGCATGGCATGATGGGTGATAGGTGTTCACGACAAAGTCAGTGTTTTTTAGAATATGGGCACTAAAACGTGCCCGCATGAGCTGTTCGGGTGTTGTTGCATTCTTAAAGTCTTGGTGGATAGGTTCACAACACTGCGAATAGGGTTCAGTATTTCCACAATAACAAGTCATAGGAAAGTGATGATGGTGAGTATGTTGTTAGAGTCTATCGTTCACTTATCTCAATTACCAGCTTAGGTCTGCACACCGAGAAGGTCAGCCGTCCATTTTACTGCCTCAATATAACATTCTGTAGGCGCCTCATTGGGTAAGTTGAGGGCTTGGGCTATAGCAATCACTTCCCCCCAATCTGCCATTTCATACGCTTTATTCAATGCTAATATTTGTCCGAGGGTTCCACTGCCTTGAGTCAAAGCGAGTTTAACTTCTTCTTGTATAGGCATTTCACTGACAATCGAATCCAATGGCTGATCGAGAAGGCTATCCAGTAATGAAAACATACCCGTTAGAAACCCTGCTCCTGGTGCAATTTCTGTATTGACTCTCTCACTGAGCATTTCACAAAATCGCGCTCGGAGGATTGCGAGGTTATAAAGGTAGTCTGGTTTTGAATCTTGGGTTGAGGCGATTGCCACTAAGGAGATAAATTTTCTCAGCTTTTGTTGACCTAAGTAAACTAACGCCTGACGAAATGAATGAATTTTGGAACTTACCGTTGCAGAGGAGTTCACAAATGTGAGCAATTTGTACGATAAGGAGAGATCTTTCGCCACGATACTTTCAATTTCACGAAAGTCCACTTCTGGTTTGGCGACTTCTTTTAGCAAATTAACAATAGTAAGAAAGGAGGGTTGTAATGCTTTACGTTGGATGATTTCAGGTTTACTGAAAAAATAACCTTGAAAGTAGTGAAATCCAGCTTGTTTTGCGAGCTCAAACTCTTCATAGGTCTCAACTTTTTCGGCAAGAAACTCGATCTTGGTCGAGATAAGTTTATCCATGAATAATTTAGCTCTAGGGATAGGAACCAAACGAATATCAAACTTAATAATCGAGATATAAGGTAGGAAAGCCTTCCATTCATTACTTGGGATGAAATCATCAAGCGCGATTTTATAACCCAGTTGTGCCATTTTCTTGATGGCTTCGAGCAGCTCACGGGTTGGTGGGCAATCTTCCAGAATCTCTACGACTAAACTTTTCACAGGAAATAGTGTAGGCACCATATTTAATAGGCTTTGATAAGGGAAGTTAACAAAGCCAAGATGTTCGCCAAGAGTGCTGTAATGCGCTGTTAGGAAATGGTCGGATAGAAGGCGACTTGTCGCCTCTTCAGGATCAATATCAGGAAAGGTATTTTTGGGGCCATCTCGGAATAGCAGTTCATAGCCGATTGTGCTTTTATCTCGGTCTAAAATGGGCTGCCTAGCTACATATGAGTACTTCAAAGCGTTACCTATCCTTGGTTATTGTTGTGTGTCTTATCAATAGTTAAAAATTATACTGCGATACTCAATAGGTAAAAACACATTTATTAGTATGCATTCAATCATTTTGACTAAGCGATTTAGACAATAATTCGTAACCTGTTAGTTTAGAATAGACCAACACCGAACTTTGGCTATACCAATCACCTAAAACAATTCGTGTTTTGGGAGTGAGGGCATCATCCATAATCGGATGAATGGCAGGCCGATGTGTATGACCATGAATCATCAAGTCAACCTGGTGATATTGCATGACTTTTAACACTTCACTTGGTGTGACATCCATGATTTTCATAGATTTATGTTGTTTTTCGTCTCGAATGTCTGTTTGTACTTTGCGTACAATACGTTGCCGTAGAGAGAATGGGAGACATCCAAATAAGTGCTGTAGCCAAGGTTGATGCACTTTGGCTCGGAAGGCTAAATAGCGCGTATCCTGTGTGCAGAGAGTATCACCATGCAGTATGACGGCTTTTTGTCCGTATAAGTCAATCACTGCCTCTTCAGGTAATAGTTGAATACCGGTTTCCTGAGCAAAGGTTTTTCCGACCAAAAAATCGCGATTGCCTTGTGTGAAGTAGCACGGCACTCCTTGTTGTGTTAGTCGGCGAAACTCCGCTTTGATTTGTTGCGCAAATGGCGTGGGGTCATCATCACCAATCCAGAAATCAAACAGGTCACCAAGGACATAGAGTGCATCGGCATTGGGTGCTTCTTCACGCATGAAATGGATGAAACTGCTTGTGATATCAGGTCGGTTAGGGGATAGGTGGAGATCAGAAATAAATAATGTATGCATCTTTCACAACAAAAGGAGCGCCTAAGCGCTCCTAATTAATTTAAGCTTCGATGGTGGTGCTAGTGATCATCACTTCGTCTAGTGGCACATCTTGATGCATGCCATAAGAACCAGTGCTAACACCTTTGATTTTGTTGACGATATCCATACCTTCAACCACTTCACCAAACACACAGTAACCCCAACCGTCACGGCTTTCAGAACGGAAGTCGAGGAAAGTGTTGTTATTCACGTTAATGAAGAATTGCGAACTGGCTGAGTGTGGGTCCATAGTACGCGCCATTGCAATGGTACCGACTTTATTGCTCAGACCGTTGTTTGCTTCATTACGGATTGGATCGCGAGTTTCTTTCTCACGCAGTCCTGAAGTCATACCGCCACCTTGAATCATGAAACCGTCAATGACACGGTGGAAAAGAGTGTTGTCGTAGAAACCTTCACGGCAGTATTGCTCAAAGTTTGCGCTAGTTGCAGGCGCTTTTTCAAAGTTGAGCTGGATTTTGATGTCACCAAAATTGGTATGCAGGGTGATCATGAGTTTTACCTTCGCATTTATCAATGGAGAGCAAGAGTTTAGCCTAACTTTTTCTGCATTCAAAACATCAAATGGATGACCTGACAATCTTTGAGTTGTTATACTGTCCACCGTTTATAATTTTGATGGTAATCAGATAGAGATCATGTTGAAGATTTATAACTCACTCACAAGACAGAAAGAGGAATTTAAGCCAATCGTTGCCGGCAAAGTGGGCATGTATGTGTGTGGAGTCACCATTTATGATCTCTGTCATATCGGACATGGACGGACGTTTGTCTCTTTTGATGTCGTAGCGCGTTACCTTCGTTACCTCGGTTATGATTTAACTTTTGTTCGTAACATTACCGATATCGATGACAAGATCATCAAGCGTGCAGCAGAAAATGCAGAGACTTGCGAATCATTGACCGAACGTTTGATTCAGGAAATGTATGCCGATTTTGATGCACTAAACATCAAAAGACCGGATGTTGAGCCGCGTGCGACTGCCTACATCGAAGAAATCATTGCTTTGGTGCAACGCCTGATTGAACGTGGTTTTGCGTATGTTGCTGACAATGGCGATGTGATGTTTGAGGTTGGCAAATATGATGAATATGGAAAACTTTCAAAGCAAGATCTTGACCAACTGCAAGCGGGTGCGCGTGTTGATGTAGAAGCGGCTAAGCGCAGTCCATTGGACTTCGTGTTGTGGAAAATGTCTAAGCCGGGTGAACCTACATGGGAATCGCCTTGGGGACCTGGTCGCCCAGGCTGGCATATCGAGTGCTCCGCGATGAACTCGTCCATTCTGGGGAATCATTTCGATATCCACGGTGGGGGTTCAGACTTGCAATTTCCGCATCATGAAAACGAAATCGCACAATCTTGCTGCGCTCATGGCACCCAATACGTCAACACATGGATGCACAGTGGCATGGTGATGGTAGACAAAGAGAAAATGTCTAAATCATTAGGCAATTTCTTTACCATCCGTGATGTTCTTGGTCATTATGATGCGGAAACGATTCGCTATTTCTTGATGTCAGGCCATTACAGAAGCCAATTGAACTACAGTGAAGAGAATCTCAACCAAGCACGCGCTTCGTTAGAGCGCCTTTACAATGCATTGCGTGGGCTAGATCAAACTGTGCCTGCCGCTGGTGGAGAAGAATATCTAACTCGTTTCACAGCTGCGATGAATGATGACTTCAATACTCCTGAAGCTTACTCAGTGCTGTTTGATATGGCGCGTGAAATTAACCGACTCAAAAGCGAAGATTTAACCAATGCCAGTGCTTTGGGCAGCTTGATGCGTGAGTTGGCTGACGTTATTGGTATACTTCACCAAGAACCAGAGGCATTCTTTCAAGGCGGCGCGGAAGATGAAGAGGCGGAGCAAATTGAAGCATTAATCAAGCTACGCAATGATTCTCGTGCCGCGAAAGATTGGGCGAATGCTGATATGGCACGCGATAAGTTGAATGAAATGGGCATTGTTCTCGAAGATGGCCCTAACGGCACAACGTGGCGTCGTAAATAACAAGTAATCAATCAAAGGGTGGGCGAAAGCCCACTCTCTTTTTCAGACGCGCTTTCTTGGCGTAAAGAGTAAATTAACAAGGCAAGATAGTATGTCTGTCATTTTAGGGATAGATCCCGGCTCACGAGTGACTGGGTATGGTGTGATTCGTCAACAAGGGCGACATCTTATCTATCTGGGGAGTGGTTGTATTCGAACTTCGGAACAAGATCTACCGCTTCGTTTAAAACAAATTTACGCGGGGGTGAGTGAAATCATCACCCAATTCCAACCAGATGCATTTGCCATTGAGCAGGTGTTTATGGCAAAGAATGCCGATTCAGCATTAAAACTTGGTCAAGCCCGCGGCAGTGCGATTGTGGCGGCGGTGAACGCAGAACTTCCTGTTTATGAATATGCTGCCAGACTGATTAAACAAGCGGTAGTTGGTACGGGAGCGGCTGATAAAAGCCAAGTTCAACATATGGTGCAGCAGATGCTCAAACTGCCCGGTAAACCCCAAGCCGATGCAGCAGATGCTTTAGGTGTTGCTATTTGTCATGCTAATACCAACAAAACTCTGATTGCATTGGCAGGGCAGGCAACGAGCGCGCGTAGAGGTCGTTATCGTTAAATGTAGCTTGATGCTACGAGCATTTTACTGGCTATCCATCCAGTTATTGATTATCATCCAGAGCATCTTTCCTCCCTCTATTATAAGGAAACACAAGTGATTGGACGTCTTCGCGGTACGCTGATTGAAAAGTTACCTCCTCAAATTTTGATTGAGATCGGTGGTATTGGCTACGAAGTGCAAATGCCGATGAGCTGTATTTATGAACTGCCGAATATTGGGGAAGAAGCCATCATTTATACCCACTTTGTAGTTCGAGAAGATGCACAGCTACTTTATGGCTTTAATACCGTTAGCGAACGCGCTCTGTTTCGTGAAGTAATCAAAGCCAATGGCGTAGGGCCGAAAATGGGGCTTGCGATCCTCTCTGGCATGACAGCCAATCAGTTTGTCAGTTGTGTTGAAAAAGAAGACATATCTACACTGATCAAACTACCGGGTGTTGGCAAGAAAACAGCAGAACGCTTGGTTGTTGAAATGAAAGACCGTCTAAAAGGATGGGGGGCTGGTGATCTCTTTACGCCAGCTACGGATGCAGCGCCTATCGATTCCGTTCCTGCGCTTGCCCAAAATGCTCAAGAAGAAGCAATCAGTGCGCTTCTTGCATTGGGTTATAAACCGCCTCAAGCATCTAAAGCCGTGTCACAAATTGCGAAAGCGGGCATGAGCTGCGAAGAGTTGATCCGTGAAGCACTCAAATCTATGGTGTAAGTAGCGGCGTGTATTCAAAACGCTAGACACATGCTCACTCAGTTTATAGAGAAAATATGATAGAAGCCGATCGTTTAATTGCCGCTGTTAACCACACCTTCAAAGATGAAGAAGTGATTGATAGGGCGATTCGTCCTAAAAAACTTGCCGATTACCAAGGCCAAGACCATGTGCGAGATCAGATGGAAATATTCATCAAGGCCGCACAACAGCGTGAAGAGGCGTTAGATCATTTGCTGATTTTTGGACCTCCAGGACTAGGGAAAACGACTTTAGCGAACATTGTGGCCAATGAGATGGGGGTGAATATCCGTACCACTTCTGGTCCAGTGTTAGAAAAAGCGGGGGATTTGGCTGCTCTGCTGACGAATCTTGAAGAAAATGACGTCTTGTTTATCGATGAAATTCATCGTCTGAGTCCAATGGTGGAAGAGGTTCTCTATCCGGCAATGGAAGACTACCAATTGGACATCATGATAGGTGAAGGCCCTGCTGCTCGTTCAATCAAAATTGACCTCCCTCCATTTACCTTGATTGGCGCAACAACTCGTGCAGGCTCGTTAACCTCACCATTACGTGATCGTTTCGGAATCGTGCAGCGTCTTGAGTATTACAATGTGGCTGACCTGCAAAACATCGTTCAACGCAGTGCGCATTGCCTTGGGCTTTCGATGGATAGTGAAGGTGCGCTCGAAGTCGCTCGCCGTGCTCGTGGTACACCGCGTATAGCCAATCGATTGTTACGCCGAGTAAGGGACTATGCGGAAGTCAAAGGCGATGGACACATTTGTGCGCAAACCGCAGATAAAGCACTCAACATGCTAGATGTTGATCACCAAGGGTTTGATTATATGGATAGAAAACTTCTGTTGGCGATTATGGAAAAGTTTTCTGGAGGTCCAGTTGGGTTAGACAACCTTGCTGCTGCAATTGGTGAAGAGAAAGATACGATAGAAGATGTTTTAGAGCCATTTCTCATTCAGCAAGGCTATTTACAGCGAACTCCACGTGGTCGTATTGCTACGGATCGAGCCTATTTACATTTCGGCCTTGAAAAATAATGTTACAAGTCTCGCTCAGCTTGCTGGGTGAGGCTTTCTTTTTTGATAGAGATCTCATTTCTTATATTTCCCCCCTGAGCGCAATTGTTAGTCTTTACTAGCATTATGTTAATTCATTGGTCGCTTTCATTCTGGTTACATTGTTTTTTTTACGACTAGATAACACAAATGGCCAGCATCTTTTGATTTGGATCATTTTGTTTGTTTGTTGACCATTTTGTGGTGGCAAAACTTGATGTAGATCAAGGCGTAATTCTCCTATAAACCTTTTGAAACAAGTAGGTTTTGGCATTAGTATTAGACCTAGCTATATTAGCTGTAACTTAACAATTAACTAACCATACTGGTACATAGTTGCAACAACAAATGCTTTCTGTAGCAAGCTCTTATAGATTTATTAACATTGCGGTTGTTGCCCTATGGCGAACGTGTCATTCAGCCGACACAAAGGAGTTATCATGATCGATGTCGTTGATTTATCGCGGTTGCAGTTTGCACTGACTGCGATGTATCACTTCCTGTTTGTTCCCCTGACTCTAGGGATGGCTTTTCTACTGGCTATCATGGAGTCGCTCTATGTCATGACCGACAAGCAGATTTACAAGGACATGACGAAGTTTTGGGGTAAGTTGTTCGGGATTAACTTTGCTCTAGGTGTGGCGACAGGCCTTACCATGGAGTTTCAGTTTGGTACTAACTGGTCCTATTACTCTCATTATGTAGGTGACATTTTTGGTGCTCCGTTGGCGATTGAAGCACTGGTAGCCTTCTTCCTTGAATCTACATTTGTGGGTCTATTTTTCTTTGGATGGGATAGGCTTTCTAAGCGACAACACTTAGTCGTAACTTGGCTGGTGGCACTAGGTTCTAACTTCTCAGCATTGTGGATCTTGGTTGCTAACGGTTGGATGCAAAACCCAGTTGGCTCAGAGTTTAATTTTGAAACGATGCGCATGGAAATGGTGAGTTTTGCAGAAGTTGTGCTTAACCCTGTTGCGCAAGTGAAGTTTGTTCACACGGTTGCTGCTGGCTACACGACAGGTGCGATGTTCATTTTAGGTATTAGTAGCTACTACTTGCTTAAAGGTCGTGATATTGCCTTTGCTCGTCGCTCATTTGCGATTGCTGCCTCATTTGGTATGGCAGCTGTGCTGTCTGTTATTGTTCTGGGCGATGAGTCTGGCTACGAGCTGGGTGAAGTTCAACGCGTGAAATTGGCGGCTATTGAATCTGAATGGCATACCGAACCGGCTCCTGCGGCTTTCACTTTGTTTGGTATTCCAAACCAAGAGAAGATGCATACCGACTATGCAATTAAAATTCCGTTTGCATTGGGTATCATCGCAACCCGCTCACTGGATGAACAAGTTGTAGGCTTGCGTGATCTGCGTGATGAACACGTAGATCGAATCCGTACTGGTATGTATGCGTATGATCTTCTTGAGCGTCTACGTGCAGGTGAGAAAACACCAGAAAATATCGCTGCGTTCGACGAAGTGAAACATGATCTCGGCTACGGTCTTCTTTTGAAACGTTATACCGACAAAGTGACAGATGCGACTGAAGAGCAAATTCAAGCGGCGGCGGATGATTCTATTCCCACAGTATGGCCTCTATTCTGGTCATTCCGTGTCATGGTTGCTTGTGGTTTGATTATGCTAGTGGTCTTTGGTGCAGCCTTTATCCAAACCTGCCGTCAGAAAATTGAGCAGAAAAAATGGGTACTTAAAGCGGCACTATTTAGTATCCCATTGCCTTGGATCGCGGTTGAAACGGGTTGGTTTGTTGCTGAATACGGTCGTCAACCATGGGCTGTTGGTGAAATTCTTCCTGTGAACGTTGCTGCTTCAGCATTGAGCGCAGGTGAAATTATCACTTCTATGCTAGCCATTCTTGCTCTCTACACAGCATTTTTGATTGCTGAAGTGTACTTGATGGTGAAGTTTGCTCGTAAAGGCCCAAGCAGCCTGAAAACCGGACGATACCACTTTGAACAAGGCTCTGAGTCTGTTCAAGATCAAGTCAACCGCCAAGTTGAAGCATAAGGCAAGGAGATACAACCATGTTTGATTACGAGATCTTACGACTCATTTGGTGGGTGCTGATTGGTGTACTCCTAGTGGGCTTTGCTATCACCGATGGTTTTGATATGGGCGTCGGTGCCTTAGTTCCTGTTATTGGTAAAACCGATACTGAACGTCGAGTGATGATTAACTCGATTGCCCCACACTGGGATGGTAACCAAGTTTGGTTAATTACCGCAGGTGGTGCTCTGTTTGCTGCATGGCCATTAGTCTATGCCACATCATTTTCTGGCTTCTATCTAGCGATGATTGTGACACTGGCTGCACTGTGGCTGCGTCCTATTGGTTTGGACTACCGTTCAAAAATTGAAAGCACTAAATGGCGTAATAACTGGGATTTGGCTATTTCAGCTTCCGGATTTATTCCTCCTGTGATCTTTGGTGTTGCGTTTGGTAATTTACTGCAAGGCGTACCATTCCAACTGAGTGATTTTTTGATGCCGACTTACCATGGCTCATTCTTCGGTTTGCTCAACCCATTTGCTCTGTTGTGTGGTTTGGTTAGCTTGTTCATGACCTTGCTACAAGGTTCTGCATGGCTACAGATGAAAACCACAGCAAATGTACATCAACGTGCACGTACGGTTTCACAGTTGACTGGTTTACTGACAGCGGTGTGTTTTGTGGCTGCAGGTTTCTGGATCCAACATATTGATGGTTATGTGCTTGTAGGTGCTATTGATGGCAACGCGGCATCGAACCCACTGAATAAAGAAGTTGTCCGTGAAGCCGGCGCTTGGCTGCGTAATTTTGAACAAGTGCCAGTATTGTGGTTAGCACCAGCGCTTGGTGTTTTCATGCCATTGCTTGCAGTTCTAGCATCACGCATTGATAAAGGTGGTTTAGCATTCTTAGCTTCAAGTCTAGGTAACGCAGGCGTTATCTTTACTGCTGGTTTTGCTATGTTCCCATTCATTATGCCTTCAAGCTTGAATCCATCGCATAGCCTGACCATGTGGGACTCTACATCAAGTATGTTGACACTTGAACTAATGACAGTGGTTGCGGTAGTTATGGTGCCAATTATTTTGGGTTACACCATTTGGAGTTACTACAAAATGTTTGGCCGTCTGGATGATAAATTCATCGAAGACAATAAGAATTCACTGTACTAAGGAGCTGTTATTATGTGGTATTTCGCATGGATTCTTGGCGTATTGCTCGCTTGTGCTTTCGGTATCATTAATGCTCTTTGGTTAGAGCACACAGAAATGATGGATAAAGATAGTGAGTAATTGGTCTGAAAAGATCCCTCTCTACCATCAAATAATCGATAAGGCCTTGTTTAAGGCCTTATCTTTATTGCTCGGATTTTATAATGCCGCTATGGTGATGTGGGATCCCAATAGTTATGCTGACAGAGTGGGTGGTTTTAACGCAGTGATTGCCCCGTTGATGATCTGGGCTATATGTACCAGTATGATATTTGGTATTGGCTTCAAACCACGTTACTGGTTATGGCAGATCATCTTTAGTCCATATATATCGATGACAATATTAGGCTATCTCACCGTGATTCAAGTCATAAACTAAATGGTTTCATAGTATTGATGAGCTTTTAATCAGATTGACGCTGTGACTTTGAGACAGCGCCAATTTTTTATCATTAGATAAGAAAACTTTGTACGCTCTTGTACTATCTTAAGCGAGTTGCGTTATAGTAGCAGCCATTCCTCGGTATATGAGATTTAACCCAAACCATGAACACTTTTCGTTGGCCAGTCACGGTGTATTACGAAGATACTGACGCTGGTGGAGTGGTTTATCACGCAAACTATCTAAAATTCTTTGAAAGAGCTCGTACTGAAATGCTGAGAGCTGTTGGTATTAACCAACAGGTTTTATTGGAACAAGGTACTGGCTTCGTGGTCAGACATATGGAAATTGATTTTCTTAAAGGGGCAAGATTAGATGAGCACCTTGAAGTAATCACTACCGTGTCCGAATTAAGAAAAGCTTCCCTAACTTTCTGTCAGGAACTCGTTAATCCTGAGGGTCGTGTGTTGTCTAAAGCAACGGTTAAGGTAGCATGTATTGACAATGAGAATATGAGGCCAAAAGCGATGCCTCAATTAATCAGTTTGGAGTTTAACTGCAGTGACTGCTGATATTTCATTTCTTGACCTTTTTTTACAAGCTAGTTTTCTAGTAAAAATGGTAATGCTCACGCTGTTGGGTATGTCTGTTGCCTCATGGGCGGCAATCATCAAACGCAGCAAAGTCATCTCTGCGGCAGAGCG
Source organism: Vibrio metoecus (assembly GCF_009665255.1). Classification (NCBI taxonomy): domain Bacteria; kingdom Pseudomonadati; phylum Pseudomonadota; class Gammaproteobacteria; order Vibrionales; family Vibrionaceae; genus Vibrio; species Vibrio metoecus. The sequence goes on from NZ_CP035686.1 coordinate 921,298, forward strand.
TGAGGCGGATACATTTGAAGACCGTTTTTGGTCGGGTATCGATCTAGGTGCTCTATACCAAGATGTCAAAAAACGTAAAGATGATATTTATGGCATAGAAGAAATCTTTTATGCAGGTTTTACCGAATTTGCGCGTTTGCGCAAAACCAACCCAAGTGCACCAGATTTCGTCATGGAGGGTACAGGGCGTGCGATGCGCGTAGCAGTAGCTCGTGAAGTGGACTCGCTTGAAACCAGTTTGCCATTTCTAGCAACAGTCGGCTCTATCAGCCCTTATATCGGTCTATTTGGTACGGTATGGGGTATTATGCATGCCTTTATTGCATTGGGTGAAGTCAAGCAAGCAACACTCGCCATGGTTGCTCCAGGCATTGCTGAAGCTCTGATTGCTACCGCGATTGGTCTTTTCGCTGCAATTCCTGCAGTCATGGCCTATAACCGTTTAAGTAATAAAGTCAGTAAGCTTGAGCATAATTACGCTACTTTCTCGGAAGAGTTCCATACCATTTTGCATCGTCAAGCGATGGCAGGTAGAGAATAACGATATGGCTGGCTATCAACCTAAAAAGCGAGAGATGAAAGCAGAAATTAACGTAGTTCCCTATATCGACGTTATGCTCGTTCTGCTGATTATCTTCATGGTAACGTCTCCCTTTGTTACACAAGGGGTTGATGTAGAGTTACCAAAAACACACTCCGCGAAATCGGCACAAGAAATGGCGGGTGATAACAGTGATTCCAGCTTTATTATTGTCGAGGTTGATAAAGAGGGAAATGTTGGTCTGAGCGTCAATGATGAAGAAGTACAACGAGGTTTATCGCTTCAAGATGTGATAGTTCGCGTGAAAGCTGAGTTATCGCTTAAACCAAATTCACCTGTTGCAGTGGGAGGTGATGCTGCCACCCCGTACGCAGAAATCGTTTTGGTATTGGACGAGTTGAGTCAAGCTGGCATTCCCAAAGTAGGGCTACTCACGGACCTTAAGTAACAGGTTTAACACTGAGCATGAAAGAGAATAAGTCCAGAAAAAGTAATGATGCTAAATCGATAACTATTTCGTTGGCTATGCATGGGGCTTTGGTGGTGATCCTGCTCTGGGGCGCTGATTTCACTATGTCTGACCCAGAACCGACAGGACAGATGATTGAAGCGGTCGTGATCGATCCCCAATTGGTGCGTCAACAAGCTCAACAGATCCGCAGTCAACGTGAAGAAGCGGCTAAGAAAGAGCAAGATCGATTGGATAAATTACGCCGTGAAAGCGAACAGCTTGAGAAGAATCGACAAGCCGAAGAGGAACGTATTCGCCAATTGAAAGAGCAGCAAGCTAAAGAAGCCAAGGCTGCTCGTGAGGCGGAAAAGTTACGAGAGCAGAAAGAGCAAGAGCGGCTAGCATCTGAACAAAAAGCACGTGAAGAAAAAGATCGTGCGGCAAAAGCAGAGGCTGAACGCAAAGTTAAAGAAGAAGCAGCCAAGAAAGCAGAGCAGGAACGTGTAGCGAAAGAAGCTGCTGCAGCGAAAGCCGAACAGCAACGTATTGAACGTGAAAAAGAAGCTAAGCAGGCTGAAGAAAAGGCAAAGCGTGAGAAAGAAATTGCTGCCAAAGCGGAACAAGATCGTTTAGCCAAAGAAAAGGCTGCGAAAGAAGCCGCCGAGAAAGCGAAGAAAGAAAAAGAAAAGGCCGCTAAAGCGGAAGCGGATCGCAAAGCCCAAGAGGCAGCTCTGAATGATATCTTTGGTAGCTTGAGCGATGAAAACCAACAAAATAATGCTGCAAAACAACAGTTTGTGACTTCTGAAGTGGGCCGTTATGGCGCAATTTATACACAATTGATTAAGCAAAATTTGTTGGTAGAAGACAGCTTTCGTGGAAAGCAATGTAGGGTCAACTTACGGCTGATTCCAACAGGAACTGGCGCCTTACTTGGCAGTCTAAGTATTCTTGATGGTGATAGCCGTTTATGTGCGGCAGCTAAGAGAGCAATCGCACAAGTCGGTACATTTCCGCTACCTAAGGATCAGCCAGACGTAGTGGAAAAACTGAAAAATATTAATTTAACCGTAGCACCTGAATAAGGAAGGAAGGCTTGTGTTTAAGCGATTAGTTTTTATTTTGATGCTCATCGGCACTAGCATGACAAGTGTCGCTAATGCTGCATTAGAACTAGTGATCACTGACGGTATTGATTCGGCACGTCCAATAGCGATCATCCCTTTTAAATGGGAAGGCGTAACTAAGTTACCAGAAGATATTTCTGGAGTAATTGCCTCAGACTTGCAGCGCAGTGGTAAATTTAGCCCTGTTCCAACCAGTAAAATGCCACAGACGCCATATAGCGAAGAGCAAGTGAACTTTGGTAAATGGACATCACTGGGCGTTGATTCGTTATTGACGGGTACCATTACACAAAACGCCGAAGGTAGCTATGTGATAAGTTATCAACTGGTCGATATTGTGCGTGGGCAGCTCACTCAAGGCCAAAGCAAAGCTCTATCTCAGGATGGTCAATTGGTGCTGTCTAAAGATCATGTTTTGTTTAATAAAGTAGCAACCGTTCCTGCATCAAGGATGCGTGAATACGCACACCGCATTGCAGACTTGGTTTATGAAGAACTGACTGGTGAACGAGGCGCGTTTCTAACACGTATCGCTTACGTTGTGGTCAATGATAAAGATCCATATCCTTATCAATTGAGAATTTCCGACTACGATGGTTACAACGAACGCTTAGTCTTGCGCTCAAAGCAACCGCTTATGTCTCCTGCTTGGTCTCCTGATGGTCAGACTCTTGCCTACGTCAGTTTTCAAAATGGGCAAGCCGAAATCTTCATGATGAACATTTACACTGGGCAACGTGACAAGCTGACTTCATTCCCACGTCATAATGGTGCGCCCAGATTCTCACCAGATGGTAAAACGCTAGCACTGGTTTTATCGAAAACTGGTAATCTACAGGTCTACACGATGGACTTGGCTACACGTCGCTTAAAAGAAGTTACGGATGGTCGAGCGAATAACACCGAGCCATTCTGGCATCCAGATGGTAAATCATTAATTTTCACCTCAGATCGAGGTGGTAAACCACAGATTTATCAAGTAAATTTATCCGACGGCGCAACCAAGCGTTTAACTTGGCAGGGCAGTCAAAATCTTGGTGGGCAAATTACACCAGATGGTAAATTCTTGGTGATGGTGAATCGTAGTGATTCCGGCTTCAATCTCGCGAAGCAGGATTTAGAAACAGGGGCAATGCAGATTTTAACAAAAACCTTGTTAGATGAGTCCCCAAGTATTGCGCCGAATGGTGGTATGGTGATTTATAGCTCCATCTACAATAAGGCCAACGTCTTGTCGATGGTTTCCATTGATGGACGCTTTAAAGCAAGATTACCGGCAACCAATGGGCGCGTACGTGCTCCAGCCTGGTCACCGTTTTTATAACAAGTAACTGTTTAATAGAAAGGAATAGAAAATGCAACTGAACAAAGTTCTTAAAGGGCTATTGATTGCGCTACCAGTTTTAGCTGTTACCGCTTGTAGTTCAAGCGATGACGCAGCGAACTCAGGCTCTCAAACCAACCAAGCAGCAGTTTCTACTGTTGACGCAAATGGTTTGAATGCACAAGGTCAACTGACTGAGCAAGAACTAAAAGAACAAGCTCTACGTGAAAACCAAACAATTTACTTCGCATTCGACAACGCCACTATCGCTAGCGATTACGAAGCAATGCTGGCTGCACACGCTGCTTACCTAGTGAAAAACCCAAGCCTGAAAGTGACTGTTGAAGGTCATGCTGATGAGCGTGGTACTCCAGAGTACAACATCGCACTGGGCGAGCGTCGTGCTCAAGCAGTATCTAAGTACCTAGAAGCTCTAGGTGTTCAAGCTGGCCAAATCTCTATCGTTAGCTACGGTGAAGAAAAGCCTCTAGTACTAGGTCAATCAGAAGAAGCGTACGCGAAAAACCGTCGTGCAGTTCTGGTTTACTAATTGAGGTGATGCCTCATGTTCAGTAACTTAAAGCACGTTGTTATGCTGATGTTACTGGCAAGTGCAGCGAGCTATGCGCTCGCTGCACCCGCTCCAGTATCTGACCTAGGTAGCAACGGATCCATTGGTTCTGCGAGTGGTTCGCGGAATTCTGAAATCGAACGGCTAGAACGTTTACTCGAAAACCGTAATCTCATGCAGTTGCAAATGCAAAAGCAACTCGATGATATGGCGCTTGAAGTCAATGAATTACGGGGACAAATTGAAAAAAACAACTACGACATGCAACAGATGTTGCAACGTCAGCGTGAGTTGTTTGTAGAACTTGATCGCCTACGTGGTGAACTCAAAACGCCTTCTGCTGCAAGCCAACTTCCCGCAAGTGGTAGTGATGATGCTGCACAAGGTACTTTCAGTAGCGATGCAAATGAGCAAGCTGCTTACCAGAATGCTGTTGATCTGATCCTTAAAAAGCGTGATTACGCGGGTGCAATTGCTGCATTCCAGAAGTTTCAGACTGACTACCCCAATTCAACCTTTTCCGCTAATGCAAGTTACTGGTTAGGTCAGCTCTATTTTGCTAAGAAAGATGACAAAGAAGCGGCGAAAAGCTTCATTGCTGTTGTCTCTCAGAAAGATTCAAATAAACGGGCTGATGCACTTGTTAAGTTGGGTGATATTGCTAAACGAAATAATAATGCCGAACAGGCGCGGAAATTTTATCAACAAGCCATCGACGAATACCCTGATAGCGCTTCTGCAAAAATTGCCAAAGAAAGTCTTAAGTGAGTACTTTAATACAAGAGCTGCTAATGCAGCTCTTGTTCGTTTTACATTGAGGTAATGTTCAGTAGCCCGTCCTTTTAATTGGTATTACTTTCTCAACCATTGATATCATTCGATTTTGCTAGAAACTTTATTTAGGGTGTACAATGCGCCGTCTAAGGAAGTTGTGTAGAGCAAGAGCAATGAGCCACATACTCGATACTATTAATACAGTTTATCCATTTCCCCCTAAACCAACGCCTCTAACGTCCGAGGAAAAGCACAGCTATATTGCGGAGATTAAGCAGCTTCTGGTTGCAAAAAATGCAGTATTGATTGCCCATTACTATACCGATCCTGAAATTCAGGCTCTGGCCGAAGCGACGGGTGGATTTGTGGGTGATTCACTGGAAATGGCCAAATTTGGTAACCGTCATCCGGCAACGACTCTTATTATTGCGGGCGTCCGTTTTATGGGGGAGTCGGCGAAAATCTTGACTCCAGAAAAATGCATTTTGATGCCGACTCTTGAAGCGGAATGTTCACTGGATTTAGGTTGTCCTGCCGATAAGTTCACTGAATTTTGTGATGCGCATCCTGATCACACTGTCGTGGTGTATGCCAATACTTCTGCCGCTGTTAAAGCACGCGCTGACTGGGTGGTGACCTCTAGCATTGCGCTAGAAATAGTTGAACATCTTGATGCAGAAGGAAAGCCGATTATTTGGGGGCCAGACCGCCACCTCGGCTCTTACATTGAGAAGAAAACGGGCGCTGAAATGTTGCTTTGGCAAGGTGAGTGCGTTGTGCACGATGAGTTTTCTGCTGATGCATTACGTAAAATGAAAGCTCTCTACCCAGATGCTGCCATTCTGGTACACCCTGAGTCACCATCGAGCGTAGTTGAGTTAGCCGATGCGGTGGGGTCTACAAGCCAGTTGATTAAAGCAGCAAAAGCTTTACCACAGAAGAAGATGATTGTAGCTACGGATAAAGGCATCTTCTTTAAAATGCAGCAAATGGTGCCGGATAAAGAGTTGATTGAAGCGCCTACGGCAGGTGCTGGAGCCACATGTCGCAGTTGTGCTCATTGCCCTTGGATGGCGATGAATGGTTTGCAAGCGATTGCTAAAGCATTGCGTGATGGTGGTAAAGAGCACGAAATTTTTGTCGATGAAGCACTTCGAGTTAAGTCTTTGATACCTCTTAACCGCATGTTAGATTTTGCCGAGCAACTGAATATGAAAGTTAAAGGCAATGCATAATTACGAATGCCCATCATTTGATGGGCATTTTTCTGTCAATCGATTGCTTGCAGTGTCTGTTAACTTATTGAGCTTCAGCTAAATTGACACCGCGTTGTGTTATACCGCATAACATAACCGGAATGGCATTATAGATTTCAGCAAATTGCTCCAATCCTGTGAAACCTTGCTCGTAAAGCGTCGCGATCGATGTTTCAGGATCGTAGAGCATGCTTAAAGAAAGTAGCACTCCGCCAAGCAGAGTATTATCTGAGCTATTTTCGGGCATCAGAACTTCCCAATCATCACGTGCCAACTGCCAGCCTTGGAGCATCCCTTCACAGAAATCACGAACGTTTTGGTTCACGATCTCTGCTTCATCTAATAAATATCCAGTTGGCCATTGCCAATCGCCTTCAAGCAGTTGTGGCCTTGTTTCATTCCACAGAGAAATGATGTGCTGGAAGTAGTTTTCTAATTGTTCTGCATTGGAGAATGGGGCGACTTCTTCACCGCCCCATAAGAATGGCAGCCATTCTTCGGGAGGTAAAACGTTTGGACAACAAGCCATTGAGGTGACAAAACCAACCGTTTTTGCATGGTTGAGCAATTTATCTTCTAATTCGGACTGTTGAAGAATTTCTTGTAAGGTTTGCATGAGTTCAATGGGTTAAAAAATCAGTGTGAGGATTCTATCTTGAAAGCATGGTGAGAGCACCCGCTTGTTGGCTCTGTGAAGGATAAAGTCACAATTTGGTCCGCCAGAGTGTTACATAGTGCGCAAGTCGATGGAAAATACCGCAGAAAACAGAACTGGCAGGAATTATTTCGCTATAATTTTGTAAACAAAAAGTAATTCAGTTGGTTATGGCTATTCGCTCCTCGCTTAAAAAGAAAAGTATTCTAGCGCTCACCATTTATCTGGCTTTCTTCCTCGCAATTGTAGGAACGCTAAGCTATTGGGGGCTTGAAGTTCCTTTTCGCAAAGAACTGAAGAATAATCTTGCCCTGAGAGCGGAGCTGCTCGCGACTCAAGTGCGTGAGCCGCTGAATAACTCAATCGGTGTACTACAAAGTGTCACCAGCATTGGAAAAAGCGCAACCGATAAGCAAGAGCAAGAGCGCATGTTACGCTCGTTGTTCTCTGTGGTTGACGGGGTAATTATCAGTGGTGGTTTGTGGCCGGATCCCAGTTTGTCTACCGATGAAGCATTACGGTATGACAGCTTGTTTTTCAACAAAGCTGTGGATGGTCAGATCGATCAATTGATCTCATGGAACAATCCTCAAGCGGGGGGATATGACAAAGAGAGCTGGTACCTCACAGCAGAACATGAGGCTGAAGGGCTTTATTTTTGGTCCCCTGTGTATGTTGATGCCTACACGCGAGTGGAGATGATTACTGTCTCCACCCCGTATTATCGAAATGGCGTATTCGCTGGTGTAGCAACGGTTGATTTATCACTGGATGGCTTGATTAAATTTGTTGCTGCAACGGCAGAGCAATACAATTTGGGCGTCAATCTTAAAGATGCCTTCGGGGTAGATATTGTTTCTCATAATTTTCGAACTTACGAACATGCGTTAGTGAGTTATCACAACTTTGGTGAGTTTAACTGGCAGATTGAAGTAGTGAATGCCACTCAACATGTTGATGAAATCATTTTCAATTTAATCATCGATATAGAAAAAAGATTGATGCCGATCCTACTACTGTGCTTGATGGTAGGGTATTTCTTGATCAACCATTATTGGATCCGCCCGATCGTGATGATTGCCAAGAAAGTCAGTGAATCGGGAGAAGGTGAGATTATTGATATTCGCTATCACTACCAAGATGAAATTCGCCATCTTATTGATACTTTTAACCAGAAAACCATTTATTTAGAAGCAGAAAAAGTCAAAGCCCAAGCGTCAACCAAAGCCAAAAGTGCTTTTTTAGCAACACTTTCGCATGAAATTCGTACACCGATGAATGGGGTTCTTGGCACCGCGCAGATCTTGCTCAAAGATGAACTCACCACAAAACAGCGACAACATCTAACTAGCCTTTATGAGTCAGGTGAACACATGATGTCGCTTCTTAATGAAATTCTGGACTATTCAAAAATCGAGCAAGGCAAGTTTGAGCTAGATTATAGCCCGTTCCCATTACGTTCTATTATTGGCAGCATCAAAAGTATTTATTCCAGCCTCTGTTATGAAAAGGGACTCAAATTTCAGCTCCACTCGGAGATCAGTGATACGCGTTGGTATTACGGAGATAAAGCTCGTTTGCGACAAATCGTCTTTAACTTACTGAGCAATGCCGTAAAGTTCACTGAAAAAGGCTTCGTTTCAGTGGATTTGATGGAAGAGAAAACCCATGATGGAAATTACCTCACCATTAAAGTTCAAGACAGTGGGATCGGAATTGCCCAAGAGGCTTTGGGGCGTATTTTTCAACCCTTTGAACAGGCGGAGTCTCATACGACCCGCCGTTTTGGTGGAACGGGTTTGGGGCTAGCAATTGTTAAGCAGATTGCTGAATTGATGAATGGTAGCGTTGTCGTGCACAGTGAAGTGGGGCGCGGTACCTGTTTTGAAGTGAAAGTGAAGCTTTCCATCACAGAGCCCATCAAAGAAGAATTTAAGCCGACGAAAGCCAAAACATATCCAGGGTTACGTGTGTTGATCGTGGAAGATAACCGCACCAACATCATGATTTTGGAGGCTTTCATGCGCAATAAAGGCTTTGAATGCCAAAGTGTCACGGATGGCGAACAGGCTATTGTGGCCTTGCAACAAGGTCAATTCGATTTGGTTTTAATGGATAACCACATGCCGTTAAAAGATGGTATTCAAGCTACACGAGAAATCCGCCAATTGTCTTCGCCACAGTCCAATATCCTGCTTTTTGGTTGTACCGCTGATGTGTTCAAAGAGACGAGGGATCGCATGATCGCAGCCGGTGCTGATGACATCATTGCTAAACCGATTGCAGAGCATGAGTTGGATTTCACGCTTGAACAACATTATGAGCGCCTCTATCAATATCATCCCGAATGCCTATCGGCAGTTTCCGATTAACCCCATCCTATTTCTATTCACTTAGTGTACTTGGGCGATAACATCGCGTTGCTGTATGTAATTAAATTACCAAAATTAAACCCACTAACCGATGTGTTATTTCAAAAAAGCCAAAAACTAGCTATAGATGCTATTTTGGTTTCATTTTCTGGTTGTTTATTTACCTGTTGCGTTCAAAAACAAAGCCTAAAACTAAAATTTCTATGATTTAATAGCACCATAAACTGCCATTTAGGATTAATGGCAGTTCCATGTCTGGCTATGATTGTGAAATTGTAGTGATATATTTTATAGGGGATGTAAATGAAAGCACGTGGTCCATTCTGTATCCGTCACGCAGCGGCTGATACTTTTGCGATGGTTATATTCTGTTTTGTAACAGGCATGATTATTGAAATTTTTGTGTCTGGGATGACCTTTCAGCAATCACTCGCTTCCCGAACCCTTTCCATTCCCGTTAATATCGCGATTGCTTGGCCGTATGGTGTGTTTAGAGATTATGTTCTTCGCCAAGGGCGTAGAATTTCCCCAACCGGTTGGATGAAGAATCTCTCCGATCTCGTGGCTTATGTTCTCTTTCAATCGCCGGTTTATGCCGCCATTCTCTTCACCGTAGGCGCTTCTACCGATCAAATCATTACTGCTGTGGCCACCAATGCATTGGTGTCGTGTGGAATGGGTGTGTTATATGGCTATTTCCTCGATATGTGCCGCCGTTGGTTTAAAGTTCCCGGCTATACAGTATCTGAGGGTTAATACGGTTAAACATTTGCCCTGTTAACTGCCACTCCATTTAATTTGGCCAATTTCAGTTATTACCCTAAATCGAGCAATCAGATCTAGGGAATAAGTGAAACTGGCCTTTTAGGCTAATACTAGGCGCTAAAAGCTCTTGCTACACGACCATCACACTCAATGGTGTATCGCTCAGCATAAGCCGGAATAAAGACAGATTGTCCTTTTCGTACAAGGCATTTCTCACCATTTGCATGTCGCAATATCATTGAAGAATCGAGAGGCAGCACAACTTCTGCACTCTTAACGCCGATAGTCTGCTGAGTCGTAGGTGGGATGATGGCAAATTTAAAATCGGCAACTGGGATCGGATATTGTTCACACCCTTCAATGACTTCAGACTTAAGGCGTAGCTGTTCAAGTGGCTTATGTTTGAACTGAGTACATGTCACCAATTCATTAATATCCATATATTTTGGCGTGAGCCCTGCGCGTAGCACATTGTCTGAGTTGGCCATAATCTCAAGGCCTGTTCCGTGCAAATACGCGTGCGGCGTTTCTGCGTCTAAAAACATCGCTTCACCTGGTTGTAAGGTAATCACATTGAGCATCAGAGGGGCGAATAAACCAATGTCATTGGGATAGTGTTTTTCCAATTCGACGATCAGCTGGAAAAGAGGCAGATCAATCTGCTTAGCTTGAGTCATCAAAGCTCTAAGCGCACGTTTTTTGGCTTCTCCCTGTAATGAGAGTAACCCTGAGAAAAAGTCTCTGAGCCCTTGTTCTGTCGGATTTGATTGGAATGCGTCAACGAGAGGCTGAATCTCATCTATCGATAACTCAATAAAGTAGTTAAGGATTTCCTGATTGGCACGAAAGCCGTTCATGGCTTGGTACTCGGTGAGCGCATAAACCAATTCGGGTTTGTGGTTCGGGTCTTTGTAATTTCGGTGAGATGCCGTGAGCGCAATACCTAATTGTTCCTCTTGAGCGAAGCCTCGTTCTGCTTGCTGTTTGTTCGGATGGACCTGAATGGAGAGTGCATTTTCCGCCGCCAAAATTTTAAACAGATAAGGGAGTTCGCCGAACTGCCGCGCGGTATTTTCACCCAAAATCAAGTTTGGATTTTGTGCAATAAAGTCGGAAAGTTGAACGATTTTACCGTTAATGGCTATACCGGAGCAGCCATTAGGATGAGCGCCCATCCATAGCTCTGCTTGGGGGGCATGGGTTGGGTTTTCGAGATCAAACAACTGCGGCAAAGCGGTTTTACTGCCCCATGCGTAGTTTTGGATAGGGTTGGTCATCGGGAAGAATACTGCCTCTGGTAGGGCTGCATCCTGAGTCGGAATCTGAGTCATTGTCGTCACCGTTAGAAAGATGGCTTGAGTGAAACCTCAAGCCATCGCGAGGAAGGGAGAATTAAGCCGCAGCGGCTTCAAACTTTTGTGAGCGGATTTTTTTGAGCGTCACGCAGGTGATGGCAGTAACACCCGCACCAGCCGCCATACAAAGTAGGGCAAGCAGAGGGTAGTTCATTGCGCCAAGCAGGGCGACTACGGGGCCACCGTGAGCCACACTGTTGGTGATGGCAAAAGAGAATGCCATGACAGCGGCAACCATAGAGCCCAACACGTTGGCTGGAATGACTGACATTGGGTCTTGCGCCGCAAAAGGAATGGCGCCTTCAGAGATACCGACTAAGCCCATTGCGCCTGCGGCTTTACCCGCTTCAAGCTCAGAAGACTCAAACAGTTCGAGCTTACGGCCCATCGCTGTTGCGAGTGCCATGCCGAGTGGTGCAACGGGAATCGCACAGGCCATCGCACCCATAAATTGAGTTTGGCCGCTGGCAATCATGCCTACAGAGAATAGGAAAGCGACTTTGTTGAATGGGCCTCCCATATCAAAGCCTGCCATACCACCGAGTACGATGCCGAGCAGAATAACGTTGCCAGAACTCATGCTAGTTAGTAGAGCCGTGAGTCCATCCATCAGGCTCGCAATGGGGGCGCCAATAACGAAAATGAACAGACCAGCGATAAACAGCGATGCCGTGATCGGTGCGATCATGATCGGCACTAGGGGTTGGATAAACTTGTGATAGTTAATGGAAGTAATCCACTTCACGAAATAACCGACCAAGAGACCCGCGATGATGGCACCGATAAATCCTGTACCTGCATCGGCGCCATAAAAAGAGCCGTTGTTGGCAATCCAGCCACCAATCAAACCGGGAGCGAGCGCAGGGCGATCGGCAATGGCGTAGGCGATGTAGCCAGCAAGGATGGGGATCATCAAGGTAAAGGCCACCACGCCCACTTCAAGGATTTGGTTCCACATACTGCCCGCAGGAATGGCCATACCCGCTTCTGTTGGCTCACCACCCACCGCGAGAGCCAGTGCAATTAAAAGCCCGCCTGTTACCACAAATGGGATCATGTGCGACACGCCATTCATCAAAAAGCGATACAAATCCGAGCGAGCTTGTGAGGCTTTGTTTGCCACCGATTGAGTCTTAACCGTTTCAGCTTGATAAGTTGGCGCCCTTAACGCTTCATTAATCAGCTTTTGTGCATCACGAATTGGCGCTTTCACATTTGTTTTGATGAGGCGTTTGCCGGCAAACCGTGCCATGTCGACTTGTTTATCACAGGCGACCACAATCGCTTCAGCGCGTTCAATTTCTTCCGCACTTGGGCTGTTTTTCACTCCAATCGAGCCATTGGTTTCCACTTTGATCTCAAAACCCAAAGCCGCCGCGCCTTTTTCGAGTGCTTCAGCCGCAAGGTAAGTGTGAGCAATACCCGCCGGGCAACCGGTAACACCGATAATCAGCCCTTTGCTTTCTGCTTGGTTTGCAAGAGGTGTAGGCGCGGATTTTTTCAGCAGTAATTCTAGTGCTTGCTCTGAGTTTTTGGTGTTGAGAAAAGCTTCGATAAAACCTTCTTCAATCAGTTTGGAAGAGAGTTCGGCCAACACTTCAATGTGGTGGTTATCGCCGCCATCGGGCGAGGCGATCATGAAAAAAAGCTTGGAAGGCAAACCATCTTCTGCGCCATAGTCGATACCCTCTCGGCTGACACCAATTGCAACGGCTGGTTGAGTCACCGCTGCACTTTTAGCATGCGGAATAGCGACACCATCTTCAAATCCGGTATTACCTAACTCTTCACGAGCTTGAATATCTTTTAAGAATGCCGCTTTATCTGAAATTCGCCCTTGGGCATGTAGGATATTTATCAGTTCTTCAAATACGGCTTGTTTGGAATTCGCTTGCAGATCAAGCTGAATTAAATCGGCATTAATCAATTGGTTGATCATAGAGACCTCTGTACATTTTATTTTTATGTCAGAGTCATTCTTTAATTTTTTTATTTTTATTATTAGTGCAGAAATAAAGCATTCACTGGAGTATTGTAACCCTATTGGTTGGGTGTGATTTAGATCTCGTAGCGTCTATTGGGGTAGTGAGGCCAATTTTAAGTAATGACTATAGGGTTAATTCATTAATTTTCATTTAGTTATAATGTGTTTGTTGTTATTCATGATGGAGGTTTGTGCTAGAGAATTGGTGTTAACACTGGATTATTGTATCATTCTTGCTTGAGTGTGATGTTGCTCAAAGAGACTCAATGGCATTCGGGGTATACCTGACGTTAATAAAAGTACGATGACGAAGTGAGAGTTTGCATATGATATTTGATGATTTGATTTCCTCGGTGCTTAATGAGCGTGAATCATTTCATCATATTTGGTTTGCGGGTGATTTTCATACACCACCTGAATTCAGTTATCAGGTGAATTTTCCACGCTTAGAATTGGTCTTAGGTGGAGAGTATATAAATGAAATGGAAAGTCATGACCGTAAAGTTACGAAAATAATTGCCAAAGCCGGAGATGCGATTTTTATTCCCGCTAACTGTTGGAATAAACCGAACTGGGATACAGATTGCTCAGTGTTGAGCATGTTATTTGGACGCCGCCAACTAGGACTGAGTTTTGTCAGCAAGCGCAAAGGCGAAGCCAACTTTTATGATATTCAAAAGCATAGTATCCAAACGCGCTCAGGGTTTGCTATTGATAACATCTTAGAAGCGCTCAGCTCATTGGCGCGTGAGAATCATAAAAAACCGATGGATGAGCTGTTGCTGCAAGCTCTCCTTCAATATACCCAGACTATGTTGAATGCTCCGACAGAGCAGCCACAAAACCGAGTGCAGGATCTCTACCAAGGGATCTGTATCTATATCCAAGAGAATTTTCACCGCCCGATCACGCGAGAGAGTATTGCTTCGCGTTTTAGTATTTCTGCCAACCATTTATCGAGGCTGTTTCGTCAGCAAGGGCATATGACCTTGGCCGATTACATTACGTGGGTCAGGGTTGATAGAGCAAAATTTATGCTGAAAAAGTACAACTTTAAGCTCAATGAAGTGGCGCTACGCTGTGGGTTTAAAGATGTGAATTACTTCTGCCGCGTTTTCAAAAATCGTACAGGCCGTACACCAACGGATTATCGCGCTTCAATTTAACAGGCGTGACATCGCGTACATCAGCAGAGCTTGTAAATCAACGCCGCTGCGTGTCAGTAGTAAACGTTCTACCATTTGATCGCACAGTAAATTTCGGGTCAGGTTGGTTGCGGTAATGATTTGCTCTCGATTGGGCTTACTCGGCATCACCAAAGCAATCGCTAAATGCACCTCTCCCATTTGAGAGGCCCAGTCCATCGCCTCATCATTCTTAATAACGGCAACCGCAATGTGTTCTATGTCTGCAAACATCACATGGGGAATCGCAATCCCAGGCGCTACGCAGGTGGAAGAGCGTTCTTCACGTTTGATAAAAGCCAAAATCAACTCATCGGGTGAAACGGGGTAGATCAGTTGCGCTAATCCTTTCAAACACTCGAATTTGGTCAGTGTGGTATGGGCTTTGGCATAGTGCCATTTGACTTCACTCGGCGGGCATATTTGTGGCAGGCGCTCGGCGAGCAGGCTAGAGAACTCATAGTTGATTTTGGAGCCCACGACAGTGTAATGCGCAGAAAGCATGTCTTTAATCACGAAACAGGCGAGTTCAGCATCAATACCGATGGCGGTGATTTGGCATAAATCACCTTCTTGTAATCCCACCTGCAATACTGCGAGAGATTTAGTGAGTTCAGCACTGCGGTTTCTGGCGATGTTGATGATATGTAGGGTACTTTTGAACTTACGCGCAACGCGAGACAGCGGTTGGGCAACATGGGCGCTGGCATTCACATCATTCACCAAGAAGGTGACTTGGAATTCATGCATCATGCCAAGGATCAGCGGCAGTGGACGAGAAAGACTTTATCGACATTGAGTAGCACTTCTTCGATCGAGAGCTTCACCACCTTCATCCCTTCAAATCGTGCAGGCTGTTCGATGTCGATATCGGAGACGATCAACACCTTATCGGCATGAGAGAGGTCATAAGGCGTGAGAGGATTCTCGATACCCATCGCACCTTGAGTTTCCACTTTGATCTGCACATTGTACTTTGGTGCGGCTTTGGTCAAAGCATCGGCCGCCATATAAGTATGAGCAATGCCCGTTGGGCAGGCGGTGACCGCAACAATTTTCATGGAAATCCCTCATTGTTATTTTTGCGGCGATAGTAACATAGCGCTTGGCAAATACTCCGTTTTCGGCCAAGACCCAGTTCACAGTTCAAATCGAATGTTACATTAATCCAGTTATTGCATCTTTTGTCCTGTGTCTTGAAAGAGTATCGCTCGTTACTCTAGCGAGGCGCATCGGTATGGCAATGCCAATTCAAACAACAGTAAGGTAAAACAATTGTGGATATTACCCATCTGATCGAACCTGAAATCATCTGTTTAGATCTAAAAGCCAATAACAAAGAAGATGTTCTGATTGAGCTGGTTGAGTTGCTCGATAACGCAGGAAAGTTGACCGATAAGCAGCAATTTTTAAACGACATTTGGCGACGAGAAGAGATCGGAAATACAGGGTTTGAAGAAGGAATAGCCATTCCACACGCCAAAAGTGCTGCGGTGGCGTTGCCTGCAGTCGTCGTGGGTATTAGCCGCCAAGGGATCGATTACGGTGCAGAAGATGGTCAGCTTTCTGATGTGTTTTTTATGCTGGCATCACCGGATGGAGAAGATCATCACCACATTGAAGTATTGGCACAAATCTCCAGTAAATTGATTGAAGAGGGATTTGTTGAACAGCTTAAAGCCGCAGAAAGTGTTGAGCAGGCACTCGCCCTTTTCATTCACCCACACCATTCAACATTAAGCTCTACACCGGTAATGGATTATGCCGATTACCAGCCGCTAAGCCCAATGGCACAAAAATTAGCTCGCGTTAAAGAGCATCTATTGTTTGGTACCTCTCACATGATGCCGTTTATCGTGGCGGGTGGGGTATTACTCTCGCTTTCAGTGATGATGTCTGGTCACGGAGCGGTGCCAGAAGAGGGCGTGTTGGCGGATATCGCTCAAATGGGTATTGCCGGTTTAACCCTATTTACGGTGGTATTGGGTGGTTATATCGCTTACTCGATGGCAGATAAACCCGGTTTGGCCCCCGGCATGATTGGCACCTGGGTTGCGATAAACCAATATCAAACCGGCTTTATTGGCGCGATCATCGTGGGTTTTTTTGCAGGCTTTGTGGTTCGTCAACTGAAAAGAATCGCTCTCCCCGACAGCATGAGTTCGCTGGGTTCCATCTTCATCTATCCGCTGGTGGGGACGTTTGTAACCTGTGGTGCTGTGATGTGGTTAATCGGCGCACCGATTGCCAGCAGTATGCTGTGGCTCAATCAATTTCTGGCATCGATGGCCGATTCCGGCAAAGTGGTGCTCGGAGCGGTATTGGGGGCGATGACCGCTTTTGACATGGGCGGCCCAATCAATAAAGTCGCTACGCTGTTTGCCCAAACTCAAGTCAACACCCAACCTTGGCTAATGGGTGGGGTAGGCATTGCCATTTGTACCCCACCATTGGGGATGGCGCTTGCGACCTTATTGTCACCAAGTAAATTCAAGCGGGACGAACGTGAAGCCGGAAAAGCGGCGGGCATCATGGGTATGATTGGCATTAGTGAAGGGGCGATTCCGTTTGCCGCCGCTGATCCCGCGCGCGTACTCCCTGCAATTATTGCGGGTGGTATTGTTGGCAACGTGATTGGTTTTCTCTTTCAAGTGCTCAATCACGCCCCTTGGGGCGGTTGGATTGTGCTGCCTGTTGTGGACGGTAAGCTAGGGTATATTCTTGGCACTATCGCCGGTGCATTAACCACGGCACTGATTGCTATTGCCCTGAAGAAAACGGTGCACGAGCAGGACAATGAGCAGGGGCAGTCACTTGCTTTTTCATCGGTGATTGGAGAAGGGCAAGCCGACATTCTTGCCGTCACCTCGTGCCCTTCTGGCGTTGCTCATACGTTTTTAGCGGCTAAATCACTCGAAAAAGCCGCCTGTCTGGCGGGAGTGAAAATCAAAGTAGAAACACAAGGCGCCAACGGCATCATCAATCGAATCACGGCCAAAGATGTGCAACGAGCGAAGCTGGTGATTTTTGCGCACGATGTGGCGATTAAAGAACCAGAACGCTTCAAGCACATTAAAGTCATTGACGTGACAACGAAAGACGCGATTTTAAATGCCGCGGCATTGGTGCAGATAAAGCGATAACATTCTGAATCACTACACTTGAGATAGAAAAAGAGCCCTTTGGGGGAAAGGGCTCTGGGGGAGGAGCTTAAGGTTTAAGCTTGGATAAGTTCGGCGGCTTTTTTCATCGCCTCCTTGGTCGAACATTGGATGACTTTCGCGTTGGCAAAGCGGTGAGCATCTTTCACTTGAATATCGTGAGCGAGGATAACCAGCTTCGCATTGGCGATGTCTAAGTCAGTAATGCGGTTTTTAATGCCATTTTGACCTTGCGTTTCGACTTTGATTTTGATGCCAGCGGCTGCGCCTGCTTTTTCGAGCGCTTTGGCTGCCATAAAGGTGTGAGCAACGCCAGATGGGCAACAAGTGACAGCAACGATATCGTACTCGCCTTCGCCGGCTGCTGGAGCCGCTTGAGCTTGCATCGGTGCAGCTTCTGCGATTTCGTCTTCCACTTCTTCTTCCGCGACTGGTTTCCAGAAGCCAACGATGAGTGCAGTGGTGAGTGAGCCTAGTGCGATACCTACAACGTACATTGGGATGTTGCTTGATACCGGTGCTGTGATGAGACCGCCCCAAGGAGCATGAAGCAGAACGTTAGTCAGGAAGCCAAACACACAGCCAACGATACCACCAGCAACGATGGAAGGAAGAACGCGCATTGGGTCATTTGCTGCGAATGGGATAGCGCCTTCAGAGATACCGATAGAACCCATGATTGCTGCTGCTTTACCTGCTTCTTGTTCTTGTTTGGTGAATTTTTTCTTGAACAGGAACGTGGCTAGCGCCATGCCGAGAGGAGGCGTACAGATTGCGATGCCCACACCACCCATTAGCCATGGTTGAGTATCCACTTGAGTTTGAGCGAATAGCGTTGCGACCTTGTTGATTGGACCGCCCATATCGAATGCCGTCATACCACCAAGAATCGCACCTAACACCACTTTAGAAGCGCCAGCCATAGAAGCTAGGAATTCGTTCATAGACGCCATGAACAGCTTGATGGGTTCGCCGATACCCCATAAAACGATGCCTGCGGAGATAAGTGTACCGATAAGTGGGTAGATGAAGTAAGCGCCCAACGCAGTCATGTTAGCCGAAAGAGGGATCTTCTTAAGTTGGAATACCACACCACCGGCGATGAAGCCCGCTACGATACAACCAAGGAAACCGCCGCCCATATCCGCCATGATGCCAGAAGAGATCATCGCTGGCGCAAGAGCTGGTTTGTCTGCAATGGAATAACCGATGAAACCACCCAAAATAATCGGGAACAGCACCAGACCTTTAATACCGATATTGGAAATATCCGCTAATAAGCCATCGGCAGGAACGGCACCTTTGCCGGATGCCATTACCGCAAGTGCCAATAATACGCCGCCAGCAACAATAAATGGCAACATATGTGAGGTGCCAAATAAAAGGTGGCCTTTCATGGTACTGAGGAGTTTTTTGAAATCGCTACTATTATTGGTAGCTTGAGCGGTTAGGGTACTCATAATTTCACGCCTTATGATTGAATTAAAATATTAAGGATCTGATGTTCATTTTTTGCGTTATGAATATCTTCAATAAATTCTTCGCTAAATTTTCCGAATAATTCTTGAAGAACATAAATATGGTGGTCTGCGCCGTTGTCGGGAGAGGCAATCATGAAGAATACGGTCGGTTTGATGCCTTCTTCATCTCCATATTCAATGCCTTCGTGCTTTACACCAACAGCGATGGCAGGTTTTGTAACGGCTTTACTTTTTGAGTGTGGGTAGGCGATGCCGTCCATTGACGTGACACTTAATCTTTCACGTATTTCAATGTCGTTTAAAAAATCCTCTTTGTTACTGATGCGGTTATTCTCAAGTAACATTTGTGCCAATTCTGCAAAAACTTCATTTTTACTATTTGCTTGAAGGTTGCCTTTAATTAAATGGACGTTGGTGAGTTCGGTGATCATTTATTGGCTCATAAAGTATTTAACTGATGAGCTAAAAATTAATGGATGTTGGGTTTTGCCGAAATAGCAAAAATAATTCACTCGCTATAGATTTGTACCACACACAATTAAGTGTGATATTCGTCGTTCTATCCCCTTCCTACTTGAAGCTGCAGCGGTGTTGGCTACGTTCGTTCACCCCAATCACATAGTGTATCTATGCTCATGGGGATGAATTCACTTGCCGCCTACCTGCAACTCCAAGTAGTTTGGGTATATATATTTCCTTCTTGAAGCTGCAGCGGTGCCGGCTAAGTTCGTTCGCCTCAATCACATCGTTTATCTGTGCTAATAGGGATTAACTAACAGGCTGTTTCCCTACAACGCCAATTCGTAAAAACATTGGAATGGATCCAAAATGAAAAACCCAGCTTCGCTGAAACGAGGCTGGGTTTGGGGTATTAACTGAATATTAAGCTTTTAGAAGAAACCGAGAGGATTCACATCGTAGCTGATCAGTAAGTTTTTGGTGTTCTGGTAGTGGTTCAACATCATTTTATGGGTTTCACGCCCAATCCCCGATTTTTTATAGCCACCAAAGGCCGCATGCGCGGGGTAAGCGTGGTAACAGTTGATCCAGATCCTGCCTGCTTGAATATTTCTTCCCATACGGTAGGCGAGGTTTTGGTCACGAGTCCAAATACCTGCGCCGAGGCCGTATTCGGTATCGTTAGCCAATGCCAACGCTTCGGCTTCGTCTTTAAAAGAGGTAATGGCAATCACAGGACCAAAAATCTCTTCTTGGAAGACTCGCATTTTGTTGTGGCCTTGCAGTAGGGTCGGCTGAATATAGTAGCCTTGACCGAGTTCCCCTTCCTGTTTGGCAACGCCACCACCAAACAGCACTTTTGCGCCCTCCTGGCGGCCAATATCTAAGTAACTCAAGATCTTGTCAAACTGCTCTTGAGATGCCTGAGCGCCCACTTGAGTGTCGGTATCCAGTGGATTGCCTTGTTTGATGCCTTTCGCCCGCTCCGCGACTTTGGCCACAAAGCGATCGTAAATTGACTCATGAACCAGAACGCGAGAAGGGCAAGTACACACTTCACCTTGGTTGAAAAAGCCCAGCAGCGTGCCTTCGATACATTTCTCCAGATAGGTGTCTTCATAGTCAAAAATATCTGGGAAATAGATATTGGGAGACTTCCCACCGAGCTCTACGGTTGATGGAATTAAACTCTGCGCCGCACATTTGAGAATGTGTTGACCCACTTGGGTTGAGCCCGTAAACGCCAGTTTGGCAATACGTTGACTGGTGGCCAAGGCTTGGCCTGCTTCACTGCCAAAACCGTTGACCACGTTGATGACGCCTGCTGGGATGAGGTCGGCGATTTTCTCGATCAACACCAAGATCGAAGTGGGGGTTTGCTCGGCAGGTTTGAGTACCACACAGCAGCCTGCAGCAAGGGCTGGCGCTAACTTCCACGCCGCCATCAGCATTGGGAAATTCCAAGGAATGATTTGTCCCACCACTCCGATTGGCTCAGGAAAATGGTAACTGGCCGTGTGGCTATCGAGCTCAGCGGCGCTGCCTTCTTGAGCACGAATGCAACCTGCAAAATACCGGAAATGGTCAACCACCAGAGGGAGGTCGGCCGCTAGAGTTTCACGCACCGGTTTACCATTCTCCCAGCATTCCGCTACCGCAAGCTGCTCGATGTTTGCTTCAATTCGATCAGCAATTTTCAGTAGCAGGTTAGAGCGCTCAGTCACACTGGTTTTTGCCCATGCTTCACGCGCTTGATGTGCGGCATCTAACGCCAAATCAATATCTGCTTGGGTTGAGCGCGCGACTTGGCAATAAACCTGTCCATTGACGGGTGAAATATTACCAAAGTATTCGCCACTGACAGGTTTAACCCATTGGCCGCCAATGAAATTATCGTAATGGCTCTTGAAGGTGATAACGGCGTTGTCACTACCCGGTTGTGCATAAATCATAACTCGTCCTTTTGTTTTCGGTTTGGGTGTTACACAGTGTCGAAATGCACTGCTTTATCCCTTTCCTACTTGAAGTGGCTACTCCAAGTGGTTCGGGTATTCCAACGCTATAACGCAAATCACAGGCCAACATAAATGAACTTGTTGTTAATCTTGTGTAACGTTATGGTTAACAAAAGGATCGCAAGTAACAGACAAGGTTGCCGTACTCGATTGGATGATGTGTACGAGTGTTCAAGTGTTACAAAATGACACACCCAGAGTGTGAGGAAATGGAACAGTGATGCAACTTCAACAGCTTAGCCACGTTAATTGGCTGGTGAACTCTTGGCAGCGCAGTGAACAGGCGGGGTTGACCCAGCAGAGTCGTGCGCAAGATATTCGCTTGAGTGACAACAAACTTAAGGAGCGTCGCCAAGAGCTCGCGGGGCTGATTGATACGGTCAGCCGATTTGCTCTACCGCTGTTCTATCAACTGTTTGCACACAGTGACAGTCGTTTAATTTTGACCGATGAACACGGCGTGATCATCGGGAGTTGGGGGCAAGCGAGATTTCGTGAAAAACTGAGCCAAATCGCGCTAAGCTCCGGCGCATGTTGGCAAGAGCCGATCAAAGGTACCAACGCTATTGGCACGGCTTTGATTGAGCAAAAACCCATTTCGGTGATTGGTGAGCAGCACTTTATTCAGCATCATCACTTTATCAGTTGTTCCGCGAGCCCGATTTTTGATTACACCGGACAGTTGATCGGAGTGTTAGACATCACCAGCGAGCAGCAGAAACACACGCTTTCAACCCAAGTTGTGGTGCAGAATATGGTACAACTGGTTGAAAATCAGCTCCTTAACCAGATACCACATGGCCATGTACGAATCGATCTCGCCTGTGAACCCTCGTTATTGAGCAGTGGCTGGCAAGGCGTAATTATTGCGGATGAATCGGGCCAGATATTGGCGCATAACCAAGTCGCAGGTCAGTTATTAGCGCAAGGCAGAGTGATTGGTCAATCGGTGGAGCAGGTGCTGCCACGGCCACAGACGCATGCATCATTTATCTATACCACCACACCGCTACACTCCAAACAACATCGTACCCGCGCGTTAACCCCCGCCAGTGATCTGCATTTTGGGGATGCGGAGGTGGAGCGCTGCTGGCAACAGGCTAATCGGGTAATTGATAAAGATATCCGCTTGCTGATCCTTGGCCAAACTGGGGTGGGTAAAAATGAATTTGTTAAAGCGCTGCACAAAAATAGCCAGCGTAAAAACGGCCCTTTAGTCGCGGTAAATTGTGGTGCACTGGCAAAAGAGTTGGTGGAGGCCGAGCTGTTTGGTTATGTCGCTGGCGCCTTTACCGGAGCCAGTCATAAAGGATACCAAGGGAAAGTGCGTTTAGCCGACAAAGGCATTCTATTTCTAGATGAAATCGCCGATTTACCCTTAGATGCGCAAAGTCGCTTACTGCATGTGTTGCAAGACAAAACCGTGCTGCCAGTGGGTTCTAATCACGCCAGCAAAGTCGATATTCAGATTATCGCTGCAACTCACAAAAACCTTGAACAGTTGGTCACACAAGGGCTGTTTCGCCAAGATCTCTACTACCGACTCTGTGATTTGGTTGTCGAGCTGCCCAGCTTCCAGCAGCGTCAAGATAAACAAGCCCTGATCCACCATATTCATCGCCGCTACAGTGATCCTGGCCAACAAATTTGTGGTGACTTAATGCAAAGGCTACTCGCTTATCACTGGCCGGGTAATTTACGTGAACTGGATAGCCTAATCAAAGTCGCGAGTTTGATGGCCGAAGGCGAAGGGATACTCACTTTCAATCATCTGCCGACACATCTTGCCCAAAAACTCAGCCACGCGGCGCCTATCGCTGCGGAGGATGATCAACAGAAAGACATCAAATCCACGGTAGAAGCATCCTTACTCAAAACCTACCAAGCAACGCAGGGCAACATTAGTCAAACCTCGCGTTTGCTTGGGCTGAGCAGAAATACCATCTATCGCAAATTGAAAGCACTGGGGATACTGAAGTAAGATTGGCAGCTTCATCGCCTATTCCCATTTTCTGCCTGATGAAAGGCAGATTTTCACAGAGAACCCCCTAATGAACCAACAAGTTAATAACCCGCTGCACGGCCTAAGCCTAGAAAAAATCGTCACTCGCTTGGTGGAGCATTATGGCTGGAGTGGGTTACATCAGCGTATCAACATTAACTGCTTTGCAAATGACCCATCGATTAAATCATCGCTCAAGTTTTTGCGTAAAACTCAATGGGCGCGCGATAAGGTTGAGGCGCTGTATCTATCCACCTTTAGCTAATCTATCCACCTTTAGCTAATCCCTACGCTTTACCAAGGCAGCGCCTGAGCATCGTAGGCATAAAATCCGCCGCTTTGTTCAGGCGTTGCCGCTGCAATCAAACTAATCAAATCGTGCGCAACACGGGCGGGGCTGAACAGTTTCTCTGGGGCGACATTGCTGTGAAACGGCGCAGAGAGTTTGGTGTCGGTCGTGCCGGGATGCAGTGCCAACACCACGCCTTTTTTCAGTGAGCGTTGCCATTCAATCGCTAACGTTTTCAGCAGCATATTGAGCGCCGCTTTCGATGCTCGATAGCTGTACCAACCGCCGAGTTGGTTATCACTAATACTGCCGACCTTGGCGGAAAGCGTGGCAAACTTGGCCGCCTCACTCTGCTTCAGTTTGGCGGTGAAATGCTTGGCAAGCAGTAGGCTAGGCAAGGCATTGTGGGTCAGGTTGTAGAGGAAAAAATCCGCATCTAAGGCATTGAGGTTCTTTTCTGGTCCTTTACTTGCCGTATGCAGTACGCCGACACAGTTGATAAGCCAATCGACTCGGCTAAATTGCTCACTCAGGGCTTGTACCTGCGCTTCTTGGGTGGCATCGAGTGCGTGCCAAGTCAGCCGCGGGTGCTGCCACGTCGGCATAGTACTATGGTAAGTTGCATGCACGTTGGCCTTACTAAACCAGTTCAGCGCTTCTTGCACCATCGCCAAACCAATACCGCCGCTGCCACCGATGATCACGATATTCATGATGAGTTTTCCTTATTATGAGGATGATGGATAAGATGAGACGCGGTGGCGGCGATTGGCCAGTCAACCATATCGACACTGTCGAGCGTCAAATTTTCGAGAGCATTTAGCTTGTCACAATCCGTTCCGCACCATTTGGCAACGAACTCGCCCTTTGGATCGTAAGTGTGCGCCTGTTTTTCGAGGTTGAATTGCCGCGAGCCGCGTGGGTCGGCTCCGACTCCCGCCAAATACTGCCAGTTGCCCCAGTTGGATCCGACATCGTAATCCACTAACTGGGTTTCAAAATAAGCGGCACCATAGCGCCAATCTAAGCCTAGTTCGTGGACTAGGCAGCTGGCGACTAACTGTCGACCACGGTTGGACATGTAACCCGTTTGATTCAGTTGCCGCATACAAGCATTCACAATGGGGAAATGCGTTTCTCCGTGCTTCCAATGTAAAAAGCGCTGCGCATAGAAACTGGTGAGCGGTTTTTTCTCGCCAATCCCGGAGAAGCGAAACAGTTTTGCGCCATAGCGCCGCGCGTACCAGTAAAAATACTCACGCCACAGTAACTCAAAGAAAATCCAGTAGGTGGAATCGTTCGCGCCATGTACAGCTTCATAACGCTGCAACATGGCATAAATGGTTTTTGACGAAACCGCGCCGAGCGCGAGCCAAGGCGAAAACTTAGTGGAATAATCCATGCCGTCTAACCCATTGCGCGTCTCTTTATAGCGACTGGGGAGCATGGAGGAGAAATAGTTTTGGCAATGCGTCAGCCCTGCTTGCTCACCACCGACAAAGGCGCTGTGATTCGGCTCGGTAACAATGTCCATCAAAGGCAACTGCCAGCCTTGCTCAATGGGTGGCAAAACACGCGGATAACCCATCGGCGCAGAGAGGGAGAGCGTTTCTACTTGCTTACGAAATTGGGTAAAGGTGCTCGGTAGCGCCTCAAGTGCAAACGGCAACTGCGGCTCACTCAATAAGCTGTGCAGAGCTTGCTGATGGATGTGCGCAGAAGAAAAGTCCTGATGAATGCGCGCGATAGCTTGGCGTTCATCTGAGCCCGCCACTGCATCCACATAAATATCCGTAATCTCGACTTGAGTCAGTAGGTGGCGCAGCGCCTGATAGGGCAAAAGTGGCGTCACCCAAAGCTTTTGGCCTAGCGTACTGAGCGAATGATCTAAGTCAGCCAAGGTTTGGTTGAGAAACCTTTTTTTGGCTTCGCCCCATTGTGTTTGCTGGGCGTAGCGCGCCAAAAATGGCGTAATCGAGGGATAACAGTACAAACAGATCAAGCGATCCACTTGCTGCGAGGCTTGCTCAAGTAGCGGGTTATCGTTCACTCGTAAATCGTTGGTAAACCAGTACAGGCCAATTTTTTTACTCAAGTTCCACTCTCAATACCGATGATGGGGTTAATGAGCGTTTATACGGTCAAAGGGATTGAGCGATCACGCGCTGCGGTTGCGGTAATGGGATTGATCCTCGAAAAGAGAGTGTGCGTAACAGATTGCAATGATGAATCTGAGGTCAATAGCCATGAATAAGCCAGATCTGGTGATCTTTTTTGATGGACAATGTCCGCTCTGTTGTAACGAGATGCGCGCATTAAAAACGGCGGATCACCAAGCGCGAATTTTGCTGGTGGATGTGCATGATACGGGTACGATGTCCTGCTACCCATCGATCGATAAACAACGTGTATTGTCTATCTTGCACGGTATCGATCAGCAAGGACAACTTTTATATGGCTTAGACGTGACAGTGCTTGCATGGCGTTTGGTCAACCGACATCGCTGGCTTTTCATTACTCGTCTGACGATTTTAAAGGGGATCAGTGATCGAATGTATCTCCTGTTTGCCAAACACAGAATGCGCCTCTCGCGCTGGTTTGGCCAAACCCAATGCCAAGAGGGGGGTTGTCAAAAGAAATAGATTTGGTGACTTTACCTCCTAACTACAGCCCCCTAATAGCTTATATATGAATTGGTTTTTAAATAACGGTGTAGAATATAAGTGCGGCGTTGAGCCTTGAATCAAGAATAACTAAGTAGGAATCAATGGAAAAAATTGCCATTTTGGTCGATGTACAAAACGTGTATTACACCTGCCGCGAGCAATATGGCCGGCACTTTGACTACAACCAGTTTTGGTCGCAAGTGACGCAAAATCGTACGGTAGTGAAAGCTAATGCCTATGCGATTGCCAGTAAAGATCCGCAGCAGAGGCAATTTCATCATATTTTACGAGGGATTGGCTTTGAGGTGATGCTAAAACCTTTTATCCAGCGCAGTGATGGTAGCGCGAAAGGGGATTGGGATGTCGGGATTGCCCTTGATGGCTATGAATTAGCTCAGGAGGTAGACACCTTGGTGCTCGTTTCTGGGGATGGTGATTTTGAGCCTTTGGTGACCAGAATTGCGCAACGCTTTCAGGTTAAGGTTGAAGTGTATGGCGTGCCGAAACTGACCGCACAACATTTAATCGATGTCGCCAGTCAATTTCACCCGATTGAGCATCGTCTATTACTGTAATGCGCTATTGCTCAGCGAGGGCTCCGTAGGGTTTGAATCGCGGGTTCCAAGCTCGGGATTCGCTTCTTGTTCTGCCGCGAGTTTAGCCCGATCCGCTTTAGAAATATAACGAGGCTTATTGCTCGGGTGCAATTTCGCATGTTGCTTTTTAAGGCGTTTTTGTAATGTCTGATTAATTTTCTTTTTACGGTTCATCGGGTTGTGCTCGAAACAGGCTAAAGGATGATTAGGGATTATCGTCTTGCGATTTGAACAAGCGCAGTGTTTGCTGCGCTTGTTTGCTCTGAGCCGCGTAGTGTAACTGTATCGAGTGGGTAACATCAACGGTTTACTTGGCCGGAGTAGAGTTCGTGATCTAAAGAATCTAGGCCATTATTCTGCTAAGAAAAAAGGCGATAAACGCAATGGCTTCATGATTCGCTGTTTCTCTTTTGAACAGTATTTCGACAGGATGTCGATCTGCACGAGTTGAATCGTCGTGAGGATCTCGACGGTGAGGGCAACTCGCTCTGCTTTTTGTGGAGTTTTCAAACGACGAATTCTCGTGCTCAGATCATGACAAAGTGGTGGACAACGGAATATTGTGGTCGGGATCCACAATCATCGCCACTTCCTTATACAAGCCACATATAGCTTTTTGACAACAATTATGTGGTTTTGCATGCAAATGTCTACCCAAGATAAGCAGAGTGTTTGTCAATGTGAGTACTGGTTTGAAACGGTTGACGAGAAATAAGCTGATAGCATCATTTGATGTGCTATCAGCTTTAACACGTTAAGCTGCTCTTAGTTTTGCGATAAGGTCAGCTTCTGTTTTAGCAATGTGATAGGCATACGAAGAATTCGCATATTTGAATTATCCGTTTCAACAATGACAATCGCATTTTCCGAATCCAATTGATAAATATCAGAATATGCCGATGCACCATTAACAAGTTGAATTGGTCCTTTCCATGTCACTCCTTCATCGAAGCTAAACCATAAGCCTAGATTTTGCCTGCCATTTGTCCCCGCAGGGTTTCCTTGTGGGTTAGTAAAGAGTAAGAAATGGCTACCGTCACTTTGCTCGAACCGAGTAATAGAAGCATCAACGGTACCAGTACTGATATTGCTAAAGGCGTTAGCGTTGTTAGCCTCAAGTAGGCTCCACGTGATTCCACCATCTTTACTCAAAAATTGCTGGCGTGGGCTATAGTTCACACCATTAACGATTTGGTTAAAATCAAGGCGTGCAGTAAGGAGTAGATCACCGTTTTGGAGCTCAACCATATCAGCTTCACTAGGTTCGAGAGTTTCTAGGATACTCGAACTCTTCCAGCGAAAAGGGATAGGGAGTGTTGAACCGGTTTGCCAGTTTGAACCGCCATCATCACTGTAAATAGACATGACGTTCAAGAAGAAACGATCAAGCACAATCGCTGGGTAGATCAAGCGGCCGTTTTGGCTGCCACTGATATTTTGTTGTCGAGTAAGGGTGATGCCATGACCCGGTCCTGGGTTGACACTGGCATTCCCATACAAACTCATGGTGTTGCCCGTTTTAATTTTTGTCCAACCAAGCTTTTCAAGGTCTTTCTCTACTTCAGGGGTTTGCTGTGCCAAATAGAAAGCATCAAACTCCACGAGGTTTTGGCCTTGTTGTGTGAGAGCAATGTTTTGCACATGCAGTCTGCCATCAATTTGGGCATCCGCATTACCAAACTGAATGTTGTTCTCCTGCGATACTTCGCCAGCCCAAGTGGTGATTGGCTGACCATCCACGAATAACGTTGTAGTGCGATTTAACGCCGAATATTGAAGTTCGTAGTCATGGAAAGAGTGAACCTTTGCGTGTTCAGATTGCAGGATAATCGGAGAACTAACACCATTTAGATTAGCGACCAGACTGCCTGATTCATCAATACTCAGTGTGAAAACATATTTTCGGCCACCATCGGCAACTTGTATCTGGTTCGCAGCACCATCAACAATTCGGATCTTAGCGTGTGACTGCCAGTCTTGCTGGCTATTTAGGCTGGTATTTCGGCGATACAGCTCTGAACCACCCCAACCAGCAATTTGGAAACTGCGTTCTTTCACCTGATCGGTAACATCGATAGGCGCTTGCCAATTCCCTGATGCAACATTATAGACGCTGTAAAAAATACCATTTGGCATCCATGGTTTTATTCGATCTCCGTTTTGTGCGGCATCGGTCGGCCATCGAGCATAAGAGACAAGAACCGTATTAGAGGAAGGATCATAGATAGGCCGAGGATCAGAGAAATCAAACTCATCACTGACATTGATTTGCTCAGTGAGGTTGAGCTCGGTATCCCAAGTTATGCCGCCATCTCGTGAGGTACGAGTGATTATGTCATTGGTATTACTTAGAGCACCGGGGTCGCCACCGCCGACACGTTTCTCTGCAAATGCGGTTACCACCCCTGGTGTTACGCTACTTGCTACAATGGATGGTATACGGTCTGGGCCTCTGAAGATAACGTCGCCTTGAATTTCAAACTTAATATCCCGATAGGCGGCGACACCATCCGTATTTGATGAGCCATTCCCCCATACGATCATATTTTGTTTTGATGCAGTAGGCTGGATGTTGTCACGAATGAGTTTGCCATCGAAGTAAAAGCTAGCGGATGGGTTACTTCCAGGAAAGAAAACCAATTCAAATTTATGATATTCCGTTGCTGCAGTGCCGGTTGCCAAAACGGTACGTCCAGTTTGCCCTTCAAATTCAACAACCAAGTTACCACTGCTGTCTAATGAAATGATGGGTAAGACACGCTGAGTGCCGTTGGCGTAGTAGTTTGTGATCATTCCACCACTGAGCACTTTCATTTCTGTCGTCATTCGCCAACCGAAACTTGATGCTTGGGCATGTTGATTAGTAGAGAGAGAATATGTCCATTGAGCTCTCCCTCCATTACCTTGCACCAACCAAGCGGGCATTCCATCTGCATTGGTTAAAACACCACTGCCATTATTCGTGTTGTCTTGCATCCATCCCTGCTTGGCAGGGCTGTCAAACTCAGTGTCACCCGTTGCGTTATAGTCAAAAAGTGCGGCGTTTGAGCTTGTCGCCATACCGAACATAGCAAGCATTAAAGCGGTTTTCTTTACGTTTTTGAAACGCATATCTACTCCCTTTATATTAGAATCTGTTTCCTTGTGAATCGATGCTCTTCTTCGTTGTGAAGTCATCTTGATTGACAAGTCTCCATCGAATGTAAGGCTTGGAAACGTTCACATTTCCAGTTGTAGATTCTCATTAAAAAATATTTTCTTCATGAACTACGATCGCAAAAAAAATAATTTCCAAAATGTTTTTGTGTGTTGTTTAATCGATGAGACATCAACACGTTGCAGTTATGTTCGTACTTAGATGTGTGTAGTTGGGTTAGAGGAAGCTACGGAAGTCGGAATAACGGTGACGGAAGTGCAGTTAATGCCTAAAGGCATATAGATTTTTTGGGAAGAGCTATTCCAATGATCTCTGCTGAACATTGGAATAGTGAAAGATCTGGTCAATAACGGATTGGCATGTTTGATCGGTAGCTCAGTTGTAGAGTACGCCTTCACTGACTACAGCCAAGCTTTCATATTTGGAGTTTAATACAGTGGCGGCGGCTCGATAATTGGGCTTTAGTTGCCCTAAATCATCACAATGGATTGCTTGAGCCGGATAAGACGAGGCCATTCTTAGTGCTTCATCTTCCGCGATTCCCCAACGAATAACATTGGCAACCGATTCATCCATCCCGATGTGTGCTCCCGCAAGGTTGCCTCGGCTATTAACCAGTTTATTATCGATGACGCGAATGGTTTCCCCATCCAATTCAAACTGGTTAGTCACACTGCCAAGGCTAGCCATGGCATCGGTAACAATAAGAAGTTTGTCTTTAGGTTTGATTCGCTTAGCGAGTAAAAAGCTTTGTGGATGGACATGAATTCCATCAGTTATTACTGAACACCAAGCATGATCGGTATTCAATGCTGTACCGACAACTCCGGGTTCACGACTCTCAAAAGGCGACATGGCATTAAATAAGTGGGTAAATCCATCAATGAGAGCTAACTTCTCAGTGGTTAATTGGGCTGTAGTGGCATTACTGTGACCACACGAGAAAGTAACATGATGATCCTTTAACCACTTTAGTGAGTCGATGGAGAGGTTTTCAGCCGCGACCGTTACAAGAACTTTGCCTTTGGTTGGCCAGTGAAACTGTGAAAGTTGTTCGGGTGTCGGGGAATAGAACAGATCTGGGTTATGAGCGCCTTTCTTTTCTGGGTTTAACCAAGGCCCCTCTAAGTGAATACCCAACACACCCGAGACTTGATTTTCGATTGCAGATTGAATGGCATCAAGTGCACGGTTGATGTGTTCCGGTGTTGCACTGATTAAGGTTGGAAGCAGATAGGCGGTGCCGTGAGTTCTGTGTGCTCGGCAGATCGAATCAATACCCGCAAGAGTCATGTCATTATTGAACATGACATCGCCACCGCCATTAACTTGTAAGTCAATGAATCCTGGAGCGATCAATGCACCATCAAAATGTTGATGCTCAATATCCTCCGTCAGAGACTCAATAGGAACAATGGAGTGAATGTGTGAACCTTCCCAAACCATTGCCGCATTCTCGTAATACTGAATTCCATCAAAAAGCCGTGTGGCTGAAATTGCCTTTAATGCCATCGTTTACTCCTTAAACTGAAATGCTGCTCCGAGTAGGCAAGCATCATAATCGCCATGAGCAGGAATGACAGGGATGTGAAATACGGATGGCCTAGATTGAATAGCTTTGTTGAGGCGTTCAAGGTAGCCCTCTGCGAGACCAATTCCACCACCCAAAACAATAATATCCAGATCTAAGCATGCTTTAAGATTACAGCATAATGTGGCTACTGCTTGCACACTTCGATTGATGATCGCTTCTGCTTTCGGGTTGAACGCTGCTTGCTTAAATAACTCAACATTGCTCATTGTCTCGGTAAAAGTGGTTTCGCTCTCTTTTTGAATCGCGTTACCTGAAGCCATGGACTCAACACAACCTCGCTGACCACATCCGCATAATGGACCTTCAATGGCCACCGACATGTGACCTATGTGTCCCGCTAAACCGCTGTTTCCTTTGTGAAGCTTGCCATCAATGATGATTCCGCCACCAACCCCTGTTGAAACCGTAATAAAAGCCATATTTAAGCTAGGATTTTTTAACTGCACAAATTCAAACCATGCCGCGGCCTGTGCATCATTAAGAATGGAGACTGGTTTATTAGTGAGTTGTTCTAGCGTTTGAGCTAATGGAAAAGGTACAGGGAAATTAAGAGTCTCTGGATTTATCGATGTGATGCCTTCTGGCGTTACATAACCTGTTGTTGATACGCCTACATAATCGATAGAAGGGAGCCATTCAGTGACCTTTTCGAGAATCGCTTGAACAAACTTGGTGACGTCCTGCACCACAGGCGTTGCTATCTGGTAACGCTGTATGATCGTACCTTCTTCTACAATCGCTAATGCTATTTTTGTTCCGCCGATATCGATGGCTAGTGTGCGCATTTCCTTTCTCCCGCAGCTTGGGTTGCGTTATTGAACCATTGAGTAACCACTTCTAATCGAGTCAATGCAGAACCAACCGTTACGGCAACCGCACCAGACTCAATAGCTTTCGCTGCTAACTCAGGCGTATTGTATCGACCTTCCGCCATGGTAAAAAAGCCGGCTTCAGAAAACGCTTTCACAAGTTGGAAATCTGGAACCGTGGGCTCAATATCTCCGACATAGCCTGACAGTGTTGATCCAACAATTTCAACACCTTGTGAGTTAGCCCATAATCCATCCTCGAATGTGGAGCAATCGGCCATCGCAAAACATCCCGTGTTTTTGATTGCTTGCGCAATACGTTCTCGACTTTCAGGGCGTGTTCTATCGGTGGCATCAAAAGCAATGACCGTTGCGCCAGCATTTGCTAAGCCATCAACATCTGAAACAAAAGGAGTGATTCGAATTGGGCTATCAGGCAAGTCACGCTTAACGATACCTATAATCGGAATTGTTACTGCGGCGGATACAGCAGCCACGTTATTCACACCTTCAATGCGCAGCGCTTTTGCACCCGCTTGTTCGACGGCGATCGCCATCGCCACAATGAAATCTGTTTTATCGAGTGGGCTGCCTGTTACAGGTTGTATGGAAACGACAGTTTGGCCGTTTAAAAATCGCTTTAACTCTTCGATATTCAAAAAATTCTTTCTCACGACGGGCCTCATTTTTCTTTTCTAAAAACGTTTTTAATTCCTGACTTGATGAACAAAAGGACTCTTGTAACCAAATTTTGTTCGCCATCACACTTTGAAAAAAGGTGGTTTGAAAATAATCTCCACCGCAATGATAATTCATAACGAAGATTTTTTTCAAACGAAATAAAAGTTTTTTTTGAAAATGGTGAGACAAGGCGTAACAGGAAAGAACAAAGGGAAAAATATGAAAACCATTAATAAGATTACTATCGCAATACTTACTTTGAGTGCTGCTGCTTCTGTCAATGCTGCGACGACTTTAAAGATGGGGATGCAAGCTTCTGTGGGGTCTGTAGAGTATAACTCGGCAAAAATGCTTGCCGACACATTAGAAGAAATGAGTCAAGGAGAGATCAAACTCGCTTTGTACCCAAGCGCCCAGCTTGGTGATGATCGTGCCATGCTTCAGCAATTGACGCTGGGAGATCTCGATATAACTTATGCTGAGTTTGGTCGTATGGGGCTTTGGATACCGCGAGCAGAAGCGGTCATGCTCCCTTATGTTGCGAAAGATTTTGACCATTTACGCCGCATGTTTGAATCTGACTTTGGTCAAGGTGTTCGTGATGAAATGCTCCAGAAGTTCAACTGGCGTGCTTTGGACACTTGGTATAACGGTACCCGTGAAACCACTTCAAACCGTCCCCTCAATTCGATTGAAGATTTTAAAGGGTTAAAACTTCGAGTCCCGAATGCTAAGCAAAACCTCAATTACGCAAAGCTGTCTGGTGCCTCGCCAACCCCCATGTCATTCTCTGAAGTTTATTTAGCGCTGCAGACCAATGCCGTAGATGGGCAAGAAAACCCGCTACCAACAATTAAAACAATGAAGTTCTATGAAGTTCAAAAGAACTTAGCCATGACACATCATATTGTTAACGATCAAATGGTGATCATTTCAGAATCTACTTGGCAGAAGCTTTCTGATGTGGATAAAGACATCATTCAGAAAGCCGTGCAGAAAGTGGGAGATGCTCATACACAGACCGTTAAAACTCAAGAGGCAGAATTGGTCTCCTTCTTCAAGAGTGAAGGTATCAACGTGACTTACCCAGATCTGGAGCCATTCCGAGAAGCGATGCAACCACTTTACAAGGAGTTTGACAGTAACATCGGTCAGCCGATTGTGTCGAAATTGGCAGCAATGTAAAGGGTAGGGTTCTCTGTCTCATTAAATTAGCTGGCTAGGACTGGTCAGCTATGGAGTTTAAGATGTTACGTAAGATAATTAATAATATTGAAGAAATCATTACTGTGCCTCTAATGGCGGCCTTGCTTGCTGTTTTGACTTGGCAAATTGGTACCCGTTGGCTTCTCAATGATCCTTCTTTGTGGAGTGAAGAGCTTGCCCGATTACTCTTCATGTATATGTGTTTAGTGGGATGTGCTATCGCCATTAAACGAAGTTCTCACGTCAATATCACTTTTTTCTCTGACAAACTTCCTGAAAAGGCGCGCTTGTCTTTAGTCCTATCGTTAGAGATTGCCGTGCTGGTTTCTATTGGTGCAATCATTGTGCTCGGCTATCAACATGCCCAGCGTAATGCATTCTTTGAATTGATCACATTAGGGATATCGAGTAGCTGGATGAATTATAGCTTACCTGTGGGTGGCGTGTTTATGGTGTTTAGACAACTCGAAAAAATCTTTAACCTTATGAAGCTGCTACTGGGTGTTAGCTCATCTGCTTCATTAATTGATCAGCAAGTAACGGAGAGGTAGTAGGACTATGGTTGGTTCAATTTTTGGTTGGTTAGGATTGTTATTTGCGGGCATGCCAGTAGGTTTTTCACTTATTTTTGTTGCATTAGCTTTTCTCATTCTCACCAATAGTACAGGGATTAATTTTGCGGCTCAGCAAATGCTGGGTGGGATCGACAACTTCACGTTGCTAGCCGTTCCATTTTTTGTGTTAACTGGCCATCTAATGAATAGTGCCGGTATTACAGAAAGAATCTTCAACTTCGCGAAGTCTCTCGTTGGCCATATTACGGGCAGCTTGGGTCATGTAAATATCATGGCAAGCTTGTTGTTCTCTGGAATGTCAGGCTCAGCATTGGCAGATGCAGGTGGGTTAGGTCAGCTTGAAATCAAATCCATGCGTGATGCGAAGTATCACGATGATTTCGCGGGCGGTCTGACAGCGGCATCTTGCATCATTGGTCCTCTGGTGCCGCCATCAGTACCACTAGTCATATACGGTGTGGTTTCCAATACCTCTATTGGCGCATTATTTTTAGCGGGTGCGATACCTGGTTTGCTGTGTTGTATTGCCTTGATGGTGATGAGTTATTTTATCTGCAAAAAGCGCGGATATATGACATTGCCTAAAGCGAGTAGACGTGAGCAATTTAAATCACTTAAAGAAGCATTTTTATCGTTGCTGACGCCAGTTATTATCATTGGTGGGATCTTCTCTGGTAAATTTACGCCAACTGAAGCGGCTGCTGTTTCATCTCTCTACGCACTATTTTTAGGTACAGTTGTTTATAACACGCTCACGTTACATGGTTTCATCGAAATTCTGAAAGAAACGGTCAATACCACAGCCGTGGTTGCTCTGATGGTTATGGGCGTGACTGTTTTTGGGTGGATTGTGGCTCGCGAACAGTTACCACAGATGTTGGCTGATTATTTCTTAACAATCAGTGATAACCCACTCGTACTGCTTCTGTTGATCAACTTGTTGCTCCTCTTCTTGGGTACGTTTATTGAGTCATTGGCCTTGCTGTTGCTGCTAGTTCCATTCTTGGTGCCAGTGGCTTCAGCGGTGGGTATCGATCCTGTTCACTTCGGTGTTATGGCGATTCTTAACCTAATGATCGGCATTCTTACCCCTCCAATGGGAATGGCTTTATACGTGGTTTCTCGAGTCGGAGATATTCCATTCCATACGCTTACGCGTGGTGTTTTACCACTACTGGTGCCGTTATTCATCGTATTGGCGCTGGTGGCTGTATTCCCTCAATTTACTCTGCTGCTACCGGAATTATTCCTCGGATACGGACAGTAGTTGAACTAGCGAACTTATAGAATTTAAAGGTAAACAAAATGAAAAAATTAACAGGTTTGATTGCTGCTCCACATACGCCTTTCACAAAAGATAACAAGGTTAATTTTGCGGCGATTGACCAAATTGCTGAGCTTCTGATTGAACAAGGAGTGAAAGGTGCTTATGTCTGCGGAACGACAGGTGAGGGGATCCATTGCTCTGTCGAAGAAAGAATAGCCATTGCAGAACGTTGGGTGAAAGCCGTTGATGGGAAGTTAGATGTTATTTTACATACAGGCGCTTTAAGTATTGTTGATACCCTCAACTTGACAGAGCACGCTGAAACACTGGATATCTTTGCTACCTCCGCTATTGGCCCATGCTTTTTCAAACCGGGAAGTGTTGATGATTTAGTTGAGTATTGTGCTCAAGTTGCTGCCGCAGCTCCTTCAAAAGGTTTTTATTACTACCACTCAGGAATGTCGGGTGTGAATCTAGATTTAGAGCAGTTCTTGATTAAAGGCGAACAGCGCATTCCTAATCTTTATGGCGCAAAATTCAATAATGCTGATTTGTATGAATACCAGCGTTGCGTGCGAGTATCGAATCGCAAATTTGATATTCCATTTGGTGTGGATGAGTTTTTACCTGCTGGTTTAGCCGTCGGTGCGGTAGGCGCAGTTGGTAGCACTTATAACTATGCTGCTCCATTGTATTTGAAAATCATTGAAGCATTTAACCATGGCAAACATGATGAAGTCGCAGCGTTGATGGATAAAGTGATTGCGATTATTCGAGTATTGGTCGAATACGGCGGTGTTGCGGCAGGTAAAGTTGCCATGCAGTTACATGGTATTGATGCTGGGGATCCCCGCTTACCTATTCGTTCATTGAATGACAAGCAGAAAGCGGATGTGCTTGCGAAGATGCGTGATGCTGGGTTCCTGTCGATCTAAATAAAGGCTAGGGAGGAATATTCATCCTCCCTAAAAGAAGATTTAAGAACAAATTATCATGATGATGTATTAATAGATCTAGGTCTTTGGTACTTTTATGGTAGTCAAAAGAATATTAAGGACTCCAAGTGAATTTGCCTAAAAATCTGATGGTTCGATTGCGCTCGAATACCGAACCTTTGAGCAAAAAACTCAGAGTTGTTGCTGATTATGTGCTCGAAAATGCACATGAAGTTCAGTATCAGACGATCACCGATCTAGCGTTTAATACAAAAACAAGCGAAGCCACTGTAGTCAGGCTATGCCGTGATTTGGGCTACAAAGGTTATTCGGATTTTAGAATGGCATTGGCGGTTGATCTTAGTCAGTCTGCAAACCAATCTCAGCCCAAAATGGATGGCGATATTTGCGAAGTTTCTGCGCAAAGCGCGGTAGATAGTTTAATGGATACTGCAAAACTGATAGACAGAGCTGCCTTAAATAGAATATGTGAGTTGGTTCATGGTGCTAAGTTTATTGGGTGTGTTGGTGTGGGAGCATCCAGTATCGTCGGTCGCTATTTGGCGTACCGATTAGTGAGAATAGGTAAAAAAGCCATCATGTATGAAGATACACACTTGGCGGCAATGAGTGCTGGACAGAGTGTTGTCGGGGATGCATGGTTTGCAATATCGAGCTCAGGGTCTACAAAAGAGGTGGTTCATGCGGCCACCCAGGCTCATCAACGCGGTGTGCCAGTTGTATCTCTTACGAATATTAGCCATAGCCCACTTTCTTCGATTTCAGATGAAATGTTAGTGGCTGCAAGGCCTGAAGGCCCTCTCACTGGCGGTGCTTTTTCTTCTAAAGTTGGTGCTTTGTTGCTTGTTGATGTTTTGATTAACACACTTTTAGATGTATATCCTGAATATTCAGCCTCCGTATTTGGTACTGCGGAAGTGGTTTTACCTTTAATGGATAGTTAAGCAGTATTTAACAAGTTTGAAACCCATCAAGATATTGATGGGTTTTTTTAGCATATTTCATGAAGATATTTTTTACTTTAATTAACTGCAAGGAAATTAATCTTCAAAAAAGGTGTTAAAGTTCAGTTTCTCATTGAGCACCTGACAAAAGTATGGATATTAATTAATAAGGACAAACCAATGAATATGAAAACTCTATTGACTTACGCTACGTTACTTTCTGTGACAGCATTTAGTCATGTTGTCTATGCCGATAATCAATGGTCTGATTTACCTACTGGATTTAAAGATGGGGTTGGTGCACAAGTTGGTTCAAAAGTGTATGTAGGACTGGGATCTCTGGGGAAAAGCTTTTATGTACTTGATTTGAATTCATTATCGAAAGGATGGCAAAAGATTGCTGATTTTACCGGTGCTGAACGAAGTGGAGCGACGGCATCTGTAATCGGAAATGATATTTATCTCTTTGGTGGCTCCGGCAAAGCAGAACCGTCTGATCCATCGCCTATTTTGTTTGATTCGGTATATCGCTACGACACCAAGAAAGATTCATGGGAGAAAATGAACACTACCTCGCCTGTAGGACTTCTTGGAGCTTCTTCTTATTCTCCGGACAATAGACAGATCCTCTTCTTTGGTGGTTATAACAAAGCCTATTTTGATCGCTATCTGCGAGATATATCGACCACTGACAAGCAAGTAAATCCTGAAGTATGGCAACGTATAGTTGATGATTATATGGGAATGAAGCCTACGGATTATAAATGGAACCGAAATGTGATCAGTTATTTGCCTGAAAAACAAGAGTGGCGTGATTTAGGCGTGTCTCCGTATCTCCCTAATTGTGGTAGCGCAACCGTTATTGAAGGGAACAAAGTAACTCTCATCAGTGGTGAGATAAAACCGGGTTTACGCACCGCTGAAGTTAAGCAATATGAATTTGGAATGGATCAACCGTGGAAAAGTTTGTTGCCCTTACCTGCACCCCAAACGAGCAATATCCAAGAGGGTGTTGCAGGTGCATTTTCTGGGAAGACAAATGGAGTTGTAGTTGTTGCTGGTGGAGCGAATTTCCATGGTGCGAAACAAGCATTTGAAAACGGAAAAATGTTCGCACATGAAGGGCTGCCTAAGGCGTTTAATTCCGAAATTTATGTAGAAAAAGAGGGCATTTGGTCAACGGTAAATTCGCTTCCTGAGGGCTTGGCATATGGGGCTTCATTTACTACATCAGAGGGTGTTTTAATTGTTGGTGGAGAAAAAAGTGGTAAAGAAATGAGTCATAAGGTTTATATGTTGGCTTGGAATGGCTCTACTGTTGAAGTGATAGACTAATTAAGGAGAGCATTATGGCAATCTCATTTCAATTACTCCCTGAGCTTCCAGTAGGAATTAAACACGGAGTGGGTGGAATAATAGGTCAAAAATTGTATGCAGGGCTTGGTAGTTCTGGAAATGCATTTTTTGTTTTAGACCTAAAAGATATGAATAGTGGTTGGAAGTCGGCTGCTGACTTTCCGGGAATTGCTCGAAATGATGCTGCCTATACAGTCTGTGGTAACAAGCTTTATGTTTTTTCAGGTGCAGGGATAGAGGGCAATAACAGCTTTCCAACAGTTTTAATGGATGGTTATGTATTTGATAGTCAAATCAATCAATGGAAACGATTAGAGAGAACACTTCCTACCGGCTTTCTTGGCGCATCTTGTTGTAGTCTATCATCGACGGACATCATTTTTTTCGGAGGGTATGATAAGGATACATTTAATAACTTCCTTTCTGAAATCTCAAAAATTGATGTAACAAAAGAGCCTAATAGATATAAAGAGCTTATTACTATATTTATGTCTCAAGCAATAGATAACTATAATTGGAATAGAAATATTTTGTCATTTACACCATGCAATGAACACTGGTCAGTTGTTGGTGAAAACCCATTTAAACCTAATTGTGGTTCTGGAATAATTCATAAAGACAACGTTGTAACTTTGATTGAAGGGGAAGTGAAGCCAGGTCTGAGAAGCTTAGAGACTAAGCGCTACTTTTTTAAAGAAGGAAAACTGGAATATTCTGATAGTTGTGCGTCTATTATTGATATAAGTAAAAATCATGAGGGGCTAGCTGGGCATTTTTTCGGTGAAATTGACAATAAGATAATTGTTATTGGTGGTGCATATTTTATTGGTAGTCAAGACGCATTCATAAATGGAAGCTTATATGCCCATAATGGCCTTATTAAACACTTTAGTTCGAATGTTTGGATTTTTGATGGTAAATCCTGGGAGAATAAATGCCAATTAGACGCAGGTATTGCCTATGGTGTTTCCGCTTCAAACGGAAAAGCTATGTATGTTTTAGGGGGAGAAAACTCTAATGGTGATGCAATGACAAGATGCTTATCATTATTAATGGATTAATTTTTTATAGTTATGCGCTTCGTCATTAACAATGGGAATGAATGTATTAAATGTTTCAATGAACCTACTCCAAAACGTAGGATATAAGCTCATCCCGATTCCCCAGCACAATCTGTTGTCCTTGAGGATTAGATTTTTGTACATAGATATCAATGTTATAGGTATCAAGTACATAGCGAACGAGTGACGCGTTGGTGGCAATTCGCAAAACGCCGTCACACATCGCATAATCTTTTTCTATCACCGCGCGTTGTTTTTCATTTAGGCGAAGATCGGGGATGAGCTCTACGTTCACTTTGGTATTCCAAAGTACATCGTCACGTTTACCGTGTATCGCATTATTGTTGATATCGGGAATACCTTGTATGCGGCTTAAGACAAAATCACGATAGCCACCAGCCTGTTCACAATAAGCGCGAACATGCCAGCGTAATGGTGTGCAAACAAGAGTATGCGGGGAAATAATGCGCTCAGATTGCTCACCATCTTTTAGCGATGTGTAGCAAATATCGACACGTTTTTTCTCTCGTATCGCCTGCACCAA
Organism: Vibrio metoecus; assembly: GCF_009665255.1. Lineage (NCBI taxonomy): Bacteria > Pseudomonadati > Pseudomonadota > Gammaproteobacteria > Vibrionales > Vibrionaceae > Vibrio > Vibrio metoecus. Next base: position 962,476 of record NZ_CP035686.1, read on the forward strand.
AGGACGTAATACTTGTGGCGAAATATTGCGTGTTACTGGGCGAACCATAGTGGAATGTTCAAAGCCCATATCGAGCTCATTAAAAGTGACCGTCATATCCTCACTACGCGAAAGAATATGCAAGTATTCATCGGCATGGCCAGAGGTGAGTTTAGGGCTAAAGCTATCACTGGGTTTATAGCCTTTGAGGTACTTATCGTAAACCAAGTTGCCAGGTGCAATCTCCGCAAGATAAGTATTGATGTCTTTGGAAGCTTGTTGACGCCCGATACCAAAGCTCTGGATCAGATGGTTGGTGGTCAAACGCCCTTCCCATAAAGCAATAATCTCAATCATTCGGTATCGAAACAGCAGATCCCATCGAATTGGCCATGCACTCATTGTTAGATTCCTGTCTAGTTATTCGACATGTTCATGTATTCAGTGTTTACCTGTCGCCGTTAAGTAGACATTATGAGTTTAGTTTCAATCTATGCATAGTCTTGGTGAATCAAAACTTAGAACTTTGTGGATAAGGTAGTGGAAATGGTTGCCCCTAAAAGTCTTGTTTTTCAATTACACCGTCACTGGGAAGTGGTTGAGCAGTTAACCCGGCTTTCACGAGAGTTCCCTGCATTTGAGCTCCGTATCCTCGAACAAGTGATAAACCAGTACAAAAACAAAGATGCAGATACTAACAGCGTGCTGGCGAGTCTTATCAACGCGGATATCTTGCAGCCTATCAGCCGAAGTAGTGATTATCAGTTCAACACGCTGGTGATGGATTTTGTACGTGGATTGACTCATGAGCATGAGCTTGGTTTGTCCGCGGTACTTAAAGCTCGCGTTGAGGCTATCAAAAACGCCACCAGCCAAGTACTAAAGGGACTTGAAGATACCGATAATGATTTACTGCGTTCAGGCGCTAACCAATTGTCAGAGCTGACGAGAAAGATCGCCCAACAATTAACACAAGACAAGCAAGCCATTTTTGACATTGCTGAAGCGGCTAAATCCGCAGACACCAGTGTGCCAATTGAACGCCGCTATCGTGAAGTACTAGAAGTGTACGACCAATACGTTGAACCCATGAATGAAATGATGGATAGCGGTCTTGGAGGCAGTTTCTACCCATTGTTGGAAAAAGCAGAAGAAGCACTAGACAAAGCCGTTGATACTTTGGCTATTCGCGGCTCTTTGTATCAACAAAGGTTAGCAATGCGTCAGATTGCTTATCAAGTCAAAGATCTTCGTTACCAAGGGCGGGTCATCGCTCAGCAATGTGCAGATACCTTGTTACCGCTGAGAGAGGAAGCGAGGCTACATAACCAGCTTTCTGCTGTGATTAGCAAGCAAATAAGCCAAGTTCGTAAGAAGGGCCTAGTTCGAGGGTTAAATGCAGTCGGCTTACCATTATGGAAAGCCAGTCGTACCAGTAAAATTCAGATTGGGAACGAAGTGCGTGAACTGATGGCTGAATTTTTGAGTTTTGAACCCAATTCAATTCCTTTTCCGGATGAAGAAGAGCTCTCTGATAGCCTCTTAGTGAATTGGATCGATGAGCAGCGATTGCGTGAACAACTTTCAGCAGAATTGCCGGTTGAGAATCTCATGACTTGGTTAACGACACACTATCGCTATTTACCTGATACGGAATTACTCCGTCTCTATCATGAACTGGTGCGAGAACCACAATGGCAAAGCCTGTTGGGTCCAAATCGTTGTACCACAACGCTCAGTACCGTCTCTGTCACTTATCATCCTCATCAACTAACGACCTTGACTCGCTCAACAAGTGCAAAGGATATGGATAATGCAAAATAGCAAACTCGACTTAACTGAGCTGACACATCTCACAGAACTGTTCAACTTATTCAATTCAGGTCGGCACCTGAACCGTTCGACAGATGCGGCCCTGTGGTATGAACTCGAACAGAAATCGGAACAGTATCGACATCTATTTTCTAACCTAGGGTTTGAGCTACGTATCGATGGCCGTGGTTTTGCTTGGTTTCATGACGATGAAGGGAATCAAAACATCAACAAGCAATCGCGACAGTTGGCGCTTTTGCTGATGGTGATTTTTGACTACCAAGCGGACAATGGTCGCTCTTTGAGTCAGTTTTATCAGTGGACCATTAACAATAAAGTGCTAAATGAGGTCTATGAAAAGCATCAAGGATTGTTGGATGCAGAAGAGTTAGATCAAGGGGGATTGGTAAGAGTCCTCGAAAATGCGGTGCGAAAAGGCTTTGCGATTCAAGAAAACAACCACTGGCGCTTATTGCCTTCGGTATATCGTTACTTAGACCACTTTGAGGCGATTACCGAACAAGCCTCTGTTAGCGATGGAGTCACGGATGAGGAGGATGAATCATGCTAAATTACGGCTTCCAACGTCTCGCATTAATTGGCAGTGCTGGATATCAGCGAGCAGAGCTGCCACTGGATGATTCTGTGTCATTAATCGCACCAAATAATCACGGTAAAACCAGTTTAATCAACGCCCTCCAGTTTCTACTGATCATTGACCAAAGAAGAATGGACTTTGGCTCTCATAGCGTCGAAAAAGCACGTCGTTTCTATTTCCCAAACAACAGCGCATACATCCTGCTTGAAGTCATACTTCCTCAAACCGGAACCGTTGTTTTCGGCTGCGTAGGTAAAGGCGTAGGCCACGATTATGAATACTTTGCCTACAAAGGAGAATTAAACCTAGATGATTACCGTTTGGCGGATGGTCATATTGTTACTCAACCCAAACTGGTCAACCATCTAGCTAGCCACCAGCACAGGGTCTATCAATACAATGAAAGAGATTTTCGTCATTTGATTTACGGTGGTGCAAAGAGTAAGAGAAGCGGTGACATCGACTTTACGGTATTCAAGCTTGAACACGTAAGCGATGCACGCTCTTACCAGCAAGTGCTCACCAAAACGCTTAGATTGGATAAGCTCAATTCCAGTGATGTAAAAGAGAACTTGCTCAAGATATTTAGCCGTGAGCTGCCCAATGCGAGTATCGATTTTAAGCAAGAATGGGAGAAGGCATTTCAAGATATCAACTTAGAGCGGGAGCAATATCTAGCAGCGGTGAATAATCTTGCGACCATCGAAGAGCTGGAGCATAAGTTTCAACGTACATTGTCGTTAAGAGGCAGAATTGCAGCGGCACAGCCCAAAGTGAACCAATTATTGCAAGATTGGCACGGACACGTTCAAACAACGAGAGAAAAATTATCAGCACAAAAGCATCAGCTTGAAGAAGAACAAAATCAGTTACATCACCAAGATATTGCTCGCGTTGAAGCACGCAGTGGGTTAAACAACAAGCTCACTGATCTAAAACGTACCGAAGAGCAGTACCAAGAGCTTCAAGCTCGCTTTGCGTTGATTCCGAATCACGCCTATTTAGAGAGCCAGCTCAATCTAGCAAAACAAAGTTATGAAGAACAGGCCGCGCTATGTATTCAATCGCAACGCTCTTCTTCATCAGATTTAGCCAGGCAGTTAAAAGAACGGACAGAAAAGCGCCAAAAGTTGGAAACGCAGCGGCAAACTCTAGACGATAATTTGTACCTTCATCTCTCCAAATTGCTCGAAGCGCATGAGCTAGAAAAACTGAACAAAGTACTGAGTCAGCAAGTGATGCAGCGTTCACCTTCGCACTATTCACTCGATATCAATCAGCTTCGAGAAGTGCTGAGTGGTGAAGCGGCCCCGACGCTCACTCTTTCTGGTTTAACCATATCTCTTGATGAGCTCATTCCTCAACATGTTCAAAAGACCGAACAAGAGCTGGTGGAAGAGCTAGATAGTGTTAATCAGCAGATAAATAGCCTGACAGAACTGCTAGAGGTCAGTCAGCAAAGAGATTTGGCGGAAAAGAAAAAGAACGAATTGCACGGCGCTGTGAAAGAGTGTGAAAGGGCGCTCATCGATTATCAGCAACTTGAGCAACTCACCGCGAATCAGTCTCAACGTAGAGAAGAACAAGCCAAGATCGAGCAAGAGATCACAGCGATTGATCATGCTTTAGCAAGTGCGAAAGAGCGCTATCAAGCGCTGATAGAACAAATCAACAAGACTTCGGAAAAGCTCAGTAAGTTAACTTCAGATAATAACCGTGTTGAGTCGCTCAAAGAGCAAAGAATGGATGATCAATCCCTCTTTACGACGCTATCGGAACAACCTCATACCCCATGGATAGCGACCGAAGAATGGAGCTTGGAGTTTCTCCCCATTCGCCTTGAACAGTTCATCAACGATTGCCGGGAACTGGATAACCTTTCTAAAGAGCTACGCCAAATGAAAAATGAGTTGGCTCAGAAAGGGCTCACAAAGTTTCAAATGGCACCCACTCAAGACGAAGAGCTAAAAGGCATCATTCAATTTAGCCATTGTTTGGATGACGAAAAGCAAGCGTTAGAAAAGTGGGCGCGTTCTAAAGTTGTTACAGTAGCAGCGAGTTTAAGAGAGCTGAGAAGTGGCCTTTATACGCTGCAAAGCAAGATGAAGGAATTCAACCGATTAATCAGTCACAGACAGCTATCTGATTTGAAAACCTTCAAAATCGAACCTGTCGAGGAAAGCTTGCTTGTGAATGCGATGAATGTGTTGATACAGCAAGCAGAGCAGACAGATTCGGGGCAAAGTTTCGATCTGTTCGATCAAGCGAGCATTTTGGATGATGCAGATCTAGAGCGAGCGAAAAATACGTTAATTGAAGAGGGCAATGCTCGCCAAGGATTAAGAGTCGCAGACTTATTTAGGCTTGAGTTTGTCGTGGCAAAGCAGGGGCAACCGCAAGAGTCTTTTGAAGATATTGATAGCGCAGCGTCTAACGGCACGGTATTGATGGCGAAGTTAGTCACCGGCCTTGCCATGCTGCACCTAATGCAAGACAAACGCCACCAAATGAAAGCAGTCTGCTATTTGGACGAAGCGTTAGCATTGGATACCAAGAACCAAGCCAACTTAATTGAGATAGCAGAGCAATTTGGCTTCGCGTTAATTTTTGCCTCGCCAGCACCGTTAACCACCGCTCGTTATTGTGTACCAATTCACCAAGTGAATGGTAAAAACGTCATAAGCCGTAATAGCTGGCAGCTATTGTCGCCCATCGAAAGTCGTATTGTGACTCAGCCAATAGCGGAGACATCACAATGAGTCAGCCATTGATTGCCGCCTTAAAACGGCTCATGAACGCACATCCAGACTCGATTGCAGCGAGCACAATGACGACAGCGCAGAAAAGGCAACTCGACGAATTTTGCCGAAAGACTCACAGCGTGCGAATGACGCCTAGCGGCAGAGGGGTTGCCTACCGCATTGAAGATCTCGCCGTCGTGACCGTGACCCTACAGCAATTGTCACCACATCAAGACTTACCGTTATCGATTCCGCCAAGAGCCGCGAACATCGCCAGCACTCGAAGTAGTAAACAGGGAAGAATCACCCACGATGTTACTCATGTATTTATTAAGACCCAAGCTCAGCCGAACTGGTTTGACGGAGATAGGCCAACAGAACAGTTACAACGAGCGAGCGAAGAGTTTGGCGTTGCCGCTCTAGAAATCGGCGGCGACAAAAATCATTCACTGTATAGCAAACATCCTATCTGGCTCGTGGAGAACCAAGAGCTGTTTGATAGGCTTGATTGGTTGCCAGCTTCGGAGCCCACCAGCGTAATTTGGTATCGTGGCCAACTGCACAATAAGTTGATCGATTGGCTGGCACCTCCGCAGCGGTCGCCATTCATCTATTTATTTGCTGATTATGATGGAGTAGGGCTGAACAATTACCGCCGCTTAAAAGAGCGGCTCGGAGAGAGAGCCACTTTTTGGCTGATGCCGAATTGGCGCATCTTATTAACTCGCTATGGCCAAAATAAACTCTGGATTGATACTGCACGAGAGTTTGAATCCTTTGAGCGTAATGCTGGCCAATGGCTCGAACAGGAAAATGAGTTAAAAGCACTTATACAAGAAATGAAGAAACAGGGGTTGGCGTTAGAACAAGAAGTGGTTTGGCTAAATAGTGCGTTTTAACTCTGTGAGTAATACCAACAAGTTCAGCGCTTTTGAGCAGAGATTAAGCGCACAATCTCATAACCATACCTAGAACATTGCCCACGGATCTGTTTTTTCATATTCTCTCACCATCAAAATTGTCAACGTAATCGGTTAGAGCTAACACGCTGAAATAAATGTCTAAATTTTAATCGAAAAGCATTGGCTACGTATCTGAAGCTTGCAGAAAAAAAATACCTATCGGTTTACCAGTGAAAGCAAGTTACTTGGCATTAACGTGGGTGCTTCTTGGGCTTAGAACGTGAGGTCTTCGAAGCTTGGATTTGAGAGCAAAAATAGGCTTAATTGAGTCTCCAAACACAAGATTACGTGAATGTGCCAATGATTTTTCAAGAAATTGGCCAACACTAGAAAAGAATAGAGCGCAATCAATATGAACAAACAACAGTTAGCGGCAAAAATCTGGGAATCGGCAAACCAGATGCGTTCGAAGATCGAAGCAAACGAATACAAAGACTATATCTTAGGTTTCATCTTCTATAAATATCTCAGCGATCAACAGGTGCAGTTTGTTACCAAAGAAGAGATGACACCGGAGGAGATTAAGGCTTTAACTGAAGAAGATGCTGAAACGGTCAAATACATTCAAGATAATCTCGGCTACTTCATTGCTTATGATAACTTGTTTTCAACTTGGATTGATCCAACGTCTAACTTTGACGAGTCTAATATTCGTGATGCACTCTCGGCGTTTAGTCGCTTGATTTCGCCTACCTACAAAAAACTGTTTGAGGGTATTTTCACCACCCTGGAAACGGGCCTAAGCAAACTCGGTGAAAGCGCGGGTAAGCGCACAAAAGCCATTAGTGACCTACTGCATTTGATCAAAAGTATCCCAATGAACGGCAAGCAAGGCTATGACGTGCTGGGCTACATCTACGAATACCTGATTGAAAAATTTGCCGCTAATGCCGGAAAAAAAGCCGGAGAGTTTTATACGCCTCATGAAGTCTCGGTACTGATGTCGCACATCATCGCTCACGAGTTAAAACACAAAGACACCATCGAGATTTACGATCCAACGTCGGGATCTGGCTCGCTATTGATCAATATTGGTGAAGCGGTTGAAAAATACGCGAAAAACAAAGACAGCATTACCTATTATGCCCAAGAGTTGAAAGCCAACACCTACAACCTCACCCGTATGAACCTCATCATGCGGGGCATTAAAGCCAGCAACATTAAAACCCGTAATGGCGACACTTTAGAAGACGATTGGCCGTATTTTGATGAAAACGATCCACAAGGCACTTACCACGCCTTGTATGTGGATGCCGTTGTATCAAACCCACCTTATTCACAACAATGGGATCCAAGCTATAAAGAGAGTGACCCTCGCTACTCGCGTTTTGGTCTAGCCCCCAAAACCAAGGCCGACTTTGCCTTTTTGTTGCACGACCTTTATCACTTAAAACCTGATGGCATAATGACCATTGTATTGCCTCATGGTGTGCTGTTCCGTGGCGGTGAAGAAGGGGAAATCCGTAAGCAACTCATTGAGCAAAACCACATTGACGCCATTATTGGTTTGCCTGGAAATATCTTTTTTGGTACCGGTATTCCTACTGTAATTTTGGTACTCAAACAAAAACGCCAAAATACCGATGTGCTGGTGGTTGATGCGTCAAAGCACTTTATAAAAGAAGGTAAGAACAACAAGCTGCAAGCCAGTGACATTAAGCGCATTGTCGATGCTGTAATCAATAGAGAAAGCATCGAAAAATTCTCGCAAGTGGTGAGTAAGCAAACTCTGCGCGAAAATGGCTACAACCTAAACATACCACGCTATGTTGATTCTTCAGCAGCGGCTGAAAGCTGGGATTTACACGCCACCATGCTAGGCGGCATTCCTAACAGCGAAATTGCCGAGCTAAATCCTTACTGGCTTGCTTTCCCGCAGTTACGTAGTGCTCTGTTTAAAGCTAAATCTAGTGCCTACAGTGAGTTAGCCATTACCAAAAACACAGTTAATGCCAACATCAGTAGCCACCCACAGGTGTTGGAGTTTATCAGCGCTTACAACCAAGCTTTTGTTGGCTTTGATGATTACTTGAATACTAGCCTTATTCAAGGCTGGGAAGCGGTTAACCGCAACCAGCAAGAGGCAATGTTGAGTGCGGAGCTGTTTACTCGCTTAAAGTCGATTTCCCTCATTGATAAATACCAAGCTTTCCAATGTCTGAACAACCAATGGCAAGTCATCAGTGCTGACCTGGAAATGATGCAAACTGAAGGCTTTACTGCAACCAAACAGGTTGATCCAAATATCATTATCAAGAAAAAAGACGGTAAAGAAGCCGAGGTACAAGACAAAGTGACGCCTTGGAAAGGTCATATATTGCCATTTGGTTTAGTGCAACAAACCTACTTAAGCGATGACCTAGCATCATTGACTAAACAAGATAGTCGCTTGGCAGAAATAGCTAGTGCACTTGAAGAGATCTTAGATTCTCTAAGCGAAGAAGAAAAAGAGCTAGATACGGTCAAAGAAAGTAAAGATGCTTTTGCCAATGCCGAAGTCGCCAAGGCAGCGAAAGCCTTCTTAAAAGAACAAAAAGCCAGCAAGCTCAAATTTGCTGAAGACAGCCTGGATCAAGAAGTCAGCTATAAGGCCAAAATTATTCGTGCCAGCAAACTGATTGATGAAGAAAAAAACCTGAAAAAAGCGGTCAAAGAATCGGCCACTAAACTGCACTTGAAAACCAAAACCACTATCGAGGGTTTGACGGGCGAACAAGTAAAAGATTTGCTGCACTTGAAATGGGTCACGCCATTAAGTCTTGAACTCGCCGCCATGCCAAGCGCCGTGATTTCAGAGTTGACCAACCAAGTACAAGCCCTTGCCGATAAATACGCGGTGACTTATTCGCAAGTAGCGAATGAGATAAAAACCACCGAGATTGAGCTAGCAGAAATGATGGGCGAACTCACCGGTAATGAGTTTGATCTGCAAGGCTTGACTGAACTGACTAACTTATTGAAGGGCGCGTAAGATGAGTGTGGAAAAGAATGTTCCTGAGATTCGTTTTAAGGGATTTGGTGGGGAGTGGCAGGAAGATAAGCTAGGGCAACTTTATAGCTTTCAGTACGGTGAGTTTAATAACAACCCAAGCAATGGTGGACAATATCCTGTTTATGGTGCAAATGGAATTATTGGGGGTTATACCAGATTTAATGCTAGATGCTCTGCTGTAATTGGCCATATGGGTGAATATGCTGGTTCTGTCTTGTGGGCGGAGGGTGAGCATTTCGTAACTTATAATGGAACTATTGCTAAACCAAAAAAATCTGATTTCAATCCATTATTCGGATATTTTTCGCTAGTAAAAATGAACTTGAAAAAGGTTTGCGGTGGTAGTGGCCAGCCTTTTCTTTCATATGATGCATTAGAACGACTAGATTTTGTTTTCCCTGCTGAAGCAGAACAAACCGCCATCGGCAACACCTTCCAAAAACTCGATAGCCTAATCAGCCAGCATCAACAAAAGCATGACAAGCTCAGTAACATTAAAAAAGCAATGCTGGAAAAAATGTTCCCCCAAAAATGCGAAACTATCCCAGAAATACGTTTTAAAGGGTTTAGTGGGGAGTGGGAGGATAAACAACTGGGTACTGATGTTGCTGATATCATTGGTGGAGGCACTCCTAGTACCTCTATAGCTGAATTTTGGAACGGTGATATCGATTGGTACTCGCCTACTGAAATTGGTGACAAAGTGTATGCTGAAGGTAGCCAGAAAAAAATTACGGCTCTAGGCCTTAAAAGTTCGTCTGCAAAGCTACTTCCGGCTGGTAGGACGGTTCTATTTACTAGTAGAGCTGGTATAGGTGATATGGCTATTCTTACAAAACCTGGTACTACCAATCAGGGATTTCAATCTTTTGTTGTGAAAGAAGGATTTGTACCTTATTTCATTTATTCCGCAGGCAAACAGATTAAAGAATATGCCCTTAAACATGCGTCAGGCTCGACGTTCTTAGAGATTTCAGGTAAGCAACTTGGACGTATGAAAATTCTTCTGCCTTGCGAAACAGAACAAGCCGCCATTGGCAGCTACTTCCAAAAACTCGATGCGCTGATCAACCAACACCAACAACAGATCACCAAACTTAATAACATCAAGCAAGCCTGCTTGAGCAAGATGTTTGTCTAGGGAGAGACCATGACTACCTTTAAAACCGAGGCGCAATTTGAGCAGGCTTTTATAGAGGTGCTTACTCAAAAGGGGTGGGAGCCAGAGATACTTAAAAACAAAACTGAGGCCGAGTTGTTGCAAAACTGGGCAAACATTTTGTTTGAAAACAATCGGCAGCAAGATCGCTTAAACGATGTGCCGCTGACTGCAAGTGAAATGCAGCAGATTATTGAGCAGATCAAAGCGCTGAAAACGCCGCTTAAGCTAAACGGGCTAATTAACGGTAAAACCGTCGCGATCAAACGTGATAACCCTGATGATACACTGCACTATGGTAAGGAAGTCAGCTTAAAAATTTATGACCGCCACGAAATAGCAGCAGGTCAAAGCCGTTATCAAATAGTCCAGCAACCCAAGTTTGAACGCGGCAGTCCGTTGCGTAACGATCGTCGTGGTGATGTGCTGTTACTGATCAACGGTATGCCGGTCATTCATGTTGAACTAAAACGCAGCGGTGTACCTGTAAGCCAAGCGGTGAACCAGATTGAAAAATACAGCAAAGAGGGTGTGTTTAGCGGTTTGTTCTCGCTCATCCAAGTCTTTGTCGCCATGGAGCCTGAAGAGGCCAAATACTTCGCCAACCCTGGTCTAGATGGCAAGTTTAATCCAGATTATCAATTCCATTGGGCCGATTTTAATAACGAGCCTGTGAACCACTGGAAGGATATCGCTTCAACGCTGTTATCTATCCCGATGGCACACCAGTTGATTGGTTTTTACACTGTGGCCGATGATACCGATGGCGTGCTCAAAGTCATGCGCAGCTACCAGTATTATGCCGCCAATGCGATATCCGACCGCGTTGCCAAAACTACGTGGAATCAACTGGGTAGTGTAAATAATAAAGACAGACTTGGTGGCTATGTGTGGCATACCACTGGCTCGGGTAAAACGATGACGAGCTTTAAGTCGGCGCAGTTGATCGCTCAATCAAAAGATGCTGACAAGGTCATTTTCTTAATGGATAGAATTGAGCTTGGCACTCAATCACTCCTTGAATACCAAGGTTTTGCTGGCGACGGGGAAGTGGTACAAGCCACTGAAAATACTCATGTGCTGGTGACCAAGTTAAAGAGCACCGATCCTGCTGATACCCTCATTGTTAGCTCAATCCAGAAAATGAGTAACATTTTTGAAGAGGTAGATGATGAGGGCACTGCAACTAATTCGGCCGACATAGATAAAATTCGTGCGAAGCGATTGGTGTTTATTATTGATGAGGCACACCGCTCGACCATGAGTGGGGGCAAAGAAAACAAAGAAGGCATGTTGGTAAGGGTGAAAAAAACCTTCCCTAAAGCCCTTTTCTTTGGTTTTACCGGTACGCCGATTCATGAAGAAAATCAGGTTAATAACAATACCACCACCGATGTGTTTGGTGACGAGCTGCACCGTTACAGCATCGCTGATGGTATCCGTGATGGAAACGTGTTGGGATTTGACCCTTATAAAGTGCCCACCTTTCGAGACAGTGATCTAAAACAAGCTGTAGCATTAGAGCAAGCCAAGGCTGACTCGGTGACTGATGCGATGGCAGATCCAGTCAAGAAGAAAAAATTTAATCACTTTATGAATGACGTGCCGATGGCAGGCTACAAAGATGCCACAGGTAAATATCATAAAGGCATTGAAGACTATGTCCCCAAAAGCCAATATTTAACTGACACTCACCAAGAAAAAGTCGTCAGTGACATCTTGGATAAATGGGATGTACTTAGCCAAGGCAATAAATTCCACGCCATTTTTGCCACAAATAGTATCGCGGAAGCCATTGACTACTACCGCCGCTTGAAAGCCGCCAAACCTGAACTGAAAATATCTGCTCTCTTTGACCCAAATATTGACAACGACGGTAGCGGCGACCGTGGCCCAACCTTTAAAGGTGATGGTTTAGAAGAAATTATGGGCGACTACAACGCCCGTTACGGGCACGATTTTGATTTTGCCCGCCATGCAGCCTTTAAAAAAGATGTAGCAGCCCGACTTGCTCATAAGAAACCCTACGAGAATATTCATACCGAGCCAGCAAAACAACTGGACCTCTTGATTGTTGTCGATCAGATGCTCACTGGCTTTGATTCTAAGTGGCTGAATACTTTGTATTTGGACAAGGTGATTAAGTACCAGAATATTATTCAAGCCTTCTCGCGTACCAATCGCCTGTTCGGTCCTGACAAGCCTCACGGCATCATTCGTTATTACCGCTATCCACACACCATGGAACAACACATTAACGATGCGGTAAAACTCTATTCCGGCGACAAACCCATCGGTTTATTTGTTGACAAACTTGCAAGCAACCTTGAGGCGATGAATGAGCTAGCGGCAGAGATTACCGAACTGTTTGTTAGCGCTGGCGTCGGAAATTTTGAAAAATTGCCAGAAGATATTGAAGTCTGTGCCAAGTTTGCCCAGCTATTTAATGATTTGAACAAGCATCTGGAAGCTGCCAAAGTGCAAGGAATGCATTGGGGGCAGTCTGTCTACACATTTACTGACTCCTCAGAAGAGGATGGCGGTATTGATCGGGAAGTGTTGCTCGCCATAGAACAGCAAACCTACTTGGTGCTAGCCCTGCGTTACAAAGAGCTAGCTAGTAAAGATAATGGCGGCGGCTCAGATGGCGGCGATGTTCCTTTCGATATCAGTGGCTATTTAACAGAAATTGATACCGGCAAAATTGATGCCGACTACATGAACAGCCGATTTGATAAATACTTAAAGGAGCTGAATCAACACAAAGACTATACAAGTGTTGAAACGACACTAAATGAGCTACACAAGTCGTTTGCATCGCTCACCCAAGCCGAGCAAAGATACGCCAAGCTCTTTTTACATGATTTGCAGCGTGGTGATGCTAAATTAATTGATGGTCATTCGTTTAGAGACTACATCAATGACTACCAAAATCAGGCTGAACAGTCGCGGATTGCTGGTATTGTTGAGGCGCTTGGGTTAGACAAGGATTTGCTTCTTCAATTAATGAACGGCGACGTTAATGCACACAACATTAACCGCTTTGGCCGTTTTGACACGTTGAAATCGACAGTCGATAAACGCAAGGCAAAGGTTTTCTTTGAGCGTATTGAAAGGACTACAATTCCTCCCTTTAAGCTCAATTTGCGTATTGATGAGTACCTCCAAAAGTTTATTATTAATCAAGCAGAAACTTCTAACAGCGGCGACGTGGATTACTCGAACGGAGCATGTCAAATAGGTACCCCTGAGCCTCTGATCTTTGGTGATATGAAGCTCTATAGAGCTTCACAAGTTGCTAAGGTAGAAGGTATGGAGGAACTGCTATCTATTACGTTAAGCACTGATTCACCATATCAAGAAGATTTTGCAAGTTTGAGCACCACGGGTTATTACAGAGAGCTTAAAGAGCTAGGTATTATTTCACGATCGGTTCTCGATATTACATTGAACTCTATAGCTTTACTGGAAAGTGTAACTAAGGATTTAGGGTTACCACTATACAATGGAAGTCAAGACGGTATTGTTTGGACTTTAAAAGAGACTAAAAAAGGAAGTGTTGTTGATGTTATTGTTGCATATGCAACTGTTGCAATGGCAAATGAAGTTCTGAGACCATATCTGGAAAATGTCATTTATGACTCGGCCAAAAAAGTTGTTTCATTAACCTTGGTTGATTTGCCCAAATTATTGATTGAAAAGCATAAGAAAAACAATGAGAGAACGATGAACGATGAAGAAATTCAGACAATAATCTCTCAAAGCGTTAATGTGATCGATTTTCAGTTGAAGAAGAAAGAAGCTGATGAGCGGAAAGAAAGCATCCATTGAGTTCATAAGCAGGATAATGTAGCGGTTAACTAAAGTCAGTATGTACCACATTTTTCATCCTTGGACAGTTTTTCAATCCAAGGATGATATTTAAAAATTGCTTGGTCCCAGTAACAGAGAGGCTGCCTTTGCCGGCCTCTTCTATATGCTCGCTCCACCAGCACATCATTGGTTTTCTACGTTCGAGATAATCCGTGCGGTTATAGGCACTTCGAACTTGGTTATCATCAACGTGGGCCAACGCTGCTTCTACCAAATCGGGATCAAAGCCTTGCTCGTTGAGTGTGGTACTCGCTAGAGAGCGCAAGCCTTGACTAACAAGCCTTCCAGCAAACTCCATACGTTTTAATGCCATGTTAGCCGTTTGGCTGTTGCAGGGCTTTTTCGGGTCTATCTGACGGAAAAATAAAATTGCGATGGCCACTTATCGGTTTCATTACTTCCAATAGCGCTAGCATCTGCTCTGTGAGCGGAATGCGGTGCTCTCTTCTTTTTTCATTCTCTCTGTGGGAATAGCCCCAACTTTCTCATCCCAATCAATGTCGTCCCATCGCGCACTAGATGGCCTAGGCATACTGGTGTGTTACCACTTATTTAGGCTTTCAGTAAGTGCAAATATCCAGCACCAGCCACACTGTAACTTCCATAACTAGATTTTTCGATATGCTCACTCCACCAGCTCATAAGCTTTCGACGAGAGTCTAAATAGTCGGTACGGTTGTATGCTTTGCGTATTTGGTTTTTGTCAGTATGAGCCAATGCGGCTTCAATGACATCAGGTTCAAAGCCCTGTTCATTAAGAGTGGTACTTGCCAAAGCACGAAGACCGTGCGCGGTCGTTCTATCCTTAAATCCCATTCTGCTAAGTGCTTTATTAGCGGTTTCAGAATCGGTGGGTACCTTTGGATTACGGCTAGATGGGAAAATGAACTCTCTATGACCACTGATGGGCTTAATTGCTTCAAGAATAGCCAATGTTTGTGCTGTCAGTGGGACTACGTGCTCACGGTTCATCTTCATTCGCTCTTTAGGGATAATCCAAAGCTTATTAACCATGTCGATTTCTTCCCAACGAGCACCAGAGGCTTCGTTAGGCCGAACCATGGTGTGAAGTTGCCATTCAATTAAAAATCGTGTCACATGCTGGATATTTGCTGTAGCAACGGTGCGTATAAGATCATGCATTTCATGTGGTTGCAGGGCTTTCATGTGCACCACTTTGTGTTTTTTAAACACATCACGGATGCCAGCCAATGGGTTAGCATGAATGACCCCGCTATTTACCGCATAGTTCATGATTTCATTCATAAGTTGGGCGGTGCGTTTTACAGTTTCTAGTAATCCTTGAGACTCTATTGGCCGTAATGCAGCGATGGCAATCGGCGCAGTAAGTTTACTAACGGGTATCGAGCCCAATTTGGGAAAGGCATAAAGTTCAAGTTTTCGCCAATTCCCTTCCAGTGTCTTCTCTTTTATTTGCCCTTCCTTCGTAGCCTTCCATTGCTCAGCGACAAACTTGAACGTCGCATTTTGTTCAGTAATGGTTTTTGCTTTTTGTTCTTCTTTAGCGAGTTGAGGGTCAATACCATCCGCTAACTGCTTGCGAGCCTCAAGGGCTTTCTCTCGAGCTTCCGCCAAAGACATATCGGGATAGGTTCCAAACGAAAGATAAGTGATCTTATCTTGTCCTGGTCGTTTATAACGGAATTGCCATGAGCGAGAATTGCTTGGACGTACGCAAAAGTAGAGATTGCCGCCATCAGATAAACGATAAAGCTTATCCTTAGGTTTTGCGGTTTGAATTTGCCTTGCGGTTAGATTATTTGCCATTTCAATCCCTCAAGTAATACCTGGCTAGAGCATGAGGACTCCCAAAAATAGGTATTACTTTTGGCTAATAACTACTTAATTTACATTAAGTTACAGCCTGCTTTGGTGGGCAGTTTGACCATAAAGTAATACCTGGATTGGTGCTCAAAAGTAATACT
This sequence comes from Vibrio metoecus, assembly GCF_009665255.1. Lineage (NCBI taxonomy): Bacteria > Pseudomonadati > Pseudomonadota > Gammaproteobacteria > Vibrionales > Vibrionaceae > Vibrio > Vibrio metoecus. The sequence goes on from NZ_CP035686.1 coordinate 978,538, forward strand.
AGCACTAGAGTGGGTAGCTGGGTATTACTTTAGGTATTACGAAAAGTGAACGCTTTTATGACATCTTGTGGAATACTACTGAATAGTAACTATTTGATTTTTATAAATTTCAGATAAGAAAAAAGACGTCCTAGGACGTCTTTAAACTTGAATGTGGCGGTGAGTGAGAGATTCGAACTCTCGATACGTTGCCGTATACACACTTTCCAGGCGTGCTCCTTCAGCCACTCGGACAACTCACCGAATCGTTAACCGCTTGGCTAACGAGGCGCTAATTTAATGATTCTACTGTGGATGGTCAAGCAGAAATCCGAAAAAAACTCGCGCATTGAGTGCGTTTGCTTACAAAGTAGCTGGAGTGGGCAAAATCACGACAATTGTGCTGGGTTTTCTAGAATAATAAGGCTCCTTGCGGAGCCTTATTGGTTGGGAAGGGTGAGATTAACCGCCTGATTATACTTTGGAGACTTTCACTCTAAACAGCACGGCATAGAAGAGCGGGATCACGACTAAGGTCAGAATGGTGGCAAACAGCAAACCAAACATAATGGTGACCGCCATACTCTTAAAGAATGGGTCTACCAGAAGTGGAGCCACACCTAAAATCGTGGTGAATGCGCCTAGCAGAACCGGGCGTGCACGGCTCACCGCCGCATCAATGATCGCGAAGTAAGCTTCTTTACCTTCGCGAATTTCCGCATCCGCTTGGTCAACCAACACAATCGCGTTTTTCACCATCATACCAATCAAGCTTAAAAAGCCGAGGATTGCCATAAACTCGAACGGAGTTTGAAAGGCGATAAGGCCAATCGTGACACCCACGACGGCAAAGGGGGCGGTCATCCAGATCACGAGTGGCTGACGCAGCGCGTTAAACATAAACACCACCGCGAGAATCATCGCCGCAAAGCCATAAGGAGCGGAGAGCGCCAAACCTTCATTGGCATCTTTCGAGGCTTTGTATTCACCGTACCAAATCAGCTCATAGCCAGCTGGCAACTCAATCTGCTCGATTTTTTCGCGCACATTATTGAACGCATCGGCCGTCATCACACCCGGCGCTGGATCAGCTTGCACCAAGATGGTCGGCATGCGGTTGATGCGGCGCAGTAAGGCATCTTGATAGACAGTATTGACTGAATCCACCAGTTGGCTCACCGGAACGTAACGACCGGCTTGCGCGCTGAACACTTCACTGTTTTCAATCGCACGTTCGTGGTGGCGTTCATTTTCTGGTGCGCGAACCATCAACGGGATCAAATCATTGCCTTCGCGATACACCCCAACATTACGGCCATTGAGCGTTTGCGCGATCGCGGCGCTGATTTCTTGTGTGGTTAAGCCAAGGCGCTGTGCTTCTTGCGCGGAATACACAGGTTGCAATACCGGCACCTGTTGACGCCAGTCATCTTGCACCGCAATCAAGTTCGGGTCGTTATGCATGATGGCTTTGGCTTGTTCGGCCAATTGGCGCAGCACATGGCTGTCTGGGCCTTTGAAACCGGCTTCAATTTTCTTGCCGCCGCCGCGACCGAGCATAAACTTCCACACCTTGATTGAGGCATCTGGGTATTTGGCATCCAGCTCATTTTGCAGCTCGCCTACTAATGGAGCAATTTTGGTGTAGTCATCAATATCAATCAGCAGTTGACCGTAACTAGGGTTACGCGCCTCGGGTGAGTAGGTCAGCATAAAACGCAGGCCACCACCGCCGATGAAACTGGTGATATTGGTAATACCGTCTTTTTGCGCCACGTCTTTCTCAATGCTGGCGACAACCTGTTCGGTGCGGCGAATATCCGAGCCTTGTGGCAAGTACACATCCACCACAAATTGTGGTCGTTGCGACTCTGGCATAAAGCCCGGCGGAATAAACTGAGCGCCCCACACCGCAGCCACTAAGGTGCCGAGTAGCATCGCACAGCTGACCACGCGGTGGCTTAACACCCATTGCAGTACGGCTTTATAACCCGTCACCAATTTAGACGGTTTCGCCTCTTTGGTGGGAGCTTTAACGCGTAGAAAGTCATGGCACAGCATGGGGGTGACGGTCACCGCAAACACCCAACTCAAAAACATCGAGTAGAGGATCACCCAAAATAGCGAGCCGGCATATTCGCCCATATCGGAAGGAGAGAGGCCAATTGCGCTGAAGGCAAAAATGCCCACCACCGTACCGCCCAGCAGTGGCCATTTTGTGGCATTGACCACCTCAGAGACCACTTGCTGTTTATCGGCGTTCGGCTCTTGCTGAAAACGCACGAGTACGCCATCAGTGACTACAATCGCGTTATCCACCAACATGCCGAGGGCGATGATGAGTGCGCCGAGCGAAATCCGCTGCATGGCGATGTCATCAATCAGCATCACACATAAGGTACCGGCAACAGTAAGCAGCAAAACAAAACCGATAATGACGCCTGAGCGTACGCCCATGAACAGCAGGAGCACGACAAACACGATGGCGACAGCGGCAATCAGGTTATCGATAAAATTGGCCACCGAAGCGCGCACCGAGTCAGACTGCATCGAAATCACATGCAGATCCATGCCCAGTGGGCGCTGGCTTTCAAGTTCAGCCAAACGTGCTTTGACGGCATCGCCCATCTCGACCACGTTACCGCCGGTGACGTTCGAGATACCAAAACCAATCGCACGCTGACCGTTATAGCGCATCAGCATCGATGCTGGCTCGGTGTAGCCACGGCTGATGTTGGCAATATCACCTAGGCGTACCACCGCATTGTTGCTACCGACCGCCACTTGCAAATTAGTGAGGTCAGCCAAGGAGCTGATGTTGGATTTAGGGATCACCGGAATGCGCATCTGCTGAGCATCGACGCTGCCTGCAACGGTGACTAGGCTCTGCTTTTGTAGCACTTGCAGCACGCGTTCAACCGAAAGGCCAAATTCCGCCATGCGTTCGCTGGACATCTCGATAAAGATCGCTTCTTGCTGCTCAGCCAATGTGGCGGCTTTGGCCACACCCGGCACTAAAACCAGTTCACGGCGCAGCGTATCGACGTAGTCTTGCAGCTGTTTGTCGCTAAAGCCTTCTCCAGTTACCGCATAAAACAGCGCGTACACGTCAGAGAAGTCATCGTTAACGATTGAAGCGCCGGCACCGGGAGGCAGTTGGCGCTGCGCATCCGCGACTTTGCGGCGTAATTTGTCCCATACCTGCTGCAACTGCGCGGAGGATTTGGCAAATTCGAGTTTGATTTCTACCGTCACTTCAGAGCGGCCTTGCATCGAAACCGATTTGACTTCTTTTAGCTCTTGCAGCGCTTGCACCGCACCTTCGATGACATCGGTCACTTCATCGGAAACTTCTTGCGCGGTGGCACCCGGATAAGGCGTCACAATCACCACTTGGCGAATCACAAACTCAGGATCTTCAAAACGACCCAATTTGAGGTAGCTGATGTAGCCGCCAATCAAGGTCAGGGCTATCAGCACCCAAACGCTGGTGCGTTTGGCAAGGGTATAACGTGCAATATCCATTATTGGGCTCCGTTGTTATCCGTGTAGGGACGAACGGTCATGCCTTCGCGCACACTCGAAACACCCGCGATAATAACCTGCTCACCCGGTTTGAGATGCTGGGTGATCACCACGCGGTCTTTGTAGGTAGTACCGATGTCGACGTAACGTTTTTCCGCTTGGTCTTGCGCATTGACTACCCACACAAATTGTTTGCCTTGGTTATCTGGCACTAGGGCGGTGAGTGGTAGGGTGATGAGCGTGTTTTCAGCGGTTGGATTGTCGGCAACCGGGATCACTTTAGCTGACATGCCGGGCATTACGCGAAAGCCTTTCAAATCTTCAAAACCAAGCACTACAGAGTAGGTTTGTGAATCCGAACTTGGCTGAGTGGAGTAGGTACGCAGCTGTAAATCAAATTGCTGATTAGGAATCGCGCTTAACTCGGCGATCGCGCGGGTATTGCGTACACCTGAGAGCATGACACGATGCGGGATCTCAATCGCTACTTCCAAATCATTCAGATCTTGCAAAATCATGATCACTTGATTGGCTTGCACTTGAGCAAAATTCTCGATGGTTTTTTCACTGATGACGCCATCAAACGGGGCGGTGATTTGGGTGTACTCCAGTTTGCGTTTGGCCTCTTCCACACGGTTTTTGGCAAGGTCGTAGCGATTGGTGACTTTATCCAGCTCGGCTTTAGAAATGGCTTGGGTTTTCTCAAAAATGGCTTTGGCGCGGCGGTACTCTTGTTCGGTATTTTTTAGCTCAAGTTGCGCAACTTCTAGCGCCGTTTTGGCATCTCGTGAGTCGAGGCTCGCCAGTAATTGGCCTTTTTTCACTTGGTCGCCTTCTTTTACCGCGATATCCGTTAAGCGGCCACTGATGCGAAAAGCAAGATCAGCGCGCTGAGCGGCGCGCACTACGCCATTAAACGTGAGATCGGAAGCGCGTTGATTTGCGACAATCTCGGTTAATGCTGGCTTGATAATCGGGGCTGGAGTGCTGACTTGTGGTGCTTCGCCACAGCCGGCTAGCAGTAATGCTGAACCCACAACCACACTCAATAACGTGCGTTTAGTGATGACAGAACGAATGAAAGGCCGAGTCATAATGTGTTGCTCCTCAATGTCTCATCAGGAAGAAGGATCTTGTATCAGTATCTGATGAATAGCTGTGTATTCAGCATGGTTCATCCACTTGCTTTTAACGCCCATTTTCTGCGTAGCAAGTAACATTTTGCGCATCATACCTTGAGCAATGTGCAAAAGTAAACTCGTAAGTGTACATTTATGGTTCACTGAGTTTATTGTCTCACCAACGCCATTTGTATCTGAACAGAAAGCTGTGCCAACCCTAAAGAAAGGGTTTCCACTAATGCGGGATAGCCCTCATCGGCAAGTGGTATCTGAAAGCTAAACTCTTGGCTAAGCCATCTTTCACCCTGAGCATTAAAGAGCTCCCAGCTCCCAGCTCCCAGCTTCCTGCTATTTCTGCGTTTCCAGTATATGACCCATTAAATTGCTGAAATCTTACTTGCAGTCTGGCGTGTTTCTGCTGCGCGATGGCGGTATTCAAGGCGGTTGGCCAATATGATGTTGATTTTGCTGTGTTAACGGTTTGAAATCGCTGAGCTAAAACCGTCTATCGAGAGAGAAAAATAGACTTTGGCGATCGCCAAAACCGAACTCGCCAAGCAAATACCAACTGTCATTGAGTTGATATTGCATCCCGACCAGCGGATTCCACGGCGTTTGTAAATGTTGTTTGACCTCAAAGCCTGCATCTTTCGGTAGGAGCGCGGTGAGTTTGCTTGGAAGCCCCAAATCAGATAACGAGCCTTGTAACGTTTGTTCGACATCTTGATACATAGCCCCCACCCAAATACGCAGCGGGTGGCCGTGCTGATGAAAGTCGTAACCGACCCGAGGCGAGATCACCAACGCATCGATACTGCCATCAATCACTGTTAAGCGGCTTTGGGTAAAGCTCGCATCCACCAAGGCAAACCAGTTTTGATAACCTCCCACGAGAACACCACCGACGCCTGTTGTGTAACCATCGAGATCGAGGCGAAAATCTTTAATCGGTGGTGTTGGGGAACCGAGAAATTTAACGTTGACATCCGTTGTTGAGTAGCCATCCAACTTTCCGACGAGGCCATACAAGTTAAGAAATGGAAATAGCCACACGTCGGCGCGTAGAGTCAACACTTCGGTGTATTGTCTGCCCGGATCCGCTTGCAGTTGCAATGGGAGCTTACCGAGCCCTTGGATAGCGATTGAATCGACATTGATCCCTTGCTCCATAGTCATGTAGCTGAGGCTAAAGCCTATCGGGTTGGGTAATTCATAGCCGAGGGCTTCGGCCTTTTCTTTCCAAATGGGCAGTGAAAAATCATCCGCCCAAGTGAGTGTAGGAAGGGAGAGGAATGTCAGTAATAGTAATGTTCGTAATCTCATTCAATTGACTCAGTAGTATTATCCGCTTGGGGATAAAGGTATAAACACACCTAAACATAGGTTTTCCGATGATGGTTTCTGATTCCCTGAATGCCATGGTTGCGGATCATACTTTGAGATTGCGAAAAAAGTAAACTTGAAAGTGTACTTGTTGTGATTTCAGGTTATAGTGAAGCCTGATTAGTTTGAGAGAAATTCCGGTATGAAGCTAAGTGAACAAAAACGTCTCGCTTTAATTGAGGCCGCAAAAGAAGAATTTATTCAGTTTGGGTTTCATGTTGCGAATATGGATCGTATTTGTGAAAGGGCAGGTACCTCAAAGCGTACTTTATATCGCCACTTTACGAGCAAAGAATTGCTATTTATCGAAGTGATTAACGCGCTAGTGGTGCAACCCAATGACTTTGCTTTTGAGTATCAACATGATCGCTCATTGGCGGAGCAGTTACTGGAGTACCTGATGGTTAAAGTCGAGGTGCTGTATCAACACATTGGCCTTGATGTGGTGCGCATGATTGTTGGCGAGTTTATTCGCGATCCTTCATTAACTCAGCAGTATCTCTCCCTAATGGGAGCGAAAGATCCTGTGTTAGGTGCTTGGCTAGAGGCCGCTATTCAGGATGGGCAGTTGCAAGATATGGGGCTGAGTCAGATGGCCGCTACACTGATGAATCTCTTTCATGGTCAATTTCTATGGCCACAACTGTTTGCGGCGATTGAACGACCGAATGCCGAGCAACAACAAGCGATGATGGAGGAGATCGTCCGCGTTTTTATGATGGCTTACGCAAGACTCCCTCATTAATGTTTATCGCAACTTGATAGCTATTCACGGTAAGAATGACTTTTCATTTGGATTTGATAGGAGCAATATGCGTTTTTTATTGCCAATCCCGCTCGCGCAATAGTGTGTAGCGGCAAGGGTGTTGCTTCAAAGCATGGTTTGATGAGGAGCCTTCTTATGTTTTCGACCGATTTTCCATTTTTTCACCAAAGTGCATTCATTAATGGGCAGTGGATTTCTGGCGAGCAAAATGCAAGGCAAAGGGTGACTAACCCGCTTGATGGCTCTGTTCTCGGCAGTGTTCCGCAGTTAACTGGCGCTGAAGTACAAAGGGCGATTACGGGGGCAGAAAAAGCGCAAGTTGCTTGGCGTAACCAAACGGCAGACACCAAAGCGAAAGTGTTGCGTCGTTGGTACGAGTTGATCGAACAACATCATGAGTCGCTAGCGACCTTATTAACGCTTGAGCAAGGAAAGCCATTGGCAGAATCCAAGGGGGAGATTCACTACGCTGCTAGTTTTGTTGAATGGTATGCCGAAGAGGCTAAACGTGCGTATGGTGAGTTGATCCCATCCCATAAAACCGATGCGCGTATTTTGGTTTCACGTCAGCCTGTTGGCGTTGTTGCCGCAATTACGCCTTGGAATTTCCCGGCAGCGATGATTACCCGTAAATGTGCTCCTGCCTTTGCTGCCGGTTGTGCCGTGGTATTAAAACCGGCACCGGATACGCCGTTTACCGCCTTAGCCTTGGCCGACTTCGCGCAACAAGCGGGAATCCCTGATGGTTTGTTTCAAGTGGTGACTGGCGATGCGATTGAAGTCGGGCGTGTACTGACGGAAAGCAAAACGGTACGCAAACTCTCATTTACTGGCTCAACTGGGGTTGGCAAGCTTTTGATGGCACAATCAGCCAACAGTGTGAAAAAACTCTCGCTTGAGCTAGGAGGAAATGCGCCGTTTATTGTGTTTGAGGATGCCGATATTAATGCTGCGATTGACGGTGTGATGGTGGCGAAATTTCGTAACGCCGGGCAAACCTGCGTATGTGCAAACCGGATTTATGTGCATGACGCGGTATACGATCAATTTGCTGCCAAGTTGGTGGATCGGGTCAGCAAGCTCAAAGTCGGTAATGGTTTGGACGAGGGGGTGAGCATTGGCCCGCTGATCAACGATGCCGCCGTAGCTAAAGTCACCTCACATATTGTGGATGCCCAAAGCAAAGGAGCGAGGGTAGTGTTTGGTGAGCGGCCTCAAGTCGGAAGCCGTTTGTTTGAGCCTCATGTTTTGACTGAAGTGACGGATGATATGCAAGTGGCGAGCGAAGAAACCTTTGGACCGTTGGCCGCACTGTTTCGCTTTAGTTCAGAGCAAGAGGTGATTGAGCGCGCCAATGCGACCGATTCTGGGTTAGCGGCCTACTGCTATACGCAGTCTTTACGCAGAGCATGGCGTATGAGTGAAGCATTGGAAGCGGGTATTGTGGGAATCAATGAAGGGTTAATTTCCACTACGTTAGCTCCTTTCGGCGGCATCAAAGAGTCAGGCCTTGGTCGAGAAGGGGCAAAGCACGGCCTTGAAGAATACCTCGAAGTGAAATATACCCTTATGGGTGGACTAGCTTAGGTTTCGGTGTTTCGTTGGTTTGCCCATTTAGTGGCAACCATTTCAACGGGCCATTGGTTTCAAAATCATTGGCTCGCTGACAAACAAGATAGATCTCACCCACCACAATCACCGCGCCTTCGGAATAAGCTTGATCTTGGTAGTAGCACACACGCTTGGCGATATCATCACTTACCACCACGGGTAGCGTAGCTGTTGTCGTTGTGGGTGCCGCTTGCAACGCGACGTTGTAACTTAATAGAACGATTGCCCCAATCAATTTTCGCATCAGGCCTCCGATATCCATTTAGGTAAACTGCCTCTCATAGCGCGGCAACATACTCTCATTACCCAGTAAACCTCCTTGGTGTAGATAAAGCAAGTTTCGGTCTGGGTTCTCGCCACGCCAAACTGACAATAAACGCCACATCAGCGGGTCGTACAACAAGTCGAATTCGATATGGGTTTGCGCCATTAAATTTTGCCAAATCTGATAGTCTTCCTCATAAAGATGACCAAAGTAATGTTTAGTTGGCGGGTTAATAATGGTGGGGTGAATGCTTTCACCCAACATGCAAAACTGCTCTCGCAAATAAGCCTCATCACCCACACATGGGCAAGTGATGACTTCAACACCGTGTGGCTGTAAGTACTTGTGCAAATAGAGAGCTGTCGTTCCTGTGCCTGATGGCAAAGCAACCACCCAATCTTGTTGGGGGTGGTGGCGGATCCATTCGAGCATTTCTAACGCTAGTTGTTTGATTCCCGGCTCTGCAAATGGGCTGCGAGCTCCTTCTTCAATCACCAAACAATCGGCATTTGGCTTGCGTTGTTGCTGAATAAATTCTCGTGGATGCTTAGCACTTAGTGGACGCGTTTCAATAATGGTTGCCCCCAACTCCAGCGCACCACGATAGTTGCCGATCGGATAATTTTTCAGCCAAGCGGGAATGTGGTCAACGTAAAACTCTAAGCGCCAGCCACGTAGTCTGGCGAGAGCGGCAAAAGAGTAAAGTGAGTTGGCTTGTGCCGAACCGTAGCTGATTAATGTGGTGACATCAGGAAAATCCCCTTCCAACAGTGCCATTAATTTTCGGGCCTTATTACCACTGAAATGTGGATGAAGTTTGTCATCTCGTTTCAGGTAAAAGGTTTGCCCTTCAAAACGGTGTTCAGTGATGGGTGATTGGGTGATCAGCATAGGTTAGTCGAGCAACGAATGGGGGCGGCCATTATACGCACATTGTGCCGAACTGCTACTGCTTGAGTAACAAGGGGACGTTAACTGAAAAACGACCAATAAAAAAACGCCCAAAACAATCTGATTTTGGGCGTACACAAGTATAGGAGTTAATAAAAAGGAAAAAGCAGCGTAATTGGTGACAGTCGGTCGAGAAACAAGTTTGACGGCCAGTAAAACTCTCAAAGCTCTGTCAATCACGTCTATTCAGACTGGGGGGTTGGCAAAGAGTTCCGACATTTCGCAAAAATTTTTTAATTTTTTTATGGAAGGTTTTTTTCATCACTGAGCAAGCACTTAACATCTTCTGGTCTGACCATGGATGGAAAATGTGAGGTTAATCGCTTGTTAATAAAATGTGTCGAGAGTATATTTCAAACAGTTGTTTGATACGAGTGATTGAAATGGCATTACGCAGCAGTACTAAGGAAAAAATACTCGATGTGGCAGAAGGACTTTTTGCCGAATACGGTTTCAATGATACCTCTTTGCGTACCATCACCAGTAAGGCCGGAGTGAATCTGGCATCGGTTAATTATCATTTTGGCGATAAGAAAACCTTAGTTCGCGCGGTACTTAATCGTTATCTAGAAGCCTTTATGCCTGAGATGAAACATTCATTAGAGCTGCTGAATGAGCGTGAGAATTACGACATGGCCGAGGTATTTGAAGCTCTGCGAGTTCCACTGCGTTCGCTCAATGAAATCCGCCCTAATGGCACCAGCCGCTTCATGTTATTGATTGGGCGAGGCTATACCGACGTTCAAGGGCATTTACGTTGGTTCATTACCAATCGCTACAACGATGTATTGACCTTATTTACCGATTCGGTGCTTAAGGCGAATCCCAGCTTAACGCGCGAAACGTTGTTTTGGCGGCTGCATTTCACCTTAGGTACGTGCGTCTTTACTATGGCCTCTAGTCAGGCATTGGCTGAGATTGCAGAAAACGCTTTTGGAAGCAAAGTTGATCCGAAGTCTGTGGTTGATCAACTGATTCCATACCTCGCCGCCGGTGTGGCAGCGAATTAAATAACCGATTGATAAACATAATAAGATGACATTTCCCTATACCGCTAAAGCGTCAAGTGGAAAGGGATAACCAGTGAACAAAAGGATCTGAATATGAGCTCTCTACGCAGAAAATGGATCAGTGACCCCGCTTTCAAAATGTTTAAAAAAGTGCTTCCTCCTCTATCACAAACAGAGAAGGAAGCCATGGAAGCGGGCAGTGTATGGTGGGATGGCGAACTGTTCTCTGGTAAGCCTGATTTTACCAAACTGCACCATTACCCTAAACCGACCTTGTCAGCCGAAGAACAGGCTTTCATCGATAACGAGCTAGAAACACTGCTCAGTATGTTAGATGACTACAAGATAGTGAAACAAGATCGCGATCTACCGAAAGAGGTCTGGGATTTCCTACGTAAAGAGCGCTTCTTCTCGCTGATCATTTCCAAAGAATATGGTGGTCGTGAATTCTCTGCGCTAGCCAACTCTACCATCGTGTCACGCATTGCTACACGCAGTATCAGTACCGCGGTAACGGTGATGGTGCCTAACTCATTAGGCCCCGGTGAGCTTTTGTCTCACTACGGAACTCAAGCACAGAAAGATTACTGGTTGCCACGTTTAGCGGACGGCACTGACATTCCTTGTTTTGCACTAACCGGCCCAGAAGCGGGGTCCGATGCAGGTGGCATTCCTGATCAGGGCGTGGTTTGTTATGGAAAACATGAAGGCAAAGAAGTACTGGGCATTCGTTTAAGTTGGAACAAACGCTACATCACGCTGGCTCCGGTGGCAACGGTATTGGGTTTGGCATTCAAACTGAGTGATCCAGAGCATTTGCTGGGTGATAAAGAAGATATCGGTATTACTTGTGCGCTGATCCCCGCTTCTCATGAAGGCGTAGAGATTGGTGAACGTCATGATCCACTAGGTTTGGCCTTTATGAACGGCCCAACGCGCGGTCAAGATGTGTTTATTCCTATCGATTGGCTAATTGGTGGAGCGGATTACGCAGGTAAAGGCTGGCGCATGCTGGTGGAGTGCCTCTCGGCAGGACGTGGTATTTCATTGCCTGCACTGGGTACGGCAATTGGCCACCTAACCGCACGCACAACAGGGGCTTATGGCTATGTGCGTAAACAGTTTGGGATGTCGATTGGTAAATTTGAAGGCGTGGCAGAAGCCATGGGACGTATCGGCGGTTTAACCTACTTGCTGGAAGCGACCCGTACTTTGACGACCACTTCTTTGGATCTCAAAGAAAAACCGGGGATTGTCACGGCAATTGCCAAGTATCACATGACGGAAATTGCGCGCACCATTTTGAATGATGCGATGGATATCCATTCTGGTCGTGCGATCCAAGATGGCCCGATGAACTATCTGGCAACGCATTATCTCGGAGTGCCAGTAGCAATCACGGTGGAAGGGGCGAACATTTTGACGCGTAACCTGATGATCTTCGGTCAGGGTGCGACACGTTGCCATCCTTATGTCTTAAAAGAGATGGAAGCTGCGGCGAATCCAGATCAACACGAGGGCGAAAAAGCGTTTGACGATCTGCTGTTTAAGCACATTGCCCACGCGACCAAAAATAGTTTTGGTGCTCTGTTTGCTGCGCTGACGGGGTCACGCTTCATTAAAGCCAATATGAGTGGCCCAACTCAAAACTACTATAAGCAAATGACTCGTCTGAGCCGTGCTTTAGCGGTGAGTGCGGATGTTGCCATGCTGACGTTAGGTGGCGAGCTGAAACGTAAAGAGATGATTTCAGCCCGTCTAGGTGATGCGCTGAGTTATCTGTATATGGGTTCTGCGGTACTAAAAAAGTATGAGGACGAAGGTCGTCATCAAGCGGATCTGGATTACGTACATTATGCGATGCAACACTGCTTGCACCACGCAGCCAAATCGCTCAATCAAGCGTACCGTAACTACCCTGTAACCGGTGTCGGCGCGCTGCTTAAAGGTCTACTATTCCCGCTGGGCAACCACTTTGCTCCACCGAGTGATGAGCTGGCGGTGAAGTTGGCTGAAAGCCTAATGACACCGGGAGCACATCGTGATCGCTTGACCCAACTTTGCTACATAGGTAAAGACGAAGATGATAGCGTAGGCTTGATGGAAAAAGCATTTTTAGCCATGTACAGCGTTAAAGGCTTAGAACGTAAACTGCAACAAGGCGTAAAAGAGGGCAAAGTGGCACGTAAAGGGTTATTGGCCGATCGCTTGGCACAAGCCCAGCAAGCGGGTGTGTTGAGCGCAGATGAGGTGGCATCTATTCTGGCTGCTGAAAAACTGCGTAGCCGTGCGATTCAAGTGGATCACTTCAGCCATGATTTTTCGCAAATCCACACCCATCAAACCACTAAACCTAAACTAAATAGTGTGGCATAACGAGTGACATAGTGTGTCGAGGGCTTCTCATCAAGAAGCCCTCTTTATTTTTGTCGGTTGAGCTTTTTGTGAGCATAACCAGAAAAATGCTCGATTGAGTGATCCAACCACTGGCCATTTTCGGCGAAATTGAGAGAAATTAGATGCGATTTGTGTCTGAACCTTTTATCCTAGCCACGATTTTTTAAGGAATTTGAATATGATCATCAAACCTAAAATTCGTGGATTTATCTGTACAACAACGCACCCAGTGGGTTGTGAAGCGAACGTAAAAGAACAAATTGCCTACACAAAAGCGCAAGGTCCAATCAAAAATGCACCTAAGCGCGTGTTGGTTGTCGGATCGTCTAGCGGCTATGGTCTGTCATCACGCATCGCTGCGGCGTTTGGCGGTGGTGCGGCAACCATCGGCGTATTTTTTGAAAAGCCAGGTACCGACAAAAAGCCAGGTACAGCGGGCTTCTACAATGCTGCGGCATTTGACAAATTGGCTCATGAAGCGGGTTTGTACGCGAAAAGCCTTAACGGTGATGCGTTCTCTCATGCCGCAAAACAAAAAGCGATTGAGCTGATCAAGCAAGACCTAGGTCAAATTGATCTGGTGGTTTACTCACTGGCTTCTCCAGTACGTAAGATGCCAGACACGGGTGAGTTGGTGCGTTCAGCACTGAAGCCAATTGGTGAAACTTACACCTCTACTGCGGTCGATACCAATAAAGATGTGATCATCGAAGCCAGTGTTGAGCCAGCGACTGAACAAGAAATCGCTGACACGATCACTGTAATGGGGGGGCAGGATTGGGAACTGTGGATTCAAGCGCTTGAAGAAGCGGATGTACTGGCAGAAGGTTGCAAAACCGTTGCTTATAGCTACATCGGTACTGAATTGACTTGGCCAATCTACTGGGATGGTGCTTTAGGCCGTGCCAAGATGGACTTAGATCGTGCAGCGACTGCGCTGAACGAGAAACTCTCTGCCAAAGGCGGAACAGCGAACGTCGCGGTATTGAAATCGGTTGTGACTCAAGCAAGCTCAGCGATTCCTGTTATGCCTCTCTACATCGCCATGGTCTTCAAGAAAATGCGCGAACAGGGTGTACATGAAGGCTGTATGGAACAGATCTACCGCATGTTCAGCCAACGTTTGTACAAAGAAGATGGCTCTGCGCCTGAAGTGGATGACCACAACCGTCTGCGTTTGGATGACTTAGAGCTGCGTGATGATATTCAGCAACACTGTCGTGACCTGTGGCCGCAAATTACTACAGAGAACCTACGTGAGCTGACCGATTACGACATGTACAAAGAAGAGTTCATTAAGCTGTTTGGCTTTGGCATTGAAGGCATTGATTACGATGCTGATGTGAATCCTGAAGTCGAATTTGCTGTGATTGATATCGAGTAAGAGAGTTTGCTCTTATCCTAAAAAGGCGCGGTAGAGCGCCTTTTTTATGCTTTGAATTTGGAGCGCAAACTCGCTACGTGAAATCAGTATTCACTCAAAGAGTCGATGTTGCCCTTTCTTTAGGGCAATAAAAAGCGGAGCTTAGGCTCCGCTTTTTGTTTTGTGTTCGACAATCAGAAATTAACGAGCACGGAAGACGATGCGACCTTTAGACAAATCGTAAGGAGTCATCTCTACAGTGACTTTGTCACCAGTTAGAATGCGGATGTAGTTTTTACGCATTTTTCCAGAGATGTGAGCTGTCACCACGTGACCATTTTCAAGCTCTACACGGAACATTGTGTTAGGAAGAGTATCAAGGACAGTGCCTTGCATCTCAATTACGTCTTCTTTAGCCATTTAATCCTCTTTAGAAATTTGGCGATCTTTAACGGCGCGGATTCTGCCATTAAACGTTCAATATGGGAAGTTGCGGCGTATTCTACCCTTGCCAACGTTGATTTACTAGCCTTTGATGCGGATTGAACCGGACTTTATAGTTCATTGCTGGACATTCATCGATTTGATATCCCAAATAAAGCCACTGCTTTTTGGTTTGTTGGCAGTAACTGAGCTGACAAAGCACCGCGAGAGTGCCTAAAGAGAGTGTAATGTCAGGATCATAGAAGGTGTAAAATGCACTCGCACTGTTAGGGAGCAAATCGGTAACCGCAATGGCAACCAACTTTTCGCCTTCATAAAGATGCAAATATTGGGTATTGAGCCATTTTGCTTGAGCAAATTTAGCAAATTCCATTTTATTGGGAGGGTACATCGAACCATGACGATGGCGTGCAAAAATATAACGTGCGTAAAGCTGATACCAATTCTCATCCATCTCTGGTTTCAGTTGCCAATGGAAATGGCTGCTCAACAGTTTAAGTAAACGTTTTTGGCTTTTGCTCGGAGTAAAGTCAGGGACAGGAATGCGCAGCGCTTGGCAGGCTTGGCAGTGGTCACAATGCGGCTTATAAATAGTGTCGCCACTGCGCCGAAAACCATTGGCCATTAAGACTTCATAGGTGTCGGGCGTTTGCATCTGTGGGTCGATAGCCACCGCGACCCGCTCCATCCGATCCCCCAAGTAGCTACAAGGATGGTTGTTGGTTAATCCAATACGAATTTGCTGAATGTCTGAGCTCATGCATCAATCCTCGAAAGCACTGGCGAAGCCGGTGTGGTGAGCCACTGAGGTTCAAAACAGCCACTAAGCACCGGTTTCTCCTTAAAAGATAGCAATGATTGGATAAATTGTTCACGGCTTCGCGTGGTGGCGCCCAAAGATTCAAGATGAGGGTTCATGACTTGGCAATCAATCAACTGCCCTTGATGTCCCGAAAAATGGTCACAAAAATACCAGAGTGCAATCTTTGAAGCGTTGGTTGCGAGGCTAAACATTGATTCACCACAAAACAGTTGGCCGACCGAAATACCATAAAGTCCACCCACCAGTTGTTCGTCTTGCCACACTTCTACCGAATGGCAACGGCCTTGCTTCGCAAGTTCCCCATAAGCTTGGCGCATTTGGCTATTTAGCCAACGTTGATCTGCTGGTCGAGTTAATGCACACAATTCAATAACGTTCGAAGTCGCAAGGTTCAAGCTAACCCGGTATTGGTGCTGGCGTTGGAATTTTTTGACACTTTTTGCTGGCTGAAATTGGGCTGGGTCAAACACGGCTCGTGGTGAGGGGCTCCACCATAGAATCGGGTCATTCGGCCCATACCAAGGAAAAATCCCGTTCTGGTAAGCCATCCAAATTCGCGCAGGGCTGAGATCGCCGCCAAAGGCTAACAAGCCGTTAGGTTCTTCTAAAGCTGTAAATGGAGAGGGGAAGGAGAGGTCTTCCTGTTCTAACTCAGTGAGATAAATCGCCATTGTATTGGTTTACCTTGCAAGTCCTTACGATCAATTGCAGAAGTGAGTGGGCTGGCACGCTTATCACTGACCCATCAGTAGAGGTCGTGAGCGGCGATCTTAGTGATTTTATATGCATTTGCCAATCTTACCGCTTATAGAAAAATGAGGGAGAAACCGAAATGCATAAATAGAAATAAAAATTCATTGTGAGCAAGATTAAGGCTAGCGATCGTGATTGAATTTGGTTAGTCTGCGGATACGAAGAATTTTCGTCGCGACCCCATAATCACAAGGACTTTCAGCGGCGCAAGGAAACACAACACTCAATGGAAAGCTTAACTCTACAACCGATAAATCTCATCTCAGGGGAAGTGAATCTTCCCGGTTCTAAAAGTGTTTCAAACCGCGCATTACTATTAGCGGCTTTGGCTTCGGGAAAGACTCGTCTGACTAACTTGCTTGATAGCGATGACATTCGCCATATGCTCAACGCATTAACAAAGCTTGGCGTGAACTATCAACTCTCGGCAGACAAAACCACCTGTGAAGTAGAAGGCCTTGGCCAAGCGTTTCAAACCACTCAACCACTAGAGCTGTTTTTAGGTAATGCTGGCACGGCTATGCGCCCTTTGGCTGCCGCTCTATGCCTTGGTCAAGGCGACTATGTGTTGACGGGTGAGCCACGCATGAAAGAGCGCCCAATTGGCCATCTCGTGGATGCGCTGCGTCAAGCTGGAGCGCAAATTGAGTATCTGGAGCAGGAAAATTTCCCGCCGCTACGTATTCAAGGCACTGGGCTGCAAGCCGGCACCGTGACTATCGATGGTTCTATCTCTAGCCAGTTTTTGACGGCCTTTTTAATGTCAGCCCCACTGGCTCAAGGGAAAGTGACCATCAAAATCGTGGGTGAATTGGTTTCCAAACCGTACATCGATATTACGCTGCACATCATGGAACAATTTGGCGTACAGGTGATCAACCACGATTACCAAGAGTTTGTGATCCCTGCAGGCCAATCTTATGTTTCACCTGGAAATTTTTTAGTCGAAGGTGATGCGTCATCTGCTTCGTATTTCCTTGCTGCTGCTGCCATTAAAGGCGGTGAAGTGAAAGTGACGGGCATTGGTAAAAACAGCATCCAAGGTGATATTCAGTTTGCGGATGCTTTAGAGAAAATGGGTGCACAGATTGAGTGGGGTGATGATTACGTCATTGCTCGCCGCGGCGAACTGAATGCAGTGGATCTCGATTATAACCATATTCCAGATGCGGCGATGACGATTGCCACAACAGCGCTGTTTGCCAAAGGTACAACGGCCATTCGTAATGTTTACAACTGGCGCGTGAAAGAGACCGACCGATTGGCGGCGATGGCTACTGAATTGCGTAAAGTGGGTGCTACGGTAGAGGAAGGAGAGGACTTCATTGTGATCACTCCGCCAGCCAAGCTCATCCATGCAGCGATCGATACCTATGATGACCATCGCATGGCCATGTGTTTTTCTCTGGTCGCGTTGAGTGATACACAGGTGACGATCAATGACCCGAAATGCACTTCAAAAACCTTCCCAGATTATTTTGAGAAGTTTGCACAGTTAAGCCAGTAGCGCCTAACCAAAAAGTAGCCATAAACGGCCACTTTTTTAGAAACATGGGTTGTAACTTTATGAAATAAAAGCCTCATTACGAGGCTTTTATTATTTTTGAACGGTAAATTCAGGTGAGAGCTGATGAGCGAGGTATTTGAACATATTGAATACAGCCGTAGTTTTCTCCGTCGGCAGACCTTGTTCAGTGAGAAAATATTCACCTTTGAAAACCAACACACCCTCTTTCTCTTCCACATGAGTAGCACGCATGCCGTCGAGGTAGCTCTCATGGTCTTGAATTATCTGGTTTGCGATCAGTAACAGGTCGAATTCGCTGATAGGTGTTTTATGGTTCATAGGTATCACTCCTTACTTTCTGAAACGGACAGTATAAGGGTGTAACAGGTTATAGCCTTGACAGAACGCAGAAAAAAGACGATTTATTCTGTTAATGAATTTGTGAGTTATTGCATATTTCGTTGTTTTGGGGTCGCGGTGTGGCGCGCTTCACTTTAGTATGAGCGCGTTTTTGACAGCAGAACAACATTTCGTCGATTTGTCGAGCAAATAAAAAGCTTTTATAAAAAACAAGTTGATCTTCTTGTTATCTGGCTCGATAGTAAAAAAAGAATTACATTTTAGAACGTCATGCGATTTAGAAATCGCCAAATGATGAAGGACACTTGAGTCAATATGGGTAAATCACTCGTTATCGTCGAGTCGCCAGCCAAGGCCAAAACTATCAATAAGTACCTTGGTAAAGACTTTATCGTGAAATCCAGTGTGGGACACGTGCGTGATCTGCCTACGGCAGGGCAAACCACCACACCGACTGGTAAAGCGGCCGCTGCGTCGACTAAAAAGCTATCTATCGCTGATAAAGAGCAGCAAAAGCGTGAAAAAGAACGCTCAGCACTGATCAAAAAGATGGGTGTCGATCCATATCATGGTTGGGAAGCGAATTACCAAATTCTGCCCGGCAAAGAAAAAGTGGTAGCGGAGCTGCAAAAGCTTGCAAAAGACGCTGACAGCGTTTATCTCGCAACCGACTTGGACCGCGAGGGAGAAGCCATCGCTTGGCACCTTCGTGAGATCATCGGTGGCGATGAGAAGCGATACAAACGAGTAGTTTTTAACGAGATCACCAAAAACGCGATTCAGCAGGCTTTCCAACAACCTGGTGAGCTGAATATGGATGGCGTTAACGCTCAGCAAGCACGGCGTTTCATGGATCGCGTGGTGGGCTTCATGGTTTCACCACTGCTATGGAAAAAAGTGGCACGTGGCCTCTCTGCAGGTCGCGTACAGTCTGTTGCTGTGAAACTTTTGGTTGAGCGTGAGCGCGAAATCAAAGCATTTGTTCCTGAAGAATTTTGGGACATCAACGCGGATACATTGACCGCAGACAAGCAAGATTTCCGTCTGCTGGTGGCACAAAAAGATGGCCTAGCGTTCAAGCCAGTGAACGAAACTGAAGCTTTGGCAGCGGTTGCTGCGCTCAATAAAGCGCAGTACGAAGTGTGCAAACGCGAAGACAAGCCAACGAGCAGCAAACCAAGTGCACCATTTATTACTTCTACCTTGCAGCAAGCGGCAAGTACACGCTTAGGCTACGGGGTGAAAAAGACCATGATGCTCGCTCAGCGTCTTTATGAAGCGGGTTACATCACCTACATGCGTACTGACTCAACTAACTTGAGTGCAGAAGCAGTAGACAATCTACGTGGCTATATTACTAAGCATTACGGCGAAGCCTATTTGCCGAGTCAGCCGAACGTGTATGGCAGCAAGCAAAATGCGCAAGAGGCGCACGAAGCGATTCGTCCTTCGGATGTCACTGTCACTGCTGACGATCTGGAAGGGATGGAAGCGGATGCACACAAGCTCTATGCGCTGATTTGGAATCAATTTGTCGCGTGTCAAATGACACCTGCGCAATACGATTCAACCACCGTCAGTGTCAAAGCGGCTGAGTTTACTCTGAAAGCGAAAGGTCGAATTCTCAAGTTTGATGGTTGGACTCGCGTACAGCGTCCGCTGGGTAAAAATGAAGATCAGATCTTGCCACCAGTGAAAGTCGGCGACAGCCTAAAGTTAGTCAGTCTAGATCCGAAACAACACTTTACTAAGCCGCCAGCACGCTTTACAGAAGCTGCGTTGGTTAAAGAGCTTGAGAAGCGCGGGATTGGTCGTCCATCAACCTACGCTTCGATCATCTCAACGATTCAAGATCGTGGCTATGTGAAAGTTGACCAGCGTCGATTCTTCGCAGAAAAGATGGGTGAAATCGTGACCGATCGTCTGGATGAAAATTTTGACGATTTGATGAACTACGACTTTACAGCACGTATGGAACAAAAACTCGACCAAATCGCGGAAGGTGAAGTGAATTGGACGGCAGTGCTGGATGAGTTCTTCGCTGATTTCAGTCGTGATCTAGAAACCGCAGAACAAGATGAAAGTGTCGGCGGCATGAAGCCTAACCACATTGTAATGACGAACATCTTGTGCCCAACCTGTTCGCGCCCAATGGGTATCCGTACCGCGTCGACAGGCGTGTTTTTAGGCTGCTCTGGTTATGCATTGCCACCAAAAGAGCGTTGTAAAACCACTATCAATCTGGGTGATGAAGAGGGCGTTATCAACGTCTTAGAAGAAGATGTTGAAACCGCCGCTCTACGTGCCAAGAAACGTTGTTCTATCTGTGAAACGGCGATGGATGCGTATCTAATCGACGATAAACGTAAACTGCATGTTTGTGGTAACAACCCGAACTGTGAAGGTTTTATCGTTGAAGAAGGCGAGTTCAAAGTCAAAGGCTACGAAGGTCCAACGGTCGAATGTGACAAGTGTGGCTCAGACATGGTGCTGAAAAATGGTCGCTTTGGTAAATACATGGGCTGCACCAATGACACTTGTAAAAACACGCGTAAGATCCTGAAAAATGGTGAAGTTGCGCCACCGAAAGAAGAGCCTGTGCATTTCCCTGAACTTCCATGTGAAAACTCGGATGCGTATTTTGTGTTACGTGATGGTGCGTCTGGTTTGTTCTTGGCTGCTAGCAATTTCCCTAAATCTCGTGAAACTCGCGCGCCTTTAGTGGAAGAATTGAAGCGTTTCGCAGAACGGTTACCAGAAAAATACCAATATCTAACGTCGGCTCCGCCGCAGGATCCTGACGGTTTACCGGCTGTAGTGCGTTTCTCTCGTAAAGAGAAAGAACATTACGTTCGTACCGAAACGGATGGTAAACCATCAGGTTGGATGGCGATCTACCAAGACGGCAAATGGCTGGTGACGGATAAGCGTAAAAACGCGAAATAGTGTCACGCCGTCATTTCCACGCTACAACAAGGCAGCCTCGTGCTGCCTTGTCTTATTTCTGTATTACCCTTTGCGAAGCGATTCTGAGAAATTTCACACGCTATTGATGTCTTTCACCATCAATTTACCAGAGTGTGACTCAAGAGAGAGTCTTCACTTCTCTTCCTCCTTACTATGAGATTAACCACTCAATCTGAGCTTCCTTAGCCGGATCCGGAGTTACCTCCTCGCAAATCTTTGCACTCCGATCCAAACGCTCTTTCTCAGTCCGATTTTTATCCTCTACTCATTCTTTTCAGTGTATTGGGCGAAGTATTTCGCTAGGCCATTTCTATCAATCAGGAGGTGAACCCACTTCAGTAATTCAATATTGCGTTATTTTTTACTGTTAGGTTTATGTAATTGAACCACCAACAGAGTGTGAGTTGGAATAAGTCTTTTCCATCATTCACCTTTTGACCACGGAGATTTCAAGAAATTGATTGGTATTCTGCTGCGGATTCGATAACGTATAGCCAACCGATTGCATTGTTTATTCAGCACATTTGTGCTGGCTGTCGTACTAATTTGCCATCGGTAAGCATGGAGCACCGCACCATATAGCCCCCAAAGCAAAACCTATTTCGTGGTTCGGTAAATATTATAAAAGAATGGAGAACAACACATGGCTGGAGTATTAGGCATGATTTTGGCGGGTGGCGAGGGGTCACGGTTGAAACCGTTGACTGAAACCCGTACCAAACCGGCAGTTCCTTTTGGCGGAAGCTACCGCTTAATCGACTTTGCACTCAATAACTTTGTTAACGCCGATTTGATGCGTATCTACGTATTGACGCAATTCAAATCACAGTCTTTGTATCTACACATGAAAAAGGGCTGGAATCTCTCGGGGATCACGGATCGTTTTATCGACATTATTCCTGCGCAAATGCGTGATGGAAAACGTTGGTATGAAGGCACTGCCGATGCGATATATCAAAACTTACGCTTTGTGGAAATTGTTGCCCCAGATCAAGTCTGCATTTTTGGCTCAGATCATATCTATAAGATGGATATCCGCCAAATGCTCGATTTCCATCGCCGCATGGAAGCAGAATTGACCGTTTCTGCACTGCGTATGCCGATCAGTCAAGCTTCACAGTTTGGCGTCATCGAGGTCGATGAACACGGCAAAATGGTGGGATTTGAAGAGAAACCGAGTTGTCCGAAGTCGATCCCCGGTGAACCTGAGTGGGCGCTAGTCTCGATGGGTAACTACATTTTTGAAGCAGAAACGCTCAGCAAAGAGTTGCGTGAAGATGCTGAGAATAGCCAATCTAGCCATGACTTTGGCAAGGACATTATTCCGAAGATGTTCCCACGCGGTAAAGTGTACGTGTATGACTTCACGACCAACAAAATCAAAGGCGAGAAAGAATCTACCTACTGGCGTGATGTGGGTACCATTGAGTCCTACTGGTCTGCTCATATGGATCTGCTCGATAAAGAACCGCCATTTTCTTTGTATAACCGTAGCTGGCCGCTACACACCTATTACCCGCCTTTGCCACCCGCAACGTTTGTTGATGTGAAGGATAAAAAAGTCAAAGTGACAGACAGTTTGATCTCTGGGGGAAGTTATATTCAAGGATCAACCATTTATAAATCGGTGTTGGGCTTCCGTAGTAACATTGCTGCTGGCTCTTTGATCAGTGAATCTGTTATCTTGGGTGACGTAAAAATTGGAGCTGGCTGCACGATTAAGCGCGCCATTATCGATAAAGATGTTGAGATTGCCGCAGGTACTATCATTGGTGAAGATCTGGAAATGGACAGAAAACGTTTCCACGTTTCCGATGAAGGTATTGTGGTAATTGCAAAAGGTTCAAAGGTAGGATTCTAGAATGGAACAACTCAACGTTTGGTTTACCGTGTCGGAAGTGCAGGGGCTGGTAAAAAGTGGTGGCTTAGCTGATGTGGCAAAAGCCCTACCACAGGCGTTGAAAGCGTTGCATCAGCAGGTAGCGATTGCGCTGCCTGCTTATCGTTCAGTTCCGGGTAGAGAAGAGGCGGAGTTAGTCCTAGAAACGGAACTTACTCACTGGCCGCACACTCATTATCGAGTGCTTAAACGCGAGTTAGAAGGGATCCCGGTCTATTTAATAGACTGCCCAGCCTATTTTGATCGCCCGGCTCTGTATGCCGAGAATAACCAAGCGTATACCGATAATGGTGAACGATTTGGTTTTTTCTCCGCAGCGTGTTTGGACGTACTCCCTAAATTGGGGATTCAACCGGATATTATTCACGCCAATGACTGGCACACCGGCTTAGTTCCTTTTCTACTGAAAACGCGTTACCGCTATGACAGTTTTTTTGAACAAGTCAAAAGCGTGCTCACGGTGCATAACGCCATTTTCAAAGGGATTTTTTCTTACCACCAATTGGAAGTCATTCCAGAGCTTAATTTATCGGGTATGGAATTTCTGCAATATGGTCATGACCATGTCAGTATGTTGCGAGCCGGGATTGCCTTTGCCGATAAAATTAACGCAGTAAGTCCTAATTATGCTTCAGAGCTTTTAACGCCGCTCGGCGCGCATGGTTTAGTCGATGATTTTGTTCGTCGCGCTCGGGATTTGCACGGTATTGTGAATGGCTGTGATTACAGTGAGTGGAACCCACAAACGGATCACTATTTGCCAACCACTTACAGTGATGAACCACAATCGATGCGCAAGGGCAAGGCGTTGTGCAAAACCGCGTTGCAAGAAGAGTTACATTTGCCTGTTGCCAATGTTCCTATGTTTGGCATGGTTTGTCGTTTAACACACCAAAAAGGCTTTCATTACCTGTTACCTATTTTGGAGCAGTTCTTACGTAATGATGTCCAGGTGGTGATTGTCGGGACTGGTGAGCCAGAGGTCGCAGCGCGACTGAATAAAATTGCTCACTCTCATCGCAATAAGTTTGCTTTTGTCGAGACCTACAGTGAGCGTTTAGCCCACTGGGTTGAAGCTGGATCCGACTTCTTCTTAATGCCTTCCGAGTTTGAGGCATGTGGGTTGAACCAGATCTACAGCATGGCTTATGGCACCTTACCTATCGTAAGAGAAGTCGGCGGGTTGAAAGACACGGTGAACGATTACGATAAGTTTCCTGAGCGTGCGACGGGTTTTGGTTATCAAGAACCCACACCTGAAGCGTTGCTGATCACCATGCAGCGTGCCTTGCTGTTTTATCTCCAACAACCTGATGAGATGCTCAAAGTACAGCAACGTGCGATGCAGCAAAACTTCAGCTGGGAGGAGTCGGCACAGGAATACATGAAAATGTATCGTTTGGCGCGATTTGGTTAGAGGTAAATTTTAAAGCTAAGGCACCTTTAGGTGCCATTATTTTCTGCTCTGCTCAACAGTTTCTTACAACTGAAGTGATTTTCCACACACGGTTTATGGTAGTCTTGGCCTGCGTAATAACGAGGTGCCAATGTCTGCCATTGCTGAAAAAGTTCTGTTTCATAAAACCTACCTTCATCCTACCAGTCGCGAGTGGGTGGTTTTCGTACATGGCGCAGGAGGCAGCTCTTCAATTTGGTTTAAGCAGATCAAAGCCTATCGTCAGCATTTTAACTTGCTACTCATCGATTTGCGTGGTCATGGTAAATCAAACCAATTGCTCAGAGATTGGATAGCCAATCGCTATACTTTCAAAACGGTCACCCTTGATGTGCTGAGAGTATTGGATCATCTGAAAATCCAGTCAGCCCATTTTGTGGGAATGTCCCTCGGTACGATCATCGTCCGTAACCTTGCCGAGCTTGCGACACACCGTGTTAGTTCCATGGTGCTTGGTGGTGCGGTAACGCGGCTTAATGCGCGCTCACAACTGTTGGTTAGGCTAGGGCATTTGAGCAAACACCTCATCCCGTATATGTGGCTGTATCGGCTATTTGCTTACATAGTGATGCCGCAGCGCAGCCAAAAAGAGTCACGACATCTCTTTATCCGTGAAGCGCAAAAGCTGTGTCAAAAAGAGTTTAAGCGCTGGTTTACCTTAACGGCTGAAGTTAATCCCATGATGCGCTACTTCCGTGACCGTGAATTACCGATCCCCACTTTATATTTGATGGGTGAGAAGGATTACATGTTTATCCATCCGGTGAAGGAGATGGTTGCACTGCATGCGCAGAGTGAACTGTATGAAATTCCAAATTGTGGGCATGTATGTAATGTCGAGCAGCCTGAGCTGTTTAATCAGCGTTCTATCGAGTTTATCCAGCGCCAAATCCGTTAACACTTTTATTCATTACATTGGGTAAATCCACACTGCCAACAAACGCTAAACTGCCCTTCATGGCTTTCGCCGCATTGTGGGCATAACCAGCGAGATTGTTTCGGCGGATTAAGATACTCAGCGATGATTTGCTCGGCGGCGGTTTTCTGCTGAGGTTTCTTTAACCAAAGTGATGGTGCGCTGCTGGAATCCATCGGGAGCTCGCCACGCAGCGCAAACAGCATCTCTCCACGCAATTCACACGGGATCCCTTGTTGATGCAACAACTGCATCAAGATATGAGCCTCTAATGGATGATTTGCAGTATAAATTTTCATCATGGTTGATGGGGGTTCTAGCCCAAGCTCATTTCATCGGTGATGAAACAGGGCGCCGTTGAAGTTTATTCATGAACCATTTCACCACAACAGGAAATACACCCAACAACACAAAAGAGGCGAGCACTGGTGCAGAAACGATCTGGCTCAAGCTAGAGATTTCGGCTAGTTGAGTGCCGGCATTGAGATAAACTGCTGTGCCAGGCAACATCCCTAATTGGCTGACCCAATAGTAACGCCAAATGGAAATAGGCGTGAGACCCATGACCAAGTTAATCAAAAAGAAGGGGAAAATGGGAATTAAGCGTAGCGAGAGCAAATAAAAGGCTCCATCCCGTTCGACACCTTGGTTAATGGTTAACAGCTTATCGGCAAATTGAGCTTGAACCCAGTCGCGCAATAAAAAGCGGCTGCTGAGGAAAGCAAGAGTTGCCCCAATCGTACTCGCAAATGAGGCTAGCAGAAGGCTGAGCCAAAACCCAAACAGTGCTGCACCCAATAGGGTGACAACAGTGGCGCCTGGGACCGAAAAGGCAGTCAACAGGACATACAACACAAAATAGATAAGCGCAGCTTGTACAAGATGTGCATCAATGTAGTTTGCCAATTCGGCTTGCTTGGCTTTGGCCACATCTAACGTCAGATAATGGCTAAATTGTGTCACCAAGATCGCCGTTATCGCGATCAAAATAAGGGCAATAATGAGCTTTTTGTTCATGAGTGGTACCTAGTCAGCACTTTGATATTGAGGCTTTTGATAGCCATAAGTGGAATATCTTATCCCATTGGTAATGAAGGCAATGCATCAGGACTTGGGTATAAGTATATCGACTCAAAATAAATTCGCCCGATTGGTATGAACTAGGGCTATGAAGTAGAAGACAGGGGAAGCGCCGTATTTCTTTCAAAAAAATAACGCGCCCGTGTGGACGCGTTATCAGATTTTACTCAAAGTATTCATACAAACTTGGCGAGGAAAGACAAACTCAAAACGAGAAATCAAAGGTGTCTTAGTAGTTCGTCACGACGATTTTGTGGGATCACTGACCAATGTTTACCTTCGATTGCCCCCTCTAAAGCCCATAACAGCTCAAGACTAACCTCTGCCGAATGGGTACGTTGAATGGCTTTATACGCTTCAACAGAACCGAAAGAGTGTAGAGACTCAACGCTTTCGATACCGGCTTTTTTGAGCATTCTTTCCGTTGCTAAACGCAAGTTGGGAAGATCTTTCAAACGGTCAGGCTTCGCTTGTGCTTGTGTTTCACGTTCGGTCTTAGCGACCTCAAGCGCAATACGAGCTTCACTTAGGATAGAGGTTGGATTACTCCAACAATCATCAGGTAGAGCGTAGTACTTAGTGACGACGGGGAAACCACGCTTTTTGTAAACATAAGGTTCATAACCTTGCTGCTTGAACTTTTCGATTGTGGCATCGTCTGCACGGATGTGCAGAGTATCGTTAACCACAAGCGCAAACATAGTTTCGTCGACGAAAATACCAAAGCCACCAAACATTGAACGAGATTTCACACGTCCTAGCTGCTCAAAGAGCCGCATTGAATCTTTTAATACTGGTTTATCCATGCTGTTAGTCTCGGAGTATTGTTACATACGCCACCAAATCAGGTCCGAGAAAATTAGCAAAAGCATGCAACTGCCGTGTCAATGATGAGTCAACATAGTGTATGCATTTTTGCCATCGGTAACCCCGCTACCTACCTATGTTCTGGTTTAGGCCGGAGGCTTTGCGTCCCATTCTTTCAAATGGTTTGCCCTGTGCGTGACATTTTTCCTGATAAAAAATAACCAAACTTGGGTCATTCTCACATACTGATATTTCAATTGTGAGAATGAGCCATGTTAATAATACTCGCTCTACATTAGTTTTGTCATATTTATGTGACAAGCTTTCAAATATAGGCTCTGTGAATTGTCAAGAAAGTTAGGATTTTGTCAAGTCTTTCACAGTGTCGCGTTCGACGATCTCAGGATGCATCTCGAAAATTCGGCGCTCGTGTTCTTTATCTTTAATACGCTCTAACAGAATTTCGAACGCATTTTTACCCACACGACGCTTAGGTTGGTGCACTGTGGTCAGTGGTGGAGAGAAGTATTCGGCCAGTTCGATATTATCGTAACCAATCACGGATATTTCTTCAGGAACACGAATCCCTTTTTGTTGCAAACGGCTCATTAGACCTAATGCCATGGTGTCGTTGAAGCAGAATACGGCAGTTGGGCGCTTATCCATAGCAATGATTTTGTCGGCGGCAAGGACTGCGGTATCACACTCAAAATTACCTTCTAGAATCCAATCTTCATTCACGGGTAAGTGCGCTTCAGCCATCGCTCGGCGGAAACCTTGAATACGCTCTTGGCAAGCGGCTTTGACAAAATGACCACTTAAACAGGCAATATCGGTATGTCCACGATCCGTCAGATATTTGGTCGCGAGATAGCCACCTTCCTCTGAGTTATCGATGATTTTATCAGCGTGCGACGTTTCTGGGCCCCAATCCATGATTACTTTTGGAATGTCTTTGTGAGCGTCGAGCATTTCCTGCAGCTCTTGAGTCAGGTCAGAGCACATGACTAAAATGCCATCCACACGTTTTTCGGCCAGCATGCGAATATAATCACGCTGCTTTTCATAGATGCCGCCCGTGTTACACAGAATCAAAGTATAACCTTGACGGTAACAGTAGCTTTCCACACCATCGATCACTTCCGAGAAAAACAGGTTTGTTGATTGAGTCACTAGCATGCCAATGGTGCGTGTAGTGTTGCACTTCAAACTACGTGCGACCGCACTCGGTGCATAGTTGAGTTGCTTAACCGCTTCCATCACTTTCTCTTGGGTGGTTTCTGCCACAAAGCGAGTTTTATTGATAACGTGAGAAACGGTGGTGGTAGACACGCCTGCAAGGCGCGCCACATCTTTAATCGTAGCCATAGAGTGTTCCTGTCGATGACTGCTGATGCCAGCGAATGTTATTGGTTAATTAAATCAGCAGAAGTAAGGCGAGACTGAGCGAATCTTCACACTCTGTGCGGCGAGGAACTACATATACCGTACGTAAAGCGCTTCAATCATCATGCCTAAAGTAATAAAAATACAAAAACCGCCAAGAAACAGCGGTTTACATTTTTATTCGTTTTTATCGTTTGCGGGTGGATTTTAGACTGCAAATGTATCCGCCGCAACGAAATTCATTCATCAAACTTTAAGTTCTTTCACAATTGATTTGTTTATGCCCCTGGCTTTTTGCAATGGTAAAGTTAGGGGCATAAAAATAGACGTGTTGTTATTGAATGCGCTGACCTAGTTCATCGATGTAACGTTGATCTTGCTGTAAAAATGCCAACGTTAACCGAGCTGCCGCCGCGTAAAAACCAAACGCATCAAACTGAGTACAACGTTCAACAAAAAGGGGTAACCAACTCAATAAGTGTTGAGTAATGAAATCAGATTGTGTCTTGAGAGCTGAGTTAACCTCGGAGCCTTCTTTATTCGGGGTATTGCTGATAACAAGATGCGCAAGAAAGTCGAGTTGAATCGCGAGATGATCGGCGGGCTCATTAAGGTTCGGATCCACATTCACGTTATAGTGGCTGAGTAATTCACGCATGAGTTGTGCGGGCTTGCCATTGAGTAATCCTTTGTCTGTGTAGACAGATGCATAGGGTAACGCTGAGTCACGATCGGACTTTAAAAATAGATCGCAAAAATCAGCGGCAAGTTCCAACTGTGCATCTTGGCGATCTTGCAAGCGATTGAGTGCATCGATCAAACTTTTCACTTCCATCGCTAAGCTTTCCTCATCGGCAAGTGCGGTTAAGAAAGTACGGATTTCAACTGAGTGATAATGGGCGATATCTTGTTCAGTCAGTTCTTTAAAAAAGAGACTCGAAAGCCACCAATAAATTTCTGCGCGTTTTTCATTGAGGATATTCAGTTCTTGGATCATGTTTGCTCTCCCAATCGATTGACGCGTAGTCTAAACCATAAAAATGAACAGCAATCATGCAAAATATGACAGTTTGTGAAAAGAAAAGAATACGTTGTTAATCTGTTAAATAAAGCTTGCGTTGTATCAAGGAAAGGTGAGTTTTCTCACGATATTTCTCGAGTTATTAACAAATATGAATAGAATGAGTGAGCGATAAATCCCGTTATTTAAAATGGTGCACTATGAGTTATCACGTACTTGTGGTTGAAGATGACCTCGTCACCCGTAGTAAGTTAAGCGGTTACTTTCAAAATGAAGGTTACCAAGTAACAGAAGCGGAAAGTGGCGCACAAATGAGAGAAGCACTTGAGCTCAATGACATCGATTTAGTCTTGCTGGATATTAATTTGCCTGGTGAAGATGGACTGTTATTGACGCGAGAACTGCGTGGCCAGTCGGAGATTGGCATTATTTTAGTGACAGGACGCACAGACAGTATCGATAAAATTGTTGGCCTTGAAATGGGCGCCGACGATTATGTGACTAAACCCGTCGATTTGCGTGAGCTACAAGTTCGAGTGAAAAACTTGTTGTGGCGTATTTCGTTGGCTCGCCGCGATAAATACAGCGAGAAGGCAGACGATACGTTGGTTTACTTTGGTGAGTGGACATTCGATATACAGCGTCGTGCTTTGAGCCGAAATGGTGAGCCGGTGAAACTCACCAAAGCAGAATACGAGTTGTTAGTTGCACTTTCCTCTTATCCTAATCAAGTGCTGAGTCGTGAGCGTATTTTGAACATGATCAGTCATCGTGTGGATGCGCCAAACGATCGTACTATTGATGTGTTGATTCGACGTATGCGCGCCAAGATGGAAATGGATCCGAAGAACCCGCAAATTTTTGTCACCGTTCACGGTGAAGGGTATATGTTTGCAGGGGATTAAACTGATTTACACTCAATGTGTTTGCATTAGGCTCATCCCAAACATAAAAAACCGGCATATTGCCGGTTTTTTTATGTTTGTAACGACTTAGCGGAGGGGGAACGATTAGGGCGTTGTCGGAGCTTCTTCTACGACAGAGGGCGTTCCTACCTGTACCTGTTCACTGCCATCACCGGCAACAGTATCACGCAGTTTTTGCCACAATAGGCCTAAGGTTTCGTACCAATACTGTTCGGTTTGCTCAAGATAGCGCGATTTAGGAATGTATTTATCCCAAGGCTGAACAATATTGAGATGGCCTAAGTAGTTAGTTGGTGCTGGAATTGGCGTTAAACCTGCCGATTCAAATTCGCGCATCGCGCGCTTCATATGACTTGCTGAGGTGACGAGCACCATACGCTTTTGTTGCACGAAAGCGGCCGCTTGGCGTGCCTCTTCCCAAGTATCCTTGGCGGTTTCCAGCAAAATAATATCCGATTTAGGTACGCCTAACGCCAAAGCGACACGCGCCATCATCCGAGCGTGGCTAACTTCGCTGCCGCCAGCGTAACCGGAGAGGATAAGCTTAGAACCCGGATACATACGACTAATACGAATGCCTTCCGTTAAACGCATAAGTGCGGCACGAGTAAGCTCGGAGGTGGGGGGGATGTCATCATCAACCACATGGCCATTACCGAGCACCATCACGTAGTCAAGAGTACCTTCTACGGGTAAAAATGCCGTGTAAGTACGTTCAAGGGGCATCAACAAACGAGTCGCCACAGGTTGAAAGGAAACCAGAAATAACCCAGTGAGAGAGAATAATACCACTAGGCAGCCAGTTTTACGTTTTGCCGTGAACATGATCAGCATCAGGCCCACGAAACCAATGATCAGCAGTGCTGGCAGAGGCATCAACAGTGAAGAAAAAATTTTTTTCAGCTCAAACATAGAGAAAATAGTCCGAAAAAACAGCACTTGAGTATAAAAAGAGTCGAAGCCTCTTTATTCCTGCCATTCGTATGACAGAATAGCAGGCACGGTTCGTTATCATAACTCAAGCTACTGTGACAGAAGATCGCAATTTCGACGATATTGCCCACAAATTTGCAAAAAATATATACGGTTCTGACAAAGGTGAGATCCGCCAAGTCATTGTTTGGGAAGATTTGGAGCAGCTTCTCAGTCAACTGGACACGCAAAAAGTTCCCTTGCACGTGCTCGATGCGGGTGGCGGCTTGGCGCAAGTATCGCAAAAAATCGCTCGCCTTGGGCATCGAGTGACACTCTGTGATCTTTCTTCGGAAATGTTGCAATTGGCCGAACAGGATATTGCAAACAATGGCCTGCTTAAGCAGTATCGCTTCGTCCACTCACCAGTGCAGACGATTCAAGCACACCTTGATGCGCCCGTGGATTTGGTGCTGTTTCATGCGGTGATGGAATGGTTAGCGGAGCCCAAACCGGCGTTGCAAAATTTGTTGGCGCAAGTTAGACCGGGTGGCATGGTGTCGGTGATGTTTTACAACTATCACGGTTTGGTTTACAAAAACGCCGTGTGTGGCAACATTCCGCACGTGCTAGAAGATATGCCGCACCGTAAAAGGTTTAAATTACAACCGCAGAAAGGCTTGCTCCCCGAAGAGGTCTTCCAATGGATCGAAGAATCGGGTTTTGAGATCTGCGGGAAATCCGGTATTCGTTGTTTCAGTGATTACATCGGAAACATGAAAAACATGGGCGAATACCAGTATGAGGATTTGGTGGCACTGGAGCGCAAATTCTGCCGTCAGGAGCCTTACCTCTCATTGGGCCGATACATTCACGTATGGGCTAAGAAAAAACAATAACAGGAAACACAATGAGTGAGTTTACTCAGGATACTGTGCAAAAGCCCATCGACGAACTCGTCACTTGGGTAAAACAGTATGACTTCTCATTGAATCTGCCTACTGAGCGGCTGGCATTTTTGCTCGCGATTGCTGTGCTCAGTAATGAAAGATTTGATGAAGAGCTCGGAGAAGGGGAACTTCACGATGCATTCGCGATAGTGACGCGCTTGTTTGCAGAATCGGGAGAAGCCTCAGCCTTTCGGGCTAACAATGCGATTAATGATCTGGTCAAGCAGCGCTTATTAAGCCGCTTTACCAGCGAAATGACGGAAGGTGCCAGCATCTACCGTCTGACTCCTTTAGCGATCGGCATTACCGATTACTATGTTCGTCATCGCGAATTTTCCAAACTCAAACTATCCATCCAACTCTCTATGGTCGCGGATGAGATGGCGAAGGCCGTGGAATCTGCGCAGCAGGGTGGCAGTGTCGCTCATTGGCGCAAAAACGTGTTTGGTGTGCTCAAATATTCGGTCAGTGAAATCTTTGACCGCATCGATCTCAACCAGCGTGTGATGGATGAGCAGCAACAATCGGTCAAAGAACAGATTGCTGATTTGCTGAATAAAGATTGGCGCGATGCGATCAACAACTGTGAAGCTTTGCTGTCCGAAACTTCCGCCAAACTGCGTGAGCTGCAAGATACCTTGCAAGCGGCAGGCGATGAGTTGCAAACGCAAATCCTCGATATTCAGGAGTGCGTGTATGGCGATCTGGAATTGGACTTCATCGAAGAGACACTGTTTGCGCTGCAGATGAAGCTTGACCGCATCACGAGCTGGGGTCAGCAGTCGATTGATCTTTGGATCGGTTACGACCGCCACGTCCACAAGTTTATTCGTACCGCGATTGATATGGACCAGAACCGCGCGTTCAGCCAACGTCTGCGTCAGTCAATGAACGACTATTTTGAACAACCTTGGTATCTCACTTTCGCCGATGCAGAACGTCTATCCGATCTGCGTGATGAAACCTTGACCCTGCGTGACGAAGAAGTTACCGGTCATGTGCCGATGGAAGTGGAATACGAAGAACTGCAACAAGTGAACGATGAACTTGCGCAGCGGATTGGCGACATGCTGAAAGTGCATAAAGAGCAGGGCGCAGCGATTGATTTAGCCCTTGTGCTGCGTGATTACCTAGCCAGCCATCCACGAACCCATCATTTCGATTTAGCCCGAATGGTTGTCGACCAAGCGGTAAGGCTGGGTTACTCCGAGTCCGACTACCGCGCTATCCAGCCTGACTGGACGGCGATCAACGATTTTGGCGCAAAGGTACAAGCGAATGTCATCGACCGATATTAATGAATACATGCCAGAGAATCTGGCCAAAGCGATTGCGAACCCGCTGTTCCCAGCGTTAGACAGTTTGCTGCGTGCGGGGCGTCATGTTTCCAGTGACGATTTGGATAACCACGCCTTCCTGTCGGATTTTGAACCGGATTTGGCGCTGTTTTATCAACGCTACCACACCGAACTGGTGCGCGCGCCGGAAGGCTTTTTCTATCTGCGTCCTCGTTCCACTTCTCTTATCAACCGCAGTGTGCTCTCTGAGCTGGATATGTTGGTGGGTAAAGTGCTCTGCTTCCTCTATCTGAGTCCTGAGCGTTTAGCGCACGAAGGTATTTTCACCAACCAAGAGCTGTACGATGAGCTGTTGACCTTGGTGGAAGAGAAGAAGCTGATGAAGCTGGTGACCAACCGTGCCAGCGGCTCGGATCTGGATCGCGAGAAGCTGTTTGAAAAAGTACGTACTTCGCTGCGCCGTTTACGTCGCCTCGGTATGGTGATCACTATTGGTGATACGGGCAAATTCCGCATCACTGAAGCGGTATTTCGTTTTGGTGCGGATGTGCGTTTGGGCGGTGATGTGCGTGAAGCGCAGCTACGCCTAATCCGTGATGGTGAAGCCGTGGTGCATACCCCAGAACCAAGCCAGCAAAGCCTGTTGGAAAACCCAACAGCCGAGTACGACGAAGAGCAAACCGAGTGGGAAGATGAAGCATGATTGAACGAGGTAAATATCAATCGCTAACCATGATCAACTGGAACGGCTTCTTTGCGCGTACCTTTGACATTGATAATTTAGTGACCACTTTATCTGGTGGTAACGGTGCGGGTAAGTCTACCACCATGGCGGCGTTTATTACCGCTTTGATCCCAGACCAAAGCTTGCTCCATTTCCGTAACACCACAGAAGCCGGAAGCTCACAAGCCTCGCGCGATAAAGGTTTGTACGGTAAGCTGCAAGCGGGTGCGTGTTACGCGGCGTTGGATGTAGTGAACTCACGTAACCAACGTTTACTGTTTGCGGTGAAGCTGCAACAAGTGGCGGGACGTGATAAGAAAGTGGATATCAAACCTTTCTTGATCCAAGGTCTGCCTAGTCACATTAAGCCGACGGATGTGCTGATTGAAACCGTGTCCGACAAACATGCGCGTGTTCGCCAAATCAACGAAGTGAAAGATGCTGTGGGTCATATTGAAGGCACACATTTCAAATCTTTCCCGTCGATTGTGGACTACCACGCGCAGATGTTTGAATTTGGCGTGATCCCGAAAAAGCTACGTAACAGCTCAGACCGTTCAAAATTCTACCGTTTGATTGAAGCTTCGCTTTACGGCGGTATTTCCAGTGCAATCACCCGTTCACTGCGTGATTATCTGCTACCACAAAATGGCGGCGTGAAGAAAGCGTTCCAAGATATGGAATCCGCGCTGCGTGAAAACCGCATGACGCTGGAAGCGATCAAGACCACGCAAGCGGATCGCGATCTGTTCAAACACCTGATCACCGAATCGACCAACTATGTAGCCGCGGACTACATGCGCCACGCCAATGATCGTCGTAACAAAGTGGGACAAACTTTAGTTCTGCGCGGTGAGCTGTTCTCTTCTCGTGAAACCCTGATTGAACAAAACAGCTTGCTGAACCGTGTTCACGAAGAGTTAGAACTGCTGGTTGAGCAAGAGTCGGCGCTGGAGCAAGATTACCAAGGCGCGTCTGACCACTTGCAATTGGTGCAAAACGCGCTGCGTCAGCAAGAAAAAATTGAACGCTATCAAGAAGATCTCGAAGAGCTGAATTTCCGCCTCGAAGAGCAGATGATGGTGGTCGAAGAAGCCAATGAACGAGTGATGCAGGCTGAAGAGCGTGCGATCATTAGCGAAGAGGAAGTCGATAGCCTCAAATCGCAATTGGCCGATTATCAGCAAGCTCTTGATGTGCAGCAGACCCGTGCTCTGCAATATCAACAAGCCGTGCAAGCGCTCGATAAAGCGCGCCGCTTACTGGATAAGCCAGAACTCACTGCAGAAAGTGCGCAAGCGTTAGCAACTCAACTGAAAGCGGAGCAGGAAACGCGCACCAGCGAACTGTTGGCACTCAAGCACAAGCTGGATATGTCTTCGGCCGCGGCGCAGCAGTTCAACCATGCGTTTGAACTGGTGAAACGCGTACTGGGTGAGGTAGCGCGCAGTGAAGCAGCTCATCAAGCACAGCAAGTGATCCGCCAAGCGCGTGAAGCTCAACATGTGGTGCAAAATGAAGCGCAGTGGCAAGCTCAACAACGTGACCTTGAGCGTCAGCTTGAGCAACAACGCAGCGTGCGTGAGCTGGCAACCCAATACCACAAGCAACATATGGTGGCGTTGGATGATGCCGCAACCGTAGAGTTAGAGCGTGAGCGCCACTCTGCACTGCTAGAAGAGCTGGAAACCGAGCAGGAAAACTGTCGTGAACAGCGTGGTCAGCTACGCCATCAAGAGCAAGAACTGCAAACGCAAATCGCACGTTTTGAGTCGATTGCGCCTGCATGGATCAAAGCCAACGATGCGTTAGAAACGCTACGCGAGCAAAGTGGTGCAGAACTGGCGGATAGTCAGTCTGTCATGGCGCACATGCAGCAAGTGTTGGAGCTGGAAAAAGCCCAATCCATGGCGAAAGATAAGCTCGCCGAGCGTCGCGCGAAACTCGATAGCGAAATTGAGCGTTTAGCTTCTCCGGGTGGCTCTAACGATCCGCGTCTGAAAGGCTTAGCGGATACGCTAGGCGGTGTGCTGCTGTCGGAAATCTATGACGACATCACCATTGATGATGCGCCGTATTTCAGTGCGATGTACGGTCCTGCGCGTCACGCGATTGTGGTGTCGGATCTCTCTGGCATTAAAGAAAAACTGGTTGAATTGGATGACTGTCCGGAAGATCTCTACCTCATCGAAGGCGATGTAGATGCGTTTGATGATAGCTCATTCAATGCCGAAGAGCTGGAAGGTGCGGTGTGCGTTCAGCTTAACCAGCGCCAAATGCGCTATTCGCGCTTCCCAGCCATTCCACTGTTTGGCCGCGCGGCGCGTGAGCAGCGTTTAGAGCTGCTGCGTGAAGAGCGTGATGAAATAGTTGAGCAACACGCCAAAGCTTCGTTCGATTCGCAAAAGCTGCAACGTCTGTACGCCAGCTTCAACCAGTTTGTGGCGATGCACTTGCAAGTGGCGTTTGATGCCGATCCTGAGCAAGCCTTGGCGACGGCGCGCGATAAGCGTAATCAACTGCTGCGCTCCATCAGCGAATTTGAAGCGCAAGAGCAGCAACTGCGTAGCCAGTTGCAAGCGAGCAAGCAAGCTTTAGCTGCGTTGGACAAACTTGCGCCACAGATGGGTCTACTTGACGAAGAGTCGCTCGAAGCGCGTTACCACGAGCTTGAAGAGAAACTGCAACAGCTGAGTGAGGCAAAAGCCTTTATCGCTGCGCATGGCCGCACCATCAGCGAGCTGGAAAAAGTCGCGGCGGTACTCGATGCCGACCCAGAGCAGTTTGATGCGTTGGAGCAGCAATACCAGCAAGCTGACCAAGCACTGCAGCAACTCAAAGCGCAAATTTTTGCGCTGTCGGATCTGCTTGAACGTCGTCATCACTTTGCTTATTCCGACTCGGTGGATCTGCTTAACCAAAGCAGTGAGCTGAGTGAACAGCTCAAAGCAAAATTGGTGCAGGCGGAAAGTGAACGTACCCGTAGTCGTGAAGAGCTGAAACAGGCGCAAGCTCAGCTCAGCCAATACAATCAGCTGTTGGCGTCACTGAAAAGTTCGCACCAAGCTAAGCTAGAAACGGTGCAAGAGTTCAAACAAGAGCTACAAGAGTTTGGCGTGCATGCCGACGAAGGTGCGATTGAGCGTGCTCAGCGTCGTCGTGATGAGCTGCAAGAACGTCTACACACTTCGCGCAGCCGTAAGAGTGAATACGAACGCACCATCACATCTACTGAGCTGGAAATGAAAGCGCTAGTGAAGCGCATGAAGAAAGTCGAGAAAGATTATCAAGACCTGCGCACTTTCGTGGTCAACGCGAAAGCGGGTTGGTGCTCAGTCTTACGTCTTGCGCGCCAAAATGATGTTGAGCGTCGTCTGCACAAGCGTGAGCTGGCTTACCTGTCGGCCGATGAACTGCGTTCAATGTCGGATAAATCCTTGGGTGCGCTGCGTCTAGCGGTCGCCAACAATGAAGATCTGCGCGATGCACTGCGTCAGTCGGAAGATAACTCGCGTCCTGAGCGTAAAGTGCTGTTCTACATTGCGGTGTATCAGCATCTGCGTGAGCGCATTCGTCAAGACATCATTCGCACCGACGATCCGGTCGAAGCGATTGAAGAGATGGAAGTGGAGCTGGCGCGTCTAACCGAAGAGTTGACTCAACGTGAACAGCGTTTGGCGATCAGTTCAGATTCGGTTGCCAGCATTATCCGCAAAACCATTCAGCGTGAGCAGAACCGTATTCGCATGCTCAACCAAGGACTGTCGAATATCTCCTTTGGTCAGGTGAATGGCGTGCGCCTGAATGTGAAAGTGCGTGAAAGCCATGAAATCCTGCTGGCAGGATTGTCTGAGCAGCAAGCGCAACACAAAGATCTGTTTGAAAGTGCGCGTTACACCTTCTCAGAAGCGATGGCCAAGCTGTTCCAACGTGTGAACCCACACATCGATATGGGTCAACGTTCACCGCAAGTGCTGGGTGAGGAGCTTTTGGATTACCGTAACTACCTAGAGCTGAGTGTGGAAGTCAACCGTGGTTCGGATGGTTGGCTGCAAGCGGAATCGGGCGCATTGTCGACCGGTGAAGCGATCGGTACCGGTCAGTCAATCCTGCTGATGGTGGTACAAAGCTGGGAAGAAGAGTCGCGTCGTCTGCGCAGTAAAGATATTGTGCCGTGTCGCCTGTTGTTCCTTGATGAAGCCGCGCGTCTGGATGCCAAATCCATCGCCACCTTGTTTGAGCTGTGTGAGCGTCTGGATATGCAGTTACTGATTGCTGCGCCAGAGAACATCAGCCCAGAGAAGGGCACCACTTACAAACTGGTACGTAAAGTGTTTAAAGATCACGAGCACGTACATGTGGTGGGGCTACGCGGTTTTGCGCAAACCGAAAAGCCAAAAACGGCGGAGCAGAAATTCGCCGAAGAATTGGCCGGTGAGTTGACGGAATAGTCGAGACCCATCAGGGCTTGATATGAAAACGCCTTCCATTTGGAAGGCGTTTTTTTGTAAGGGCTCCACTCTAGGCAGTGGAAAATGAGCGTAGCCCTTGAACCGGTGTCAGATTAATAACAGGCTTCGAGGATGTTGAGCACTTCTTCTTTGGTTAGCGTTTTATAACCGTTACCAAAAATAATCGTCGATTGTGCAATCTCAGGCAGCATAGCTTTGGTTGCTCCCAGCTCGGCTAATGACGTGACAATGCCACATTCCTGCGTGAAGTGTTCTAGCGCATCCAGTCCGGCCTGAGCGATTTGCTCTGGGCTTTTCCCTTCTGGTGAAATGCCCCAAACCTGAGTGGCAAAACGCACGAATTTTTCCAATCCATAGGGGTAAATTAAGCGATAGTAAGGCAACGAAATCGCCGCTAATCCCATGCCGTGTGCACAATCTGTGTAAGCTCCGAGCTGATGCTCAATCATATGGACTTGCCAGTCCTGACTCTTGGAAAGCCCTGTGACTGTGTTGAGTGCTAACGTTGCATTCCACATCAAATTACTTCTCGCTTCGTAATCTTGCGGGTTCTGTAGTGCTAACCGTAAGTTATCGATCGATGATTTTAAAAGGCTTTCAATCACATAATCAGTAGTGTTGGCGCCTTGATCGGAGAAGTATTGCTCCATCAGGTGCGACATGGTATCGAACACACCGGATACCATTTGATATTGAGGTACAGTGAAGGTGTATTCTGGATTTAGAATCGAAAACTTTGGAAACACGTTGGCAGGAAATACGCGCCCCGCTTTGTATTTCATCGCTTCATGAGTGATCACCGAGCCGCCATTCATTTCTGAACCTGTTCCGACCATCGTCAGAATTGAGGCCACAGGAACGATCTCATGATCCACATCTTGAAACTCTATCCAGTATTTTTGGAATGGATCTTGGCCTTCACAGTAGGCTGATACGGAAATGCCCTTTGCACAGTCAATGACCGAGCCACCACCGACAGCTAAAATCAGGGACACCTTATGTTCACGAACTTTGGCAACACCTTCCATCATTTTGGCGTAAGTTGGGTTCGGCATTACGCCGGATAATTCCACCACGTTTTTCCCCGCAGCGCTGAGCATGGCGAGCACTTGGTCATAAAGACCATTGGTTTTTATCGCATTGCGACCATACACCAGCATGACGGTTTCGCCATAGTGGGGGAGTTCATCTTGCAGTTTTTCAAGTGCGGTGCGACCAAAATGAATTTTGGTTGGGTTGTAGTAGGAAAAATCGAGTTGCATGGTCACTTCCTTCTCTAAGGTCGATGAGTTAAGCCTGCGGCTTGCCATTTTCAAACTGAATTCGGGCAAGCATGGCTCTATTTGTGGTTCATCTTACGCAGTTAAGGGGAGTGACTGAATATCCAATCCTCTTTGATTCTTGCCTATTTTTCCTAATCGATGATTTGCTTTTATCGCGCCATTCATTTTTTGTTATTGGATTTAATCTAATTTACTGTTTTATATAATTTTATAAATCCAGTTGCCATATTGCTAGTTGGATTGATTGCTTAATCCTCCATGTGTCCTATTTCTTGTTAGCACTGTTGGACGAATGAAATGATCATCATGCATCTTGTATCTTGTATTCGAATTTAGAGCAGGTTTGCGGTACGCAGTGTTTTGATGTCTTTGACTGGCGGGGATCCAAAAAGTCGACTGTACTCTCGGCTAAACTGTGACGGGCTTTCGTAGCCAACCTTAAAGGTGGCAGTCATGGCATCGATATTTTCAGCGAGCATTAAACGGCGAGCTTCACTGAGGCGGAGCTTCTTTTGAAATTGCAGCGGAGTCATCGCCGTCATTGCGCGAAAGTGGGTGTAAAACGCGGATTTACTCATCCCACTTGAGTTGGCAAGCTGGCTGACATTCAAAGGTTTGACGAAATTGTGCTTGAGCCAATCAATGGCTTTGGAAATTTGATGACTATGACTGCCGGGAGCAACAATCTGGCTCAGCCGAGCACCTTGTTCAGTCTGCAATAGCCGATAGAAAATCTCGCGCTTGATGAGAGGCGCAAGAATGTTGATGTTGGCGGGTTCATCAAGTAAGGCGACTAGGCGGGTAAAGGCCTCTAAGATCGGAAGGGATAGCTGACCTACAGCAATACTTTGTGACGGCGAATGATTGGGCTCAAAAGTAAATTGACTATCCACAATCAACTGAGAAATTTCCTGCATATCTAACTCAAGAATGATCCCCAAGTAGGGGGTCTCTTCACTGGCTTCCATGATGTTGGCAATCACGGGCAGATCGACTGAGGAAATCAAAAAATGGTTGGCATCATATACAAAGCACTCTTCACCGAGAAAAACACGCTTTTTCCCTTGTGCGATCAGGCAAAGACTGGATTTGTGCGTATAGCTTACAGGTTGGGTTTCACTTGTCCAACGGCTGAGCCGCAGGCCGCTGATCGCAGTTTCCATCTGGTTGTTCTGACCTGTCCATTGCTCAATCTGTGAAGCGAGGAGACGAGTGGCTGCCGAGATGTTAGGAAGAGGTTGCATATTGGCTCTGTGGTATTTAGGTGCGAAAACTAGAGTATTTATAGCATCTCTCGTATGAATGTGAAGAGGATTAGATAAGCTTAAGATGACACATAATAAGTGGGTGTTTTGTGTTTGTTGTTTACATCTTACTGTTTATTAATGGGTATTTTCGTATTTTGTGTCTTTATCTGTGAGCTGTGACAAAGGGGAAAAATTCCATTTTGGATTTTTAGGCAATCATTCGCGAGAAATAGGTTAGCGCAATGAGCGGTTGAGGGCATAGCTTATGGAGGTGTTTTGACTAAATCTTAATTTCATCTCAGAGGTATTTTCATCATGAGTCATCATCCTGCCGATCGTCGATCCCAAGTGCTGTCTTCACTACAAGAATGGTCTTCAGTGAGCTGTTTTCCATTGGGTGAGATAAACCAAGCCTATGCTAATTACTTTTCTGGTATCAGCTATTTAGCGTTGCTTAACCAGACTGATTTGCCGGTTTTTAATGTGACCTTTGAGCCGGGATGTCGCAACTTTTGGCACATTCATCATCAAGGTGGGCAAGTGTTGCTGGTGACGGCTGGGCGAGGTTGGTACCAAGAGGAGGGCTGCCCCGCACGGGAATTGCATCCTGGAGATACTGTTTATATCGCCCCAGGCAAAAAGCACTGGCATGGTGCAGCGCGAGACAGCTGGTTTTCGCACATTGCGGTGGCGATCCCTGCGCAAGGGGCGAGTAACGAATGGCTAGAGAGTGTCTCTGAGCAAGAGTATCAATTGCTTCCTTAAACAGAGACGAGAGTTGACTCGTGCGTGATCAGCAAGGTTACTGCCGCTCATCTTTGGGCGAATCCATCACCACCATGGTGGTAATGGATTTGACTACCGCACATTCACCAAGCACATCGGCATGGAAGCGTTTGTAAGCCACCAGATCTTTGGTTTCCACGCGCAGCAAGTATTCGTTCATGCCAGTGATGTTGTGGCATTCCACCACTTCTTTGGCAAAGCGGACATGCTGCTCAAAGCTGAGCTGTGATTGCTTGGTATGGCTGTTTAAGCCAATCGCCACATACGCGATAAAACCGACCTCAAGCTGGTTTTTATCCAATACTGCGCGATAGCCTTTGATAATTTTCTTACGCTCTAAATCTTGCACGCGACGTAGGGTTGCAGAGGGCGATAACCCCACGCGCTCGGCCAACTCCACATTGGAAACTCGGCCATCAAGTTGCAGCTCTTGCAATATTCTTTCGTCAAACCTATCCATGATTCTCTTTTGTTGTGCATTCAGTGTTTTGTTCGCTCATATAAACACAAAATTGCGTCAGGGAGCGATTAATATTTTTGCATCTGA
This sequence comes from Vibrio metoecus, assembly GCF_009665255.1. Classification (NCBI taxonomy): domain Bacteria; kingdom Pseudomonadati; phylum Pseudomonadota; class Gammaproteobacteria; order Vibrionales; family Vibrionaceae; genus Vibrio; species Vibrio metoecus. Next base: position 1,021,474 of record NZ_CP035686.1, read on the forward strand.
CATTAATCGAGAACATCGTTATGGATTACACCTTATTCGGGCCGCTGTTGGCGTTTGCTTTTGTTTCTACTTTTTCGCCAGGCCCTAACAACATCATGCTGATGACATCGGGAGCCAATGTTGGCTTTCTGCGCACTATCCCGCACATGCTGGGGATTACGTTTGGTTTTAGCATCATGGTATTGCTGGTGGGAGTGGGCTTGACGGAACTGTTTCAGCGCTATCCTCTGATCCAGCAAGGGCTACAAATTCTCTGCACTTTGTATTTGGTGTATCTGGCGGTCAAAATTGCCCTGAGCCGACCATCCAAAGATGGGCAAGAGTATCAGCCAATGTCTTTCGTGGCGGCGGCGCTGTTTCAGTGGGTGAACCCCAAAGGTTGGTCAATGGCGCTCACTGCGGTGAGTGTATTTAACCCGAATGCGAGTTGGCTACAGCTCGGTTTGATTGCGTTGGTGTTTGCGTTAGTGAATTTACCTTCAGTCAGTGTGTGGACTGCCGCAGGCAAGCAACTGAGTTACTGGATGAATCATCCCAATTATGTGCGTTGGTTTAATGGGGCGATGGGAGGATTGTTACTGCTTTCGGTGGTACCGATGCTTTGAGGTAAAACATTCAGCCTCCCAAATGGGAGGCTGAAAGAGGTATAGATTTAACGTGCGCGTTGTGTCTGGCGTTGAGTATTACCACGGCTGGCAGGACGACCAGAACCTTGTGGTTTACCGCCTGTCGCTGAACCACGTTGACCTTGTTGGCCTCGGTTTTGTTCACCGCGAGCAGGTTGGTTGCCCGCAGGCTTACTGCCTGTCGGTTTACCACCGGTTGGTTTGCCCTGATTGGATTTATTACCGCTGTTCGGACGACCTTGGCCGCCAGATTTGTTACCACGTAGCGCATCAAAACCCGGTTGGCTATGAGTATGCTTGGTCGCAAAACGATTCGCGCCATGACGACCTGATTTGCGGCTTTGTGCTGGGGTGACTAGGTCTGAATCTTTCTCTGGGATCAGACACTCAGGGCGGTCACCAATCAGATGACGTTTGCCCATCGCAATCAGCGCTTCGCGAATCATCGGCCAGTTGGCTGGATCATGGTAGCGTAGCAGTGCTTTATGCAAGCGACGTTGCGCTTCACCTTTCGCGACTGGCACTTTTTCCGGTTTCTTGTATTTCACGCGTTTCAGCGGGTTCACTTCTGCGTGATACATCGCGGTAGCATTACACATTGGCGATGGGTAGAAGTTCTGCACTTGGTCACAACGGTAGTTGTTGGATTTCAGCCACAGCGCGAGGTTGACCATGTCTTCATCTTCAGTACCCGGGTGAGCGGCGATGAAGTAAGGGATCAGATACTGTTTTTTGCCCGCTTCAGCACTGTATTTTTCAAACAGCTCTTTAAAGCGATCATAAGTACCCATGCCTGGTTTCATCATCATGCTCAGTGGGCCTTTTTCAGTATGCTCAGGAGCGATCTTCAAATAGCCGCCGACGTGGTGGGTAACCAGCTCACGCACATACTCTGGAGATTCAATCGCCAAGTCGTAACGTACACCAGAAGCGATCACCACTTTCTTAATGCCATCCACATCACGCGCTGCACGATACAGATCGATAGTGTGTTTGTGGTCGGTATTCAGCTTATGACAGATACCCGGGAACACACAGCTTGGGCGACGACAGTTCGCTTCCGCTTTCGGATCTGAACAGCCGAGGCGGTACATGTTCGCTGTCGGGCCACCCAAGTCCGAAATCACACCGGTGAAGCCCGGCACTTTGTCACGGATTTCTTTCAGCTCGTTGATGATTGACTCTTGTGAACGGTTCTGGATGATGCGTCCTTCGTGCTCAGTGATAGAACAGAATGAACAGCCACCAAAACAGCCACGCATGATGTTGACCGAGGTTTTGATCATGTCATACGCCGGAATTTTCGCATCGCCATATTTAGGGTGCGGTACACGGGCGTAGTACAGGCCAAACACGAAATCCATCTCTTCCGTGGTGAGTGGGATCGGTGCTTGGTTAACCCACAGTTCACGATCGCCATGACGCTGAACCAGCGCACGACCAGAATAAGGGTTGGTTTCTAAGTGCAATACGCGGCTAGCGTGCGCGTACAAAATACGGTCATTGACCAGCTTTTCAAACGAAGGTAGACGCACCGCAGTGGTTTTCGCATCGTGACGTGATGGACGAATGGTGATGGGTTTGGCTTCTTCTTTTTCATCACCTTTGGTTGTGCACTGCGTTTCCACTTCATACGGGTTGCTTGGCACAAACGGTTTGTTTGGCTGATCAATTCGGGTGGAATCGATGATCTTAAAGTGTTCTGGTACCTGTGCCAGATTGACAGCCGTGCCGCGTACATCAACCATCTTATTGATCGATTCGCCATTGGCTAAGCGGTGAGCCACTTCAACCAGCGCACGCTCTGCGTTACCAAACAACAAAATATCGGCTTTCGCATCTAGCAAAATTGAGCGGCGAACTTTGTCTGACCAGTAATCGTAATGCGCGACACGGCGCAAGCTGGCTTCAATACCGCCAAGCACAATCGGCACATCTTTATAGGCTTCACGGCAACGTTGTGAGTAAACCAATGAACAACGATCAGGACGCATGCCGCCTTTGTTGTTTGGGGTGTACGCATCGTCGTGACGAATTTTTTTATCCGCAGTGTAGCGGTTGATCATTGAGTCCATGTTACCGGCAGTCACACCGAAAAACAGGTTCGGTTTGCCAAGCGCCATGAAGGCATCTTTAGTTTGCCATTCTGGCTGCGCAATGATCCCAACTCGGAAGCCTTGTGCTTCGAGCAAGCGGCCGATGATAGCCATACCAAAGCTTGGGTGATCAACATAAGCGTCGCCAGTTACAATAATAACGTCACAGCTATCCCAGCCTAATTGGTCCATTTCTTCACGACTGGTCGGTAAAAATGGTGCTGTGCCGAAACACTCGGCCCAGTACTTTTTGTAGTGGTGGATAGGGGTTACTTCGCTGTGCATATTTTGGCCTCAAGATTAAGAGGGCGGCATTATAGCGGCTTGCAAGGCCAGTATCTACCGTAACATCGCCCCGAAATTTTTGGGGGTTTATTTTTAGCAACAGGTACGAGCTCTCGCTAAACCCGCTTACTAAGCAAGAGAAAACTGGCAGCTTAGCGCCAGACAACTAATACTTTAGTTAGAGTGCAGGCCGTATTATGCGTTAGAGTTAATGGTATGTCAGTGAAAGCTGCTTTAAGGTGAGCATAGAATAAACTTACGTCATCAGTTAGGGATGCAGGATGAATGTGAACTTATTAACCGCACAATCACAGATTTCCGGTTCACAACCTCGTTATATTCCAGTGGATTGGTGCTATGAGGTGACCAGTCAACACATGGATTATGATGTGGTGATGTGGCAATCATTGGTGGGGGAGCATTGCCCTATCGGTAAACCTGAGGATTTTCTGGAGTATCTACCACTTACTCAGCGTGAGCACGCTGCCCGTTTCTTGGCACAAGCGAATACGGCCCCTCAGAGCGTGAACAGCTTGTTAGTGAGTGCGGAAAAACTGGTTGCGTTGGTGGCGTTTACGGTTGAAGAGGTCAGCAGTCACATCATCAGTGGCAGCATTACCCCACTGCTGATTTTCCATTCTGGTATGGAATCCGCTTTCGCATTTGATGCTTTATTTGATAATAGCCACCACGGTGTGGTGATTACGGATGAGCAAACCCGAATATTGGCCTGTAACCGCTATTTCGAGCAGCAGACGGGCTACCAACAAAGTGACTTACTGGGTTTAAAAACCAGTGTGTTTAATTCAGGTAAGCATTCGCAACACTTTTATCTCGACATGTGGCACCAACTGCGTGAACAAGGTTGGTGGAGTGGTACGATTTTATCTCAGCGCGCTTCTGGTGAAATTTGGCCACAAGATCTTCTGGTTAAACGATTGAGTCCACAGAAAGATCAAACATTTTATATCGGCTTTACCACCGATCTCGCGCAGCATCTGGATCGGGTGATTGATAAACAAGCCGGTGATATTGAGCTTCTGACTCAATTGCCTACCTTAACCAAGTTTGTTGAGCTGCTAAAACAGCGTGCTCTGCCTTCGGCAACCGCCACCAGTTTCGTGTTAGCCATACAGCCGCAATTCAGTAGCGACAGATATTATGCGGAAATTCGTCGGCTAGCGGGCAGTTTGGCGAAAAATGAGCAGGTTCAGCTATGTGGTTATCATGGCGAGGGGATTTTTCTGTGCCTATTAGAATCGGAGAAAGAGGGCGATCATCCGGCGTTAAATGGTTTGCATCGCACCTTGCGGCAGTTTTTTGCTGAGTTGTATCAACGTGGTGGCCAGGTCGTGCATCAAGCCATGACCAAAGGACGGCTTGGGGTATCCGTATTGGGGATGGATACGGATAAGGTGGAGCGCCTAATTTCACACGCAGTACAAGCTATGTTAGAGCATCACGCGGGAGAGAGTCGGCATATTAATTTTTATGACCGCGCGATTCATCAACAAATCGAGCGGCGAAAATCGTTGGAAAAGTGGGTTCAAAAATGGATAGAAAACGAAGATGTTGATGTTTTCTATCAACCGATTATTGATAGCCAAACATGGTCAATTGTGAAGTTTGAGGCGCTCTGCCGTTTTCAGGCGCCAGATGTTTTGCATGCCACAACTCAGGAGTTGATCTCGATTGCGGAAGAGTTGGAGTTGATCGACCAATTGGATTGCTTAGTGGGGCGTAAGGCATTAAATGATTTATCGAAAATTCAAACGTTATTTGGCCACCATGTTGGCCTTACTGTTAACCGTTCGCTGAACAGCCATCTGGGGCCTGAGCAAATACTGCGTAATGCCGCCAACCTGATTGCGACCCAGCCCTGCCACGCCAAAAGTATTACTGTTGAATTAACGGAAAGTGCTTATTTTGATTTTCATACCCATGGTAACCAAGTCATCGAAAACTTAAGAGCTATGGGCGTGACCATTGCGATTGATGATTTTGGAAAGGGTTTTTCATCATTCACTTACTTGACGGAATGCCAGTTTGATTTCCTGAAGATAGATCGTGAATTTGTGTCAGGGATTGAAATTGGTTCACGCCGTTATGCGATTGTCAAAATGATGACTGACTTAGCGCATACGCTTGGGGTTAAGGTGGTGGCGGAAGGTGTTGAAACTGAATATGAAGTGCATGTTCTCAAATCACTAGGGGTGGATTTACTGCAAGGCTTTTTCTTTACCGAGCCGTTGCCACTGCATAACCTCATTCATGCGATGGAGTATCGCAAACACTTTAAGCTGGCAACTCGTGAGGAGGAAAAACAGCACCAAGAACCTACATCACTGCAAAGTTTGGCGATGTTCACTCAATATCGACTCGACCCCGGAGACCCTCTTTCGCTTGCGGTGGAGTATTTTAAGGCCACTCAATCCGATGTTCTGCCGGTGGTGACTGCTGGCGAGTGTGTCGGCTTAGTTGATAGGGCATCATTGAATCTACACCTGACCCCTACGATGGGAACGGAGCTGGAAACCGCGCGTGAGGCCGCCATGTGGCGCAAGCCGGTGAACCAATTTATGCAAACACAATTTACTACGCTGTCGGCGGAGTATGATGTTGCTCAAATTCCGTTTTTAACTCGCCAATATCCCAGCACTCCTTGGGTGCTCGTTTCTGGTAAAGCCTATAAAGGGATTATTACCGCCCATCGCCTGTTAGATTATTTAGCGAGTTTGGATTAGCAATAAAGCCCGAAGAACGGGCTTTATGGAATAAATAATTTGCCTGATGTGGTTACTATTCTTTAGGTTTAAAAATCACTTCTTGTTGAGTGGTTTGTTGGCCGAATAGCTGTTTAATACGCTGGTTAACGTCATCCAGCGTGATGGATTGTGTTACGGCCTCAATCTTATAGGTCGCTTCAATGCCGTATTGATGAATCGCGTAGCGTTGCATGAAAAAGGCTTGCTGTGCTGGGGTTTTGTAAAGCGGTTTCATGTCGATCAGAAACTTCTGCGTCACCACATCCAACTCTTGCTGACTGACTCCTTTTACAAGCTCTTGTACCACATCGTGCATTACAGCCGCGACTTGTTGCTGATTTTTCGGATCAACTAACGCAGAGAAGATCCAATCATTGAGCGGTTCACCATCCACCGAATAGGACACCACTTGTGGTGTGTAATCTAAACTCTTGTGTTCGCGTACCTCTGCCAACATACGCTGGGTTGCAATCCGCTGCACAATATCGTCAATGAACACCAGCTTAGCGTCACGAGATGGGGTTTCAGAGAGAATACGCAGCGCATACTGGGTGGCATTTTCATTATTCAGTGCCAATTCTAAGCGTGGAGCGACCGGTTTGATTAATTGGTTGGTCATCACGGGAAGGGTTTCTTTTGCCAGTGGCAAGCTAGCAATGTATTGGCGTAACAGAGGGGTCAGTTGGGATTGTTCAATATTGGCAACCACCACCAAGGTATTATTGCGCTGTTTGCCAAACAGGATCTGGTGCACTTGCTCAACTTGTTGCGCTGTCACTTGAGAAACTTGCTCTGGCGTGTGTAAACGATAACGGCTTCCTTCAATAAAACTTTGGTCCGTCACTGCACGGAAGAAAGAACCAAAAGGTGAGGCAAAGTAGGCATTACGGTTCTGGGTAAACTCGTTTTTCACTGCCTCCATCTGTTCGGGGTTCACTTTGATTGTGGTGATCAGCATATGCAGCGCTTCAAGCAGCTCAGGTAATTCCTGAGTTTTGCTGGTCGCTTCAATGCCGTGACTGGTTGCCCCGATATAGTTGTAAAATCCAATATTCTTTTGACGCAAATAGTGCTCAAACTGCGACCCACTCAATTCCCCCAAGCCACTACGTACGGCAATAAAAGGCACAATTTCTGCGGCAGGCAGTAAATCTGACGGCAAGGCGGCTTGTCCACCAGCACTGGAATACTCTAAATACACCTGATCTTTTGCTTCAGGGTTGCGCAAATAGTAAACCTGAATACCGTTATCGAGTTGCCAGTAAGTGACTGGCGGCTCTTCATTTATATCGAGCTGCTGAACAATCTCGCCCGCGACGGTTTGTAACTTAAACGGGCTGTCCACCTGAGGATCGATCGGTTCAATGCCAGGCAATGCGAGTGCTTTTCGTAATTGAGGTAGTGTGTTGTTCAGCATTGCGACGTCTTCATTGGCCGCTGCACCAATCACCAATACGCTGTGCTGACGAAGTTGCTGTTCAATATGCTGGTTGATGTTTTTCCGTTGTGCCGCGTTTAGAAACTCAGTCAAACTGGCTTTATAATCGAGCTCAGACTGTATTGGTTCGTTGGCTCCAATCGCAAAGACTCTCTGGTTTGCATGCTCAACCGGCGTCATTGATGCGCGATTGTCTTGCAGGTAGGTCAAACTTTCACGATAACCGCGCAAGACAATGTCGAGCTCATTTTGGGTGACACCATAATCACGGAGCGAAGCGAGTGTGTCTAATAGTATGCCTTGTACTTTCTCTCTTTGTTCGCTGGCAAAGGCCACACTGATGATTGAGTAACGCTGATCTTCAATCACATAGCGAGTGGAATAGATGCCCACTGTAGCTTGTGCTGCATCACTGAACGCAGCATTTAGGCGCGCTTGTATGAGTTGTTCCGTGACATCATCACGCCAAAATTCTTGCTGCTCAGCGAAATCAGTGATGGCGACGCGACCTTGAGGAAAAACCAGAGTTAAGCTAGGAGATTCTCCAGCAATGATTGGTGTCACAAGATCTTGTCGGTTTTGTGGGTGATCATAAATCGATGCCGGAGAGGCAGTGTTTCCGGTTGCCCAAGTGGAGAAATATTTCTCCACCCATTGTTGGCCTTGTTCAAGGGTAAAATTACCGGTGATGACTAACTCGGTTAGCTGAGGTTGATACCACTGTTCATAAAAAGCACTTAAACTGGCTGGTGTGGCGGTTTGCACTAATTCACGCGTGCCTAGGGGATCATGCTCAGCGTAGGAAGTGCCTTGGATCATGTGTTGGTAAAATTGTTGATTGATATTGAGGTTTTCCGTTCGCGATGCGCGGAATTCTCCCAAAATCACGCCTTTTTCTTTATCTACTTCATCAGTATCAAAATTCAGACCATCGGCGATATCAGCAAACCATAGCAGAGCCTTATCGATATTTTCCGAGTTCGGCAGATCAAGCTGATAAACGGTGCGGTCATAGCCAGTAAAAGCGTTAAAATCCGCGCCGAATTGTGCGCCGCTTTGCTCAAACATGCGGATCACATCATTGTGTTGATAGTGTCGGGTTCCGTTGAAAGCCATATGCTCGACGAAATGAGCATAACCTGCTTGTTCGGCGGTTTCTTGCATAGAGCCTGCATGTACATACAAACGAATCGAAACTTCTTGTTCCGTATCTGGGTAAAGATGATAGGTAAGACCATTTGGGAGCGTTTGGGTAATCCAACGCTGATCAGGCTGTAAAGGACGATGAATTTGCTTTACGGCACAACCGGCAAGCAAAACGCACAATATGCCAACTAAGTATTTATTCTTCATATAAGCCTCTGATTATAGTTAGGATTGAACTATAACGCATTGTGATGCTTTGTCGCCCCCGCATTTACTTGAGGTGCTGAACTTTTAATCAATTTGCGATCTGGTCTGAGTAGTCAGTGTCACATTTCTCTTTTCTAAGGAGAGGAAATTAACATATCGCCGCTTGGGGTTCTTGATTTAGGTTTGCTATTATCGGCGGCTTCGATAGCTCTCTGGTTTGGCAAACTATGCTTTATTCTCTGATCTCCGTATTCGCTCCCATGTTATTGGGTGCACAAATCATTTTGACTCTGGTGTTGGTCAAGGGTGAAATATGCCCCGGGCAACGTGGACGTATTCATAAGGTTCTGCCTGCATTGGCTGTGTTGTGGCTCGCTATTGCTTCGATCAAAATTGAAGCCTTTATGGTGGTGTTTGCGCTGTTTTACTTTTATTCACAAGTGCAGACCAAAAAGACCCGTGAAGAAGGCCCGTTATGGGTATTGTATTTAGCCAATGGCTTGGCATTAGCGTATGTGGGAATTTTGATCAGCGAAGCGCCAGCATGGCCAGCGTCGCTCACTATTTTTGCGGCGATTTTCCTGCTTGGCGCGATGTTCGGGCATTTGTTACTGACTCTGGCGCGCTCTCGGCTACAAGCCTTTCACCGCATTTTGCCGGTAGTAGGTCTTGTGTCTGCTATGCTGACGGCATTGTGTCTCTTGCCTTATATTTCTGGCCTGAGTGAGCAACAGCTTCAAGCATTGGTGATGCCGATCCTAGTGAGTTTTGGTTTATTGATTGCTGGGGTCGTTATCTGGTGCTGGCATTTGATCTCCGGTAAAACGGTGAACAAATGGCAACTGGTGGCGGCTGAGATTTTGGTTCTGGCATCGGCAACCGGTTTGCACGGCCTTTACCAGATTCCACTTTAATTTTGCTCAGTGCGATGAGTCGTACAGATCACTTTTCGTTCCCCAAATAGCGACTATGCTTGATGAGGTTGGGGAGCGGAAACGCTGAATGAAGACATTCAATCAGGAGTGATGTGATGGATCTGAGCAACATACGAAATATCGATAGCGTGATTTTGCTGGGCATCGTCAATGAAAAACTGCGTTTGGAATGTGACAGTCTGGATGAGTTGATCAGCACGTATGAAATGGATATTGAACATCTGGTCGGTAAGTTAGACGTACTGGGTTATCAATACGATCCTCTTACCAACCAGTTCAAAGCTTATGCTCGGTAATGATGCCTAAAGTGAAGCCATCTTGATCCCATCAAGGTGGCTTTTGCATTGTTGGCGTGCGGTTGCGAAAAAGGCTTGCAGGTAGCGTTTATCTTTTTCACTGTGACGAGTTGCCGCAAACAGTCTGCGCCATAAGCCTTTGCCTAACGGTTTACTGGTAATTAATCCTTGGCGTGAAAACTCGCTGATTGCCCAATTCGGTAGAGCCGCAACACCTAATCCAGCAGAGACCATTTGTACTAGCATCAAGGTATTGTCGGCTTGCTTCCAGCGTGCGGGCTCAACGCCTGCGGGTTGCAAAAAGTGCTTCACCACATCCAATCTTTGCTTTTGCACCGGATAGGTGAGCATGGTTTGATCGATCAAATCTTGGGGCTCAATACCGGCTTTGTCAGCCAATGGATGGTTGGTGGCGGTGATAAGGCGCATTTCAAAATCAAACAGCGGCTCATAATGCACTTCTGAGCGCGGCAAAATATCCGAGGTGATCACCAGATCCAATTCCCCCGCTAATAGTGCGGGCAGAGGTTCAAAGCCAAAACCAGAAGAAAAATCCAGCGCCACACTTGGCCAACCGATCTGATATTCACGCAAGGCCGGCATCAACCATTGAAAGCAGGAATGGCACTCAATCGCCATGTGCAGGCGTCCATTCACATCTTCCTTCAAGCTCGCCAGTTCATTTTCTGCTCGCGCCATCTTGGGTAACACATCGTCCGCCAAACGCAGCAAAATTTCGCCTTCGGCGGTAAAACGCACTGGGCGTGTTTTACGCAAAAAAAGCTGCCCGCCAATTCGCGCTTCCAAGTCTTTAATCTGATGTGAGAGCGCAGACTGGGTGAGATGCAACGAGGTCGCGGTGGCGGTCAGTGAACCGGTATCGCGTAGCGAGATCAGCGTTTTTAAATGTTTCAGCTCTATCATGAACTCTCCTCACTTATCCCTAAGCCAACATGAATTTTTAGCTAAGTTACGCCGATTTTTCGGAGCTGTAAACATCTAGATGGCTATAACCTTCCTGCTTGAAGCCGCAGCGGTGTTGGCTACATTCGTTCACCCCAATCACATAGTGTGTCTATGCTCATGGGGATGAACTCACTTGCCGCCTACCTGCAACTCCAAGCAGTTTGGTTATAAATAGTAAAGGTAAATTGATAATCGCCAGTTCCAACATGAAAATTACTAATAAACAAGTTGAATAAATGAACCTTGTCCTCGAAGGCGTACAACGCGATAGTTTAGCCATCCAGACATCTTTCGATGTGCTGAGGCAGCTTAGAGCTTCTACGACCTATTAAGAACAGACAAAGGATTTTCACATGACAACGACACACATTCTTGGTTATCCCCGCATTGGCGAAAAACGCGAACTTAAATTTGCTCTTGAAAAATACTGGCGTGGTGAGATTGACCAAGCGGCTTTGAAACTGGTCGGCAGCCAAATTCGTCAACAAAACTGGGCATTGCAAAAAGAAGCCGGATTAGACTTTGTGACCGCGGGTGACTTTGCTTGGTACGACCATGTACTCACCACCACACTATTGCTGGGTCATGTGCCTAAGCGTCACAGTCACGGTTTTCCTGATTTAGATACTTTGTTCCGTGTCGGTCGTGGTCAGTCACAAAATGCCTGTGGTTGCGGAACGGGTAGCGCGGCTTCTGATATGACCAAGTGGTTCAACACTAACTATCACTACATCGTGCCGGAGTTCAGCTCTCACGACACGTTTAATGTGAGTTGGCCACAACTGTTTGAAGAGGTGAATGAAGCGCTGCAAGCGGGTCATGATGTAAAACCTGTGCTGCTTGGCCCAATCAGTTATCTGTATTTAGGTAAAGAAGTGGAAGAAGGGTTTGATCGTTTAACGCTGTTGCCACGTCTATTGACCGCTTACCAAGCGATTCTGAGCAAGCTGGCGAAGCAAGGCGTGAAGTGGGTACAAATTGATGAGCCTGTTCTGGCCTTAGAATTAGAACCCCGTTGGCGAGATTCTTTTAAACTGGCTTATCAAGTGATTCGTGGTGACGTAAAACTACTGCTGACCACTTACTTTGATTCAGTTCTAGACACGCTCGATAAGATCGTCGAACTGCCTGTCGATGGTTTGCATGTGGATATTTCGGCCGCTCCAGCGCAGCTCGAAACTATTGTGAACCGCTTGCCCTCCGATTGGGTGCTTTCTGCGGGGGTCATTAATGGCCGTAACGTTTGGCGTGCGGATTTGAGTGCTATTCTGGCTCGTTTGCAGCCAGTGAAAACCTTGCTGGGTGAGCGTTTGTGGGTCGCCAGTTCCTGTTCACTGCTGCACAGCCCAGTCGATCTGGATCTGGAGGGCGATCTGAGCGCGGAAACCCGCAGCTGGTTTGCGTTTGCCAAGCAGAAAGTGACGGAAGTCGCCTTGCTCGGCCGTGCTCTGGAGGGGGATGCCGCCGCAATTTTAGCGTGTGATACCTACAGCCAGCCGATTGCTGCGCGCAAATCTTCTCACACGGTGAACAAGGCTTCTGTGCAAGCGCGTATCAACAATATTACTGCAGCATTGGCAGAGCGGAGTGCGCCTTATATTGAGCGTGCTCATCACCAAGCAGAAGTGTTGGGTCTGCCTTTCTTACCGACCACAACCATCGGCTCTTTCCCACAAACGGGTGAGATCCGTACTGAGCGTAGCGCGTATCGCCAAGGCAAACTGAGCGAGCAAGAGTATGTGCAAGCACTGAAAGGCCATATTGCTGATGCAGTGAAACGCCAAGAAGCACTAGGGTTAGATGTGCTGGTCCACGGTGAAGCCGAACGTAACGACATGGTGGAATACTTTGCTGAGAACCTCGCTGGTTTCCAAACCACTCAATTTGGTTGGGTACAGAGCTACGGTTCACGCTGTGTAAAACCAGCGATTGTGGTGGCGGATATCGAACGTGAAAAACCAATCACGGTGGAGTGGTCAACTTACGCGCAATCTCTGACTTCTAAACAGATGAAAGGGATGTTGACGGGGCCTGTGACCATTCTGTGCTGGACCTTCCCACGTGAAGACATCAGCCGCCAAGAGATTGCTCAGCAATTAGCGTTGGCACTGCGTGATGAAGTGGCGGATCTGCAAGATGCAGGCATCAATATTATTCAAATTGATGAACCCGCGATTCGTGAAGGTTTACCACTGAAAAAACGCGATCATCAAACGTATTTAGATTGGGCAGTACAAGCGTTTAAGATTTCCGCGGGTAGTGCGCGTCCGGAAACGCAAATTCACACCCATATGTGTTACAGCGAATTCAACGAGATCATCGAATCGGTTGCGGCATTGGATGCCGACGTGATCACCATTGAAACATCGCGTTCCAACATGGAGCTGCTCAAAGCGTTTGAAGAGTTTAACTACCCGAACGAAATTGGCCCAGGTGTGTACGATATTCACTCGCCTAACATTCCAGCGCAAGCATGGATTGAAGATCTGCTTCGCAAAGCAGCAGAGAAAATTCCAGCACAGCGTTTGTGGGTCAACCCTGACTGTGGTCTGAAAACCCGCAACTGGCCAGAAGTAGAAGCAGCACTGACCAACATGGTCAACGCGGCGAAAACTCTGCGTAGTGAGTGGCAAGCGTAATCTCTCTCATTGAAAACAACAAAGGCCTCATGATGAGGCCTTTGTTTTTACGCGAACACTTGTTAAATAAGGGGCTTAACCTTTGGTACAAGTCTCTTTTGTTACCAACTGATCAACCATCAGCTGACCACGCGTGTTGCGCATTTGGATTCGATAGCTGATCCCGACATCAAGATTCGCAGCAATATCTTTATTGGTACAAAAGGTTTTTAATGCACTTTGCAGCACTTGCTCGGTGGGTTTGGCATTTTTCGCATCGGCGTTGTACACCATCATTAACTCAATGCTACTGCCTTTTGCTGTTGCACGTAAAATGTTCAGCGGACCAAACTCTAGAGGCAGTTCAGTCGAGAGTAAGCTAGCTCGATTTCCCGCTAATAACTCTAGGTTGCGCTCTTTCTCAGCTAAGCCAGAGCTGCAGCCGACGAGAAGAAGAGTCGATGCGATCAAACTGCTCAGGACAATATTTTTCATATCAGAATACTTTTTTGAAAGGTTTAACAATCACATTAGCGTATACGCCAGCTGCCACATAGGGGTCAGCATTAGCCCATGCTTGTGCTTCAGTCAGTGATGCAAAATCGGCAATCACAGTAGAGCCAGTGAAACCTGCTTGCCCCGGATTATCCGAATCAATGGCTGGCATGGGGCCTGCAGTGAGCAGACGACCTGCATCTTGCAGCTGTTGTAAACGCTCAAGATGCTTTGGGCGTACGCTAAGGCGCTTTTCTAAAGAATTTTCTACATCCTGCGCAAAAATGACATACCACATACATTTCCTTCCTTATCTACTGACTATAACCCTGCCAACTTACCGCCTACCAATCACATCAAGACGTTTCGGTATAAACGCAAAGTCAATACTCTACGCAAGTCAGTGGTGAAACACAGCTTATCAAGATGATTTCTGTGATCCGTTGCTTAGGCTTATCGCTCTTGGGCGGCCATTGGTGTCAATCGCGACGTAGTTAAAGGTTGCTTCACAGACTTGGAAACGATCACCCACACCATCTTCTTTAACCGGTTTCACCCAGACTTCGAGATTGACTGACATCGAGGTTCGGCCGATTTTAGTACATTCGCCGTAACAGCATACGACATCACCGACTTTGACCGGTTTTTTAAATGTGATACTTGAGACCGAAACGGTCACGATCCGTCCACAGGAGATCTCTTTGGCAAGGATGCCACCGGCTAAGTCGAGCTGAGACATGATCCAGCCACCAAAAATATCACCATTGGCGTTAGTGTCGGCAGGCATTGCCAGCGTGCGCAGCAGAAGCTGGCCTTTCGGAGAATTCACAATTTGACTCATTTGGTTATCCACAGCAAACGAAACAGCGACCGGATACGGTCGCTGTGGATGAGGGGCGGATTATAACCACAAATCAGTCAATGGATCACCCCTTTGCAACCAGTGGAATTTACTGGTTTTTCTCTTTTTGCTCTTTAGGAAGGTGTTTATAGATGTATCCGCCAGTCAGTAGCGTAAAGACTAACGTCGCAGCAAGCAGGCCAAAGACTTTAAAGTTGACCCACACATCGAGAGGGAGGTGGTAAGCAATGTATAGGTTGAGTGCAGCGCAGAGGCTGAAAAAACCAACCCACGCCCATGTGATGGTAGACCATGCTGTTTCAGGTAGCGTCAGCTCTTTGCCCAACATACTTTTGACGGCGGATTTGCCCATGAGATGGCTCACCGTGAGGCCCAGCGCGAACACCACGTAGACAATGGTGACTTTCCACTTGATGAAGTTGTCATCATGCAGTGCGAGCGTCATTCCACCAAACAGGGCGACCATCACAAATGTGATGAGCTGCATTTTTTCTACTTTCTTATAGATGGCGTAAGTGACGATCACTTGTACAGCCGTCGCGGCAATCAAAGCGCCCGTGGCAACGTAAATATCGTAGAACTTGTATAAGGCGAAAAAGATGATGAGCGGGATAAAGTCGAGCAGTTGTTTCATTTTGGGTACGTCCAGTCAAATGATTGGCGACAGTCTAACGAAAGTCGCCTCAGAGCTGAATAGCCAATCCGCATTCGACATAAATTAACTAAGTTTGCAGTGTTACTGTGAGATAGGTTGATCGCAATTTAGGTCAACAGTTGGGTAAAGTCATCGGCCGGAATCGCTTTGCCATACAGATAGCCTTGAGCAAAAGTACACCCCTCGGTGCGCACGAAATCGGCTTGATAATCTTTTTCCACGCCCTCCGCAATGACCGCCATGTTGAGCTTATGCGCCATCGCAATAATCGCACGGGTTAGCTCACGGTTTTGCTCGTTGTATTCCAACTGATTAATAAAGCTACGATCAATTTTTAAGGTATCAAATGAGTATTTCTGTAAGTAACTTAATGAGGAGTAACCCGTTCCGAAGTCGTCCAGTGAAATGCTGATGCCTTGTTGGCGAAGTTGGGCTAAAGCACTTTGCGCGTAATGTTCATCTTGTAACAAAATGCCTTCTGTCAGTTCGAGTTCAATGGTACCAGGAGGGAGTTGATAGAGCGTCATCATGTCTTTGAGGTATTCGACAAATCGTTGCTCACGAAATTGAATTGGAGAAATGTTAATGGCAATTTTGAACGGCGATGTGGTTAATTTATACCATTCTGCGGCTTTTCTAAGGGCTTGATGAAGAACGAAATAGCCAATCTCAATAATTTGTCCATTACTTTCCGCTAACGGAATGAATCGATCGGGCGTGATATTCCCCAATTGTGGGTTATGCCAACGCAATAAGGCTTCGGCTCCAATCACTTTTCCGTTCTGCTTTAAGTCGACGATAGGTTGGAAATGAACGGCGAGTTCACCAAGACGTAAAGCGTGCAGCAGATGTGACTCAAGTTGTAAGCGTTCTTCGGTGGCTTTTTGTGCCGCCAAATTAAAGAAGGAAATGGGTATACCCTCTTTTTTAGCCCAACTCATGGCTGAGCTTGCTCGCTGAATGAAACTGAGCGAATCGGTTGCATCCATTGGGGCGAGTGTTACGCCTAAATGGCATTGTAGAGTAATGTTCAAGTTGTTGGTGTTAAAAGGCATAGTGCATGCTTGAACAACCCGATTGATCACTTTTTTGGTTTCGTTTTGGCTACGCTTATGCCGCGCAGTCAGAACGAATTCTGAGCCGACGATCCGAGCTAATAGCCAGTTTTCTGGCAAATTGTGGCTTAAGCGTTGGCAGAGTGCGGATAGAATTTGGTCACCGACTTGGTAGCCATAACTGTCGTTCACCGATTTAAAGTTACGCAGACTAAAGTAAATCAGTGTGATCTGCTGGTCATCTGCGATATTGAGAAGTTGAGGTTGTAAACGCTCCGTAAGGGTAACTCGATTGGGCAGTTTGGTGAGTGGATCGAAATGACGATGGAATTCGACGAAATCTTCCGCAACCGTGCGTTGTTCAATCTCTTTGAGCAATTTTGTACTGAGATCGGCTAACGTTTGGGTACGTTCTGCGACTTTCATTTCCAGTTCTTGATTGAGTTTTCGTAACTCGGCTTTGTGGTACAAGGTTTCGAGCTGCCCTTCAACCGCTGATTGAAAGCGTGACAGTAATGAATGGACGCGATCATCAAAATGCCGCTCTTGGTTATCCAAGATACAAATGGTGCCAAATGGGGTGTCATCAGGCCAAAATACAGGTAATCCGCAGTAACAGATCATCCCCAATTTGATATCGGGATTGTTTTCCCAGTCAGGATCGGCAAGGGCGTTGGGTACATCCAACATGCGTTTTTCTTTAATGACGGTTTCACAATAGAGACCGTGACCAAGAGAATCCTTTGCTTTGGGTTTATAGGGATTACCCGCAGTTCGGCTACTGGTGAAAACCTCGATATCACTTTCATGGATACGCATGATGAGCGATGCTGGGCATTGCGTGATCTCCGCAATCAGATCGACGATCTCTTGCCAAGAATCCAGCATGCTTGGTGGAACAATGATTTGTTGAGTATCGATAGGGGGCATGGTTTGTTCAACCTTATGGGTGACCTAATCAGTGCTGACGTGATTAATAGTAATAATGATAGTTATCAGTATAGATGACGAATCATAGCGCACTGCAAGGTATTGAGCAAAAATGCGTCAATACCTTCGAGTTTGGTCATACACCCTTAAGTTTGAACCGTGGAGTGAGCAGTATGTTCCTTGTGGTTAACGTAAAGGGTGGGCGTTGAAATCGACTAAGTAACCTTCATTCTTTAAGGCTTGCAAAGTGGACGTTAACTCATCATCCGACATGGTTAAGCAACTGGATTTCCCCGTCATGCCATACAAAGTTTGTTGATAGTCGAGCGCGGAGTAGTAACCCATACGATCCTCAAGTAGTTCACGCATACCCATATGAATCAGGTCATAGCAGTGATGACGTTGCAATTCCATAATCAGACTCCTTTCTTGCTATTCGGAAAACGGAGGTCACTCCAAGATTGATAGTAAGCAAATGCGATGCCAACTCATCGCATTTATGGGGTAAATTTAAATGACAATAGGGTTTGATACGCCAGCGTAACGGGCTCTGGAATCGGCTGCTCGATTTGAAACCCAAGAACAGGATAGTCACGAATACGTTCAAAATCACCTAACATGGCGTTGAGCACAAAATCGCTCGTGAGTTCGGAGGTTAAGTAGTCAAAAAAACCACCACCAGGAGAGGTAACTTGCACGCTCTCTACCTTTTCTGGCCATTGTTGCAGGAATGTAGCGTAAGCCCTGCGCTCCATATAAGGCTTTTGTAGCAACAAAATACGTTGTGCCGGATGAGCTTGCTGGGTTAACACTTGATGGCTGAAAAGCATGTTCTCGCCACTGTTGGTGGACTGTGTTTCAAGCAATAAAGCTTCTTCTGGTACGCCTGCTTCCTTGGCGATAGCCGCAAAGGTTTCGGCTTCAGTTTGTTGGAATACGCCTTGCGTAAAGCGACCAAATCCACCGGAGAAAAGCACACGAGGGGCAAGGCCTTGGTGGTAGAGTTTTGCCGCATGTTCTGCCACGCGAAGATCATTGCTGCCCAAAACCAAGATAACATCGGCAGGCTTAGGTTGTTGATGAAGTTGCAAATAATCCCACAGCGTTTCGATGTGTTGATACAAGTGTTTACTCATAACCTTGCACTGCCTCTAATGTATGAGTGAAGTGGAAGTGATAGCCCGCTGCCAATAATTTGTCACACAAGATAAGTTTATCGGCTTTATCCGTGATTGTGGGAAGAGGAAGCGAACTGCCAATCGCTTGAAGTGCCGCTTGATAGAATTCCGCTTTGCTGACCGTTGTTGGTGTTGTTGCATTAATAATCGTGCGTGGCAGTTGTTGTAGCGCAAAATGCACAATACCAATCGCATCGGAAAGATGCAGCATATTGGCGGGCGCAAGCCGGCTGACGTTTGGCATTTTGCTAACAAAGCGGGCAGGGTGTCGATGAGGGCCAATCAGCCCACTGCATCGCACAATCGTGTAATCCAATCCTGAAGTGACAACGTGTTGCTCAGCTTTGAGTAGAATGCGCGCTTTAATATCAAATGCGGCGTTATCCAGCGCGAGTGCTAAAGAGGCATCTTTCTCATTCATCGGTTTGGCAATGTCAGGATAAACAGAGGTTGAGCTGATCATGATGATTTTTTGAACATGGGCTTGTTTAGCTTGCCACACTAGCGTCTGCCAATGCTTGGCATAATCTTCTCCATAGCCTTGTCTAAAGCCGGGAGGGAAGCAGCCAATCACGATATCGCACTCTCTGTCGCGCAACGCTTGGCTCAAACCATCCGGTTTATCTAATTGACAGAGAAAACTGTCGATGCCTTGTTGCTGTGTCGTTTCAACACCCTGTGTGGTAGTGCGTGTGGCGTATACGGTATGACCTTGTTGCTTAAGCCATTGTGCGAGCGGTAAACCTAACCAGCCAGCCCCAATCACGGCTACTCGTTGCATGATCTTTCCTTTAATCTTTTCGAGTGTTTAACACTGGTTACCGTAACACAGGTTTATAAAGGGTAGAAAGGCAATGAGCGCTGTACAGCGCTCATTGTAAGGAAAGTTAGGCGTTTAATACGCGCAAGACACGATCCGCGTGCTCTGCGATTTCGATGCCTTCATCAGTGAGGTAACCGCCATCGGGTTGTGTACATAATCCTTTGTTATACAAGCGGGTCACTGCAGCTTGCACCGCTTCTGATGCATCGTGGCGTACTTTGATTCCTGTGGCTGCGCTGCTTAAATCAAATTGCAGGAGTAGATTAAGCTCATCAATATGCTGTTGAGTGAATTTCATGGGCGTTACCTTTTCAAGCTGTTGTTGCGGCAACAATAGGCTGACGGAAGACAACACGCAACGTTGTACAAGCAGAACTGTTATCTTCACCCGATCTGGCGTTTTTTTCAGCGCCTAAAGCCAGGGAAAATGCGGCTAAGAGGACAACGTATTGGAGGATGGCACTGCGACAGCTCTCGATCTAAACATTTTTCGTAAACATGAAAAATAGCCCTTGAACAAAAGAGGAAATAGAGCGATTATCCGCCACCTCTTCTGTTGTGTGTCAAAATGTAACAAGCTCATGGATCATAACCAATTCGATTCCCTTCTCCCTCCGCAAATGGCTGAACGTGCGGCCATTACTGGTGAAGGTAAAGCCAAAAAAGCCGCGTATAAGTCATTCTTGCTTGCGATCTCCGCAGGTATTCAAATCGGTATTGCGTTTGTGTTTTACACAGTGGTGACCACAGGGGCGCATGATATGCCTTACGGTGTCACCAAATTGCTGGGTGGCATGGCCTTCAGCCTCGGTTTGATTCTGGTGGTGATTACTGGCGGTGAATTATTCACCAGTTCGGTATTGATCCTAGTGGCGAAGGCGAGCGGCAAAATCTCGTGGAAAGAACTGGTACGGAACTGGACTGTGGTCTATTTCGGTAACTTATGTGGGTCGATAATCCTTGTATTGATTATGCTAGCGACTCGTCAGTTCATGGAAGATGGTGGCCAGCTTGGTCTCAACGCGATGGCGATTTCTCAGCACAAGCTGCACCATACGTTTTTACAGGCTTTTGCCCTTGGATTGATGTGTAACATTCTCGTGTGTTTAGCCGTATGGATGACCTTTAGTGCGCGTTCGCTGACGGATAAAGTCATGGTACTGATTCTGCCTGTAGCTATGTTTGTGTCGGCAGGTTTTGAGCACTGTATTGCCAATATGTTCCAAGTGCCGATGGCGATTGGTATTAAATATTTTGCACCAGACAGTTTCTGGGCGATGACTGGCGCGAATATCGCCAACTATGCGGATCTCAACTTTGTTAACTTCATCGTCAACAACCTTATTCCTGTGACTTTAGGCAATATTGTTGGGGGCGGTGTGTTTGTAGGTATGTGGTACTGGTTGATTTACCTTAAAGACTGATTTCATTACTGAATATTAGCTATTTCTGAAAAGTCCCTGAGTTTTACTCGGGGATTTTTTTATGCGTCGAAAAGTAAGCGAGAGCAGTTGGTATTGCTTTTCGCCTTATCGGTGCAAAGGCTTTTGGATCGTGATGGCCTTATCCACATTTTCTGTGGATAACTCAGAGTAAACTGCGTGTGTAACCTTGCCTTGCAGAAATATCTTAAAAATCTTGCACATTGGTTGTGCAGTTGCGCTTTGTTGGGGCGTAGTGGAAAACCAATGTTGATGGGCTGTTGAAGTGTTGGCGAGAGACATCAGGTGATGTTGCTGCACTCAAATTTATTGTTCACCTTGCGCTGTCTCATCGTTTTTTATCTCAATTTGTTGTGACTTTGTTTCTGTTTTTACAGGGTTAAAACAATATTAATTTGTCATAACTGTTCATATTTTTTCACGTCATTTTTTATTCGATCACATCTCCGTTCTAACTCAAAAAACTATGGAATAACAAGGCTTGTGAGTCGATTTTCGATTGAACCACAATAAAGCTATGGTCTAACATTTGCGTCAATCAATCCTGCTTGACGTTCATTGTAATCATCTGGAACGGCAAAAATTCTTGCGAAGATATAGGCAAATGTATGAGTGATGTTAAAAAAACTGAAGGCGGTGAAAAACGCTCTCTGGAGTGGAAGTCATTCCTCTTCATCACAGTGGTTCTCTTTCCCATTTTAAGCGTCGCGTTTGTAGGTGGGTATGGATTTATCGTGTGGATGCTGCAGATGTTTGTGTTTGGTCCTCCGGGCGCACACAGCGGTTTTTAATCCGCAGGTTTACGACTGAATTCGATAATTAAGAGACAATGAAGATGAAATCGTTAATTTTGAAAATGTGGCGCACCATGACGCGTCCCGCGGTACACATTAGCTTGGGTGTACTGACTCTCGGTGGCTTTATCGCTGGGGTGATTTTCTGGGGAGGTTTTAACACCGCATTGGAAGCCACCAATACCGAAGAGTTCTGTGTTAGCTGCCATACCATGCGTGACAACGTATACCAAGAGCTGCAAACCACAGTGCACTGGAAAAACCACTCTGGCGTACGTGCGACTTGTCCTGATTGCCATGTTCCCCATGAATGGACGGCAAAAATCGCGCGTAAGATGCAAGCCTCGAAAGAAGTGTTCGCACAGATCTTTGGTGATTTAGATACGCCTGAAAAGTTTGAAGAGCGCCGGATTGAATTGGCAAAACACGAATGGGATCGCTTTGCGGCAAACAAATCTCTGGAATGTAAAAACTGCCACAACTACGACTCGATGGATTTTGACCAAATGTCCGCGACGGCACGCATCCAAATGAAGCAAGCGGCTGAGCGCGATCAAAGCTGTATCGACTGTCACAAAGGCATTGCGCACAACTTGCCGAAAAACATGGAGAGCTCAAGTGGCTTGATTGGCGAACTGGAAGGCATGGCGTCGAACACCAAATACTCCAATGGTGGAACCTTGGTCAGCGTGCGTTTCCTCCCTGTGTATGAAGATGAGCAAGGTAAGGTTGAAGCGGGTCTACTCAACCCAGCTTCTGAAGTGAAAGTGTTAGCCGAAAAAGGCGACATGATGCAAGTTGAAATCGATGGCTGGCGTAAATCGAAAGGCTTTGGCCGTGTGATCCAAGAAGACTTCGGTATGAACATTGCGGTAGCTTCACTTCTGAAAGATGCCGCGATGTCGGATGCGATTGTGACCACGGGCGAGCAGAAAGTTGATGATTTGACTGGTTTGCCATGGGAACAAGTGAGCGCGAAAGTGTGGATGAAAAAAGAAGCCATGCTGAACGACATCAACCCAATTTGGGAAAAAGCGCGTGAAGCATACCAAACCAACTGTTCTGTCTGTCATACCCAACCGGATGAAGCACACTTTGATGCCAACACTTGGCCTGGCATGTTCGACGGTATGTTGGCATTCGTTAACTTCGATACCGACAGTGAAGCACTGGTACTCAAGTACCTGCAAAAACACTCTTCAGATTTCGCTGAAGGCCATCACTAAGCAACGTCATACGGAGTCATAACATGGCGATTACACGAAGAAGTTTTCTGAAAGGTGTCGCAACCACCAGTGCGGCGTCGATTATTGGCCCAAGCCTACTGACCTCAGTTTCTGCCCAAGCGGCAGAAACCACGGGAACTTGGAAAGTCTCTGGTTCTCACTGGGGCGCCTTCCGCGCCCACATCTACGGCGGTAAGGTACAAGAGCTGAAAGCGTTGGAGTTGGATACCCACCCAACGGAAATGTTGAACGGCATTCAAGGCATTCTGTACAGCCCATCTCGCGTGCGTTACCCAATGGTGCGCCTCGATTGGTTGAAAAAACACAAATACAGCGCTGAAACGCGCGGTAACAACCGTTTTATCCGCGTGACTTGGGATGAAGCGATGGATCTGTTCTACCGTGAATTAGAGCGTGTTCAGAAGCAATACGGCCCTTGGGCGCTGCACGCAGGTCAAACCGGTTGGAACCAAACCGGTGCTTTCCACAACTGTACCGCGATGATGCAGCGCGCTGTGGGTATGCATGGTAACTACATCACCAAAGTCGGGGATTACTCGACCGGTGCAGGTCAAACCATCATGCCTTACGTACTGGGTTCAACCGAAGTTTACGCGCAAGGTACCTCTTGGAGCGAGATTTTAGACAACTCGGACAACATCATCTTGTGGGCAAACGATCCAGTGAAAAACCTGCAAGTGGGTTGGAACTGTGAAACGCACCAGTCTTTCGGCTATCTCGATCAATTAAAAGAGAAAGTCGCGAAAGGCGAGATCAACGTGGTTTCCGTTGACCCAGTGAAGAACAAGACACAGCGTTTCTTGCAAAATGATCACTTGTACATCAACCCACAAACTGACGTGGCGTTCATGCTGGCGGTTGCGCATGTGCTGTATACCGAAAACCTGTACGACAAGAAGTTCATCGAAACTTACTGCTTGGGCTTTGAAGAGTTCATTCCTTACGTATTGGGTAAGAGCAAAGATAAGGTTGAGAAAACGCCTGAGTGGGCAGCGACAATCTGTGGCGTGAAACCCGATGCGATCCGCGATTTCGCCCGTATGCTGGTGAATGGTCGTACTCAGCTGCTGTTTGGTTGGTGTATCCAACGTCAAGAACATGGTGAACAACCGTACTGGATGGGCGCGGTACTGGCGGCGATGATTGGTCAAATTGGTTTGCCGGGCGGTGGTATCTCTTACGGTCACCACTATTCAGGTATCGGTGTGCCTTCAACCGGTTTTGCTGGCCCTGGTGGCTTCCCACGTAACCTCGATCAAGGTGCGCAGCCAAAGTGGGACAACAATGACTTCAATGGTTACAGCAGCACGATTCCGGTTGCTCGCTGGATTGATGCGATTCTTGAGCCGGGTAAAAAGATCAACCACAACGGTAACACGGTGACTCTGCCGGGCTTCAAGATGATGGTCATTTCGGGTTGTAACCCTTGGCACCACCACCAAGACCGTAACAAGATGAAGCGGGCATTCCAGAAACTGGAGACCGTGGTGACGATTGATTTCAGCTGGACGGCAACCTGCCGCTTCTCTGACATCGTACTGCCAGCTTGTACTCAGTGGGAACGTAACGACATCGACTCTTACGGTTCCTACTCAGGTAAAGGTCTGATTGCGATGCATCGTTTGGTTGATCCACTGTTCCAGTCACGTACTGACTTTGAAATCATGGCTGAGCTGACTCGTCGTTTCGGCCGTGAAAAAGAGTACACCCGTGGCATGGATGAGATGGAGTGGGTACGCTCACTGTATGACGAATGTAAGAAAGCCAACGATGGCAAGTTCTCTATGCCGGAATTCGATGAGTTCTGGGAGAAAGGCTTCCTTGATTTTGGTACTGGCACACCTTGGGTTCGTCATGCGGATTTCCGCAAAGATCCCGAAATCAATGCACTGGGTACGCCTTCTGGTTTTATCGAAATTACCTCGCGTAAGATCGGCCGCTATGGCTATGAACACTGCCAAGAACACCCAATGTGGTTTGAGAAAACCGAACGTTCACACGGTGGTCCGGGCTCTGATAAATATCCGTTCTGGTTGCAATCATGCCACCCAGACAAGCGTCTGCACTCACAAATGTGTGAAGCGGAAGCGTTCCGTGCCACTTACGCGGTGCAAGGTCGCGAGCCTGTGTACATCAACCCTGCGGATGCGAAAGCCAAAGGCATTAAAGAGGGTGACTTGGTGCGCGTCTACAACGATCGTGGTCAACTGTTAGCTGGTGCGGTACTGAGTGAAAGCTACCCACGCGGTGTGATCCGTATTGAAGAGGGCGCTTGGTATGGCCCGCTGACAGAAAAAGTGGGCGCGATCTGTACTTACGGCGATCCCAATACGCTCACTCTGGATCTGGGAACGTCAGAGTTGGCGCAAGCCACTTCGGCGAATACCTGTATCGTCGATTTTGAGAAATTCCGTGGTGAAGTTCCACCCGTGACGTCATTTGGTGGCCCAATCGAAGTCATCTAATCGTCTCTGTTAACGCAAAATGCGCGTTATCCCTCAAGCCAGCGTTCATCGCTGGCTTTTTTCTTCTCTTTTAGCCGTCAATCCGCTTAATCTGTCGCCAATCAAACCTGTGGATCACGTAAAACGTGAAATATCTAACGTAATGCGTGGATGTTTACGTCGACACTCAGGCAAAAAGGAGAGAGTCAATGAGCCACTTAAGACTAGCCAATGGGCGAGAGATCCTAGCGCAGCAAACGGATATTGAACTGGAGATTTCGGACAATGAGCTCTCCGCACAGTATATTGGGTTACACAATCGTCCTTTTGAACGCCGTTATCCGCTATTTAGCACGGTGTTGGATGTCGAGTCAGATGCGCGCTTAGTCGGTGATGGTTTCCAAATGCTCTCACAAGCCTCTGGAACGCTAAGCCATATCCAAGAAGTCGGACGTTGTCCTGATAACAATCTCAGTTACCGCATCTACCCTCATGATGCGCCAAAGCGTTTTTACAATACTTTGATGATAGAGGCCGCTGGCCGTTATTTGTTGTTTGGTTTTACTTCTTGCCGGCGATTTGCGGGCTTTTTTGAAGTGCATCGTCATCCGCAACACTGGATACTGAGTGCTTTTATTGATGGAGAAGAGACACGTCCGCAAGACTGGGTCACCAATCAGTTAGAGTCGGTGATTTGCTTAGAAGGTGAATCCATGTCGGAGCTTTACCAAGCCTATGCAGAGGCGATCTCGCGCCATCATCCACCAAGACCCCATCTCAAAGACCCTGCACCGATGGGCTGGTGTTCTTGGTATGCCTACTATGCAGAAGTCACCGAACAAGACATCAAAGATAACGTGGCGGTATTAGCAGAGCGTCACCCTGAGCTGGAATGGGTGCTATTGGATGACGGCTATCAAGCGTTTATGGGCGATTGGCTCACGCCATCACAAAAGTTTCCCAGTGGTATTCAGCAAGTGATTGCCGATATTCGAGCCCAAGGTAAAAAGCCCGCTATCTGGCTTGCGCCTTTTATCGCGGAAGCGGATTCGGCGGTTTTTCGTCAGCATCCGGACTGGTTTGTGAAAAATGCCGCAGGTCAGCCACTCAAAGCCGAAGAGATCACTTATGGCGGTTGGCGCTGTACGCCTTGGTATGTGTTGGATGGTTCTCATCCGGATGTGCAAGAGCACTTGACCCAAGTGGTGAAAACCCTGCGTGAAGAGTGGGGCGTTGAACTGTTTAAGCTGGATGCCAACTACTGGGGAACGCTACAAGGCCAGCGTTTTCAATCGGGTGTTACGGGTGTAGAAGCGTATCGAATGGGCATGCAAGCCATTGCTGAAGGCGCAGGCGATGCGTGGCTACTGGGCTGTAATGCTCCGATGTGGCCATCGCTAGGTTTGGTGGATGCGATGCGAGTGTCGGACGATGTGGAGCGCAATGCTGATCGCTTTTGCCAAATGGCTCGTGAAACCTTAATGCGCAGTTGGCAACACAGACAGTTGTGGCAAATCGACCCAGATTGCTTAACGTTAACTCCGTTACCAAACCAAAGTGCCGATCGTTCCAGTTATGAGTTTCATCGTAATTTGCTGTTAGCCAGTGGTGGCTTGCTGCTGTCGGGTGATCCACTGCCGAAGCTGACTCCGTTTGCGAAGCAGAGCCTTAAGCGGTTACTCAAGCGTTTTCAATATAACCAGAACTCATCTAAGCTAACTTCGCTGAGTTTGCATCATGCATTTTTGTCGTTGACCGATAAGAATGACCTACATTGTTTGTTTAATTTTCAAGGTAAGGAGCAGGAGTTTACTTTGGTCGCCAACCATCCAGTACAGTGGTATGACTATTGGAGTGGTGAGCTTCTGAGCAGTGAGCCCAGTAAATTTCTCGTCGTCAATTTGGCGAAGGGGCTACAGAGCAGAGCCATATTGACAGTAGGTTAGTGGTGATGAAGCCAAACGGAATATTTGAAACAGCCGCTTTTGCCTATCCAAAATGGGTGAACACTCATTCGGCTAAGCAAAAGCGGTGTTAATTGGGATTAATAACTGGTTTTGAGTTTCTGCTTGTCACTGCTTACATTACGGCACATCTTCCCAAATTGCTTCATTCTATTTCGTTGCTCAGCGAGTGTGGCGGAGTTATAAGCCTGCTCTCGCTGTAACTTAAAATAGTTTTGTAAGCGCCTTGCTTCCAAAGTGCCATTGCTGATCGCTTGTTGAACTGCACACCCCGGCTCAGTTTGATGTTGGCAATCTTTAAAACGGCACTGTAACGCTAAGGTTTCAATGTCTGAAAACGTCTCGCTAACCCCTTCGCCACAGTCGACAAGTTGGAGCTCACGCATTCCCGGTGTATCGATGATCAACGCACCATCAGGGATCATGTGAACCGAACGCGCGGTAGTGGTATGGCGACCTTTACTGTCATCTTCACGGATCCCGCCGGTGAGTTGGGTTTCTCGACCAAGCAAGGTATTGGTCAAGGTTGATTTCCCGACGCCAGAGGAGCCAATAAATGCGACGGTTCTGCCTCTTGTGCACCACGGCCGTAAGGCTTCTACGCTGTTAGGATCGAGCGCGTTTACTGCCTCTACCAATAACGTTGCACTGAGTTGTTGAACTTGCGCGATGTTTTGTTCTGCTTGTTCAGATAAATCGGCTTTGGTGAGTACCACCACAGGTTCGATTTGCGCTTCTTTGGCGATGCTCAGATAGCGTTCAATACGGCTGAGGTTAAAGTCGTCATTGAGTGAGCAGACGATAAACAGTGTATCAACATTGGTGGCGATCAACTGCTCTGCCACTTTACTTCCCGCCGCTTTTCGGCTCAGTTCACTTTGGCGTTCAAGTAGGCGTTTAAATTGCTGCTGTTCATCTAGCAAAACCCAATCGCCCACCGTCATTTTCGGTTGAGCGTGATGAATGGCGAGATGAAAATGCCCTTGTTCACTGCAAAGCTGATAACCACTGCGATGATGAGCAACGACGCGGCAGATTTGCGTGTTTTCGTAATCTTCGAGTGTCAGTTGTTGTTGAAAAAAAGGTTTCCAGCCAAGTTGTGTCAATGTGTAAGGCTGAGAAGATGTCATTGTGTTGTTCATTGCGAATTTTCCCGGTGCGCGAAAGCACCCACTAAATCATAGTTCAGGGTTTAATTCGTTGATTAAATAGAATTCCCCCAGTTTGACTGGGCAAATTGAGAAGGGAAGGGAGAAGTCGCGTAGTGCGATAATAGAATTGAAAACGGACTTTCCGTTAACCCAACCATGCCCTTTGAATTTGGTTAGTTACAATCATCAGAAATCCTCCAGTTAATGATAGAAACTGCGTGATTATACGTTGTATGCCCCAAAGAGCAAACATTGCGGTGACTTTCGATCGTAAAATCACCTGAGATTCGAGACTTACCGATGGAAGAAAAAGGTTTTTTTGATTTAGCGCCATAAAGAAAATATTAAATTGAGTAGAGTGCACCCTTTGTTTACGCCAGCTTGATGGCAAAAGAGAAAATAGGTAACAGGATGATTTTAGTTGTTGGTCATAAGAACCCAGACAGTGACAGTATTTGTAGTGCATTAGTGGCAGCCGAGTTTTTAAAAGCTCGTGGTTTAGAAGCGAAGGCGGTACGCCAAGGTGAAATCAACCGTGAAACGCAACATATTCTGAATGTGGCAGGCGTTGAGCAACCAGAATTACGTACCAGTGTGGCGGGCGAACAGGTGTGGTTAGTGGATTACACCGATTTAGCGCAAGCTCCGGATGACCTAAACCAAGCTGAGATCCTCGGTATTGTCGATCACCACCGTTTAGGCGATGTGATGACGGTGAATCCACTGGAAGCGTGGATTTGGCCTGTGGGTTGTACCAGCACGATTCTGTTCAATCTCTTTAAGATGGAAAATGCAGAAATCACTCGCCCACTTGCGTTACTGATGATCTCTGCCATTCTGTCTGACACTGTGGGTTTTGCTTCTCCAACTTGCACTCAAAAAGATCGAGACGCTGTTGCTGAGTTAGCGGTATTGGCCGGAATTACCGATCTGGAAGGCTTTATCAAAGCGCTACTGATTGCCAAAACTGACATTGAAGGTTTAAGCGCAGCGCAGTTGGTCGAAAAAGATCTTAAAGCTTACCCATTCAATGGCCGTGAGTTGGTGGTCGGTCAGGTTGAACTGGCTACGCTAGAGCAAGTCGCCGATATGATTGAAGCCCTCGAAGCCGATCTGCAACGTCGTTGTGATGAAGAGTCTCTGGCACTCGCAGCACTGATGCTGACCGACATCACCACAGCACAAACTCGTTTGTTGTTTAAAGGTGAATGGTCAGAAAAATTGGCTAAGCATGAAAAAGACGGCGTACTGATGATGGAAAACACCCTCAGCCGTAAGAAGCAAGGTTGGCCTTGGCTGCAAACGGAACTGGCTTGATCGCCACTTCGCGGTTAACATTCTCCTTAAGCAACGCTCACGCTAGTATGCCGTGGGCGTTTTTTATCTCTGGTTGTAGGCATTGTCCTGCAATCTTTCGCTCGGAAAGAGCCATGAATTCCAATGGGGAAAGAAGATGTCTAATCCATTAACCGCAGAGCAGATGGCGCTCATCAATCAATATGACCAAGAGCAACGATTCAACTATTGCCTGAAAGAGATTGTGGCTAGCCAGCAAGTATGGATTTTAAAAGATGAATACGGTTGCGTAATGCTCAATACGGAAGAGGAAGATTGCGTTCCTGTTTGGCCACATCGTGAGTTTGCACAAGCGTGGGCAACGGGGGATTGGGCAGAGTGTGAACCCGAATCGATTGGGCTTAACAAATGGTTTAGTCGCTGGACACAAGGTTTAGAGCAAGACGATTTATCCGTGGTGGTTTTTCCAAACGACAACGAAGAAGGGGTGATTCTATTCCCTGATGAATTTGATTTTGAACTGAAAAAACTGGCAAATCGTCGCTGATCGAGTATGGGCTGAGAACTAACGAAGCCATTCATAGAGCGGTGAAGAGTGTGCCTCTTGCACCGCTTCTTCTAATCTACCTTGCTGCTGATATTGTTTGAGTTTGGTGCGGATCACCGACCGGACTTGGCGTTGACTCATGCCCGTAGTGAGTTCGGGTTCGTAGAGTAGCCACAGTAAAACCACATCAAGGGGAGATAGCAAATCTTCTGGGGTTTTATCGTTAAAGATGGAAGGATAGGCAAGCTCTGAATCATTAGGCAGCCCCATCACTTGAGTAATTTCTTCCACGATACAGGCCAACAGTTTGCCGTGGTCACGTGCTTGATCGACGGGAATCACAACCGATGCGGAAATAATTTCAGAAGTCACTACGTCGCTCTGGTAACTCGCTTGGCAAATGGCGCCATGCATCGATTGTATGGCTGCTTTTCCTGCAACGTCTTCTAATACCTGCTGCCACTTTGATTGTCGGGTGAATACCCAAATCACATTCGCCTGAGCTTTGTCGGTCACTACTTGAATTGGGTGCTGGGTTATGCTCGAAAGATGGCTCAGGTGATCTCGCGCAAGCTGTTCATGCAGAACGCTATCAGGGACTTGATGTTCAAAATAAATCCGTATGGGCTTGCGCCATTTGCTCAGCGGTTTTTCACCTGCGGAATATTCGTTGTGCATCGCTACGGCGAGAAAGGCTTGTTCGATAAAAGCGGGATCGCGCCAGTTGTCTTGAGCTAGAGCCTTAAGGCTAAGTAGGGTGAGTAGCCCAACAACGATCCCTTTATGCATGACTTAATATTTAAACGTCGGTGCTTTGGTGAAGTGACTTTCGATCATACGTTGAGTGATCGGGTGTTGCGGGCTGGCCAACACTTCATGGGTATCACCGGATTCCACTACATCGCCTTCATGCATCACGATAATTTTATCGGTGATGTGTTTAATCACCCCAATATGTTGCGATACATACACAAATGACACGCCCATCTCTTCTTGCAGTTCCAGAAAGAGATTGAGGATTTGCGAACGCATCGCCATATCCAGACCATTCAACGCTTCATCGGCAATAATGATCGATGGTTGCAAAATTAAGGCGCGTGCCAAACAGACCCGCTGTTTTTGTCCTGTTGCTAGCATTTGAGGATAGAAGTAGGCGTGTTCTGGCAATAAACCCACTCGTTGCAAGGTATCTTTTACGCGGCGCATGCGGGCTTCTGGGGGCATGCTGGTGTTTCGTTTCAGCGGTCCTTCTAGAATTGTCCCGATCTGTAAACGTGGATTGAGCGAGGTATTTGGGTCTTGGAAAATCATCCGGATGAGTTTACAGCGCGTCGAATAGTCTTTGTGTTCTAAAAGCTCACCGTTTACTCGGATTTCACCGCCCGTTGGTGCGACCATGCCCGCCAACATCCGTGCGAGCGTGGATTTTCCTGAACCGTTTTGCCCAATAAAACCAATGGTTTGTCCCGCTTCCAGAGTAAAGCTAACGGGTTTCACCGCATGTTGGATCTGTTTGCGTAAAAAACCGGAGCGAGTGACAAAGTCTTTATGTAGATTAGTGACTTCTAACAGCGCACTCATTGTGGTGTCTCCATATTCAATGGGAAATGACAGGAAAACTTATGGTTCTTGACCCAACGTGAACGTGGCATTTCTACACATTGACGTTGTGCATACGGGCAACGAGGCCCCAAGCGACAACCGATGGGTAAATGTTGCAGCGGCGGGATTGAGCCGGGCAGTGATTGTAATTTCTGCTTATGGGGAATCCAGTCGCTGAAATCTGGCATAGCTTTTAGAAGCGCTGCCGTATACGGATGCTTGGGTTCGACCACAATCTTGGCAGTGTCTGCCGATTCAACGGATTGGCCACAATACATTACCGTAATACGATCCGCCCACTGGGTGATGGTGGTTAAGTCATGGCCAATCAGTAAGATTGAGGTACTGTTTACCTGATTCATCCGGCTTAGTAGGCGTAAGATTTGCGATTGAGTGATGGGGTCAACGTCGTTTGTTGGTTCATCGGCGATCAGCAATTTCGGTTTCGCAGCAATCGCCATGGCAATCATCACTTTTTGACACTCACCGTCGGTCAACTCATAAGGATAGCTGGACATGATGTCTTTGTGATCTTTGATGCCAACTTTGTGCAGCAGCGCGATAGCTTGCTTTTTGCGCCACGTAAAACGTTGCCACCAATGGCCTTCAAAAGTGCGGAAAGGAATCGATTCGATCAACTGCTTGCCAACTTCTTCAGAAGGATCGAGACAGGTGGAGGGTTCTTGGAAAATCATCGCGACATCACGTGCGATCACGCGTCTGCGTTCTCGTGGAGTCAGTTGTAGTAAATCAATGTTTCCAAGGCGCATACGGTCAGCCGTAACGCGCCAGTTCTCTTTGCATACTCCAACCAGTGCTTTAGCCACGAGACTTTTGCCAGAGCCCGATTCTCCTACTAAACCACGAATTTCACCTTCGTTCATGGTCAGGCTCATGCGATCTACGGCTTTTACTAGACCCTGCGGAGTATCAATCTCAATCGTCAGATGACGAATATCAAGAATAGGCATTATTCGACTCCTGCATTCAACGCTTGACGTGCACCATCGCCGACGAGGTTAATTACCACGACAGTAAACATAGTTGCGAGACCGGGCAAGGTTACTGTCCAAGGTGCAATATAGATCAGCTCGACGGCATCACCCAGCATGGAGCCCCATTCCGTGCTAGGCGATTGTGCTCCAAGTCCAAGAAATCCCAGCGCGGTAATATCCAAAATAGCAATGGAAAGAGCCATGGTAATCTCGGTAACGATGATTGGCAGGATGTTAGGAAAGATGGAATGCCAAAGCAGATAAAACTCATTGGCACCATCTAAACGCGCGGCCATCACATAATCTTTTTCTATTTCGTTATGCACCGCCACATACACCGAACGAATAAAACGTGGAATTAACGCTAAGCCAATCGCAAGCAGTACGTTGAATTCGCCAGCCCCTAAAAAGGCGACAAAAATGATGGCCAGCAGCAGCGATGGAATCGACATTACGGTATCAAGCAAATGGTTAAGTGTGCTTGAAAGTAAACCTCTGGTCATGCCGGCTAAAGCACCAATAGTGCCACCGAGTACCGTGGCAATCAAAGTGATGAGTACCGCGGCCCCGACACTTAAGATTGAGCCATCAATCAGGCGAGATAAAATATCGCGACCTAAGTCATCCGTACCGAGAAAGTAATCGACACTACCTGTCGGATCCCAAGATGGCGGTATTAATAATTTGCTGGAGTGCATTTGTGGATCATAAGGTGCAAGCCAAGGGGATAGGGCAATGACTAGGGCAATAAACAGTAGACACCATAATCCAAACATGGCGAGATTGTTGGTGCGAAAGCTGCGCCAGAAACGCTCAAACTGGGTTGGAATATGTTCTTCTTGATAAATGCTATCGCTTAACATACCACTCTTTCCTTACCAAAGGGTTAGCCACTGCGCCGAGCAAATCAGAGAGAATGTTGGCGGTTAATACTAAGGTGCCGACCACAATAACACCGGCTTGAATCGACATAAAATCACGGTTAGCTAGCGCATCAAGCAGCCAACGGCCAATGCCTGGCCAGTTAAAGATAGATTCAGTAATAATCGCCAGCGTCAGCATACTAGACAGTTGAACACCAAACTTGGGGATCATGGGTGGAATGGCATTACGTAAAACGTGTTGGGTAACGATCTCGTAATTGGATAACCCCTTAATTTTGGCTGCGCGGATGTAGTTTTGGTTCATCACTTCTGCAACCGACGCCCGCATTTGTCCAATGACTTGCGTGGTCGGAGCCAAAGCCAGCACTAAACAGGGGAGCGTTAAATGTTCCAACACACTTTGGAGAGCTTGGCTGCGATATTGCGCCTGCGACATAAAGGCATCAATCAAGGCAAAGCCGGTAACATGCTCGATCTGATACAGTAAGTCATAGCGCCCTGCGACGGGGAAAAATTGGAAGTGCAGCGAAAACACCATAATCATCATCAAGGCGAGCCAAAAAATGGGAGCCGAGTAGCCAGACATGGAAATGAAAGAAATGATGGTGTCGAGCCATTTACCTTGTCGCATTCCCGCGATGGTTCCGATAGGAATGCCTATCAGCAGTGACATAATGAACGCAATCGAACACAGCTCAATGGTGGCGGGAAATACAACCGCTAACTCACTGAGGATCGGAACGCCACTTTTATTGACACCGAAATTGAGCTCCATCAACTGCACCAAGTAAATTGACCACCCTTGCCAAAAGCTGAACAAGGTCCATGGTGAATGGGGATCAAAGCGAGCTAGGCTGTAGCCGACCATGGTCAAGATCAAGAGTGTAATGATAAATAGGTTAAATTTTCGTACCGTATACACGAACATTACTCGGCCACCCTCTCAACGGTATTAAATGGCTGAACATTAAAAGGACTCATACGAACCCCGGTTAGCGATTTACTGTAGGCGGTAAATTGTATGCCATGTGCAAGAGGGATCACGGGAAACTCTTGATTAAGGATGTTTTGCGCCTGATGGTAGAGATTGAGGCGATAACGTGGTTTGTTGGCTTCTAAAGCTAAGTCCAACAAGAAGTCAAAATCACTGTCACACCACATGGATACGTTCAATCCGGCTCGATTGGAATCACAAGAGAGCAAAGGGCGTAAGAAGTTATCTGGGTCACCAGTGTCACCTCGCCAGCCACTCAAAAACAGGTCAATATTGTTGCGCTCTGCAAGTTCTTGGCGTTCGGAGCGATCTTCAGTAATTAAGCGCAAGGTGACGCCAATATCAGCCAGATTGGCTTGGATCAGTTCTGCGGTTTTACGTGGGCTGGGGTTATACGCTTTGGGATCGACTGGAACTGACATGGTCAATTCGAGCCCATGTTCAAAGCCCGCCTCGCGCAGTAAAGCTTGAGCATAATTGCGATCGTATCGGATTTGTACCGCATCTTGTTGATAAGCCCAAGAAGTGGGAGGCAAGATCGTAAAGGCAATACTGCCAGTGCCGTAATAAACGGAGTCCAAAATATTCTGGCGGTTAATCGCAAAGTTTAGTGCTTTACGCACTCGGCTATCATTGAGTGCCGGATGTTGAGTATTGACGGCAATAAACGCCACATTCATCGCTGGGGTTGTTGTTAGTTCAATACCCTGATTTTGCTCAATCGCGGGCACCTGACTTGAGATCGGCGCATGCAGAACATCACATTCATTACGCAGTAATTTGGCGAGCATTCCGGTACCGCGTTGTGAAATATCGAACACCACTTGTTCAAGTTTAGCGACGCCATTCCAGTAGTGAGGGTGGCGTTTTAGGCGGATCAAATCACGCGGATGGTATTCAGCAAGATAAAAGGGCCCACTACCGACAGGTAAGGTATCCAACCTTTCTTTTTCATCATCAATCATCAGTTGGTTAGCGTATTCTAAAGAGAGAATGACGGCATGACTGGTGGCGATGTTTGACAAAAAACTGTTATCTGGGCGGCTTAAAATAAATTTCACCGTTAAGTCATCAATAGCAGTGACATCGATGAGTAAGTTTTGGAAATCAATACCTTTAAACCAAGGATATTGAGCTTGATTGACCTTGTGGAAAGGGCTTGTTGGGTCAATGATGCGTCGGAAGCTGAAAACCACATCATCGGCATTGAGTGGCCGAGTTGGGCTAAACCAAGCGGTAGTTTGAAACTCAACATTTGGACGCAGAGTAAATAGATACTCGGTGCCGCTCGCATTGACCGTCCATCCGCTGGCTACACTCGGTACGGGTAATTGGGTTTGCGGATCAATCGTGAGCAAGGTGTCGTAGAGTTGCGGACCGAGAGCATCTGAAGTGATATCGTTATCGACCAATTGTGGATTAAAGGTAGATGGCGCGCTCTCACCACAGTAGACAAAGCCGCTGCTGCGAATCTTACTGTGATCGATGTGTTCTCCGCAGCCTGTCAGCAAACTCATGCTGAACAGCCCTAGGGTAAATCGTATAAATGCATTCATAGTGATCTGAGTCAGTCACGAGGCGAAGCTAGCATTACTAGTCAGCCTCAAAATCCCGTTAATTTACCATTGTTTTCTCGGCAAAACCAAATGAAATGGCGTATTTACAGTACATCACTCATCCGAGAGCGAGGTGTTTTCGTTACTCATCTGGGGGTATTTTCTGATCATCCCCCGAAATTGATGATAGCTCAGGCCTAACAAGTGCGCTGCTTGCTTTTGGTTAAACTTGGCTTGCGTCAGTGCCGCTTGCAGTAATTCAATGTCTAACTCTTGCTGCCATGTTTTATAGTCAATTGGTAACTGGAAGCGTGGTGCCATTGTAATTGGGGGCTCAGTATTATTAGAACTCCCACTGGTGACAACGTCACCTGATTGAAATGGATTAAAAATCAAAGTCTCAATGGGATGGCGGTTTAGACCATGTTGATATACCGCACGCTCAACGACATTTTTTAGCTCACGAACATTACCAGGCCAAGGATAGTCTTGTAGTTGCTTGCGTGCATCGTGGCTAAACCCAACAAACAAGGGCAATTGGAGTTCGCGACACATCCGAATGGCAAAATGTTCCGCAAGTAGCAAAATATCGTCGGGTCTGTGGCGTAAAGGTGGCAAGTGAATCACATCAAATGCCAGTCTATCGAGCAGATCTGCGCGAAACTGACCGTGCTCGGCCATTTTAGGCAAATCAGCATTAGTTGCGCAGACCAAACGCACATTCGCATTCAGCACTTGATGGCCACCAACGCGCTCGTACTGACCGTATTCAATCACTCGCAGCAGCTTTTCTTGCACCGCTAGTGGGGCCGTAGCTAACTCATCTAAGAAAAGAGTGCCATTCTCTGCGCGTTCAAACCGGCCTTGATGACGACCTTTTGCTCCCGTGAACGCGCCGGATTCGTGACCAAAGAGTTCTGAATCGATCAATCCTTCACTGAGGGTTGAACAATTGAGTGAAATGAGTGGATGTTCCCAGCGCTTGGATAAGTAGTGCAGACGCTGTGCGATCAGTTCTTTACCGGTTCCTCGCTCACCGATTACAAGCACAGGACGCTCAATTGGAGCTAAGCGCGAAACTTTATCCAATACGGCTAAAAACGCGGGTGATTCGCCAAGTAAGCTCTGCTGCATCGTTATTCCTCAAAGTGGTGAAATTGACCAACTATTGGTGAATCTCATCATAGCACGCTCAGTCATAAAATGAGCTTATTTATAATGATTTGAAAATAAAGAAATTTTTTCTTGGCATGTTATTTGGATTGTTCTTGGTATCCAACGCGCAGCATGGTGCTGTCGCTGCCATCGTGAGGCGTGGTTGCCTCACACACTGACAGGAGAATCGTCATGGGTATTTTTTCTCGTTTTGCAGATATCGTAAATTCCAACATTAGTGCTCTACTGGATAAGGCAGAAGATCCAGAAAAAATGATCCGTCTGATCATCCAAGAGATGGAAGATACACTGGTTGAAGTGCGTACCAACTCTGCAAAAGCGATGGCCGACAAAAAAGAGTTGGCACGTAAAGTGGAGTCACTGGAAGCGCAGCTAGAAGATTGGCAAAACAAAGCGACACTGGCACTCACCAAACAAAGGGAAGATTTGGCGCGTGCGGCACTGATTGAAAAGCAGAAGTTACAACAGGTATTGAAAGGCTTGCATACCGAGCAGACGCTGGTTGAGGAAACCATTGATAAGCTGACGGGGGAGATTGGCAAGCTGGAAAGTAAAATCACCGAAACTCGCGCGAAGCAACAAGCGTTAGCGATACGCAGCCAAGCCGCGGGTCATCGCCGTGATGTGCAGCGCCACTTGCATGCGGGGCGTACAGAAGAAGCAATGGCGAAATTTGAACAGTTTTCACGTAAAGTGGATGAGTTAGAAGCGGAAGCGGATTTGTATGCTCAAGCTGGACAAGCTCGCTCTTTGGAACAAGAGTTTGCCGAGTTACAAGCTCAAGATGACATTGAAAAAGAGCTGAGCAAGCTGAAAGCTCAGATGAAATCAGACCAATAATTGGGAGTCGATTATGTCCTCATTCTTTATTGCCGTGCCGTTGATTGTCTTTTTTATCTTTGTCGCACCGCTTTGGCTACTCCTTCATTATCGAAGTAAGCGTCGAGCCGAATCTGGGCTTTCTGACGAAGAAATGCGCCAACTGCATTCTTTATCTGAAAAAGCTGAACGCTTGCGTGGCCGAGTAGAAAACCTTGAGCGGATTCTCGATGCCGAAGCGCCGAATTGGAGGCGTCATTATGAATAAAAGAGAACTGTACCGAGATCCTATCAATGGTAAGTTAGCTGGGGTATGTGCGGGGCTTGCTAACTATTTTGGCCTTGAAACGTGGTTGGTGCGTATTCTGGTGATCACGGCAGCTTTATTGGGTGGAACTTTTCTTGTGCTGGTGGCGTATGTTGCGATGGCTTTGATGCTAGAAAAGCAACCTGTGGACTACCAAGAGAGCTTGCGAGAAAAGCAAGAACATACCCTCAAAAATAAGGCTTGGGTACAAGGGCAAGATGCGCGTGGATTAATGCGCACCCTAGAGCAAGATTTGGATTCTGTTGACGGAAAAGTACGTACTATGGAAGCGTATGTCACTTCCGAAGCATTTAAAGTGAATCGTGAATTCCAAAACCTTTAAACATTTTTGAGCGGCAGGGTTGCCGCTTTTTTGTGCGCGCAATTCTGTTTGCTGAGATTTTGTTTGCGATGAAAAACGGCTGATGTAGCGAAAATGGAGGCGGCTCGTCGCAATTCAGTGACTGTGCGAGATTATCCCAATTACCTTCTTCTCTCGGTATGATCAATCGTTGTATAAATGGGCATGATCATCTGATTTTGAGAGGCTTTTATGACTGATATTGAACAACCGGTTTGCGCATGGGCGATGAATCATCCGTTAGAACGTGAATATCATGACAATGAGTGGGGCATTCCTGTACATGACGATACTCGGTTATTTGAGTTTCTTACCTTAGAAGGAGCGCAAGCGGGACTAAGCTGGCTCACCGTGTTGAAAAAACGTGAAGGGTATCGCCAAGCTTTTGTGGGCTATGATTTGCAGTGTTTAGCGCAATACGATGAAAGTCATGTTGACGTGATCATTGCTCATTACGATGTGGTTAAGCATCGCGGTAAAATTGCCTCAGTATTTTCTAATGCGCGCGCCGCATTGGCTTTGCAAAAAGAATTCGGCTCACTGGATGCCGCGTTATGGCAGTTTGTGGACGGGAAACCCAAAATTAATCACTGGCAAAATATGAGTGAGGTTCCCGCTTCAACGGAAGAGTCTAAGGCCATGAGTAAGTTTCTTAAAAAACGAGGATTTAAGTTTGTGGGCGAAACGATCTGCTATGCCTTTATGCAGGCTTGTGGATTAGTCAATGACCATATCGCGGGATGTTCCCATTCTCCCCATGCAGCCAAACAGTAGGGGCCAAAGCCCCTACAGATCAGAAAATAGAGGAGGGTTTATGCATTGGCTACCTGATGATAGCGCGCAAAACCCGCTTCCAGATCGGCAATCAAGTCTTCTACGTCCTCTAACCCAATATGAACACGGATTAATGTGCCTGCAAAGTGAGGATTGGCGACGGAACGTAGAGTGTTAAAGGCTTTCGGTTCATGCGCTAATATCAAGCTTTCAAAACCACCCCAAGAAAATCCCATTCGGAAATGGCTCATCCCATCGAGTAGAGCGGTAGTGGCGGCGGGATGTGTGCTTTTTAGAACAAACGAGAAGAGCCCATTACCGCCTTGGAAATCACGTTGGAAAAACGCATGTCCGGGGCAGGTTTCTAACGCAGGGTGGCGCACATGATCCACTTCTGGACGTGTTTGTAGCCACTGAGCAATGCGTAAACTATTTTGCTCATGCTGACGTAGACGCACATCGAGCGTGCGTAGGCCACGCATTGCCATATACACATCATCAGGTGAGGCGTACTGGCCCATCAAGTAGCTGTGTTCTCGCAACTGCTCCCAACATTTTTCGTTGGCGACCGCAGTGCCAAGCATGACATCTGAGTGACCCACAATGTATTTAGTGGCGGCTTGAATTGAAATATCCACGCCATGTTCAAATGGAGAAAACAGCACACCGGCAGCCCACGTATTATCTAGCATCACGATAACGTCATGCTCATGAGCGATGCGAGAAAGTGTTGGGATATCCTGTACTTCCATGGTGAGAGAGCCCGGGGATTCAGTAAACAGCACCTTGGTATTGGGTTGGATGAGTTCACGAATGCCTTCACCAATCATAGGGTCGTAATAGGTGGTTGAAATTCCAAGCTTTTTGAGTACTTTTTCACAAAAGTCTCGTGTAGGTTCGTAACAAGTATCGACCATCAAAATATGGTCGCCTTGCGCTACAAAAGAGAGAATGGCATTGGTGATCGCTGCTGCGCCGCAAGGGTAGAGTACGCATCCTGCTCCGCCTTCAACTTCAACCATGGCATCTTGAAAAGCAAAATGGGTGGTCGTGCCACGACGTCCGTAAAACAGAGTTTTGTTTGCGCGATTCACGGCCGCTTGATTTTTTTGCGCAACACTCTCAAAAACGACGGTTGATGCACGTTGTACCGGAGGATTGACCACTCCGAGAGTCCATTTTTTATTGCGCCCCGCAGTGACTAGGCGGGTTTTATTACCTTCTGACATCGGCTGTCCTTGTCTGACTTTATAAAAGTTTATTTAAAACACGGAGCCGCGCAGGATTGCAACCCTGCGCAGTGAGAAAACTACAGAAGAGGATTAAATAGATAGAAGATTCGCTCTAAAAACCGGTTGTGCCATGGCCGCTGTGCCCATTCCGCTTCAATCACAGGGTGAGATTGCAGAATGTATTGCTGTTGTAACCAATGCATTTGCTGGGTAAATTCCAGATCATCCACGGCGAGAGTGAGCTCAAAATTAAGCCACAGGCTGCGCATATCCAGATTTACAGTTCCGACTAAACAAAATTGTTGGTCAATCACTACGGATTTGGTGTGCAGCAAGCCGCCATCGAATTCATGAATGCGTACACCGGCTTCAAGCAATTCCCCGTAAAAAGCACGCGAAGCCCATTGCACCATCAGAGAATCATTCTTCTTCGGAATGATAATGTCGACATTTATTCCTCGTTGAGCAGTCATTTTCAACGTTGCGAGCAAATCTGCGCTAGGAACAAAATAAGGCGTTGTAATACAAACAGAACGGTTAGCTTGGTTGATGGCTAAGGTGAGCACTTGCGAAATTAAATTCTCTGGCATCCCCGGGCCTGACGGCACCACCTGAATGGGATGCTGAGGTTGATTAGGCTCAAGGCTGCACTCTGGGCTTTGAGGGAATAGGCGTAATCCCGTTTCAAATTCCCAATCCCAACAGTGAATAGCAGAAAGTACGTTAACCGTAGGGCCTGTGACACGCACCATGATATCGATCCATTGCCCCACACCGGCGTTTTGCTTGAAGTAAGCTGGGTCAACCATGTTCATTGATCCGGTATAGGCGATTTCATCATCAATCACGATGATTTTGCGATGCTGCCGCAAATCCAGTCTGCGCAGGAAAATACGCCATGGACTCACTTCCAAGGCTTGAACCACTTCAATCCCAGCGTCACGCATCATTTGTACCCAAGGGCTGCGGAAAAATCTCGGGCTTCCTGCGGAGTCGAGGAGAAGTTTGACATCCACTCCACGTTTGGCGGCTTGAATCAAGGCCGAAGCAACTCCATCGGCTAAGCCTCCGGGATGCCAAATATAAAACACCATGCGAACTTGAAACTGAGCGCGTTCAATATCTTCAATCACTGCATGTAAAATTTCATTAGGAGAGTTCAGAAGCGATAGGGTATTGCCACTGAGGGCTGGGATCCCCATCCGGTTATTACATAACTCATCAATACGAGAAATATGAGCGCCCATGCCTTCTTGTACATGAGCTTGACAATCATTTAATGAACGAAACCAATGACCAAAGGGGGTAAACATTTCTTTAGCACGTTCTGCCCTTTTGCGGCCAAGGTTGAGCTCGCCAAATAGGAAATAACAAAGCACGCCAACAAATGGAATGATGTAGATCACCATCAACCAAGCCAACGATACACTGACTGCGCGCCTTTTAAGAACCACACGAATAGTTACACCCGCTACTAATAACCAGTAGATACCAATGCTGAGCAGTGTGAGAAAGTGATAGAGCTTGTCCATTCTTATCCAATAAGAAACTGAAATTCATTTGGGATAGTAAAGCGAAAGCATAAGAGAAGAAAGCAAAGCGGCCAAATTAATCGAAGAGTTTAGCAGAATGATCTTGTTATTAATTTGTAAAAACAAGTGAAAGGCGTCAGCTTTCGAGTAAAAAATAAACAAACACACCGCAAAATCAAATTGGTGGTAGCAAAATAGACTGTTCGGGCTTCCAATTTTATTCTCGAACTGATTTACTTGCCATACTTCTAAAGTTAGTGATGACTTTATCGAGTGTAATTATTAGTTTACACCCACAAATAACTAAGCAAACACAATTCATTGGTAGCAAATATGGCAAGTAGCTCTAGAGGTCAATTTTCCTCTCGATTTGGTTTTATTATGGCCGCGGCAGGTTCTGCGGTAGGTCTTGGCAATGTGTGGGGGTTTCCCACTCAAGCCGCGAGTAATGGTGGTGCCGTTTTCCTTTTGGTCTACCTGTGTATGGTGTTTTTATTGGCTTACCCTATGTTGGTGGCGGAGCTAACCATTGGCCGTTATGGTCAATCAAACCCGATTCGATCATTTCGTGCCGTTTGGCCTAAAGGCAAAGTGGGTGCGATTCTACTGGGCTTGGTTGGGATGGTGGTGGTTTCTCTCATCCTCAGCTTCTATGCGATTGTCGCTGGATGGTTAGTCGGATCACTGTTTGGTAGCGGTCTAACACTGGTGGGTGGAGAGAGTGCCAGTCATTGGTTAACCTCTTTTAGTACCGAGCGAAATCTTGTTTTGATGATGGCCTTCATGGCCTTAACCATGTTTGTCGTGCGCAACGGCGTTGCAGATGGTATCGAGAAATGGTCCACCCGACTGATG
Source organism: Vibrio metoecus (assembly GCF_009665255.1). Taxonomy (NCBI): domain Bacteria; kingdom Pseudomonadati; phylum Pseudomonadota; class Gammaproteobacteria; order Vibrionales; family Vibrionaceae; genus Vibrio; species Vibrio metoecus. The sequence goes on from NZ_CP035686.1 coordinate 1,064,822, forward strand.
CCACTGTTGTTCGTTCTGTTTGGTCTATTGACGGTGTATATCTTCACCCAAGAAGGTGCGATGGACGGACTCAAAATGTATTTGGTTCCGGATCTTAGCCATTTCACGCCACAGGTCGTGGTCAGTGCGATGGGGCAAGCTTTCTTCTCACTCTCTTTGGGTGTGTGTGTGATGACCACCTATGGCTCGTATCTTAATAAAGAAGCCAACTTGCCAAAAACCGCCGCTCAAGTGGCATTGATTGATACGGGTGTTGCATTTATTGCGGGATTGATGGTTCTGCCTGCCATGTTTGTAGCGAAACACAACGGGGTAGAGATTTTCTCCACCTCCGGTGAATTACTCAACTCTGATACTTTAGTGTTCACGGTTTTGCCAGCGATGTTTGAAACCATGGGCGCGATTGGTGCGGTGATTGGCATCATCTTCTTCTTATTAATGATCATTGCGGCATTAACTTCTTCCATCTCCATGTTAGAAGTACCAGTAGCTTGTGCTGTTGAAGAGTTACAGCAAAAACGTTCTACTGCTGTAATGTGGATTGGTGGTCTAGTCACGGTGATTTCAGGTGTGATTGTTCTGAACTTCTCAAGTCTGTTCGGATTGGTTATTGAGCTTACAACCGTTTATTCACAACCGATTATTGCTCTGCTGATTACTTTGATTGCTGGTTGGATTTGGAATCGTAATCAGATTCTGTCTGAGCTAAAACAAGGTTGCCCTGATATTGAAACCAGCCTGTTCTGGAAAATCTGGCCTTGGTATGTGCGTCTTGTCTGCCCGGTTCTGATGTTGATGGTATTTTTTGCTTAATCGAAATATCAGAGAGATAGGTTTTACAGTAAAGCGGCTTTTGAGCCGCTTTTTCTTTAGGCTGAGAAGGTTTTAAGTATAATCACGTCGCAAAGTGAGGCGTATTTATGTTTGATATTCTGTTTACCCATCCTGATTTTCTACTTATCAATAAACACCCCAACGTATCTGTCCATAAAGATGATGGCGATACCATGTTGCTGCAAGAAGTGGCGACGCAAACCGGGGATGGCCAGCTCTACTTGGTGCATCGGTTGGATAAGATGACTTCGGGTATTTTGCTATTGGCAAGAAATGCCGCTGCGGCCAGTGAGCTTTCGCAAGGCTTTGCTAAGCGCCAGGTTGAAAAATTCTATCTAGCGATTGGGAGTAAAAAGCCGAAGAAAAAACAAGGTTTGATCTGCGGAGACATGGAGCGTTCACGTCGCTCATCATGGAAGTTGGTTAACTCGCAAGAAAATCCTGCGATTACGCAATTTCTCTCTACAACGGCGGCACCGTGGGAGCGCTTGTTTTTATGTAAACCCCACACAGGAAAAACTCACCAAATTCGCGTGGCACTCAAATCGATAGGATCGGCGATTGTCGGGGACCCTATTTATAACGCCTCCGAATCAGAACAAGCCGATCGTGGTTATCTACACGCTTTTGCGTTGCGTTTTACCTATCAAGGTGAGGTCTACCAATGGTTGTGTGATCCGCGCCAGTTTTCACACTTAGGTAAAAAATGGCAAGAAGAGGCGGTGAGTCAAGGCATTGAAAGCTGGCTGTCTCCATGGGATTTGCCTTGGCCAGTGTTGAAGATGAGTGCGAAAGAGTAAGCGAGCTTGGTGGAAATTTACCCTCATCGTATAGGTTTTAGGCGATGAGGGTAGAAGACTACTGTTGTGCTACTTCGCTCTTTTCTGCAAGTTGCAATGTTTGGAAGCCGTAATAAATACGAGTCGTGGTGGTAAACCAACAGGCTGCGCCAAACACCCAAGCGATGGTTGAGAACGATTGAGGGAAGAGGCACATCAGTGCAAAGGACGCGATGGTCTCGGTTCCTTCAGTCAGCCCACTCATGTAATACAAAGACTTGTGCTGATAAATCGGGTTAGCGATGCCGCGTTTACTGGCCATTACCGCGAAGGCGAGAAAGCTACTGCCTGTGCCGATAAAGGCAAAAATTAAGAAAGCTCCTGCAATCGCGTTGTGGTCGGGATTGGCAAGAACAAACCCAAAAGGCACTAACGAATAAAATAAAAAATCGAGGCTGATGTCGAGAAATCCACCAGCATCAGTCAAACCTTGGCGGCGTGCCAGTGCACCATCGAGCCCATCACAAATGCGGTTTACGGCAATCAGAATCAGCGCGAGCCAATATTGTTCCATTGCAAGGGCCGGTAGCGCGAGAACGCCAACAGCGAAGCCCATTAGTGTCACTTGGTTGGCCGTGATGTTGGCTTTGTCCAACACGCTGGCTATTTGAGTCACTGGCCAGCGAATCACTTTGATAGCGTAGCGATCAAGCATGGTTCACCTCAGTTGGCCATTCAATGGCACGACTGCCTACCGGTACATCATCATGATCATGAGTCACCATCAAGGTAGGAATTCCTGCGCTAGTGAGTTGGCTAAATACCCAATCACGAAATTGGCTGCGCAACGTTTTATCCAGTTTACTGAACGGTTCATCTAGCAGGACTAATTTTGGCTCAGCAAGCAACATGCGCATCAAGCTAATCCGCGCCCGTTGTCCACCTGAGATCTGCTCGGGAAAGGAGTTGGCTAGCTCTGCGAGAGCGATGTTTTTTAGTGCCTCTAGCGCGATTATTTTGCGCTGTTCACCTTTCACAGTATTGGGGAGTGCAAATGCGAGATTCTCCCACACATTCAGATGTGGGAAGAGTAAGTCATCTTGGAACAAAATACCGACTTGGCGCTGGTGGGCTGGTAGCGAATTGAGTTGAGCATCACCGAGTTTAAGTGTGCCTTGGAAGGTAAAATCTGTTGCGAGATGCCCTGCAATCACACTGAGTAGCGTTGATTTTCCGCAGCCGCTAGGTCCCATTAAACTAACGATCTCACCTTCTGTAATAGTCAGGTTAAAGTCTGCCAATAGGCAGCTACCGTCTTTTCTATGGATGGTGAGGTTTTCGAGAGAAAAAATCATGAAATACCACTTTAAATTGGACTGCCCGATGGCGGTGAATTTGCACGCGCCCGAGCAAAAGGGCAAGAGAAAAGAACACAAAAGGCAATACGGCTTGGCAGATTGCGTAAATCGCCGCTACTCGGCGATCATAACCACTGGAAAGCGCAACGGCTTCGGTGGTGATGGTCGTTAAACGCCCTCCGCCCAACATTAAGGTGGGAAGATATTGAGCAAGACTCACGCTGATCCCCACTGCCCACGCATACAGCAAGGCTGGAAATAACAATGGCAGTTTTATTTTCCAGAAGATCTGCCATTCATTTTTACCTAAGCTGCGAGCCATTTTTGAATAATCGGGATTATAACTTTGCCATGGGCCACTGAGTGCAAGGTAAGCCAAGGGAAAAGCAAAAAAGGTGTGCGCCCAAACCACCCATAAAGCATACGCATTTGAGGCAACCACTAAGGACAAGACTTGAAGCCCAAACAGCAGCGAGAGTTGTGGTAACAACATCGGTAGCGCAATCAAATAGACGGGGATCGCTCGTTTACTTTGTAAACGATACTCTTGGGCGAATACCGCAATGAGCAATGCTAGGGTGCCGGAGCACAGAGCAAGTTGCACACTGGTTTCAATGTTCAGCAGTACATTTGGCCATTCGTCTTGCCAAAATTGTAGTGTCCATTGAGTAGGAAAGAGATCAGGGAAACGCCAACGCTGTGCCATGCTCCACGTTGCTGTAAGAGGAATGATCATCGCTGAAGTGAGCAGCAAAAGGGCAAGTAAGGTTTTTTGTGGTAACGGGGGGCATAGCGGCCGGACAATTGCCAACCACGGAAACCACGAGTCACTAACCATTCGATCATCCAGATGGTGAGCAACATAAGACTGGCAAGTAGCAAGAGGAGTAGCGCACCGGATGCAGCTCTTGGCAGTAAACTCAAGTCAGGTTCATTAAACCACTGCCATACTAATACTGAGAAAGTGGACGGCGTGGTTGGCCCCAACACTAAACTGAAATCAACCACAGAAATTGCGTAAGCGGCGACTGCAAATAAGGTAAAACGAATTTTGCGTAACCACTGTGGAAAGACGACTTTCCACCACATCTGTTGAGATGAATAGCCTAATGAAGCGCTCAGGGTTTGGATTCTGGCTAAATTAAACTGCTGCAAAATCGGTAAGCTGATCAGCAAAATAAAAGGGACTTCTTTAATAGCCAAGGCCAACGTAAGGCCGAGAGCATAAGGATCATGTACCAAGCCAGTGATCTCTTGGCTGTGATCTCGATATTGAAATAGCTCATGCAGCAGGCGAGCAAACCAACCCGTCGACGAAAACAAAAATGCAAAACCAATCGCAAAGGCGACATGAGGCAGAGCAAGCAGTAGTGAGAGGCTGTTTTCGATACGTTGCCACCGAGGATGAAACCAGAAGTGCTGTAAAATGGCAAAACTGATGAAAAGGGCTAAATAAGTACTCAATAGGGCAGAGCTGAACGATAGCAACAAGGCGTATTCCACGCCTTGCCATTGCCATACTTGGCTAAAACCTTGTAACGAAAAAGCAGAGTGTTCAAGCGCGCTCAGGCAGCCTAAAGAGGAGATCACCACCCCCGCCAATCCGGGTAGGATTGGCGCGATACAAAGACAGATCAAGCTCCAATAAACGTACCTGAGCATGGGGCAATACCGTTACTTCAAACTGTTGCCGTAACGTTTTTGCCACTCGGTTTCTAGTGCGCTTTGCCAGCTTGGGTGAGGTTCTGCAATGGCGGGAAACAGCATGGTGTTTTTCGCACTGCCATTGAGATATTGCGATTTCAATACAGAAGGATCTCCCCAAATCGCTAAGTCCCCTTTACGTGACTGAGCTTCCCCACTGAGCAAGAAATTGATAGCTACTAAAGCACCTTCTTTGGCATTGGCATTCCAAGGAATCGCTAAAAAGTGAATGTTGGTCAATGCTCCATTTTTCATCGCATAAGTTTGTGCGGTCGGGGCTAATTTGCCGGTCGCTTGCGCTGAAAAAACCGCATTTGGGTTGAAGGTGATCGCGAGATCTAATTGCCCATCATCCAGCAATTGCATCATTTGTGCTGAGCCTGAAGGAAATTGTTTGCCCTTACGCCAAGCGACAGCATGCAACTCATCCAAATATTGCCAGAGCGGTTGAGTGATTTGCTGGAAGGTGGCGGGGTCGACAGGATGATTCAATTCTGGGGCATACTGAGTCAGCTCAATTAAAGCGGCTTTTAAGAAGCTGGTGCCATGAAATTCAGGTGGTTGCGGGTAACTAATGCGATTTGGAAAGGCTTGCGCATAGCTGAGTAATTCAGCAAATGATGCTGGAGGATTATTCAGTAGTTGCTTGTCATGGATAAACACCAATTGCCCAACCCCCAAGGTGCTTCTAGCCCTTCGGTAGGTTCAGAAAAGTCGCTGCTTACGGGCAGAGTTTGATCGACCATTGGCCAGCTAGGTAACATTTCAACAAACGGGCCATAAAGTAACCCATTGTTTTTCATGGATTTGAAGTTTTCACCGTTAATCCACACGAGATCAACACTACCTTGTTCGTTTTTACCTGCCGCTTTTTCAGCAATTAAACGAGTGGTTGTTTCAGCGATATCGGTCACTTTAACATGTTGCAAAGTAATGCCATAACGCGACTTGAGTAGATCTGCTGACCAGCGCAAATAGCTATTAATTTCTTGGCTACCGCCCCATGCGTGAAAGTAAACAGTTTGGCCACGAGCTTTTTCAGTGATGTCTTCCCATGACTGCGCAGAAACGGTAAATGAAAGGGCGCACGCAGAGAGGAAGGTCAGCAGTTTTTTCATGAATTGTCCTTATTATTCGACTGTATCGTATTCTTAGACCGACAAAATGATGCTTGTCTTTCATTATGAAGGAAAAAAATCAAAATGCTCGGTTTCCTTGTTGTCCATAGGGAAATGAAGATACAAAAACGGCAGCTTAATCCGCTGCCGTTAAACGTTCAATCACTCTGAAATGAGGGTTAGTTTACCCAGTCACGTAGAGTGAACGTTAGAGTGTGAACATCGTTTTTCAGAGTCAATGTTTCTTTGGTTAGGGTGATGTTGCTCCAGTCGGTCAGTGTTTGTGACACGGCTTGTTCCGTATCCATCACATCACCTAGACACATCTTCATGGTCATCCCCATTTTTTCGATGCGGAATTGGTTATCTTTAAGTTCTGCTTTACCAAAGAAGTTGTTACAGCCGGCATTGCCGCTGGCCATCATTTTTTCACCGATTTCTAAACGAGGGGCTTCATTGTGTTCATCTTTCGCCACATCTTTGCCATCAATTTGGGTCAGTTGCCAATTGTGGTGTTGAAGATCTTGAGCAGTAATTTGCACGTTATCACCATTGCTTGCACAAGCTGTCATCAATACAGGTAGGGTAATTGCAGCAAGTAACGATTTTGAACTAAGCTTCATAATATTCACTCCGAATGTGGAAACCCGCACAGTATAGTGAATAAAACACTGTTTTTGTCAGCATAAGGTCATGGTTTATATGAAACTTTGAACCTAGTCGATTTAGAGCCGAGCCCGAAGTCAGTCAATAAGGATGTGAGTTACTCATGGAGCAACTTGAGTTTTTCAATATTGTCAGCCCCTGTGTTGGGGTATGTAGTGTCGATGAGAAAGGCTATTGCAAAGGTTGCCTACGCAAGCGGGAAGAACGTTTTGGTTGGTTGAGTATGACCCCAGCTCAGCAACTGCATGTGATCAAACTCTGTCGACAGCGTTATCGCCGTAAGCAGGCGGAGGCGCGTGGTCAGAAGCAAACAGTGAGCCTGAGCGAAAGTGAACCGCAAATGACAGACGCTCAGCCCACTCTGTTTTGAGTGGATCATTCAGACCATAAGTCACTGACCCAACCTCCCACTTGATCATCAAAATGGTTACCAGCAAACTTGCGAGGTTCGTTGGCATTAGGATCTGTTACTTGGGTCATCATTTCGTAAATATACCGAGCCATTGGGTCGCTGCAACTTTCCACTCGTTGTCTACGTGTGGCGACCTCTTTAATCATTTTCAGGCGAAAACTCTTACTGTTACGTTTCATTGGCAAACCTCCGATTTTCGAGCGACTGAGTTAAAAAGTTAGAACTCAGTCACACTATCGTCAACGTTCATTTGCCGTACATTTTCTAATGCTATCCTCACATTTTATTTCGCTATCTCATTCATAGTATTCAGTGCTAGGCCTTAATTTGCCCCAATTGGGGGCTAATCAAGCGATTTTTTAAAGCGCATGGCGGCAATCAGTAATCCAACAATGGTAAACAGCGCGAGCCAGAGCGTATCGCGCCACAAATCCACTAAGTCTGCACCACGTAACACAATGCCTCGGATCACCCGCATAAAGTGTGTGGCGGGCAGCACTTCAGATATCCACTGTGCCGCAATAGGCATGCCTTCATACGGGAACATGAACCCGGAAAGCAGAATAGAAGGCAGTAGAATGAACACCGTCATCTGCATGGCTTGTAGTTGAGTGTTGGCAATGGTTGAGATAACTAAACCTAAGGTCAAACTGGCGGAAATAAACAGCAATGTGCCAAATAAAATCTGGCTGAGTGAGCCATTGATTGGAACCGCAAAGATAAAATGCCCCAAGCCAAGAATAATCACCACTTGGATGAGTCCTACAAAAATATAAGGCACGATCTTACCGATCATCAGCTCAATCGAGTGTACGGGTGTTGTGATTAATAGTTCCAAATTTCCGCGCTCGCGTTCACGCACAATCGCGGCACTGGTGAATAGGATCATCGTCATGGTCAAAATGACCCCAAGCAGGCCGGGAACAATATTGACGGCTGAACGTCGGCTAGGGTTGTAAAGCAATGTGATTTCAAAAGTGCGAGAGGCCTGTGGGGTTTTCAGCACCGTAAAGTCGGTGAGAGGCATATTTTTGAGGCCACTCAGCGCGCCGGCAATCATGGTGTCAGAACCATCAATCAGCCATTGTCCAAGTTCACGCTGCTGCTGACTGCGCGCCACCAAATCTTTTGGCAAAATCAGCGCCGCGCGAATTGCGCCACTTTCGATGGCCTGTTCAGCTTCTGGCACGGTGAAGTAATGTTGCTTGACGCTGACAACTTGGGTGACTTTCACTGACTCCACTAAAAGCCGACTGAATGTGGAATGGCTTTGATCGACGACGCCGATAGGAATATTACGTACATCAGTATTGATGGCAAACCCAAACAACAACAGTTGGATTAGGGGGATCATCACTACCATACCGAAGGTAATTCGATCTCGTGACAGTTGACGAAACTCTTTAACTAGCACTGCTTTAATGCGAAATAGGCTGTTCATTGTCGCCCCTTACCTGTCACGGTGACGAACACATCTTCCAAACTTGGTCGTGCTAATGTCAGTTCTGCCTGTGCTAAATGTGGGAAAGTGCTGCGTAGCCAAAGAATGGGGTCATCAACTTGCCGATAAATTAATACGCGTAAGCGCACCCCCAGTTGTGCCGCGGAGCGAATTTGCGGCAGGGTAAGCAACTGCTCTTTTAAATGGCGCAGAGCAGGAGCTTTGATCTCAACAATATTCACACCCATCTGCTGCATCAATTTTTCAGGCTCATCGTCAGCGCGAATTTCACCCGATTCCATAATGGCCAAACGGTGGCAACGTTCGGCTTCATCCATATAGTGCGTAGTAACCAGAATCGTGGTGCCTTGCGCTGAAAGGTCAAATAACTGTTCCCAAAATTCTCTACGGTTTTCGGGATCAACGGCAGAAGTAGGCTCATCTAGAAACAGTAACTCTGGATTGTGCATGGTGGCTGCGGCTAATCCTAAGCGTTGTTTTTGCCCACCACTCATGCCTGACACTCGCTGTTTACGACGTTCATCCAGGCCGTAGGTTTTCAGTTGTTCTTGGGTTCGCTGTTTTAACGTGCGTCGATCCATGCCAAAAATTTGGCCGATAAACTGCAAGTTTTCTTGAACGCTAAGATCGTCATACAGAGAGAATTTTTGCGTCATATAACCAATTTTCAAACGTAGCAGTTCGGATTGCTTGGGAATTGAGAGCCCAAGTACGTTGACCTGTCCTGCGGTGGGTTGTAGCAAGCCGGTGAGCACACGAATCGTGGTCGATTTACCGCAGCCATTCGGCCCTAAAAAGCCATAGATACTGCCGCGTTCTACTTTTAAGTTAATGTTTTCTATAGCGGTAAAGTGCCCAAATTGTTTGACGACATTTTCGGCATGGATGGCGTAATCGCTCATTGTGGCTCCTTACGGCAAATCGACTTGGGCGGGCAAACCCGATGGCAGTGACATCGCACTCTCAGGCAGATCCACTTCGGCCAAATACATCAAACGTGAACGCTCTTTTTCTGTTAATGCATAGTAAGGGGTAAATGAAGGCTCACTGGCAATCCACCGAACCGTGCCTTGATAGGTCGTTTCAATACCGTCGACATGAATCTGCACGGTTTGACCTAAGGTAAAACTTGCCCGATGGGTTTCAGGGACATAAACCCGAGCATAAGGTGTGCGATTGGCTTGTACAATGGCCACGACCGTATTGGCGGTGACACGCTCACCTAAGTGATAGGGCAAGCTATCCAAGATGCCGTCACGGGTTGCGATGATGGTAAGTTCATCCAGTTTTTGCTGCTGTAAAGCCACGTTAGCTTGAGCTGCGGCCAGTTCCGCACGTGCTTGTTCGATGTCTTCGATGCGTGCTCCTGCGGTCAGCTTGCTGAACTCTTCACGGGCTGAGGCTAGCTCAGCGCGGGCGGAATCGCGTGCCGATCGCGCGGTATCCACCTCGGATTGACTGATCAGGCGTTTTTCAACAAGGTCTGTCTTACGGCGTAGGGTGAGGTCGGCTTCTTGGTAGAGAGCATCTGCTTTAGCGACTCGCGCTTGGGCGACCGCAAGATCTTCGGGTCGTTCGCCATTAGTCAGCTTACTGAGCGAAGCCTGCGCTTTGGCTTGTTGTGCCATGGCTTGGTTGAGTAAGGCTGATTGAGTTCGGGTATCGAGTTTGACCAAAACGTCACCCACTTTTACGAAAGCGCCTTCATTTTTTGGAAGTTCACGAATGATTTCATTGCTGGTTGCGCTGAACGTAATGCGGTCACGCTCTAAAGTGCCGAGTGCTTGAGGGGGGACTTCTGGTGTACATGCGCTCAGTAATAAGACGAAAAGTGCTGCAATTGAAAAGGATTGGGTCATGTTTTCCACCGCCATTTTGCTCGACAACCGATTTACACCTTGAGTTAAGTGTATGTTGTGAAGATGAAATCTTGCACTGATTATCAACGAACTCTGTGACAGGCAGTACCGGATTTATTCATCATAAAGACGGCAATGTGGAATTTGGCTCCCGTCAGGGAGCCAACAAGGGATAAAGATCAGCGAAGTAGGCTGTAAATCAGAGCCGAAACGGCAAGCAAACCCACGAGCAGAACAAAGAACGTGCTGAACCGGTTTTGATGTGCGTGTAAAGCTGGCACTTTGAATACGGCAATCATCGGCATGATAAACAGAATCATCGCGATGACTGGGCCAGAAAGTGCTTCCATCATGCCCAAAATACTTGGATTGATGATCGCTGCAATCCAAATAGTGACAAACAGAAAGACGATGGTGATACGCTCGGCAAAGCGCATGGTGACACCGAGGTTCTTGGTCAATAATCCCGTTAGGCTTTCTCGCGCACCGAGGAAGTGGCCTAAGAAAGAGGAGGTAATCGCAATGAAAGCCACCAAAGGGCCTAAGGTAGCGATAAAGGGATTATCGGTCACATTCGCTAAATACGTCAGCACGGAAACATTTTGGGCTTTCGCCTCTTGCAGAGCTTGTGGTGAAAGGGCCAACACACAAGAGAAAACAAACAGCAATACAAACAGAATTAATACCACGCTGGTGCGGCGTAAAATCTGCTCAGATTTGTGATCCGCCTGCTGACCATAATGACGACGTTGGATATTGGCAAAACTTGAAATGGCGGCCGCATGACTGAATGAGAAGACCACTACCGGAACGGCAAGCCACACTGTGTGTAAGAAATCGCTGGTTTGCGGGAAATCAAACGAAGGCATAGACCAGTAAGGGATCAAATACAGCGAGAGTAGGGCAAGGATCGCCGCTAACGGATAAACCATCACAGCAAATGCGCGGAGCATGATTTTTTCGCCACTGAGCATGATCGCGATAAGAGCAAACACTAAAACGCCAGAAAGTAGCGCACGCGGTGGCGAGACTAGATCGGCTTGATTGACTAAAAAGCTGTCGACAGTATTGGTTAAACCAACGCCATAGATCAGCAAAATAGGAAAAATGGAGAGAAAGTAGAGTAGGGAAATTAAACGGCCAGCGTTTTGGCCGAAATGTTCTTCGACTACATCGGTAAAATCCGCATTCTGACGGCGAGAGGAAAGCACAAACCGCGCAAGGCCGCGATGCGAAAGATAGGTCATAGGGAATGCCAGAACCGCCATAAGAACCAGTGGCCAAAAACCACCAAGACCAATGTTAATCGGTAAAAATAAAATACCGGCACCCACAGCAGTACCGAATAAGCTCAGTAGCCAATAAGTATCATGTTGAGTCCAATTTGTTGAACGGGCAGCACTAAATTGGGTAAATTCCTGAGAGTCTTTCACTGAAATCTCACTTATCTAAAAATAATAATGCGGCGAATCCTACTCCTATTAGTGGTTATGATCATTTTGAGAGGCTGGTCATATTCACTGCTATTGTCCATTTGTGCTTACGTTGCAAACTATGAAATTTTGAAAAACTTGGCGTTTAATTCTTTGTTTTTCAATAATGCTTGGGATTTAATTCTTAAATTTTATGTTTTTCAGTAACTTTGATTGTTTGCTCGGTTTTTGTTCAAGCATAAGCAAGAGGATGCGCAAAGAAGAATAGAGACTGGCATGCGGCACGAATTTCGCGCACAATCGCCGTCATAACTATCCGAATGAACAACATAATTAATGCGTACACGTTTTCCTGCTGAGCTGCTGCTTGTATTGACGACTCTGTTGGCTGCTGGGGGATGGGTTTTCTCGAAGCAAGCGATTCAAGAACTTCCTCCTTTTGGTTTTATCGGCCTGCGTTTTATTGCTGCGTCACTTTGTTTACTCCCTTTTTGTTTAGGCGCGCTGAAAAAAGCATCGCGTCAAGCGTGTTTGCAATCGATGGGGGTCGGGGTTTTACTCGCCGCGTCACTTTTTTGTTGGATCCACGCCATTTCAATCAGTGATACCTTAGGTGAGGGCGCATTTATCATGAGCCTCTCTATGTTGTTTGTGCCACTATTGGCATGGCCGATTTTCGGACAGCGACCGATTCGTGCCTTTTGGCTTTCACTTCCCGTGGCGGTCGTGGGACTATTCTTGTTGGCATGGAATGGCACTTGGCAATTTGCTGCGAATCAGTTGTGGTTTTTAGCGGCATCCTGCTGTTTGGCGCTGCATTTTAACTTCAATAGCCGTTTCTCAAGTCAGCTTCCGCCTATGTTATTGACCACCTTACAACTGTTTACCGCAGGTTGTTTGGGTATCACGTTATCTTGGTTAACCGAAAGTTGGCCTGTGACCATTAGCCTAGTGACCTGGAAGTGGTTTGCATTGAGTGTTTTACTGGCCACTAGCTTGCGCTATTTAATGCAAACCATGGGACAAAAGAGTGCTAATCCGACGAATGCGGCGCTACTGATGCTGTTGGAGCCGGTGTGGACGTTAGTGTTAAGTGTGGTGATTTACCAAGAAACCATGCCATTTAACAAAATGTTGGGTTGTGGATTTTTGTTAGCTTCTTTGCTGTTGTATCGGGTCAGCTTGCTGCGTTTGCGGTAACCTCGGAGCAAGGCAAAAGGCCTCATATAGCACCGCCAGCATGACGCTGGCGGTGTTCGTTATCCATTCAATCCAATGTGGGTTAAGCCAATTCAGGCAAGATCAGTTTGGCGATTTCAAAGTAGATGATAAGGCCAGTACCATCGACTAAGGTCGCGATGAACGGTGCGGAGACTACCGCTGGGTCGACATTCATACGGCGCAGTACCATAGGAATGACCGATGATACCAGCGCGCTCCATAGCACTATTGCCAGAATCGTTAGCATCACTACCAAACCGATTTCAGGGCCGACACCTAGCGTCCAAGCGCGGATCCACGCAGCCATTGCCATCGCCAGTGCAACCAGCGTGCTGGTTGACAGTTCTTTGCGAAGTACGGTGCCGATATTGCGTAAACTCACTTCGCCGACTGCCATGGCGCGCACTATGGTGGTGGTAATTTGCGTACCACTATTACCACCAGTACCGATGAGTAGCGGAATAAAGAAGGCGAGGGCGATCGCCGCTTCCAACTGCTCCTCAAAAGAGCGTAAAACGGTGCCAGTGTAGGCTTCCGCTACAAACAGCACCAGAAGCCAGACAATGCGCTTTTTCCACAATTGCCAAGGTGACGTTTGTAGATAGCTCGCGTCAAGTGGCATTGAGCCACCTTGCATTTCAGCATCTTCCGTGGTCTCTTTTTCCAAGATACTGACCGCTTCTTCAAGATGGAAAAAACCGACTAACTGCTGCTGATGTACGACGGGCAGCACCGATAAGTTGTGCTCAAGCAGCAGACGCGCTGCTTGCTCTTGGTCAAGATCGGCATCGAGAGTCAGACATTGTGGCTCAATAAGTTCACTCAGTGCCTGATCGGAATGTGCCATCAGCAGCGTTTTAGGATTGATAGCACCGAGTAACAAACCATGTTGGTTGGTGACATACAAACGATGACGAGCTTGCGGATCTCCCCAAGATTCGTACAGAACCTCTTTGGCTTCGACCACAGTTTGTGAGTCGAGAAGCGGTAAACGTTGCGTGTGCATATGCGCTGCAACGCTCTCTTCTCCCCAACGCAGGCGTTCACGATAACGCTCCGCATTGATCGGATTCATCATGTTGAAAACGCCATGCAGCTCGTCTTCATCTAAGCTACGTAAGGCTTTTTCGACAATACGAGGATTGGCGTAAGCCAAGCCAAGATTGAGGGCGTTGGTATCCATAACACACAGTAAATGGCCTGCACGGGGAGGAGATAGCAACAGGATCAGTTCAGCCAGTTGTTCCCCAGTGAGCTGTTGTAAAACAAAATGAATTTCTTGTTCGGTGAGTTTGAACAGTTTTTCCACCCACTTATCGCGACGTGAGGAGTGCGCGAGTTTGCGAGCAAATTCATTGAGTTGTTTCAGTTGTGCTGCCGCAACAACAGAGTGGTTTGTTTTCATTACATTCATCACACATACCTCATGTGACTCAGGACAGACCTGAATTGTTTGAACTTTGATGCAAGAAAACAGCAGTAATTGGACGAGCGAAAAGGAAATGGTATGAAAAAGGCTTCATCCCCGAGTCCTAGCTTCAGCACTGCACAACGTATTCGCTCACGCGAAAGCCACTTGGGTTAACACCTTAATCCGATGAAAACTGTCCTGATCTTGGGCATCTCTGGATGTCGTGAGATCAGTGGCCTATGTTTGTACAGGAGCCTCGCCTAACGAGATGCTGTAATTACACAGTATATTTCCTTTTGACTAAAAATAGCCTTGAAGGCCATGATTTTCTAATCAAAAGGATTTTAATGCTCAACAGCTTGAGCGGCGGGGATTATAGGTGTGATAGTTTTGTCAGTGCAAGCCAAAATGTGGTGGAAAATGTAATAGTTACGTAAAGTTTTGGTCAGAGCTATGCATTTGCATGATATTGTTTGGTGATGAATAAAATAATATTCATCTCACTAATTTTCTTCTGTAGGAAATTTCTCTCAAAAAGATAACTACAACAGAATATGAGAATTTATTTACGCTAAAGCTATTAATAAGATTGCCTATTTTATCTTTATTACATTATTATTTATCCATAAGTGTGATCTCTGCCATGGGTCTGTGACGATTGAAACGATATTTCTTTACATTACTGTTAAGTGTTTTTGCATTATTTGTGCGTGCTGCGGATTATTTGGATCCGAATGAGCAAGCGTATCTAGAGCAAAAATCCACAGTCACCATTGCAGTGTTAAAAGAAGTCTGGATGCCTTATTGGGGGGGGACAGGTCAAGAGCCGATAGGTATTGAACATGACTTTGCCTCAGGGATAGCCAAAGAGCTGGGGATCAATATTGAGTACAAAGGCTTTGATACTATCGAAGCCTTACTTAACGCAGTCAGCATAGGTAAAGCGGATATGGCGATAGGGTTTGGACAAACCCTTGCTCGTGAAGGAAAGTTCTTATTTTCTAAGCCGTTATATGAGAATGTGCGCGTTATTTGGTTACGCGATAAAGCCATGGAAGAAAAACCCTTTGCTAGCTTGAAATGGGTTTGCATTCAAGGCACATCCTATTGTGAAATTCTCAAAGATCGTGGTTACCCCAATATTATTATGGCTCGTAACTACAGCAGTTCTGTGGAAATGATTCGTCAGGGAATTGCGGATGCGACCGTGACAAATTATGTTTCCTTAAACCACTACTTAAGTCAAAAGCGCCTAGCATTGGGTAAAGTGATTTTTGATCCAGATCTGGGAGTGCAAACAAACCGTATATTGATCAATAACAATGAACCACTGTTACAGTCAGCAATAAATAAAGTGATTGACGCTGATCATCAGGGGTTAACGGAAAATAAATTAAACTCAGCAGATGTTTATTTCCTTAATGATCAAGCGAATCTAAAAATTTTACGAAATGAAAATGTTAATCCAGTCGTTCGTTATACAATTCAAGACGATTTATTCCCGATGTCTTATTGGGATGAAAAAGAGAAAAAATATAAAGGTTATGTACATGATTTATTAGAGAGAATCAGTACTAAAAGTATTCTTAAATTTGAGTTTGTTCCTGCCTACGGCCGAGATGTAGAAGATATGCTGCGTCATGGAAAAGTAGATCTTATCCCTAGTTTTAATATGACTTATGTAGATGATCGATATTTCATTCATACAGGAAAATACACGGATATCCAATTTGGTTATATAGAAACAACTCGGCCTTATACCACTCCAATTACCGGTATTCTTGATCGCACAGGCAAGTTCAACACTTATATTGCGGCACAAAAGAATTTATCTGATGTGAAAGTATACCGCAGCATGTATGACCTTGAGCAAGCGTTAGAGAATGGAGATATTACGCACGCACTTCTCAATAAGGTGCTGATTAATCAGATGTTGTTGGATGGCCATCAAGACGCTTTCAAACTCTCCCCATTGACTGAGGGGCAAGATCTTCGAGCCGATATGACGATGCTCCTACGCAAAGATGCCCGAGGTTTACAAAACATGCTGCAAAAGGTGTTAGCCACCTTCAGCCAACAAGAGATTGATGAAATCAAAGGTGCCTATGACCGAGTCACGGTCTATTTTGGCTATGACAAACAGAAAGTCCTGATATATGCCTTAATCATATTGTGTTGTTTATTAAGTATCGGACTTATCCTCACCTTATCGCTCAGTCGTTTACGCGGTAAATTACGCAGCTCCGAACAGGTTGCTAAATTATCTACTGAGCAGCTACGTTGGTTGACGGAACTACTGGACGCCATTCCGAGCATGATATTTATTTCGGATGAAAAAGGTGAGGTTGTTTTAACCAATGCGGCTTATCGGAAAATTTATCACACCTGCTGTGAAAAAGGGTGTGTTCAACCGCAGCCTGAGTGCTCATTTATTGCGCTTTCAGACCAACATGAAGCGGAATACTCAATTATTATTCAAGCTCCAAAATCTAGCTGCTCTATCGGCGAACACTATTTCCATGTGACACGCCGTGCTATTTCTCACCCAATTAATAAACGCAAGTACTATTTAACGCTGTTCAACGATATTACGGAATTAAAAGAAACTGAGCAGGCTCTGCGTCAATCCAATGAGCAAGCGTTACAGGCGGTAGAAGCGCGAAATCATTTCTTAGCAGTCGTCAGTCATGAGTTACGTACACCGATTGCGGCGATGCTAGGGCTGATGGAGATTTTGGCTTCACGTTTAAAAAGCAGCGAAAGCCAACTGCTGTTGACCAATGCGATAAGCTCGGCAGAGCGTTTGAAATTACACGTTAACGATATTTTGGATTTCTCAAAGATAGAGGCGCAGCAGTTACAGCTGGATATTGGGCTGTACAATTTAGCCGATGAACTTGGGCCGTTATTGCGTGGATTTGAAGCCAGTGCCCAGCTCAAAGAGATTGAGTTTGATGTGATTTGGTCGCCGAATTCGTTACTGCTTGCGAACTTCGATGCCTTGCGTTTTAACCAGATTGTGACCAATCTTCTTTCTAATGCCATCAAATTCACTGACCAAGGACGAGTGGTTTTTAAAATCGACGTTGCACCTGAAGTGTTAACTATCGTGGTCGAAGATTCCGGTTGCGGTATGACTCAAACACAAATCGATTCGCTGTTTGTTCCTTTTGTGCAAGCTGACAGCACAATCACTCGTCGCTTTGGTGGAACAGGCTTAGGTATGTCAATTGTCGCCAACCTGATTGAACTGATGAATGGCAAGATTGAGGTGATGAGCGAATTTGACCAAGGGACGCAAATTAAAGTGAGCCTGCCTCTTGTGACGCAAACTTGTGATGAGTTTCGTGGGCAAGTCGTCGCTATGTCTTATCGCTCCCCTTATATGCTCTGGGCAAAAGCGCTAGGAATGCGAGTAGAAGAGAATGAAGAGTGGGTCGAGCAGAGTGGCCACAATATTTATCCAGATTTGCTGCTCAATAGGCTCAGAGAGGTCTCCAATTTGACCCAGACTCAAGCTGATCCTGCCCATTCTCGTTTGCTACAAGGACACGTATTAGTGGCCGATGATGATGCGATTAACCGTTTATTGATCAAAAAACAGCTCAGTGAGCTTGGTTTGAGTGCCACCTTGGTGAGTGATGGATTGCAAGCTTTCGAAAAGCTCTCGCAACATCCTGAGCAGTATGATTTGTTGATTACTGACTGCCATATGCCACATCTTGATGGGTTTGCTTTAACGCGAAAAGTGAAGCAAGAGATATCCCTCTTTAAAGGCGCGGTTGTGGGTTGTACTGCAGAAGATTCGAGGCTAGCGGCGGAACAAGCTCTGCAAGCGGGTATGGATAAGGTTATTTATAAGCCTTATACCTTAGCCAACTTGCGCAAAGTTCTCAGTCGCTATCTCACAACGCAATGGGTCGCACTACCTGAACAATCTTGGCTTGACGCTTACCAAGAAGAGGAGCGCGAAGAGATGGCATTAGTGGTGGCAGAGTCATTTGTTCAAGATATCGCTTTACTCAATCAGCCAGACTGTGATGTCAAAGCACTGGCACATCGAATCAAAGGGGCAGCCGGCTCCCTTCAACTACAGCGGTTAGCCGATTTGGCTAAAACCGTTGAGAAACAAAACGATCCACAACAACTTGTGGCCGATAAGCAGCAACTGATCAATGCCATGCATGAAGTGGTCGAGCAGGCACAACAGTGGCTTCATCAGCATCAGAGCGAATAACGTTATGAAAATAATGATAGTAGAAGATGATCGAATTCAGGCGACGAGCCTGAAGCTCAAGCTAAGACAGCTTGGGTTGGATGACGTCATCTTGGCTGAAAACGGATTTGCTGCCTTAGAACTGTGTAACAAAGTGGGTATCGATTTGATGTTTTGCGATATTCGAATGCCGCAGATGGATGGGATCAGTTTGTTATCACAACTGAGTTTACAGGCACCTAAGATAGGTGTGGTGATACTCAGCGCGGTGGAAGATGCGATTCTTGAGTTAACTCACAACATGTGTAGTTTGGCTGGATTCGCTTATGTTGATCGCCTGCCTAAGCCTTACGAAGTGGAAGATTTACAGCGTGTTGTCGAGGGGTTTCAAAAGCAAACGGAGCCTGAGGCCAGTCACAAACCTGCAATCACGCTAACCTGTGACGAGATCGAACAAGCTTTTTTGCACGATCATATTTTTAATTACTATCAACCACAGTTTGATTTTCGCAGTGGGGCGATGGTAGGCGTTGAAGCGCTAGTACGTTACGAGCACCCAACTCATGGTATGTTAAGTCCAGCGGTGTTTCTGCCTTTAATTGAGCAGTGTGGCTTGCATGAGAAACTCTTCCTTACCGTATTAGAAAAGTCGGTCTCTGCATTGGCTAGTATTGGTGCTGACTTGCAGCTTTCCGTCAACATCAGCCAACGTAACTTGCAACACTCGATCTGTGATCCCATTCTCTCCATCTGTGAGCGGTATGGCTTTCCCGCAAGCAAACTGACTCTAGAGATGACGGAGCATGAGGTGTACAACGGAACCCCGACCTCATTGGCCAACCTTGCTCGACTGCGAATGTATGGCGTTGGGTTATCGATTGATGATTTTGGTACGGGCTACGCGTCATTAGGTCAACTGGCTCAACTGCCTTTTACGGAACTCAAGATTGATCGCAGCTTTGTGCATGATTTGGCAACCAACTACAAACACCAACAATTGACCAATATGTGTTTGTTGCTGGCTCAATCTTTGGGGTTGCACTGCGTCGTCGAAGGGGTAGAGAACGAAGAGACATGGCAATACTTACGTCAACTTGGGGTAGATACCTGCCAAGGTTACTACGCCGCTAAGCCCATGCCGATTGCTCAGTTGAGCGAGCTTTACACTAAAAATCGTCGTCAGTGTTTAGGTTGTAAAAGTATGGATGATGGCTGGCAAATCTTGCTGGTGGATAACCATATGCTCAGCGCCACGGCATTACAAAAAGTGCTCAATAAAGAAGAGAACGTCAGCAAGGTGTTTGTGGCACAAGATATTGAGCAGACGCTGCACAAACTGCGCGATTTACCGATCAACCTATTGGTCGTCGAAAGTCGGTTTTTATCGACAATCAGTCCTGCGGCATTTCATGAGTTGCTTGAGCCTTACTATCGAGGAGCGATCTTGGTGCTGCATGATGGATTAACCCCTGAGACTCAACCAGATAAGTACAAGGTCATCGTCGTCAAAGCGAATACTTTGATGGAAACCAGCTCCCGGATCTTACTGCAAGCGCAGCAGAGCAATGTGCGCCCACAGGCGCAACAAGAAGAGCTTGCTCAGCTTTCTGAGCGAGAGTTGACGGTTGCGAAAATGTTAGTTGAAGGTCTGACGAATAAAGAAATCGCCTTACAACTCGATATCAACCAAAAAACCGTAAGCACTTACAAGACTAGGATTATGACCAAATTAGGGATTAAATCGGCCATGGAATTGGTGCGTTTTGTAACATTAAAATAGTACCGAGAGTTATGGCTGTACCTACTTTTGCTGAATTAAAAGTTTTAATCATCGACGATGCGCCGATAGTCATTGCCAGTTTACGCAGCATGTTGCTCAAGCTGGGTTTTACTGAGCCAAATATAGTGTGGAGTAAAAGTCCACGAGCTGCGGTATTCATGGCCGGGAGGCAGAGATTTGATATCTTTATTTGCGATTACAACTTCGGTAAGGGGTTGAATGGTAAGCAGCTTTTTGAGGAGTTAAAGCACTATAAACTTATCAAACAAGAGGCGGTTTTTGTATTAGTTACAGGAGAGAGCTCGGCCTATGTTGTGCACTCCATTCTGGAACTAAAACCGGATGAGTATATCCTCAAGCCTTTCAATATCATGACCTTACAGGAGCGGTTGGCGAACGCTATCTCACGCAAACATGCGCTTAAAGCCCTCTATCAAGCGGAACGCGATGGTGATGCAGAATTGGGTCTGAGTTTGTGTGATGAACTGGAACCTTTTTATAGCGATTACTATTTCGTGATCCAAAAATTTCGCGGGGAATTTTTAACTCAGCTGCGCCGTTTCGATCACGCGCGCGAAGTTTACCTTGAAACGTTAGAACATAAAGACTTTGATTGGGCAAAAATTGGTCTTGCGAATGCCTTAAAGCAAACTGGGCGTCATGTTGAAGCCAATCAAGTTATTCAAGACCTGCTTTCAAATGCACCAAACAATGTCCGAGCTCGGGTGGAAGCCGCGAGCATCAGCCTCAGTAATAACTCGATTCCAGAAGCAATCCACCATCTGCAGGTTGCCAACCAAATTGTTCCCGGACACACCGATCGAGAATGGGTGCTGGCCAACTTATGTTTATCTGTGGGTGACACGGTTTCGGCGCTTGAGCGTTACCGTTTGTATTCAGAAATCAACAAAGAGACCCATCGCAATACCCATCATATGCACCTTAATTTCATTCGCAGTTTGTTATATGCCGTACGGCAAGCAAAAGAGCCGCAGCGATCTCTGTGGTTACAAGAAGCGAAGTCGATCCTGAAAGGGCTTTATGATAAAGGCCAGCATGAAGAACTGCTGCCACAGTTAGAATTGATCGCCGCTCATTTTGCGATGGAAGAGGGTAATTTCGCGGTTTCCGTAGAAATTTTAAATAAAATTTACCGAACGAGACCATTTGAATTATTTGAGGACCGTTATCACTTTACATGGTTACTCAATGTGATGGCGTTTGATTCTGAATTCGCAAAATGCATCAGTTGGTGTAATGAAGCACTGTTGAATGAAGAAACCGGAATTCTCTTAGAGAGCAAAATTGCGCTAGGGAAAGCCCTAAAACAAGCCAATGAAGATAAATTGGAGTGGTTAGAACAGCGTTATCATACCCTGTGCAATAAACAACTCACGATTGACTCTCTGCTCGATATTTATATCGAAATTTTGGATAGATGTCCGACACTGCGCACGGTATGCATGAAAGTAGTGACGATTTTATCGCGCTACTGGCCCAAGTCGTTGAGTGAAGCGGAAACGGAATTGTTGTTGAAAAACTGCCATCACACCATTCATCAATTAATGAATGAAGAAGAGTTGCTCAATGCGCAGTATGCCGATCTCTATAAAAAAGTGCTGACTTTCCGCTCTCGTTGTCGAGCAGAGAAAGGGGTGTTAGAAGAGGTTTGATGATAATTGCCCTCACCAAAGTGAGGGCAACCAGGCTAAACATTAATGGAGATAAGCGACCATCTCCACGTTGCCGCCAGCCTGTTGTGCATTTAAAGAAAAGTGCACGTAACCTGCCTGTGTAACCGGAATCCGCAAGTATTCGTTACTGCCCTCACTCGTGGAGGCATGATCAAACTTTTCGCGCGTTGGCCAATAGTCTCTGGCGGCGAATAGATCGATATCTCCTTCCTGTGATGTTGAAGCGGTGAGCCAGACACGCACTTCACTGACGCCTTCTGGTACATAGATCGCCGCATAACGCTGCTGATGAATGGTGAGCATTTGCGCCTGAGCAGATTCAAGCACCAATGGCGCGAGATCATCTTTAGGTTCATCGGGTTGATTTGGCTGTTCTGTCACTAGTTGTGAGTTGAGAGTGACCGCGGAATAATCGCCACGCCCAGTCACGCTGAAGTAATAGCGTCCGGGTTTGATGTATCCATTTTGCTCCGTTTTGACGCTAATGCTCTCATGGCTACCGGAAGTATATTCGCTGACTTGGTAGTCATAATAATGCGCAATCTTTTGATAACTCATGTAGAGATCGGCATCGCCATCACCTGCAATTGTGATCTGGAATTCACGGCTGTATGCAGGTACATCAATATAGAAAAGATGTTCACTATACGCTTGTCCCGAAAGGGTGACGGATTGATTAGCACTCAGCGCCGTTATCGACGCCTCCGGTTTTGTTTCGGGTACTGTAGGATCTGGGGTTTCTGGTGTGTCGGTTTTTAGCGTATCAAGCCAAGTCGTAAACTCTGCGCTGTATTGTTCGCCTAAGTTTTTTACTGTTGCTGCCCATTGTGCAAATTGCCCAGAGCGTGAGAGTACCAGTAGGCTTTCGACATCTTGTGGATGTTTTTCCAGCATAAAACGTACGGCTAAGTAGCCCCAGCGATAAATGCGGTTCGTATCATTTGAGTAGGTGGTCGCAAACACATCAGACAGACTCAATTTACCTTGTGAAATCAGTTCAATGGCAGCCTGATAGCCTTGTTTGTAATGCATGTATTCTGCAAAACCTTCTAACCACCAAACGATGTGGCCGTGTGCGAGGTTGTCATTAAATGAACCATATTGGTTAAAACGAGCGTCAAGATAATGGGTGTACTCATGCTCTAAATTGAGGACTGACAGATCGGTGTCATTGGCATAACGATAAGCAATGAAGCGAGCTTGATTATTATGATCGGCAGGGTTGCCTTCTAAGTATTGGCCGCCATTATCGGTGGTATTGCCAAATAGAAAGGCAGAGTAGTTAACGTAGCTGCTGTTATTGGCAAATACCACTACTTCAACGCGATCATTGTGGTCATCGGCGACAGGAGCAAATCCCGTATTCGCCACTTGGTGAAAATCTTGTTCTTTTTGGTTTAGCACATGACAAGCTTGCGCGGCTTGCGTATCGGAAAGATCTTGTGAGCGAATAATCGCTGGGCCTTGGCATTCAAAGCGGTTTGGCAAAATGCGTGTGGCAAGATCACGTTTTGCTGCCTCCAAATCAATGCCTTGTGCATGTAACGCATCGGGCGCGTAATAGCGCAACATCTCGACTGCGGCGAGCCATAATTTGTCATGTTGACTACCCAATGGATAACGAGCGATCACCTGCTGCATAACCTGTAACGCTTTTTGTTTGGTTGTTGCATCAGGACTGACCAACAAACGGCCTGTTTCGCGTAACGCATTGTAAACCAAAAATCCCGCATCGGTATCCAATGCCCATTCATTATCCAAAGCGAATTGATATAAGGTATCGATGTGCTGAGTGTTGGCGGCTAAATAGCGATAAAACTCAGGATTTGCAATGTGGCCAGACATGGCACGAAAGAGATTATTTAACCCATCCACCCATTGCGTGTCTTGCGCTGTCTCTTGGTTAAAGCGATGCAGAGCTAAGATCATGGCATCCATCGTCAAGGGCAATTGTTTGACGTTATCGACCATTAAACTCAGGCTTTTCATGGCACCGACTTGTTCGCGACCTTGGTCAAAAGCATGCGGATGACGCAAAAAGCGATCGATAGATTGAGCAAAACGCTGACTGAGCGCTTGAGAATAAGGTTCACTGCCAGCGTTATAGCGAACGTAGTAAGCCGCGCGGATAAATTCGCCATAATTTTCTAATCGGCGAGCTTGCTCCGCCTCTCCGGTATAACGAGTAATTTCTGCATCCAATACCGTGTGTAGATGCGCAAGAGAGGCTTCGCTGTAAAGATTGTTTAAGGTCACGGCAGGCGCATAAAACCACGAGCTGTAGCAAGCTTGATTTGCCGTGGCGATTTGCTCAGAGAGATCACGAGCTTGCTGTAAATCTTGAATCTCGCAGGTGGCTTGCGCATAGATAGGGTGAGAAAGTCCTGCAAACAGGCAGGCTAAAGTGATCGGATGACGTTGGAAGCGTTTTTGAAAAGACACAGTAACACCTATTGATTATCAGTATGTTTGAGCTGTGTTTTATAAGATCTTGTTCGGTTTCATTAAAACTTAGTGCTTATGAAACATGAGGTTAATTCAATAAATAGAGTTTTTATTCTAATTTTATGAATGAAGATCTCTTTTTATAAATGCAGAGTATTGAATGACTTAGTGATAAATCACTAATAATTAAAAGATATCTAGTGTGAAATTCGTTCATAGTCTTATATTTCCGTGAATGATCTATTCACATTGCTTTACATTTTATTTTTTCATGGTATGGTACCGTTCCCATCAATAGTCTGGGTGGGAGTTATCAGAGGTATCTATGAACAAAACATTTTTATCAGGAGTGGTTGGATCACTTCTTTTTACATCTTTTCAGTTCAGTGCTTCTGGAACGGAATCCGGAGTCTCTAGCCGTATTATTGGTGGAGAACAAGCGACTGTAGGCGCATGGCCTTATATGGTTGCGCTAACAACGCGTGATAAAAGTTCTGCATGGTGTGGTGGTAGTTTGCTCAGTGAGCGCTATGTGTTAACCGCGGCACACTGTGTTGATAAAAAAGATCCTTCCACTATGGATGTTATTGTTGGCGCATATGATATGGACAATATCAGTGCTGCAGAGCGCATCCGAGTCAAACAAATCTATGTACATCAGAATTATGCTTATGCTTCAGGTGGTAATGATATCGCGGTGTTAGAGCTAGAAAGCACCCCAACATTGAACCAATTCACTTCTATTGCCATTCCTGTTGATTTTGATGAATTGCGTGAAAATGATTTACTGACAGTTATCGGTTTTGGTGCTCGCAAGGAAGTAAATGGCAACAGGAGTGATTACCCCACAAAATTACATCAGGTCGATGTTCCTTTTGTACCTATTGCGGAATGCCGTAAGAAAGGTGGTAGCTATGAGACGCAAGGGGATGGAGTGTTTTGTGCTGGCGTTGAGGGCAAAGATTCTTGTGCTGGAGACAGTGGTGGTCCGATTTTCTTTCGTACTAACCGTGGCTTAACCCAAATGGGCGTGGTGAGTTGGGGGGCAGGCTGTGGTCAACCTGATAAACCGGGTGTTTACACCAAACTCAGTGCTTTTAATAATTGGATTAACGATCAGCGTTTAGGTCTTTCCTACCGTCAGAAGCAGGTTCTAGGGATCGTACGCCTAGATAACTATACTCAGCGTTTTGAATTTACCAATACGAGTATCAATCCGATTAATTTAACTGCACCGACACCGACCGCTTCAATCGGTACTCAAAACATAAGGGTGGTAACCAATACCTGCCCAGCAGATCTAGCGAGCGGCGATTCTTGTCATGTGGATGTGGAGTATGACATCACCACTCTTACTGAAGGCCATATCAAACTCGATTTTAGCTCAACGACCATGAGTAGCGAGCATGTATATGCTTGGCGCTACTTTGAGGCTCTAGCGCCAGCATCTACTGAGACGGTAAATTACTTGGCAAATTTACCTGCGCATAAAGTGCATGTGAATGATCATCCATGGATGGTACAAGGTAACAGTTTACAAACGGCAAGCTTAGAAAAAGGGCAAAAGTCGCTGATTGTTTTGGAAAACCTACCGAAAGGACGCTTAAAGTTTCGATATAACGTTTCATCTAACTCGATTTGGGATAAGTTCAATGTGTATGTCAATGGTAAACTTGAAAAGGATTTTTGGAACAATACCGAGGGTATGGCAAGCATCTCTATGTATGAACCGACCAATACGGTAAAACTGGTCTATGAAAGATCGACTTTAAATGATGATGCACTTAGTAAAGTGATGTTGAGCCAGTTTAGCCATGACCCAAATCTTTTTGATTTACCACCAATAACTGATAGTCGTTCAGGTGGCGGCGGTAGCCTAGGTGGGGCTGCCTTAGCTCTGCTCTTCGGTTGTGGTTGGTTACGTCGTCGTAAAGCTTTCTAACTCATCTAGAACTCAGTCATTTTTTTGCTGATTCAAAGCCAACCTACAGAGGTTGGCTTTTGCGTTTTTGGGCAAATCGTTGGGAGAGCTAGTCCGCCGACCACACATTGCGAATATCCGGCCAACCCCAGTTGGTGAGCGCAACATCATGTAACACCCCATGGAAACGCAAGGTTTGTCTATGATGGAAAAGGGGTGCAAGCCAAGATTCACTAACCAATAAAGACGCGATGGGTTCGAGCTGATGCAAATACTCAGGCAGCGGCGTTTGTTCACGTAGCGTGTTTAATTGCTGCATTAGCCAAGCTTTATCTCTCGGAGTGGTGCAAGCGTGCAGCAGTGGGTTACTAAACAGCATGGCAAACGCAGAAGCATGGCGATTGTCATCCAAGTTGATGTTCGTCAGAACCAAGGTTTCATCCAGTTCGCCATGTAGTGCTCGTTGCTGAAGTTCACGGTACGTGTAGGTGTGAGTCTCTAATTCAATACCTTGCGCAGCCAGTAATCGAGCCATTGCTTGAGCGCACGTTTGCAATGCAGTGTAGTTGTAGAGTGCTAAGGTCAGCTTTTTGGGTAATGCTACAGAAGGGGCGGGGGCTTTCAATACTGCTCGCCAAACAGGTAATAGGTTATAAGCGGGTTCGACTCCAAACATCACACCATGTTGGCGGATATTTTCTTCAATCGAGATTGGGTTGAGTTTTTCACTTAATAAATGCGCTTGTGCTTGAGTGAGCGCCGCAGGAGCGGATTGATTAAATAACACCATTAAGCACCCATCTTCAACTCGGCTTTGATGTTGAGTGGCGAAAGAAGAATGAGGAAGATCGGTGATCACTTGATGATGGCAGCTGGCTGTATTCGCTTCTGGTTGATTAGTTTCAATCAGCGGGTTGCTTAAACGTTCTTCATCGACTTGCCAAATCGTGACCCGGTCGGTTAAGGCTCGGCAACCATAAAACTGGCTGAATGCTTTAAGTTTGAGTTTGTGATGGGTGTGTTCTTGAACTTCAAAGGGGCCACAGCCGACAACAGGTAGCATTTGCCCATCATGACACTGACTGTAATTGAGTTGGCTGACAGGTTGTATTGCGTATTTCACACCTGAAATTAAACCCGCAAAACCTGGATCCGAGCGATCGAGATTAAAGACGACTTTGAACAGGGTTGGCGCTTTGATATCAGTAATGTGTGCCAGTTCAGCTTGGTGTGTCTCAAGGCTAGAGAGCTTAGCAAAAAGGCTGACGATGGTTGTGGCATCAATTGCAGACCCATTATGAAACGTTAACTCGGGACGCAGATAAAAAGTCCATTGCCAAGTTTTCGAATCATAATGCCAATGATGCGCCAGTTCAGGGTATACATGTCCATCAGTATCAGAGCTGACCAAACAACTGTAAATTTGACGAATCAAGAAACGCTCACTGCTGCGCTGAGGAAGATGGGGCAGTAAAGGTTCAAAAGGACGTTTATAAGTCAATTGAATATGCAGTCGGCCTTCTTGAAGCGTGGCCCCTGACGTTTTCTTCAGCAATCTGGCGAAAGCAATCTCATCGTTATCCAATATCGCGAGTGCTTTTTCATATTTGCCCAATTGTACGCGCTTTGCAGCTAGCTGTTCTTTGAGCTGAGCGAGTTTGGTGTGCAATTGCAGCGACGAGCGATGATGTCGTCCCGCCTTTGGTGCCCAAGTTAACCAACCCAGTTGGTTGAGGCGCACCAGTAAATTTCGCGCATGACGAGGGCTAGTAAAAAGCCGTTCTGCCAATTCGGGCAAGGTGGTTTTTATATCATTGCCGACTCCCAATGGTGCGAGTCGGGCGTAATACCGTAATAAATTGAGATCGGACACGGTTACCTCATGCTCCTGTCATCTTGCGGCTATTGTAGTGAATATCCGCATCCCTAATGGTGAAAACCTGTGTTTTGTTTGTTCCTCATTTCTACTTTGATGAGTGCTTTCACCCGAAATAAGGCATTTCAAACGGCAAAAGCGGAGCAAAGTGCAGCAATTTGCTCAGTTTTTAGATTCCTTAATCGGAGAGACAATAGCGATGTCAACACAACAAGGAGTGCAGGGTATGTGCAAATCGCTAATCAATGAACACTCGATGGCAGACCATTACCGGCAGCGGCTTCAACAAACGAATTGTGTGATTGAGCGGATGGCGTTAGTTGCGTTGTTTGAGTTGTTATTTACTCAAACACCTCCAACGCCAGACAAAACCCGATCATCGAATCGATAATCCCCAAAACTGCAGCACTCGCACATCGCTCCTGATGCTTCCCCCAAGCAAATGGTTCGAGTGCTGCCTTTCTTTGTGCCTGAATCATTTGATTACTTTGTGACCCTTTAGCCAATAATATGCGAGCGAGTTAGTTAAACTCTTGCCTCCAACTCAACAAGGGGAAGTCCGGAATGACCATTCGTAATGTGGTATTTGATGTCGGCAACGTAATTGTGAAATGGGCGCCACAAGAGATTGCTCAACTGACCTTTGGTGAGGGTGAACAAAGTGCCACATTAGCGACAAGCGTATTTAAAAGTGAACTGTGGCGTGATCTCAATAAAGGCCACTACACCGAGAAAGAAGTGAAGCAAGCGTTTCATCAGCAACTCGGTCTTCCCCACGATACATTAGAGCAACTGTTCTTCCACATTAAAGAAACGCAAGTGTTACTGCTTGGCACGCAAAAACTGATGGATGATTTGCTGCAAGCGGGCTACCGCCTCTATGCACTGACGGACAATGTCAATGAAATTGTCGCTTACCTAAAAGAGCAGTATGACTTCTGGCCAAAATTCACAGGCGCGGTTGTGTCGAGTGAGTGCGGCTTACTCAAACCGGATCCGGCGATTTATCGATATTTGGCAGAAAGTCAGCATTTGGACCCGCAAGAAAGTGTCTTTATGGATGATATGTTGGTGAATGTAATGGGGGCGCGTCAGCAAGGTTTTCATGCTTTTCAATTTGTGGATGCGCATCAAGCAAGAGCTGAATTATTGCAAATGGGATTACATTTTTAGCCTAGTCATCAAGCATTTGTACTATCCGTTGAACGGCAAAAGGCAGGTGTAAGCCTGCCTTCTGTATGTGAGTAGAAAAAATTATTTGGTCGGATAGATGGTGAGCGGCTCAAATGTTGCGACGGCATTACCATTCGCTCCAGGGTGATCCGTGTAAGAGGTATCCTGCATTAAGGTGTAAAACACATCGACAAAGTCATCGTCATTGACCAGTAACCCATCTGGGATTGCCTCGATAATTTTTCCCGTAATCTGAGCAATTATGGCGTAACCTTGTACCTCTGGATCTGGGATGAGTTTGAGCACTTCTTCGGCTACTTTAACGAGCTGTTTAGCTAACTCTTTGTAGTCGGTGCCATCATCTTGCTCCATCAGAATCATGTCTGCCGCGCCCCAACGATAACGAGCCCAGTGGATGACGACTTGATTCGGGAAGTAGTCTTGTTGGTCGTAATCCAGATAGGGCATATCAATCAGATCAATGGTTGGGGCGTCGCGGCTTGGGTCTACACCCGTAACTAATGCGTAAATTTCGGCACGTCCTGAAATCCAAGGTTCTTTGTCATCTTGCAAACGGATTTTTTTCAGCACAGTGGTAGAGAGTGGTGGGGTATCCGCGTCCGCGCTACGATTGAGTGCACGAGCGGATGATTCAACAGAGCTGCTTTCTTCTGTTGCAAGCTGTGAATTTTGTCCCAAACGATGCATTTCTGCTCGCATCACTTGCAGACCGGCTTTTAGTTCGATTGCACTATCGTTATCCACCACAAAGACAGGGACATCGGGTAATTGATAAACATCTAACTGGTGGATCTGTCCGTACACATCGAAAGCCTCAATATACTGCCAAGATTCATCGTTACCACTGGGTTCAAATGCAAACAGCGGGCTTTGACCCTCTTGCCATTCTTGTAGCATTGAGGCATCGGCTAAGCGTAATTGCAGCAATTGATCCGTGTATTGCTCAATCCCTTTTAGGGAACGAACTCGATTATCGGCTGAACGCAACTGTTGGCTGATTTCGGAGTTCGGTGCCACGTCAACCAATTCCGACATGGAAATACTGAGATTATCTGCGGTGATCTGCGTTTTTAGCGTTTGCGCGTATGCCGCATAATGTTGGCTGAACGATTCTGCCAATTGGCGTTTTTGAGCGACAACCGCATCCGCCTTTGCCTGTGAGCTGAGTTGAGTAGATTGTGTTTCTTCTGACTGACAGCCAACCAGCACGAGAGTCAGAAGCACGGCTAAGGAGAGTGATTTATGCATAGGTGAACCCTTTTTATTGTTGTAATAAATAGAGCCATAGCTCTATTGGGCTCAAACTACCACGCTTTGCATGTAGTACAGAGACAAAACATTCAGCAAAGTTATGTTTGTGGCTCAAGATCAAATTCTGAGGCTTTTGGAGCCAAATCTAGAATAAAGCTCTACAAGGTTGTGCTGATTTAATGAGTGTGCCTGAAAATGTGCCTGAAAGGGCGGATTATGTTCCGCCTCAATCAGTTAGCTTCAGTTAAGCATTATAACGTACGATTTCTTGTTGCATTGCTTCAGCGAGCCTTGCCAGTTCCAGTGTGGCTTCGGAGCTCTGTTGGGCTCCTAATGCAGTTTGGTTGGAGATATCACTGATGGTGATAATGTTTTTATTGATTTCTTCTGTCACTGCACTTTGCTCTTCTGATGCGGTGGCAATTTGTGTGTTCATGGTTGAGATACGATCTACGTTAGCCGTAATTTGCGACAGGGCAGTACCGGCTAAACGCGCTTTTTCGACCGCTTTTGAGGCACCATCCACCCCCTGTTCAATTAAATGAGCAGAATCTCGACTGCTTTGTTGTAAACGTTGCACGGTTTGAAGAATTTGTTTTGTCGATTCTTGGGTGCGGCTTGCCAAGGTTCGTACTTCATCGGCAACCACTGCGAAGCCTCGTCCTTGTTCCCCCGCGCGTGCCGCTTCAATAGCAGCATTGAGCGCCAATAAATTAGTCTGTTCAGAAATGCCTTGAATAACATCCACCACACTACCGATATCTTCTGAATCTTTGGCAAGCAGTTGCATTGCTGCGAGCATTTTTTGTAAATCAGAGGAAAGGTTCTCAATCATCGCGATATTTTCATCAACCACTTTACGCCCTTGCTTTGCGGCTTGCTCAGTTTCTCCGGAAGCCTCGGCGGCTAAGTCTGCGCTTTGTGCAACCTCATGAACCGTGGCGGTAAATTCATGAATGGCCGTGGCAATTTGCTGGGTTTGTGACTGTTGTTCCACGATGTTCTGCTTCGTTTGCATTGCGACTGCTGCATTCTCTTCGGCGGCAGCCGCTAATGCAGAAATCGAATGCCGATTACTGCTGATCACCTCTTGAAAGCTGCCCACGATACGGTTGACGTATTCTGCAATATCAGAGAATTCATCGTCTCCGGTTATGGGGATCCGCTGCGTGAGGTCACCATTGGCAATATTGGTTGCGGAACTCGCCAACTGGTGAACTGCATTGTTCACTCGTTTTGCAATCAATAACGCTAGGGTTGTGGTGACGACTAAAGCTAGGGTACCTAGCAAACTGACACTCCAAATAAATTGCTGAATATCGGACTGTGAACTGGAAAAGTTGTCTTTACCTTCTTGGATCTGGATATCCAGAAACGCTTCTGCGGCTTTTTTAATATCGCCATAAAGAGGATTGATTTTTTGCAACAGAACCATGTTGGCCTCGTCGTATTTCTCTTCTTTAAGTAGGGCGAGTGCTGGTACAAAACCATTGTCGGTGACTTGGTCGAGTTTCTCTTTCAATGGATCAATGACGGATTTTTCTTTCTCATCCAAGGCAGTGGCGAGAATCTGCCTGTCGATAATTTCATGTAAGTCAGAGATGGAAGTTTGGATCGCCTCAATGTGAATTTGGATCGGATGATCATGCATAAGTGCATATTTCGAAGAGGGGTCATGTTGGAAAGCCAGTAGTAGTTGGCTACGTGCACTGCCTAATTCATCCAGTATGCGACCAGCCCGAATCGTATGCTGCATGCCTTTTTTGTAAAGTGATTCAATAGAGTTAGAGGCATTTTGCATGCCTGTTAGTCCCTTGAACCCCAGAAAAAGAATTGAAACGACAATCAGCACTACAATCAACTTTAAGCGAAGACCAACGCTATGTAGTGAGTTTGTAGTGCCTGTGGCTATCGTGCGATGAGCACGATTCTGTAGATTGGATACCATGATCCACCCCCGACAAAAAATGAAAAGTTATTGAAGTTGTATTCATTTCAGTATGGTTCAAGCGACATCACTGGCATCAATTTCATGGCGTTATGATAGATAGATCATGATTTTTTATGCTGATATCGATACAAGTTATTTTCATCGCCATACAGTTCGCAAGAACCAAGCAAGGTAAAGCCGATTTTCTTCAATAAAGCATTGGAGGCTTGATTGTTAGGCAGGGTTATCGCGAGGAGTTGCTGGAAATGAAAGTGCTGGAAAGCGTGGTGCAATACTGCTATTGCCGCCTCTTCGGCATAGCCTTTACGCCAATGTTCAGGCAAAAAAGCATAACCGAGGTCGGGTTCTTGCAGTTCTGGCCTTTTTATGATGCCACACATGCCAATTGGTGTACCGCACGCCTTAAGCTCAACCATATTGAGGCCAAATCCATTGGCATGATAACTGGCGATTGGACCATTTGTGAGGTAGTTCAGGGCATCTTCGGTGGTATGTACATTTTTGTCGGCGATATAGCGGATAAAAGACTCTTCATTGAGTAACCGAATGATAAATTGCGTATCGCCGTGCTCAAAATGCCGAATGACTAGCCGGCGGGTTTCAGTGACTAAGGGCATAGACTTCCTTGTTATGGGCATTGGATGATTGGTTAAAAAGACGTATCTGTGGCTTCTTGCTTTTTGCTGACAATATCGGCCATTGCAAGGTTCCCAATTGTTGTAAAATCCGAGCTCAATCGGTTTTATCTTTCTTAGCATAACAACCCATGAGGTTTGAATGAAAAAGTTACTCCTTACTTTTACTTTGGTGTTATTGGGCTGTTCAGATGTGGTTGAAAATTACTACGCCGATTATCAGCAGGCTCAGGCGGATCATCTGTTTGAACGCGGCTGGCTGCCGCAAATTCTTCCCGCCTCAACCACGCAAATTCAGATCGCGAATAATCTGGATACAAACCACTCACAAGGCTCGTTTGTGATTGCACAGCAAGATTGGAGCAAGTTTATCAAACAATTGGAGGCAACCTCAGTTACCAACCAATATCGTTTTCAAGTGGATAAGAGTGTTTGGTTATTCACCCTTGATAAGCAAGGTAAAGTGAGTTATCTACTCACCACCGATAATCAATAGAACACCGTCACGAGAAATAAGATGAATTATTTTGAAAGTCCGTTTGCTGGCAAACCAATCCAAGAACAGATCACCAACCCCAATATCATTGTGGGGCGCCATAGCTACTACTCAGGCTATTACCACGCTCATAGCTTTGATGATTGCGCGCGTTATCTCAGCCCTGAGCGTAACGATGTCGATAAATTAATCATTGGCAGTTTCTGCTCGATTGGTTCAGGCGCGGTATTTATGATGGCAGGTAATCAAGGCCATAGAGTCGATTGGGCTAGTACCTTTCCTTTTTTCTATCAGCAAAATCCGAACTTCGCAGAGGCCAAAGATGGGTTTTCCAGAGCGGGCGACACCTGCATTGGGAATGATGTTTGGATTGGCTCTGAAGCGATGATTATGCCAGGTATTACGGTGGGTGATGGCGCAATCATTGCAAGCCGGGCTGTTGTGACCAAGGATGTAGCGCCTTACGAAGTTGTAGGCTCTAACCCTGCTAAGCACATTAAATATCGGTTTAGTCCAGCACACATTGAGATGCTGTTAGAGATGCAGTGGTGGACATGGCCAGATGAACGTTTGAGTCAATGTATGGATTTGATGTGCTCGGCGGATATTAGTGGCCTTTACCAGTTTTGGAAGTCGTTTCAGTAAACCCAAAGGAAATAGATAAAATCGCGTTGATAGTAGGCACCGCTCAGTGGAAGTAACCGATCAATTGGTGGCGATTATGTTGCCTTCTTTGATTCACCGTATCGGTGGGGAGACAGTAAAGCGTTTGAAGCAGCAAGCTCTACCCTTGGGTTGTGAGTTCAAACGTATTCGCCGCTCACGCAACTGGCAGTTGATGGGGGAGGCGATGGCTATTCAGGCTTTTCTTATCCAACTTAGAGTGGAAGATGACCGTGAAGTTGAGTATTTGATCAAAAAGTTAGACGCCGGATTAAGGCTGCACAGTGATAAGTTGGAGCCTTTAGAAGCCAAATTGCAGCGCTTAGTTGCGCAGAACCCGTCGATAACGTTAGCAGAACTGATGGCAGCTACTCATTGCAGCTTGATTCAAGCACGAGCCGCACGTTTTGCTGAGGAGCTGGATTGAAGCTATGCATCTTGCTGATCTGATTGCAAATAGCAGCACGGTGAAAAGTATTTCAAGTGTCTAAAACGGTGAAACCCCGACAGTTGGTAGCTATCGGGGTTTCGAATTTTTAGATTTCTCGGTTGGTAATGCCGATGATCTTATTTATGCAAAAGGCTGGATTTAATCCGAATAATTCCTTGGTAGGGAATTAGATACGGATGAAGTCCATGTGCTCAACTTTTGGCTTGTACGCGTGGCGTTGAACGTCTTGTGGTTTCACTTTCACTTCTTGGCCGTCGATAACCAGAACGATAGCTTCGTAAAACTCAGGCTTGTCCATTTGGTTCATCACGTCATCGTGGTTCAGTGAGATAGAAACTGGAGCTGCTTCACCACCGTAAACGATCGCTGGGAAGTAACCAGTGTTACGTAGGCGGCGGCTCGCACCTTTACCTAGATCAGTACGTAATACTGCTTCGAATTTCATAGTATTTACTCTCAAATTAGTAAAAAACAGAGTGACAGGACAATGCGACCTTGTCCTTGTCGTAGAGTTTCTAAGCCTATAAATAGGGTCAGAAACGAGCGCGGATACTAGCATTCATTGACTGGCCGAGCAACTGAAAATCGGCGTTTATACGGTTTTTAGCGTGATTTGGCTGCTTTTACATCGTGTGACGGTTTTTTTAACGTGAGCGTTGCTTTTAAACCACCCAAACGACTCTCACCCAACGCCAGAGCGCCACGATAACTGTGTGCCATTTCACTCACAATATTAAGGCCAAGCCCAGTACCGGGTGTGGTTTCATCTAAGCGAACGCCACGTTTTAACGCTTTCTCAATATTGTCCGCCGGAATCCCTTGCCCATCATCTTCGATACAGATCTGTACCCAATGTTCATCTATAGGGTGGCTATGAACGCGAATAAGGCTATTTGCCCATTTATAGCCGTTTTCGAGCAGATTACCGATCATTTCATCGAAATCAGTCGGTTCAACGGTCACTTCCAAGTCTGAATCAAGCTCATTGACCAGCGTGATTTCTCGCTCAGCATAGACTTTGTCAAATGCTTGCGAAATCGCATCCACCCTTAAACTTGGCGAGGTTTTGACGGCAAGAATGTTGGCGGAACCTGCCATACGAGCTCGACCCAGATGATAGTCAATTTGCTGTTGGATCTGTTCTACGGAAGGTTGTAATCGAGCCTTGAGCTGTGAACTTTCCAGTTGTGCAACTTCGTTTTTAAGTACGGAGAGCGGCGTTTTCAGTGCATGTGACAGATTACCCGCATGATGGCGCGCTCGTTCTAACAATTCTTGGTAGTGGAACAGTAAAGCGTTGAGGTCATTCACCAGTGGTGAAATCTCTTTCGGGTAATCACCATTCACAGCATTTTGCTGACCATTACGCAATGCGGCCAGTTCGCGTTGCATTTTAGAGAGCGGCCGAAGTGACCACGTCACTTGTGCTCCAATCAAAATCAGTATTCCACTAAACAGCAGTCCTAAAATCATCCACAACTCTTTGCTGACTCGCTGCAATGTCGCTTTAAGTGGTGCATCGTCTAGGCCAATTGTGATGGTGATCGGCTGTGAAAAATCCGGTAAATAAACGGTACGTTTTAGCACAATCAAAGATTCACCATTTGCACCGCGATAAACCGTGTCGTGCACATGCGATTCTTCGGTTAAAAAACGATCCCACAATGAACGTGAACGCAAGGTTTGTTTACCCAAGGTGGCTGACCAATACAACCCGCTGTACGGCTGCGCAAAACGCGGATCGGCAAGGCGAGTTGTAAGGGTAAGCTGCCCTTGCGGATTGGCTTCCAGATTGGCGGTGATCTCATCCATCGAGAGTTGCAACTGGCTTTGCACATCTTGAATCAAGTATTGATGAATGAGGCTTGGAATCAGGTAACCCGCCGCTAGGATCATTGCACTAAGCCACAACGTGGCTGCGAGCAGCAAGCGGGTTTTTAAACTGAGATGGCGTAAAAAATGTGGCTTAGCAGGCATGCAGTTGATATCCAAGACCGCGTACAGTTTTGATCACATCTGGCGCAATTTTTTTACGCAAACGACCAATAAAAACTTCAATGGTGTTGGAGTCGCGATCGAAATCCTGTTTATAGATATGCTCTACCAGCTCAGTACGCGAAATCACTTTCTCTGGGTTATGCATGAAATACGCGATCACTTTATATTCTAAGGCCGTGAGGCTAATTGCTTGTCCACGCCACATCACTTTGGAAGTGCGTGTATCTAAACTGAGATCGCCCACTTGCATGACTGGGGAGGCGTTACCCGAAGCACGACGTAATTGAGCACGAATGCGAGCGATCAGCTCCACCATTTCAAAAGGTTTAGTCAGGTAATCATCCGCACCTGCATTTAAACCTTCTACACGTTGAGTCAGGGTGTCGCGCGCACTCAAAATCACCACGGGTGTGTTGATGTTTTCATCTCGAATGCCTTTAAGTACCGTCAAACCATCCAATTTAGGCAGGCCGAGATCGAGCACAATCACGTCCCATTCTTCGGCAGTGGCGCGGTACAGCGCATCAATCCCATCTTGTGAGAGTTCGGGAACCCAGCCAGTTTGATCTAAGGCTGATAGGATTTGATTACCCAACTGTACATCATCTTCAACAACTAATATTTTCATGGCTTGCTCGGTTATTTTTTTATAGCACGAATGACGTTGCGTCCGCGAATCGACATCAATTCAAGCGTGGCAGCATTATATTCCACGCGGAATACTTGGTTGTCATACACCAATTTCAGCTCATAAATCCATTCGCTGTCGTCTTCATCAAGTTCAACTTTGATTAAGCGTCCATTCAGTTGTTGATCAACAGTGGCATAGAGTTCTGCAAATGGACGAATAAGGCCTTTTTGAACGGCGCGGTAAACGTCATCTTGGTCTTCATCAATTTCGATCTGCGTCCCTTCACGATACGAACCTTGTTCCCAATCTTGCACTTTGTTATCGGCGTGAGCAGGAAATATGAACCCTAAAAAGAGCACTAGGAGTAGGGTACTCGCTTGCGGCTTCAGCGGCATATGGAGAATGTGCATAGTCAATACCTGAATTTTGAATCTGTTGCCGAGTATAGCCGGAGAAAAATGAACAGAAAGTGAATTCATTTTCAACTCTTTCCGGTTTGCAGGGGATAGTTGTTATTTCTAGGGCTGTAATGGCTTGCTCTCAGTTGGAGAAACAAACTCATCGGCAAACACTTTGTCACGGATTGCCCAGAAACGGCCAGATTTGCGAGCAATCACAAACAATGGCGGACGAAAACGGTGCTGATGATCCACCACTTTAGCCGGCGTTGCGGCCTCAAATGGACGATGTTTATCCGCCAAATGTGGGCGCACAAATTGATCGAGAAATTGCTGCTTTTGGCGCGGTGTACTCAACGGCCAAAATTGGTGTACTTGTACGGCATCCTGGCCGTGGTAAGTCACTTGAAGCTGACTTTTCCCTTTGGCGTCTTTATGAACTTTCAAGCTCATGTCGGTACATTCAAATACCAAGGCATCTTTCAGATTGAGCGCCTCTTTGAGCTTCTTATCAGGGTCAACTAACGTGGCATCGCATTCATGGCAGATGCGCGCTGCGATGTCGTTATCCGCACCACATTCATTGCAGTATTTCGCACGAAAACGGTAACCACAATGTTCACGCTCGCCTGTTTCATCATCAGTGAAAAAACCTTGGCAGCGGCGGCCATAATGTTCAAGCAAGAAGCCGTTCGCATCCAGCTTGCCCCAAAAATTATTGTTAAAACCACAAGCAGGGCAGGGAATAGTGATGATTTCGCTGTCTGAATCGGGTTTCGGATCGCCCACTTCAGGTTGATATAAATCGTACTGATTACCCGCATAGTCGAGTACCAAGCAGTCGGTTTTACCGGAGGAAAGGCGCAGCCCGCGGCCAATGATCTGCTGATATAAGCTGACTGATTCGGTGGGGCGTAAAATCGCAATCAAATCGACATGCGGCGCATCAAACCCAGTGGTGAGCACGGATACATTGACCAAAAACTTTATTTGCTGCTGTTTGAAGGCTTGGATGATGCGGTCACGTTCTGGCGTTGGGGTATCCCCAATCACTAGAGCGGAGTGCTCGGTGGGCAGTAAGCGATAAATCTCTTCGGCGTGGCGCACGGTCGCAGCAAAAATCATCACTCCTTGTCGATCTTTAGCAAACTGAATGATCTGCGCGATAATTTGCGGTGTGGCGCGTTGTGACTGTTCAATCACTAAATCGAGTTCAGATTCGCGGTAACGCCCAGTATTGGCTGGTTTAAGCTGTGAGAAGTCGTAACTCATCACGGGTGTATCAATCAGTTTCGCGGGGGTGAGAAAGCCTTCATCGAGCAGATAATGAATCGGCAGCTCAAAAATACAATCGCGGAAAAAACGGGACTCTTCGCTGCGTACTAAACCGCGAGTGTGGTACTGATAGAGCCATCCCATTCCGAGCCGATAAGGAGTTGCAGTCAACCCTAACACTTTCATTCCCGGATTGAGTTCCAACAAGTGGCTGATCACTTTTTGATAGCTACTGTTTTTGTCATCGGGTACACGATGGCATTCATCAATCACCAATAAAGAGAACTGGTTTTGGAACTCGGATAAGTTGCGAACTACTGATTGTACTGAGGCAAACACGACTTGTTGGTCGGTTTCTTTACGGCCTAATCCTGCCGAAAAAATGGCTCCCGTCAGGCCATAGCCTTCATATTTGGCGTGGTTTTGCTCAACCAGTTCTTTGACATGCGCCAATACCAATACGCGACCACGTGCAAGGCGGGCGAGTTCTGCAATCACTAAGCTTTTGCCCGCACCGGTCGGGAGCACAATCACGGCTGGGGTCGAGTGCTGGCGAAAATAGTGCACGACGGCTTTGACTGAGTCGGCTTGATAAGGTCGTAACGTATACATCCGATGGGAGTTACCGAAGTTGTTTGGGCAATTGATGTGTTTTGCATCGCTTAGGATGCGTGACATGCAATTGCGCTGGGTAATTATGGTGACAGGTCTGTATAATAGCCGACTTCAAGCAGATGAGGTAAGCATGCGTTTAGACAAATTCCTGTGTGATGCGCTCGGTACGACGCGCAAAGAATCCACTCAACTTCTCAAAAGTGGTGAAGTGACCGTTGATGATGTTGTACAAAAAAGTGGCGCGTTCAAGCTCAAAGAGACTTCATGCGTTGAGTGGCAAGATCGCGAAATCACGCTGCACGGCCCACGCTATATCATGATGCATAAGCCTGACGGTGTGGTCTGCTCACATGAAGATGGCTTCAACCAAACTGCTTTTACCTTGCTTGATGAAGTGAATATTGAAGATTTGCATTTCGCAGGCCGCTTGGATGTCGATACCACAGGTTTACTGCTGATTACCGATGATGGCCAGTGGTCACACCGTGTGACTTCACCAAAACATAAGTGTGAGAAAACGTACCGCGTGTGGTTGGCCGATCCCATTCAAGCTGATTACGCTGAGCAATTCACTAAAGGCATCGAATTACGCGGTGAGCGTGAATTGACCTTGCCAGCACAGTTGGAAATTGTCAGTGAAACCGAAGCGCTGCTGACCATTCATGAAGGCAAATACCACCAAGTGAAACGCATGTTTGCGGCGTTGGGTAATAAAGTCATTGGGTTACATCGTGAGAGAATTGGTCAAATCACATTGGATGAGGCATTAGAGCCCGGCGAATACCGCTATTTAACAGAAGACGAAGTCGCTTCAATCTGGAAATAAACAAAGATTTAGGAAATAGATTGTTTCCGAATTAGAACTAGTTAATCGCGGCATTTTTTAAGACCATAGACCGACAGGACTTAGCACTCAGCCTGAGCGTCAAGTCACCCACGATTTATTGCCTCATCAAGCAATCTCTGATTGGCATACACTGTAAGGTGTATGCCAAAACATGAATTTAACTCTACGGAGAATTATGTCTGCCCCAACCATAAATCCCCAACAAGCCCCACAAATGAGCTTGTTGCTTTATATTGTGCTCGGTGCGCTCGGTGCGTTGACACCGCTAGCGATCGACATGTATTTACCCGCCATGCCAACCATTGCCCGCGATTTTGGTGTGAACGCCGGTGCGGTACAGATTACCCTGACGGCATACACCGCAGGTTTTGCGATAGGGCAGTTACTACATGGTCCTCTTGCTGACAGCTATGGCCGCCGCCCAGTGATGTTATGCGGTATCTTTTTATTCGGCATCGCAGCGATGGTCAGCGCCACCACGAATGGGATTGATGCGTTAACCTATATTCGTGCAGCGCAAGGTTTTGCAGGCGCTGCTGCCGCGGTAGTTATCCAAGCCGTGGTGCGCGATATGTTTGATCGCGAAGATTTTGCGCGAGCGATGTCGTTTGTCACTTTAGTGGTGACACTCGCCCCCTTGGTTGCGCCTATGATTGGCGGGCACTTGGCGATTTGGTTCGGTTGGCGTTCGATTTTCTGGGTACTTGCACTGTTTGCCGCGCTTGTGATCGCAATGGTGATGTGGAAAATTCCTGAAACACTAAGCCCTGAGAATCGTCAACCATTGCGTTTTCGTAGCACCATTCGTAACTACTATAATCTTTGCAAAAACCCTGTAGCGATGGGGCTTATTTTCTCGGGTGCTTTTTCATTTGCGGGAATGTTCGCTTTCTTAACCGCTGGGGCGTTTGTATACATCGATATTTATGGTGTCAGCCCGAGTGAGTTCGGCTACCTGTTTGGACTGAATATCGTGGCGATGATCGCCATGACCAGCATTAACGGCCGTTTTGTAAAACGAGTTGGTTCGCACAACATGCTGCGTTTTGGCTTATTTATCCAGTTGATTGCTGGGATTGGCCTATTCACGAGTTGGTTAATGAATTGGGGATTGTGGGGAACGGTACCTTTTGTGGTGCTGTTTGTTGGCACGATTTCAACGATAGGCAGTAACTCCATGGGATTACTGCTAAGTAAATACCCACGCATGGCGGGTACGGCTTCGTCATTAGCGGGGACGCTGCGTTTTGGTACTGGCTCGATTATTGGTGCCGTGGTAGCGGCACTGCCGGGTACGGAAACGTGGCCAATGATATTTGTGATGGCCGCTTGCTCTGTGTTATCAGGCGCCTTTTACTGGACGTTAGGAAGAAAAGCGTAATGGCGAACTACCATTTAGAAATTCAAAATGTGGTGAACACTGCATTGGCAGAATTAGAGGCCGAGCATAAAGCGGGCAAACTGGCGAATGCGCCTGTGGCGAATAACCATTTTTTAGTGCACTGGGTGACCAAGGCGCTGAAAGCACAACGTTTTCATCG
This sequence comes from Vibrio metoecus, assembly GCF_009665255.1. Classification (NCBI taxonomy): domain Bacteria; kingdom Pseudomonadati; phylum Pseudomonadota; class Gammaproteobacteria; order Vibrionales; family Vibrionaceae; genus Vibrio; species Vibrio metoecus. The sequence goes on from NZ_CP035686.1 coordinate 1,106,957, forward strand.
TTGTGTGGGTGACAATTTAACTCAGTGGCAGAAAGCGGGGCGCTCGAAAGGGACAGAATCACAACTGTTACCGACCTTTCAACGCATTTCTGCGTATTACGCCCATTTTTTTGCTGAGCAAGACCATACGCCGATTACCGATAAGCAGATCGAAGCTTTCTTGGATGAGATGGAGCAAGCCGGTTGGGAAGTTTCAACCTCTGAGCCGTTAGTCAATGCTGGAAAAGTGCAGATTTTTACTGATGGTCAGAACTCATTGGCATTGTGTTCCGTGCAGTGTGAAGCCTGTTTCGATGGCGAGCTGTTAGTCAAACCTATGAATTGGTTTGTGCGTGGTCATCATGCCGGTTTTGTGGAAAAAGCTTTCGCTGCCGGATTTATGGTTCACAAGCAGACGGATTACAAATCGAATGTGAAATATCACGGTGAGTACCTGATTTTCCCTGCTAACCAAGGCACACAGTTGGCAGAGATTCCGCTCTCGTTTCGCGCTCAATAAATCGATTTGAGCTGTACTATAAATTGATCCCACCGCTTAATCGCGGCGGGATTTTTTTATGATTGCTCGTACCATGCCACGGAAAATAAACAGGTGAGCCGGCATCATCGCATACCAATACAAAAGGCCAAGAAAACCTTGTGGATGCCACCAAGCCGTTACATTGAGGCGTCGTTTACCACCTAAATCGTCAATGGTGAATTCCAAACGTCCCAATCCGGGGCCTTTCATGCCAAACAGCAGTGACAAAAACTGTTGAGGTTGGCAGCGAATCACTTTCCAAGAATCAATAAAATCACCGACTGCCAGTTCAGCACCGGCCGGATAACGCCGTATCGGTTTACCACCGCCGAAAAAGAGATCGAGCCATTCTCGTGTGCGCCACAACACGTTGGCAAAAAAGTAACCTTGGTCACGACGGCCGATGGTGCGGATCACTTTCCATAGTTCCTGGCTACTTAATTCGGTTTCGATGCTGGCACCCGCCTGTTTCGGGTAATAACCAAACCCGGGCTGCCAACGTAAAATGGCGTTAGGATCAAAGCCCCACACCTGACTACGCACAAAAGTCCCCTCACTCTCCATCGCTTGGGCGGCAGCTTCACGGTAGGAAATTAACACTTGCGGGTAGCGTGCCGCTATTGAATGGGTGTCTGCAATAAAATCGTGGGTCAATCCTTCTAGAAGAGAGCGACCAATAGTGCTTGGCACGGACGTGACCATGCCTAACCAGCGTGAAGCCATGCGCGGGGTGAGAAAGCGTGTCGACCACAAGCGAAATGGTTTGCCAGTGAGCTCGCACAAAATGCGAAATTGTTCTCGATAACTCAATACATCGGGTCCTCCAAGTTCAAACATCTGATGTTCGCGTGGCTGCTCTTGGGCAAACTTAAGCAGATAAGTATTGAGGTTGGTTAGCGCAATAGGGTTGGCTTTGGAGTCAACCCATTTGGGCGTGATCAGCACGGGCAGGTTATACACAAAATCACGCATGATCTCGAAAGCCGCAGAACCAGAACCAATAATGACACCTGCTCTAAGTTCAGTAATGGGCACGAGAGATTGGCGCAAAATTCGACCGGTATCGTAACGAGCTTGTAGGTGTGGCGAGTGACCGGATTCTGGCTGCAAAGAGCTTAAATAAATGACATGTCGCACCTGATTATGCGGAAGATCGAGCGCATCCTTTACGTTTTGTGCCAATAACAGCTCGTAATCGACAAAATCTCCCCCATGAGCCATACCATGCACTAAGAAAAACACTAGGTCATAATTGGGGATGGTCGCGAGCGTTTTCTGACGATCAGCGAGATCGAGACTGAGCCGAGTCAAGTTGGGATGAGTAGGCAGACGAGTGTTGAGCGCTTCAATTTGACGGGAGGCTGCGGTGATCTGGTATCCCGCATCCAGAAGTAATGGCAGCAGTTGCGCCCCTACATAACCTGATGCACCTAACACTAATACCTTTTTCATTCGGTCATCCTTTTTAATCGTTTGTTGTGATTATGCACGCGTGAGTATAATAACGCGGATTTTTCTGCTTACTATGCCCTCCTTAGTCGAGTTTATGGACTGATTAGGAAGGGGATATCACACGCTGTGGAGTGATGTTGTGTCTGTTGTCTCTCAAGTTTTATCCCACATGAGAGGGGATTTTTTTCGCCGCCTGATCGCCATCGCGTTGCCGATCACACTACAAAATATCATGTTTTCCAGCCGAGGGTTGGTTGACGTCTTGATGTTAGGTCAACTTGGAGAAGCGGAAATTGCGGCCGTTGGCGTTGCCGCTCGCGCTACTTTTGTGACCACCATTATGTTGGTGGGTGTGACCACGGGTGGCGCATTGCTGACCGCGCAATATTGGGGGGCAGGGGATCGCAAAGGTGTGCGTGAAAGTACGGCACTCACGTGGTTAGTCTCTAACTTCTTTGCCTTTTTCACCGTGTTGCTGTTCTTGTTCTTCCCACAACAAATTATGTCGCTGACGACCGAATCAACACAAGTCAACGCCTTAGGTAGCCAATATTTGGTGATCACCTCGTTCACCATGTTTGCGGTAGCGTGTGTGAGCAGTATGGCTGTTGGGTTGCGCGCCATGCACAAGCCTGGCGTGAGCACTTTTTTCAGTGGTATCGGTATCTTATCCAACGTTCTGCTTAACTGGATCCTGATTTTTGGTAAGTTCGGCTTCCCTGCGATGGGGATTGAAGGTGCCGCGATAGCCACCGTGCTCAGTGGGGCAATTGAGGTGGCTTGTTTATACAGCTATTTGTATGGCAAACAGCATTTGATGGCCTTTGGTTGGTTAGATGTGAAAGCGGTGATTGACTGGCCCAAGATCAGCCGTTTTCTACGCCTCTCTTTGCCAACAACGTTTAACTTCTTGATCTGGGCTGCGGGGTTATTCACCTACCATGCGATTATGGGGCAGACGGGCGTGCAAGGGCTCGCGGCGTTATCGGTGATGACCCCAGTTGAGTCGATTTCGTTGAGCCTATTGATCGGCATGTCGAATGCCGCCGCAGTTCTGGTGGGTAATCAACTCGGTGCCAAAAATTATCAGGCCGTCTATTACCAAGCAATTGGGGTCACTGCGTGCAGTGTGCTGGTGGGAGTGGTTGTCGCTATCTGCTTGTATCTGTTGCAAATTCCAGTCCTTGGTGCGTTTACTGCGCTGACGCCGGAAACTCGGGAGCTGTCAGAAAAATTCATTTTGATCTTGAGTCTAGGCATTGTGCTGCGTTCACTACCTATGACGGTGATTGTGGGTGTGTTGCGAGCAGGGGGCGATGTGAAATTCTGCCTAGGGCAAGACATCGTTGCGCAATGGTGTATTGGAATTCCATTGGCCGCTTTTGCCGCCTTGGTGCTTAAAGTCGATCCGGAATGGATTTATTTGCTGTTCCTTACCGAAGAAGCCGTGAAATGGTTTGGCTCATTACACCGTATGAAAAGCAAGAAGTGGATGAAGAATTTGATTGAAAATTAGACACTCATCGGTCGATTGGTGCAAATTAATGCATATAGTGTGATCTGCTAGCCAAAATGCTTTCTCCGTTTGGGGTTTTGGTGTAGATTCTGTTCCCAGTTTCATTTTCGGCAATGAGTGGTTTGATGTTACAACTGGTAGACCTATGCAAAGGCTATGTAGACGGTGATGAGTTTCATCCTGTGTTGCAGGGGGCTGAGTTGACGTTAAATCAAGGCGATCAGTTAGCGCTGATGGGCGAAAGTGGTTCGGGTAAGAGCACATTGCTTAATCTTATTGCGGGACTCGACTGCGTAGATTCTGGCGAAATTTGGTTTCCCGGCTTCCCTATGCACCATACCTCAGAGCACAACCGCACCGCATTTCGCCGCAATAATATTGGGCAGATTTTTCAGCAATATAATTTGCTGCCAACGTTGAATATTGCCGATAACATTCGTTTTTGTCGCCAACTTAAAGGGCTTCCTGAAGATGCCGGCTTGTGGCGACAAATCCTTTCTGCTTTAGATCTCATGCCTCTGCTTGGCCGATACCCTGAAGAAGTGTCTGGTGGCCAACAACAAAGAGCAGCGATTGCTCGTGCTTTGTATATGGAACCGAAAATTCTCCTTGCCGATGAACCGACGGGCAGCTTGGATGAGCGTAATGCCGAAGCAGTGATGCGTTTGCTGACCTCGCTGACGCGTCAGTTGGACTGTGCACTATTATTGGTGACGCACAGTGAAAAAGTCGCACAACATATGGATGGTTGTATTCGTCTGCAAGGAGGACAGCTGCATGTTATGGCCCGTAGTTAAAGCGCTATTGGGTCATTATCGTCGCTATCCGCTGCAGATTTTTCTGGTCTGGCTTGGTTTAACTCTTGGGGTTTCCTTACTGGTTGGCGTTACGGCCATAAATCATCATGCAAGACAGAGTTACGAGCATGGTGAAAAACTGTTTTCCAATCCTCTGCCTTATCGTATTCGCTCTAAACACATTGCCAATAAAATCCCTCAAGGTTTTTATATTCAACTGCGTCGAGATGGTTTTCAGCAATGTGTGCCTTTTGATGACTATCGTTTCAGTACCACTTCTGGCTTAGATATTATTTTGCAAGGTGTTGATCCTGTTGCGTTACTGTCTTTAGACAGCAGTAAAACATTGGCGCAACAAACCGGATTGCAATTAATGAATCCGCCATATCCGATCATGGTGAGTCAAGAGTTAGCCAAATTACAAGATTGGCAAGAAGGGGACTACATTGCGCTGACCGATGGTTCGAAACTCGGCCCGATCACCATTGATACGCATAACCAAGTGACGGGAATGCGAGTGGTGGCCGATTTGTCTTTAGTGCGCATGCTGAAAAAGGGCTCCGGGCTCACGGTGATAGCGTGTGCGGATATGCCCGCCGCTAAGTTGGATCGTTTGAAGAAGAGTTTGCCGAATGGTTTGACTTTGGTGCGCAGCACCCGTTCTGAGTTGGAATCGTTAACGCAGGCCTTTCACCTGAATTTAACCGCGATGGGCATGTTGGCTTTCCTTGTCGGCATCTTTATTTTTTATCAGGCAATGTCACTTTCAATGGTACAGCGTCAACCTTTAGTTGGCACACTCAGACAGATGGGGGTGAATGGCTGGCAGTTGGGGCAGGCACTGATGGTTGAACTGCTGCTGTTGGTGCTCGTCAGTTGGTTGTGCGGTAACGTGTTTGGTTTATTGCTCGCTAACCAATTAATTCCTGCAGTCGCCAGCAGTTTAGGCTACCTGTATAACGCCAATGTGGATTTGGATATTGGGTGGGATTGGTCATGGAGTAGTTACAGCTTACTGATGGCTCTCTTTGCGGCGCTGGCCTCATGCGCTTGGCCTTTAGTACGCTTGTTACGTTCACAACCGATCCGCTTATCGGCTCGATTGTCGTTAGTCCGCTTCGCCGGTAAAGAGTTTAAGTTGCAAGCGTTGTTAGCTTGCGCCTTGTGCGTTGCCGCAGTAGCGATATACCAAGCACCTCAAAGCCAGCAATCAGGTTTCGCGATTATTGGTTTGATGTTGCTGAGTGTTGCGCTGTTTACGCCATACATTATCTGGACACTGTTCACCAGTTTTTCCTATACGCTGCGTTGGGTCAAGGTACGTTGGTTTTTTGCCGATGCGGCTGCGAGTATGAGTTATCGAGGTGTGGCGACCATGGCCTTCATGGTGGCGTTGGCAGCCAATATTGGTGTTGAAACCATGGTGGGCAGTTTTCGTGATACCACTGATCGTTGGTTGAGCCAGCGACTCGCCGCTGATATCTACCTCTATCCAAGTAATAGTATGGCTTCGCGCATGAGCCAATGGCTCGGGCAACAACCTGAAGTCGATTCAGTGTGGTGGCGATGGGAAAAAGATTTTGCCTCTCAACATGGCCCTGTGCAAGTGGTGAGCACCGGCGCTTCTGATGGTGAATTGGACTCTTTGACGGTGAAGTTAGGTGTGCCGAACTACTGGTATCATTTGCATCATGCACGTGGTGTGATGGTGAGTGAGTCGATGGCACTGAAACTTGGCATCCGACCGGGTGATTTGATTGATTTACCTGAGCCAATGGGTTCTGGGTGGGCGGTGTTTGGTGTTTATTACGATTATGGCAATCCTTATCATCAAGTAATGATGTCGCATCAAAACTGGATGAAAGCGTTCGCTGGAACGGGCAACGTTGCGTTGGCGGTCGTGCTCAAAGAAGGGCTAACCGGAGAAAGCGTGAAAAAACGCCTCGACACCATTTTCAGGCTGGATGCGGATCGTATTTTTGATAACACCAATATTCATACACACGCAATGCGAGTCTTCGATCGTACTTTCTCAATCGCAGGAACGTTGGGTAATATCACGCTATTTATTGCAGTCTGTGGCATTTTCTTTTCAACCCTAGCCGGAGAAACATCACGTCAGCGCCATGTTTCCTTACTGCGTTGTCTTGGTGTCTCTGGGAAAGAGTTAGTATTGATTGGCGGAATGCAATTGTTTGTTTTTGGTGCGATCTCTTTGTTAATTGCTTTGCCATTGGGGTTAACCTTGGCCAAATTGGTGATTGATGTGGTGATTAAACACTCTTTTGGTTGGACAATGCAGTTACAAATGGTGCCAGGGCAATATGTGCATACTGTGGTTTGGTCAATGGTTGCGCTGATTTTAGCTGGCGCTTTACCCGTGATTCGTTTAGCGCGGAAATCACCGATGAAATCGTTGCGAGAGGCATTGTAATGCGCCGTTTTCAACTGCGAGCAAATAAATGGATTTGGCTCTGTTTAGGCGCCTTGTTCTTTGTGGTGGGCTTTATTGGCTATGAGAAAAATGAATACCACAGCATGTTGCTCTCTTCACCAGACCATCCTAATCATACCAAGCAGGCGGTATTTGAACCTGTGCTTCCCAATCACCCTGTCCGTTTGCCGGAGGATTTCGCTTCTCGTCCCGAATTCCAACAAGAGTGGTGGCGATTTTACGCTTGGCTTGAAGATGAAAGTGGCAACACATTCAGTGTTCAGTGGAATTTTCTGCGTTTAGCTCAGGACGAACGCGATACGATGGGGTGGCAGACACCACAACTGTATTTCTCTTCGGTAGTCATTAACGGTAAGAAAATGGCTTTGCGGGATCAAAAAATAGCTCGCGGCGGAATTGGTCAAACGGGGAGTAGTGATCAACCTTTCCGTATGTGGATTGACAATTGGACTTGGCGATCGCTTGGAATGGGGCCTTTACCCGGTAATTTACAGATTAGCGCGGACAATTTCGCACTGAATTTGCAACTGAGAGCATTGGGTCCCTACGTGCTTTCAGGCGATCGCGGATATCAAATCAGGCAAGATCTACTTTCGTTGGCGAGTTACCAATTTCAACAACCTTACATTGCCGTACATGGTTTATTCGCCCCCAACATTAACCAGCCTGCGCTTCGTGTCAGCGGGCGAGCGTGGTTAAGCAAAGAGTGGGGCAGTGAACTGGTCGCGACAGAGCAAACCGGAACCGATCACTTCGTTATCCCGCTAGATGAACAGCGCTGGTTAAGTGTCAATCGCTTTCGTCATGATGGTGTTCCAGACTATTTCTATGGCATGTTGTATGACCGCAAGGGTAAGAATATCGTGTTGTCGAATAGCGATATCCAGCTAGAGTCACTCTCTTCGTCTCAACTCAGCAATGGTAAGCGTATTCCTTTACGTTGGCGGTTAATCATTCCTAAGCAACAAATTGATGTTTCTATTGAGCCGTTGGATCGAGATGCATGGCAAGCCTTTTTGATCCCCTATTGGGAAGGTCGAATAAAAATACTAGGCAGCCATAACGAAACCGGATTTATGCAGTTATCGGGTTATTAAGGCTGACATACCTTCATTATTGTTTGTCCCAAAGAAAGCGCGTTATGCGCTTTCTTTGTTATGCCGGTAAGATAAAACAATCCGTTACCATTTTTGCCATTGGTATGCAAAGCGCTATGTCTATACTGAAATTAGGTGAAATTTACACTGAAATCTGAATAAACTCGGAAAAACCGAAGTAATGCCTCATTACAATCGATTTTTCCATTGCCTCAAGCCTAGCTACACTCTGGGTCATCATTCTATTGTTAATCAATTATTAACATAATTTAAGGACAAACTTATGTCTGACATGATTCGAGACTTCTTTAAAATGGAATCGGCGGGCGGCATCTTGTTGGTGATTGCTGCGGCGATTGCTATGGTTATTGCCAACTCAGGAATGGCTGAAGGTTATCAAGCCTTTTTGCATACCTATCTGTTTGGGATGTCGGTTTCGCACTGGATCAACGACGGCTTAATGGCGGTGTTCTTCTTGTTGATCGGTTTAGAAGTAAAACGCGAGTTGTTGGAAGGTGCTTTAAAATCGCGTGAAACGGCCATTTTCCCGGCAATTGCTGCAGTAGGCGGTATGCTTGCCCCTGCACTGATTTACGTGATGTTCAATTTTAACGATCCAGAGGCAATCCAAGGTTGGGCGATCCCTGCCGCGACTGATATTGCATTTGCTCTGGGTATTATGGCTTTACTGGGTAAGCGCGTTCCAGTGAGTTTGAAAGTGTTTCTATTGGCGCTGGCGATCATCGATGACCTTGGCGTAGTAGTGATCATCGCTCTGTTTTACAGCAGTGATTTATCAACCATTGCACTCACCATCGGCTTTATCATGACGGGTGTACTGTTCATGCTTAACGCTAAACACGTGACTAGACTCAGTGTGTATTTAGTTGCGGGTTTGATTTTGTGGATTGCTGTATTGAAATCGGGTGTGCATGCAACATTGGCAGGGGTGGTCATTGGATTTGCTATCCCACTGAAAGGCAACAAGGGTGAGCATTCTCCACTGAAGCATCTGGAGCATGCACTGCACCCTTATGTGGCGTTTGGTATTTTACCGCTGTTCGCTTTTGCCAATGCAGGTATCTCATTACAAGGCGTTTCTTTAGCCGGTTTAACATCCATGCTGCCATTAGGTGTGGCGTTGGGGCTTTGCTTAGGTAAGCCGATTGGTATCTTCAGCTTCAGTTGGGCTGCAGTCAAACTGGGCGTGGCGAAGTTGCCAGAGGGTATTAATTTCAGACATATTTTTGCAGTATCTGTATTGTGTGGGATTGGTTTTACCATGTCGATTTTCATTTCATCACTGGCTTTTGGCCAAGTGAATGAAGCTTATGACACCTACGCGCGTTTGGGGATTCTGATGGGATCTACCACGGCAGCACTATTGGGTTATGCATTGCTGCGCCTCTCTTTACCGCTGAAATCTGCACAATAATCACTATGATTTGGTGAGCATAATGCCTCCGCACTGCGGGGGCATTTTTGTATCGCTTTGATTCTCTTCGATGAAAGATAGATGTATACAAAGTTTGTATGGCAAAAGGGATTTGGCTTATAACGTTTTATGTCAATTTTACTATGCAACTGATGCGAATAATTATTAAAAACGATTGCGCTTGACTTTCTTTTTATGATAAGGTTCGCGCCAATCTCGGACTGAGCTTCTGGGGGACACGCGTGGTGACCATTCAGGCTGATTGTGACACCACGTAGGGTAGGTATCGACAAGTCCTTTTGTCGATAGACGGGATACTCTTGCTGCGGGGCAGCATGTGCATGGGATACCCAACATTGAACTCACTTAATTTATACGCACTAATCAGCTTTGTACTTCCTCTATGCCCTGTTCAACAGGACAGTAGCATTACTGAACCTTGATTCTCTGATTTAGCAATTCGTCATCCAAACGATGACCCACATTCCGGCTTGCCTATGCGCAAACGCGGAGCATTTTGCTATTCGCCATTTCCATAACCTAAACCGGAAAGGCGGAAACGAATCATCTCAAGGGGAAAAAAGATGAGTACAGCCTTTGAAGTCGATAACCACATCGCAACTCTATTTTCAAATCAAGTGCCGTTATTAGACGGTCTTTACGATCTCACGCCAGACCAAGTGCTGCTTGATCAAGCTGCGCATGAATCTGAAGTGCGTTCCTATCCACGTCGTATTCCTATTGCCATTAAGCAAGCCTATGGCTGTTTGGTGGAAGATACACGTGGGCAGATTTTCTTGGACTGTCTAGCAGGCGCAGGTACCTTAGTGCTTGGCTATAACCATCCAGAAATCAACCAAGCACTGAAAACACAACTCGATTCTGGTTTGCCATACCAAACGCTGGATATCGCAACCGAAGCGAAAACCCATTTCATCAAAACCGTGAAAGGCTTTTTGCCTAAAGCGTTGGGTGAAGATTGTGTGATCCAGTTCTGTGGCCCATCGGGTGCGGATGCGGTTGAAGCAGCAATCAAGCTAGCCAAGCAAACCACGGGTCGTAACACCATGTTTGCCTTCCGCGGTGCTTACCACGGTATGACTAACGGTACTATGGGGATGATGGGTAACCTCAATACCAAGGCGCGCCGTACGGGCTTGATGTCCGATGTGCATTTTATGCCTTTCCCATACAGTTTACGCTGTCCGTTTGGTTTAGGTGGTGATGAAGGCGCGAAAGCCAGCATCCGTTACATTGAACGTCTGCTGAATGACGATGAAGCAGGGATCATGAAACCTGCTGCAATCATCGTTGAACCAGTACAAGGTGAGGGGGGGGTTATCCCTGCGCCGGCATTCTGGCTGCGTGAACTGCGCCGCATTTGTGATGAGCACGGCATCCTGTTGATCTTTGACGAAATCCAATGTGGTGTAGGCAAAACAGGCCACAACTTTGCATTTGAAGAGTCCGGCATTATTCCTGATGTGCTTTGCTTATCAAAAGCGATCGGCGGCGGTTTACCCATGTCGATTCTGGTTATCAACAAAAAGCACGACACATGGCGTCCGGGCGAGCACACCGGAACCTTCCGTGGCAACCAGCTTGCAATGGTATCTGGCGCCAAAGCGCTTGAAATCATTCAGCGTGATAACCTCGTTGAGCACGCGCGTATTGCGGGTCAATACCTACGCGCTGGCCTAGAAAAAATCCAAAGCCGAGTCAACTGTGTTGCCGAAGTACGTGGAAAAGGCTTGATGCTCGGTCTTGAGATTAAAGATCCAAGCGGCGAACTGAACAAGTTTGGTGAGCCAAAATCAGCACCACAACTGACACTGGCAATTCAACGTGCGGCACTTGAGCGCGGCTTGATGGTAGAAAAGGGCGGCCGTGATGGCTCCGTGATTCGTTTCTTGCCACCAGTCATCATCTCGTTTGAACAGCTCGATTTCGCTTTACGCGTGCTTGAAGAAGCGATTCTTGCTGCAGGTGGCGGCAAAAAAGATCCTGAGCAAGTTAACCAAGAGTGGAAAAAACACTTTATTCATACTGGCCACATGGGCAGCCAAGAGTTCTCACAAGTGATGAACCATACGACCGCTGCGATGAAAGCCGTGTTTGAAGAAGTAAAAGCACCTTACTCAGGTCTTGACCCTAAAGTGCTGGAAGAAGCGATTTACGCGGTGGATCTGGATAACAAAAATGCGTCATTAAAAGAGGTTATCTCTGAAACCGCAGAGTTGATCGCGAAAAACTCCATCATGGTTCAACACCCTGACTGTATCGCGCATTTGCACACGCCACCCTTAATGCCTTCCGTTGTTGCTGAAGCCATTATTGCGTCATTGAACCAATCCATGGACTCATGGGATCAATCTTCTGCAGCAACCTTTGTTGAGCAGAAAGTGGTGGATTGGATGTGTGAAAAGTATGAACTGGGCGCGCAAGCGGACGGTATTTTTACCAGCGGTGGCACGCAAAGCAACCAGATGGGCTTAATGCTGGCTCGTGACTGGATCGCCGATAAGCTCAGTGGCCATTCAATCCAGAAATTGGGTCTACCTGAGTATGCGGACAAACTGCGTATTGTGTGCTCGAAGAAATCTCACTTCACGGTACAAAAATCGGCATCTTGGATGGGGCTAGGTGAGAAAGCAATTCTTGCCGTTGACGCACTACCTAATGGCACGATGGATGTGACTAAGCTTGAAGCTGCGGTTAAACAAGCCAAAGCTGAAGGGCTGATTCCCTTTGCCATTGTGGGTACCGCAGGCACTACCGACCACGGTGCGATTGATGATCTGGTGACGATCGCCGATGTGGCTGAGAAGCACGCACTCTGGATGCATGTGGACAGTGCTTATGGCGGTGCGTTAATCCTGAGCAGTCATAAGGATCGCCTCAATGGCATCGAGCGTGCTCAATCCATCAGTGTTGATTTCCATAAGCTGTTTTTCCAAACCATCAGCTGTGGCGCATTGCTGCTGAAAGACAAGCATAACTTTAAGTACCTGCTGCACCATGCAGACTACTTAAACCGTGAGCACGATACGTTACCAAACTTGGTCGATAAGTCGATTTCGACCACCAAACGTTTTGATGCCCTAAAAGTATTTATGACCATGCAAAACGTGGGACCTAAACAACTGGGCGCCATGTACGATCATCTGCTCGCTCAAACCAAGCAGGTGGCGGAACTGGTACGTCAGCATCAAAGCTTCGAGCTTTTGGCTGAACCATCTTTGTCTACCGTGTTATTCCGCGCGGTAAATGAGCAAGCTTCTGATCTGGATGAACTGAACAAAGTGGTTCGCCTTCAGGCGCTGGTACGTGGTGTCGCTGTGCTTGGCGAAACCATAGTGGATGGCAAAACGGCCTTAAAATTCACAATTTTGAACCCATGTTTGACGATGTCGGATTTCGACTCTCTACTGGCTAAAATTGAAACTCTAGCGGTTGAGCTAGCGGACTAAAGGTAAGGGAACTATGTCTATTCTACAGATTGGTGCAGGCGGCGTAGGTTGGGTTGTGGCACACAAGGCCGCACAAAACAACGACGTGCTGGGTGATATTACTATTGCATCTCGCTCGATTGCGAAATGTGAAAAAATCATTGAGTCGATCAAAGGTAAAAACAACCTTAAAGATTCTTCCAAGAAACTAGAAGCGCGTCAGGTTAACGCGGACGATACTGAATCACTGGTGAAACTGATTAATGAAGTAAAGCCAGATTTAGTGATCAATGCTGGGCCACCATGGGTTAACGTTGCCATTATGGAAGCGTGTTACCAAGCGAAAGTATCCTATTTGGATACTTCCGTTTCGGTTGATTTATGCTCTGAAGGTCAGCAAGTTCCGGAAGCGTACGACGCACAATGGGCGTTTCGTGACAAATTCAAGCAAGCAGGGATCACTGCGATTTTAAGCGCGGGTTTTGATCCGGGTGTTGTCAGCGTATTTGCTGCCTACGCTGCGAAATATTTGTTCGATGAAATCGACACTATTGATGTGTTGGACATTAATGCCGGCGATCATGGCAAGAAATTCGCGACCAACTTTGATCCTGAAACCAACTTGTTGGAAATTCAGGGTGATTCCATCTACTGGGATGAAGGTGAGTGGAAGCGCGTACCTTGCCATACTCGTATGCTGGAATTTGATTTTCCTAAATGTGGAAAATTCAAAGTTTACTCTATGTCGCACGACGAGCTGCGTTCACTGAAAGAGTTTATTCCTGCTAAGCGTATTGAATTCTGGATGGGCTTTGGTGATCGCTACCTGAATTATTTCAATGTGATGCGTGATATCGGTTTATTAAATCCAGAGCCACTGACTTTGCATGATGGTACGGTCGTTAAACCACTGCAAGTGCTGAAAGCAATGCTTCCTGATCCAACCTCGTTAGCACCGGGTTACAAAGGGCTCACTTGTATTGGTACTTGGGTGCAAGGTAAGAAAGATGGTCAAGCGCGTAGCGTGTTCATCTACAACCATGCCGACCATGAAGTTGCTTACCACGATGTGGAGCATCAAGCGATTGCTTATACCACTGGCGTGCCAGCAATTACGGCAGCGCTGCAGTTTTTCCGTGGTGAGTGGGCTGAACTAGGTGTATTTAACATGGAACAGCTCAATCCAGATCCATTCCTAGAAACTATGCCATCTATCGGTTTAGGTTGGGATGTGATGGAGCTTCAGCCGGGTCAACCTGATATTCAAATCGTGAAATAATGCACGCAGAGTGTGAAAACCTCCGTGATTAATTCTAAACAGCTATAGCCAAATGGTTATGGCTGTTTTTCCATTTTTGCTATAGGCAAGCATGAATGGAAACATTGCAGGAAATAGGAACTGACATGCAAAAAAATGAATTAAAAACCCCGTACTTCATGATTGATGAAGCAAAACTCATCGCTAACCTCGAAATTGCTAAGCACCTGAAGGAAATTTCGGGTGTGAAGATGGTGTTGGCACTGAAGTGTTTCTCAACGTGGGGTGTTTTTGACATCATCAAACCCTATCTGGATGGCACAACCAGCTCTGGTCCCTTTGAAGTGAAACTGGGCTATGAAACTTTCGGCGGTGAAACCCACGCTTATTCAGTTGGTTACAGTGAAGACGATGTGAAAGAAGTCGTCGACATCTGCGACAAAATGATCTTCAACTCTCAATCTCAATTAGCGGCATACCGTCATTTAATTGAAGGTAAAGCATCTCTAGGCCTGCGTATCAACCCCGGCGTCAGCTATGCAGGTCAAGACCTTGCTAATCCCGCGCGTCAGTTTTCACGTTTAGGGGTACAGGCCGATCATATTGATGAACGTGTGTTTGATACTATTGATGGCGTCATGTTCCATATGAACTGTGAAAACAAAGATGTGGATGCGTTCATTGGTTTATTGGATGCGATTTCAGAACGTTTTGGTCGTTACCTCGATAAACTCGATTGGGTTAGTTTAGGTGGGGGCGTATTCTTTACGTGGCCGGGGTACGATGTCGATAAGTTGGGTGCAGCATTGAAAGCGTTTGCGGAGCGTCATGCAGTTCAACTTTATCTTGAGCCGGGTGAAGCTGTCATCACCAAAACGACCGATCTTGTAGTGACAGTTGTAGACATTGTGGAAAACGGGATGAAAACCGCGATTGTTGATTCAGCGACGGAAGCGCACCGTTTAGACACATTGATTTACAAAGAACCCGCTTCAGTGTTAGAAGCCAGTGATAATGGTCAGCACGAATATGTGATCGGCTCTTGTTCTTGCTTAGCCGGCGATCAATTCTGCGTAGCTAAGTTTGATGAGCCATTACAGGTCGGGCAACAACTGCACATCCTAGATAGCGCAGGTTACACCATGGTCAAACTCAATTGGTTTAACGGCCTGAAAATGCCGTCTGTGTATTGTGAACGTCAAAATGGTGAGATACAAAAAATCAACCAGTTTGGCTATGAAGATTTCAAACGCACTTTATCTCTGTGGTCTATCCAATAAAATCCTGGATAGGGTAGGAGGTCAATTAATACCGTTTCTTACCAATAAAAAAGCCGTGAAAAATCACGGCTTTTTTATCTCATATCAGCAACTACATCGGAAGCGTTGTAAAAATTGTCCACTCTTTGACAACTTCACCTTTATATCCAACAACGGTTGCCGTAACGCGGCGGTTACGAGCGTGACTCACATCATCGGTACCATCTGCTTCCAAAACGCTATCACCGTATCCGACAATGTTCAGGCGCTCTGGCGTCACTCCATAACGCAGTAATTGGTCACGAACTGCTTCTGAACGCAGCTTAGAGAGTGCTAGGTTATGTTCTGCGCTACCTACTTTGCTCGCGTAGCCTTGTAACTCAATAGATGTTGAAGGATAGGTTTGCAAAAACTCAGCCATTTGACGGATTTGCGTCAAAAATGCGGGTTCAATTGCGCTAGAATCATTGGCAAACAAAATGTGCAATTGCTGCATTTGTGATGCCTTAATAAAAGTTCCGCAACCGTCATTATCAATCTCAGAGCCTTTCGGAGTATCAGGGCAGAGATCGCGAGCATTAATCACACCATCCTTATCATCGTCTTTCAGATCAGCAATTTGATCAGCAAGCGGAGTCGCACGGTAGTCGTACTCATCACTCTCATGTTTAATGTATTCGTCTTGATTGGCGAAAGCAGAGGTTGTAACGGTACAAATAAATAGTGGCAGAGCCCATGATTTGATTGACATATTAGTACTCCACCTTCGCTGTCCATTCCTGAGGAATATCCACTCTCAAGGCATCCAATAAGTTACCCGATGCATTCATCACTCTATATTTGGCATATTGCTCGGAGTATTTAGCATCCAAATAGTCTTTACGGGCTTCAAACAGTTCATTCTCCGTGTTCAACAGATCGAGCAGGGTACGCTGGCCTATTTGATATTGCTTACGATAAGCCACCACGGTTTTTGAAGCGGAATCCACATGATCGGCCAAAAACTCTTTTTGTTGCAGAGTGAGATCGAGAGCACTCCATGACAAGCGAAGCCCTTCCTCAACCGTACGGAAAGTTTTTTCACGTAAATCTTTCGAGCGGTTTAGTTGATAAGCTGCACTTTCAGTGCGATCACTATCACTGCCACCATTATATAGGTTGTAGCGCAGACGCAACATCGCGCTAAATTCATCGCTGCTACCTTCTACACCACCGGCATCATTACGCCAGCTTTGTGCGGCTTCAAAGGAGAGTGTTGGGTAATTAGGGGCTTTTGACTGCTTATATTGGAAACGAGCGGCATCCACATCCGCTTGTGACACTTTAATCACAGGGTGATGTGCTTGAGCCAGCTCTAACGCCTTTTCTACAGAAGAGGGTATGGCATTTTCGTCAGCACGAGGAAACTCCAGAGTTAAAGGTTCTTGCCCCACGAGACGGCGAAATTGGGTATGTATATCCAAAAGATTATTTTGTGCAGCAAGCAAGTTACTGTGTGCTTTTGCTAAACGAGCTTCAACCTGTGTCACATCAGCGGTAGAACCAATACCAGAGTCCGCACGCTTTTTAATATCACGATAAATCGCTTTGTGAATCGCAAGATTATTTTCAGACAAGGTTAGAATTTCATGAGCTTTAGTTGCATCAAGATAGATTTTGCTTACTTCTAAAGCCATGTTCGATGCATCTGCCAATAATTGGTAACGATCCGCTTCGGCTTCCGCTGCCGTTCTATCCATATCATTGAGTGTTGCAGAGCCATCCCAGATCAATTGAGTCAGTGTCAATGTTGCATCTTTTCGTGTTAAATCCGTATTTCTATTACCGCTAGATTCTGCAGGATTGATAGATTCGTAACCGATGCCCGCATCAAGATCGATTTTTGGCAAATAAGCCCCTGATGATGCATCGGCATCATATTCGCGACTTTTAAATTGATTAAATGCGCTTTTTAGCTCCGGATTGGATGCCAACGTGATGGATACCGCTTGCTCCAACGTTTGCGCAGAAACCGGATTGCTCAATGCGATAGCGAGCGCAATCGCTTTTAATGGTAATCCTTTCAAAAACGTTCTCCCCAGTGTGGGTCATTACTCAATGAATGACCTTTAGTCTAATCCAGATTCATTATCATTTATAAGACATATAGGACATTTGACGTCAACATTATGACGCACGCGAGAAGCGTATCACATATTTACCTAAATAAACCCCTGTGAACTAGCCATAACGATGTAAACTAAAAGTGTTAAAACATTTCAGTTGTGGATGATTTTGGAATAAAGTTAACACTTCCAAAGTGTTGTGGTGTGATTTTAGTTCAGAATTTATGTTGTTGCCAGATGAAACGACAAGGTTTTTATGCCTGCGGTGTAAGGATTTAAACATGTTTTTAACTAAAGTTAGCATTTATCTGAACTGATTTCGTGGCGAAGGAAGAGTGTCAATTATCAACACACTCAAAAGTATTAGGGTCTGAGGCTTTATATGGGAATTCATGCTTTGTTGTCTTTAGCAAATCTTGCAGCGAATCAGCTGCTCGTGATTGATAGAAATGGAAATATCGCGATCATCAACGCAGGAGAAGCAGTTCCTGAAGGTGCGATTATCCTTGACCCCAATGGTAGTAGCCTAGTTCCTGGTGAACAAGCCAAACCTAGCGCGCAACTTGCCGATGCTCAAGGCAATACCCAGCTTATAACTGATGATATTGAGCAGATTTTAACGGCGCTAGAACAAGGTGCCGATCCTACAGCATTAGGTGAAGATCTCGCCCCAGCCGCAGGCGGAGTCCAAGGTTCATCAATAACGGGTAGTGCCTCAATTGAACGTGATGGTACAGAAATTATTGCCGCTACACAATTTGATACATCTGGCTTCGAAGCCATTGGCCTATCAAGAACACAAAGTTTGAGTCTGTTGAATCTATTACAAAGTTCGGTTGTTGTACCAAATCAAGAGAACGTTGCCCCTACGTTTGAAAATACAATAAATGGTGAATACATCTTTAATTATAATGAAAACAGTAACGATAGCACCATTATTGGTATTGTTAACGCTATCGATCCAGAAGGATCGGCGGTGACTTATAACATAGCCAGTGGCAATCAAAATGGCTGGTTTGAAATTGATCCAGTAACTGGAGTGATTAGTTTAACCTCGGTAGGTATTGCTGCGGTTGCAAATGATTTTGAAGCGTTGGCTAATGTCCATAATTTAGTTATCAGTGCATCTGATGGGGTCAATGTCACTAACATTAATGTCACATTGACCGAACAAAACGTGGATGAGTCAGGCTCGTTCGTTGCGCAGACGGTGACGTACGCGGAAAACCAAGTGGCGGACGCGGTGGTTGGCACCTTGTCGGGCGGCGACCTAGACGGCGTGACGAGTTACCAGTTCAAGCACACAGACGGCTCGTTACACAACACCAGTCAAGATGGCTTCTACACCATCGATGCGAACGGCAATATCCGCATCACGGCCGCGGGCGTGGCGTCGGACGTGAACGACTTCGAGAAAGGCGCGAACAGCGGCGACTACCAAGTGGTGATGACCGACGGCTTCGGCTCGACAGCGGAAGCGACGGTGACCCTGAAAGAGAGCAACGTGGATGAGTCAGGCTCGTTCGTTGCGCAGACGGTGACGTACGCGGAAAACCAAGTGGCGGACGCGGTGGTTGGCACCTTGTCGGGCGGCGACCTAGACGGCGTGACGAGTTACCAGTTCAAGCACACAGACGGCTCGTTACACAACACCAGTCAAGATGGCTTCTACACCATCGATGCGAACGGCAATATCCGCATCACGGCCGCGGGCGTGGCGTCGGACGTGAACGACTTCGAGAAAGGCGCGAACAGCGGCGACTACCAAGTGGTGATGACCGACGGCTTCGGCTCGACAGCGGAAGCGACGGTGACCCTGAAAGAGAGCAACGTGGATGAGTCAGGCTCGTTCGTTGCGCAGACGGTGACGTACGCGGAAAACCAAGTGGCGGACGCGGTGGTTGGCACCTTGTCGGGCGGCGACCTAGACGGCGTGACGAGTTACCAGTTCAAGCACACAGACGGCTCGTTACACAACACCAGTCAAGATGGCTTCTACACCATCGATGCGAACGGCAATATCCGCATCACGGCCGCGGGCGTGGCGTCGGACGTGAACGACTTCGAGAAAGGCGCGAACAGCGGCGACTACCAAGTGGTGATGACCGACGGCTTCGGCTCGACAGCGGAAGCGACGGTGACCCTGAAAGAGAGCAACGTGGATGAGTCAGGCTCGTTCGTTGCGCAGACGGTGACGTACGCGGAAAACCAAGTGGCGGACGCGGTGGTTGGCACCTTGTCGGGCGGCGACCTAGACGGCGTGACGAGTTACCAGTTCAAGCACACAGACGGCTCGTTACACAACACCAGTCAAGATGGCTTCTACACCATCGATGCGAACGGCAATATCCGCATCACGGCCGCGGGCGTGGCGTCGGACGTGAACGACTTCGAGAAAGGCGCGAACAGCGGCGACTACCAAGTGGTGATGACCGACGGCTTCGGCTCGACAGCGGAAGCGACGGTGACCCTGAAAGAGAGCAACGTGGATGAGTCAGGCTCGTTCGTTGCGCAGACGGTGACGTACGCGGAAAACCAAGTGGCGGACGCGGTGGTTGGCACCTTGTCGGGCGGCGACCTAGACGGCGTGACGAGTTACCAGTTCAAGCACACAGACGGCTCGTTACACAACACCAGTCAAGATGGCTTCTACACCATCGATGCGAACGGCAATATCCGCATCACGGCCGCGGGCGTGGCGTCGGACGTGAACGACTTCGAGAAAGGCGCGAACAGCGGCGACTACCAAGTGGTGATGACCGACGGCTTCGGCTCGACAGCGGAAGCGACGGTGACCCTGAAAGAGAGCAACGTGGATGAGTCAGGCTCGTTCGTTGCGCAGACGGTGACGTACGCGGAAAACCAAGTGGCGGACGCGGTGGTTGGCACCTTGTCGGGCGGCGACCTAGACGGCGTGACGAGTTACCAGTTCAAGCACACAGACGGCTCGTTACACAACACCAGTCAAGATGGCTTCTACACCATCGATGCGAACGGCAATATCCGCATCACGGCCGCGGGCGTGGCGTCGGACGTGAACGACTTCGAGAAAGGCGCGAACAGCGGCGACTACCAAGTGGTGATGACCGACGGCTTCGGCTCGACAGCGGAAGCGACGGTGACCCTGAAAGAGAGCAACGTGGATGAGTCAGGCTCGTTCGTTGCGCAGACGGTGACGTACGCGGAAAACCAAGTGGCGGACGCGGTGGTTGGCACCTTGTCGGGCGGCGACCTAGACGGCGTGACGAGTTACCAGTTCAAGCACACAGACGGCTCGTTACACAACACCAGTCAAGATGGCTTCTACACCATCGATGCGAACGGCAATATCCGCATCACGGCCGCGGGCGTGGCGTCGGACGTGAACGACTTCGAGAAAGGCGCGAACAGCGGCGACTACCAAGTGGTGATGACCGACGGCTTCGGCTCGACAGCGGAAGCGACGGTGACCCTGAAAGAGAGCAACGTGGATGAGTCAGGCTCGTTCGTTGCGCAGACGGTGACGTACGCGGAAAACCAAGTGGCGGACGCGGTGGTTGGCACCTTGTCGGGCGGCGACCTAGACGGCGTGACGAGTTACCAGTTCAAGCACACAGACGGCTCGTTACACAACACCAGTCAAGATGGCTTCTACACCATCGATGCGAACGGCAATATCCGCATCACGGCCGCGGGCGTGGCGTCGGACGTGAACGACTTCGAGAAAGGCGCGAACAGCGGCGACTACCAAGTGGTGATGACCGACGGCTTCGGCTCGACAGCGGAAGCGACGGTGACCCTGAAAGAGAGCAACGTGGATGAGTCAGGCTCGTTCGTTGCGCAGACGGTGACGTACGCGGAAAACCAAGTGGCGGACGCGGTGGTTGGCACCTTGTCGGGCGGCGACCTAGACGGCGTGACGAGTTACCAGTTCAAGCACACAGACGGCTCGTTACACAACACCAGTCAAGATGGCTTCTACACCATCGATGCGAACGGCAATATCCGCATCACGGCCGCGGGCGTGGCGTCGGACGTGAACGACTTCGAGAAAGGCGCGAACAGCGGCGACTACCAAGTGGTGATGACCGACGGCTTCGGCTCGACAGCGGAAGCGACGGTGACCCTGAAAGAGAGCAACGTGGATGAGTCAGGCTCGTTCGTTGCGCAGACGGTGACGTACGCGGAAAACCAAGTGGCGGACGCGGTGGTTGGCACCTTGTCGGGCGGCGACCTAGACGGCGTGACGAGTTACCAGTTCAAGCACACAGACGGCTCGTTACACAACACCAGTCAAGATGGCTTCTACACCATCGATGCGAACGGCAATATCCGCATCACGGCCGCGGGCGTGGCGTCGGACGTGAACGACTTCGAGAAAGGCGCGAACAGCGGCGACTACCAAGTGGTGATGACCGACGGCTTCGGCTCGACAGCGGAAGCGACGGTGACCCTGAAAGAGAGCAACGTGGATGAGTCAGGCTCGTTCGTTGCGCAGACGGTGACGTACGCGGAAAACCAAGTGGCGGACGCGGTGGTTGGCACCTTGTCGGGCGGCGACCTAGACGGCGTGACGAGTTACCAGTTCAAGCACACAGACGGCTCGTTACACAACACCAGTCAAGATGGCTTCTACACCATCGATGCGAACGGCAATATCCGCATCACGGCCGCGGGCGTGGCGTCGGACGTGAACGACTTCGAGAAAGGCGCGAACAGCGGCGACTACCAAGTGGTGATGACCGACGGCTTCGGCTCGACAGCGGAAGCGACGGTGACCCTGAAAGAGAGCAACGTGGATGAGTCAGGCTCGTTCGTTGCGCAGACGGTGACGTACGCGGAAAACCAAGTGGCGGACGCGGTGGTTGGCACCTTGTCGGGCGGCGACCTAGACGGCGTGACGAGTTACCAGTTCAAGCACACAGACGGCTCGTTACACAACACCAGTCAAGATGGCTTCTACACCATCGATGCGAACGGCAATATCCGCATCACGGCCGCGGGCGTGGCGTCGGACGTGAACGACTTCGAGAAAGGCGCGAACAGCGGCGACTACCAAGTGGTGATGACCGACGGCTTCGGCTCGACAGCGGAAGCGACGGTGACCCTGAAAGAGAGCAACGTGGATGAGTCAGGCTCGTTCGTTGCGCAGACGGTGACGTACGCGGAAAACCAAGTGGCGGACGCGGTGGTTGGCACCTTGTCGGGCGGCGACCTAGACGGCGTGACGAGTTACCAGTTCAAGCACACAGACGGCTCGTTACACAACACCAGTCAAGATGGCTTCTACACCATCGATGCGAACGGCAATATCCGCATCACGGCCGCGGGCGTGGCGTCGGACGTGAACGACTTCGAGAAAGGCGCGAACAGCGGCGACTACCAAGTGGTGATGACCGACGGCTTCGGCTCGACAGCGGAAGCGACGGTGACCCTGAAAGAGAGCAACGTGGATGAGTCAGGCTCGTTCGTTGCGCAGACGGTGACGTACGCGGAAAACCAAGTGGCGGACGCGGTGGTTGGCACCTTGTCGGGCGGCGACCTAGACGGCGTGACGAGTTACCAGTTCAAGCACACAGACGGCTCGTTACACAACACCAGTCAAGATGGCTTCTACACCATCGATGCGAACGGCAATATCCGCATCACGGCCGCGGGCGTGGCGTCGGACGTGAACGACTTCGAGAAAGGCGCGAACAGCGGCGACTACCAAGTGGTGATGACCGACGGCTTCGGCTCGACAGCGGAAGCGACGGTGACCCTGAAAGAGAGCAACGTGGATGAGTCAGGCTCGTTCGTTGCGCAGACGGTGACGTACGCGGAAAACCAAGTGGCGGACGCGGTGGTTGGCACCTTGTCGGGCGGCGACCTAGACGGCGTGACGAGTTACCAGTTCAAGCACACAGACGGCTCGTTACACAACACCAGTCAAGATGGCTTCTACACCATCGATGCGAACGGCAATATCCGCATCACGGCCGCGGGCGTGGCGTCGGACGTGAACGACTTCGAGAAAGGCGCGAACAGCGGCGACTACCAAGTGGTGATGACCGACGGCTTCGGCTCGACAGCGGAAGCGACGGTGACCCTGAAAGAGAGCAACGTGGATGAGTCAGGCTCGTTCGTTGCGCAGACGGTGACGTACGCGGAAAACCAAGTGGCGGACGCGGTGGTTGGCACCTTGTCGGGCGGCGACCTAGACGGCGTGACGAGTTACCAGTTCAAGCACACAGACGGCTCGTTACACAACACCAGTCAAGATGGCTTCTACACCATCGATGCGAACGGCAATATCCGCATCACGGCCGCGGGCGTGGCGTCGGACGTGAACGACTTCGAGAAAGGCGCGAACAGCGGCGACTACCAAGTGGTGATGACCGACGGCTTCGGCTCGACAGCGGAAGCGACGGTGACCCTGAAAGAGAGCAACGTGGATGAGTCAGGCTCGTTCGTTGCGCAGACGGTGACGTACGCGGAAAACCAAGTGGCGGACGCGGTGGTTGGCACCTTGTCGGGCGGCGACCTAGACGGCGTGACGAGTTACCAGTTCAAGCACACAGACGGCTCGTTACACAACACCAGTCAAGATGGCTTCTACACCATCGATGCGAACGGCAATATCCGCATCACGGCCGCGGGCGTGGCGTCGGACGTGAACGACTTCGAGAAAGGCGCGAACAGCGGCGACTACCAAGTGGTGATGACCGACGGCTTCGGCTCGACAGCGGAAGCGACGGTGACCCTGAAAGAGAGCAACGTGGATGAGTCAGGCTCGTTCGTTGCGCAGACGGTGACGTACGCGGAAAACCAAGTGGCGGACGCGGTGGTTGGCACCTTGTCGGGCGGCGACCTAGACGGCGTGACGAGTTACCAGTTCAAGCACACAGACGGCTCGTTACACAACACCAGTCAAGATGGCTTCTACACCATCGATGCGAACGGCAATATCCGCATCACGGCCGCGGGCGTGGCGTCGGACGTGAACGACTTCGAGAAAGGCGCGAACAGCGGCGACTACCAAGTGGTGATGACCGACGGCTTCGGCTCGACAGCGGAAGCGACGGTGACCCTGAAAGAGAGCAACGTGGATGAGTCAGGCTCGTTCGTTGCGCAGACGGTGACGTACGCGGAAAACCAAGTGGCGGACGCGGTGGTTGGCACCTTGTCGGGCGGCGACCTAGACGGCGTGACGAGTTACCAGTTCAAGCACACAGACGGCTCGTTACACAACACCAGTCAAGATGGCTTCTACACCATCGATGCGAACGGCAATATCCGCATCACGGCCGCGGGCGTGGCGTCGGACGTGAACGACTTCGAGAAAGGCGCGAACAGCGGCGACTACCAAGTGGTGATGACCGACGGCTTCGGCTCGACAGCGGAAGCGACGGTGACCCTGAAAGAGAGCAACGTGGATGAGTCAGGCTCGTTCGTTGCGCAGACGGTGACGTACGCGGAAAACCAAGTGGCGGACGCGGTGGTTGGCACCTTGTCGGGCGGCGACCTAGACGGCGTGACGAGTTACCAGTTCAAGCACACAGACGGCTCGTTACACAACACCAGTCAAGATGGCTTCTACACCATCGATGCGAACGGCAATATCCGCATCACGGCCGCGGGCGTGGCGTCGGACGTGAACGACTTCGAGAAAGGCGCGAACAGCGGCGACTACCAAGTGGTGATGACCGACGGCTTCGGCTCGACAGCGGAAGCGACGGTGACCCTGAAAGAGAGCAACGTGGATGAGTCAGGCTCGTTCGTTGCGCAGACGGTGACGTACGCGGAAAACCAAGTGGCGGACGCGGTGGTTGGCACCTTGTCGGGCGGCGACCTAGACGGCGTGACGAGTTACCAGTTCAAGCACACAGACGGCTCGTTACACAACACCAGTCAAGATGGCTTCTACACCATCGATGCGAACGGCAATATCCGCATCACGGCCGCGGGCGTGGCGTCGGACGTGAACGACTTCGAGAAAGGCGCGAACAGCGGCGACTACCAAGTGGTGATGACCGACGGCTTCGGCTCGACAGCGGAAGCGACGGTGACCCTGAAAGAGAGCAACGTGGATGAGTCAGGCTCGTTCGTTGCGCAGACGGTGACGTACGCGGAAAACCAAGTGGCGGACGCGGTGGTTGGCACCTTGTCGGGCGGCGACCTAGACGGCGTGACGAGTTACCAGTTCAAGCACACAGACGGCTCGTTACACAACACCAGTCAAGATGGCTTCTACACCATCGATGCGAACGGCAATATCCGCATCACGGCCGCGGGCGTGGCGTCGGACGTGAACGACTTCGAGAAAGGCGCGAACAGCGGCGACTACCAAGTGGTGATGACCGACGGCTTCGGCTCGACAGCGGAAGCGACGGTGACCCTGAAAGAGAGCAACGTGGATGAGTCAGGCTCGTTCGTTGCGCAGACGGTGACGTACGCGGAAAACCAAGTGGCGGACGCGGTGGTTGGCACCTTGTCGGGCGGCGACCTAGACGGCGTGACGAGTTACCAGTTCAAGCACACAGACGGCTCGTTACACAACACCAGTCAAGATGGCTTCTACACCATCGATGCGAACGGCAATATCCGCATCACGGCCGCGGGCGTGGCGTCGGACGTGAACGACTTCGAGAAAGGCGCGAACAGCGGCGACTACCAAGTGGTGATGACCGACGGCTTCGGCTCGACAGCGGAAGCGACGGTGACCCTGAAAGAGAGCAACGTGGATGAGTCAGGCTCGTTCGTTGCGCAGACGGTGACGTACGCGGAAAACCAAGTGGCGGACGCGGTGGTTGGCACCTTGTCGGGCGGCGACCTAGACGGCGTGACGAGTTACCAGTTCAAGCACACAGACGGCTCGTTACACAACACCAGTCAAGATGGCTTCTACACCATCGATGCGAACGGCAATATCCGCATCACGGCCGCGGGCGTGGCGTCGGACGTGAACGACTTCGAGAAAGGCGCGAACAGCGGCGACTACCAAGTGGTGATGACCGACGGCTTCGGCTCGACAGCGGAAGCGACGGTGACCCTGAAAGAGAGCAACGTGGATGAGTCAGGCTCGTTCGTTGCGCAGACGGTGACGTACGCGGAAAACCAAGTGGCGGACGCGGTGGTTGGCACCTTGTCGGGCGGCGACCTAGACGGCGTGACGAGTTACCAGTTCAAGCACACAGACGGCTCGTTACACAACACCAGTCAAGATGGCTTCTACACCATCGATGCGAACGGCAATATCCGCATCACGGCCGCGGGCGTGGCGTCGGACGTGAACGACTTCGAGAAAGGCGCGAACAGCGGCGACTACCAAGTGGTGATGACCGACGGCTTCGGCTCGACAGCGGAAGCGACGGTGACCCTGAAAGAGAGCAACGTGGATGAGTCAGGCTCGTTCGTTGCGCAGACGGTGACGTACGCGGAAAACCAAGTGGCGGACGCGGTGGTTGGCACCTTGTCGGGCGGCGACCTAGACGGCGTGACGAGTTACCAGTTCAAGCACACAGACGGCTCGTTACACAACACCAGTCAAGATGGCTTCTACACCATCGATGCGAACGGCAATATCCGCATCACGGCCGCGGGCGTGGCGTCGGACGTGAACGACTTCGAGAAAGGCGCGAACAGCGGCGACTACCAAGTGGTGATGACCGACGGCTTCGGCTCGACAGCGGAAGCGACGGTGACCCTGAAAGAGAGCAACGTGGATGAGTCAGGCTCGTTCGTTGCGCAGACGGTGACGTACGCGGAAAACCAAGTGGCGGACGCGGTGGTTGGCACCTTGTCGGGCGGCGACCTAGACGGCGTGACGAGTTACCAGTTCAAGCACACAGACGGCTCGTTACACAACACCAGTCAAGATGGCTTCTACACCATCGATGCGAACGGCAATATCCGCATCACGGCCGCGGCGTGGCGTCGGACGTGAACGACTTCGAGAAAGGCGCGAACAGCGGCGACTACCAAGTGGTGATGACCGACGGCTTCGGCTCGACAGCGGAAGCGACGGTGACCCTGAAAGAGAGCAACGTGGATGAGTCAGGCTCGTTCGTTGCGCAGACGGTGACGTACGCGGAAAACCAAGTGGCGGACGCGGTGGTTGGCACCTTGTCGGGCGGCGACCTAGACGGCGTGACGAGTTACCAGTTCAAGCACACAGACGGCTCGTTACACAACACCAGTCAAGATGGCTTCTACACCATCGATGCGAACGGCAATATCCGCATCACGGCCGCGGGCGTGGCGTCGGACGTGAACGACTTCGAGAAAGGCGCGAACAGCGGCGACTACCAAGTGGTGATGACCGACGGCTTCGGCTCGACAGCGGAAGCGACGGTGACCCTGAAAGAGAGCAACGTGGATGAGTCAGGCTCGTTCGTTGCGCAGACGGTGACGTACGCGGAAAACCAAGTGGCGGACGCGGTGGTTGGCACCTTGTCGGGCGGCGACCTAGACGGCGTGACGAGTTACCAGTTCAAGCACACAGACGGCTCGTTACACAACACCAGTCAAGATGGCTTCTACACCATCGATGCGAACGGCAATATCCGCATCACGGCCGCGGGCGTGGCGTCGGACGTGAACGACTTCGAGAAAGGCGCGAACAGCGGCGACTACCAAGTGGTGATGACCGACGGCTTCGGCTCGACAGCGGAAGCGACGGTGACCCTGAAAGAGAGCAACGTGGATGAGTCAGGCTCGTTCGTTGCGCAGACGGTGACGTACGCGGAAAACCAAGTGGCGGACGCGGTGGTTGGCACCTTGTCGGGCGGCGACCTAGACGGCGTGACGAGTTACCAGTTCAAGCACACAGACGGCTCGTTACACAACACCAGTCAAGATGGCTTCTACACCATCGATGCGAACGGCAATATCCGCATCACGGCCGCGGGCGTGGCGTCGGACGTGAACGACTTCGAGAAAGGCGCGAACAGCGGCGACTACCAAGTGGTGATGACCGACGGCTTCGGCTCGACAGCGGAAGCGACGGTGACCCTGAAAGAGAGCAACGTGGATGAGTCAGGCTCGTTCGTTGCGCAGACGGTGACGTACGCGGAAAACCAAGTGGCGGACGCGGTGGTTGGCACCTTGTCGGGCGGCGACCTAGACGGCGTGACGAGTTACCAGTTCAAGCACACAGACGGCTCGTTACACAACACCAGTCAAGATGGCTTCTACACCATCGATGCGAACGGCAATATCCGCATCACGGCCGCGGGCGTGGCGTCGGACGTGAACGACTTCGAGAAAGGCGCGAACAGCGGCGACTACCAAGTGGTGATGACCGACGGCTTCGGCTCGACAGCGGAAGCGACGGTGACCCTGAAAGAGAGCAACGTGGATGAGTCAGGCTCGTTCGTTGCGCAGACGGTGACGTACGCGGAAAACCAAGTGGCGGACGCGGTGGTTGGCACCTTGTCGGGCGGCGACCTAGACGGCGTGACGAGTTACCAGTTCAAGCACACAGACGGCTCGTTACACAACACCAGTCAAGATGGCTTCTACACCATCGATGCGAACGGCAATATCCGCATCACGGCCGCGGGCGTGGCGTCGGACGTGAACGACTTCGAGAAAGGCGCGAACAGCGGCGACTACCAAGTGGTGATGACCGACGGCTTCGGCTCGACAGCGGAAGCGACGGTGACCCTGAAAGAGAGCAACGTGGATGAGTCAGGCTCGTTCGTTGCGCAGACGGTGACGTACGCGGAAAACCAAGTGGCGGACGCGGTGGTTGGCACCTTGTCGGGCGGCGACCTAGACGGCGTGACGAGTTACCAGTTCAAGCACACAGACGGCTCGTTACACAACACCAGTCAAGATGGCTTCTACACCATCGATGCGAACGGCAATATCCGCATCACGGCCGCGGGCGTGGCGTCGGACGTGAACGACTTCGAGAAAGGCGCGAACAGCGGCGACTACCAAGTGGTGATGACCGACGGCTTCGGCTCGACAGCGGAAGCGACGGTGACCCTGAAAGAGAGCAACGTGGATGAGTCAGGCTCGTTCGTTGCGCAGACGGTGACGTACGCGGAAAACCAAGTGGCGGACGCGGTGGTTGGCACCTTGTCGGGCGGCGACCTAGACGGCGTGACGAGTTACCAGTTCAAGCACACAGACGGCTCGTTACACAACACCAGTCAAGATGGCTTCTACACCATCGATGCGAACGGCAATATCCGCATCACGGCCGCGGGCGTGGCGTCGGACGTGAACGACTTCGAGAAAGGCGCGAACAGCGGCGACTACCAAGTGGTGATGACCGACGGCTTCGGCTCGACAGCGGAAGCGACGGTGACCCTGAAAGAGAGCAACGTGGATGAGTCAGGCTCGTTCGTTGCGCAGACGGTGACGTACGCGGAAAACCAAGTGGCGGACGCGGTGGTTGGCACCTTGTCGGGCGGCGACCTAGACGGCGTGACGAGTTACCAGTTCAAGCACACAGACGGCTCGTTACACAACACCAGTCAAGATGGCTTCTACACCATCGATGCGAACGGCAATATCCGCATCACGGCCGCGGGCGTGGCGTCGGACGTGAACGACTTCGAGAAAGGCGCGAACAGCGGCGACTACCAAGTGGTGATGACCGACGGCTTCGGCTCGACAGCGGAAGCGACGGTGACCCTGAAAGAGAGCAACGTGGATGAGTCAGGCTCGTTCGTTGCGCAGACGGTGACGTACGCGGAAAACCAAGTGGCGGACGCGGTGGTTGGCACCTTGTCGGGCGGCGACCTAGACGGCGTGACGAGTTACCAGTTCAAGCACACAGACGGCTCGTTACACAACACCAGTCAAGATGGCTTCTACACCATCGATGCGAACGGCAATATCCGCATCACGGCCGCGGGCGTGGCGTCGGACGTGAACGACTTCGAGAAAGGCGCGAACAGCGGCGACTACCAAGTGGTGATGACCGACGGCTTCGGCTCGACAGCGGAAGCGACGGTGACCCTGAAAGAGAGCAACGTGGATGAGTCAGGCTCGTTCGTTGCGCAGACGGTGACGTACGCGGAAAACCAAGTGGCGGACGCGGTGGTTGGCACCTTGTCGGGCGGCGACCTAGACGGCGTGACGAGTTACCAGTTCAAGCACACAGACGGCTCGTTACACAACACCAGTCAAGATGGCTTCTACACCATCGATGCGAACGGCAATATCCGCATCACGGCCGCGGGCGTGGCGTCGGACGTGAACGACTTCGAGAAAGGCGCGAACAGCGGCGACTACCAAGTGGTGATGACCGACGGCTTCGGCTCGACAGCGGAAGCGACGGTGACCCTGAAAGAGAGCAACGTGGATGAGTCAGGCTCGTTCGTTGCGCAGACGGTGACGTACGCGGAAAACCAAGTGGCGGACGCGGTGGTTGGCACCTTGTCGGGCGGCGACCTAGACGGCGTGACGAGTTACCAGTTCAAGCACACAGACGGCTCGTTACACAACACCAGTCAAGATGGCTTCTACACCATCGATGCGAACGGCAATATCCGCATC
The DNA here is from genome assembly GCF_009665255.1 of Vibrio metoecus. Lineage (NCBI taxonomy): Bacteria > Pseudomonadati > Pseudomonadota > Gammaproteobacteria > Vibrionales > Vibrionaceae > Vibrio > Vibrio metoecus. Next base: position 1,137,773 of record NZ_CP035686.1, read on the forward strand.
ACGGCCGCGGGCGTGGCGTCGGACGTGAACGACTTCGAGAAAGGCGCGAACAGCGGCGACTACCAAGTGGTGATGACCGACGGCTTCGGCTCGACAGCGGAAGCGACGGTGACCCTGAAAGAGAGCAACGTGGATGAGTCAGGCTCGTTCGTTGCGCAGACGGTGACGTACGCGGAAAACCAAGTGGCGGACGCGGTGGTTGGCACCTTGTCGGGCGGCGACCTAGACGGCGTGACGAGTTACCAGTTCAAGCACACAGACGGCTCGTTACACAACACCAGTCAAGATGGCTTCTACACCATCGATGCGAACGGCAATATCCGCATCACGGCCGCGGGCGTGGCGTCGGACGTGAACGACTTCGAGAAAGGCGCGAACAGCGGCGACTACCAAGTGGTGATGACCGACGGCTTCGGCTCGACAGCGGAAGCGACGGTGACCCTGAAAGAGAGCAACGTGGATGAGTCAGGCTCGTTCGTTGCGCAGACGGTGACGTACGCGGAAAACCAAGTGGCGGACGCGGTGGTTGGCACCTTGTCGGGCGGCGACCTAGACGGCGTGACGAGTTACCAGTTCAAGCACACAGACGGCTCGTTACACAACACCAGTCAAGATGGCTTCTACACCATCGATGCGAACGGCAATATCCGCATCACGGCCGCGGGCGTGGCGTCGGACGTGAACGACTTCGAGAAAGGCGCGAACAGCGGCGACTACCAAGTGGTGATGACCGACGGCTTCGGCTCGACAGCGGAAGCGACGGTGACCCTGAAAGAGAGCAACGTGGATGAGTCAGGCTCGTTCGTTGCGCAGACGGTGACGTACGCGGAAAACCAAGTGGCGGACGCGGTGGTTGGCACCTTGTCGGGCGGCGACCTAGACGGCGTGACGAGTTACCAGTTCAAGCACACAGACGGCTCGTTACACAACACCAGTCAAGATGGCTTCTACACCATCGATGCGAACGGCAATATCCGCATCACGGCCGCGGGCGTGGCGTCGGACGTGAACGACTTCGAGAAAGGCGCGAACAGCGGCGACTACCAAGTGGTGATGACCGACGGCTTCGGCTCGACAGCGGAAGCGACGGTGACCCTGAAAGAGAGCAACGTGGATGAGTCAGGCTCGTTCGTTGCGCAGACGGTGACGTACGCGGAAAACCAAGTGGCGGACGCGGTGGTTGGCACCTTGTCGGGCGGCGACCTAGACGGCGTGACGAGTTACCAGTTCAAGCACACAGACGGCTCGTTACACAACACCAGTCAAGATGGCTTCTACACCATCGATGCGAACGGCAATATCCGCATCACGGCCGCGGGCGTGGCGTCGGACGTGAACGACTTCGAGAAAGGCGCGAACAGCGGCGACTACCAAGTGGTGATGACCGACGGCTTCGGCTCGACAGCGGAAGCGACGGTGACCCTGAAAGAGAGCAACGTGGATGAGTCAGGCTCGTTCGTTGCGCAGACGGTGACGTACGCGGAAAACCAAGTGGCGGACGCGGTGGTTGGCACCTTGTCGGGCGGCGACCTAGACGGCGTGACGAGTTACCAGTTCAAGCACACAGACGGCTCGTTACACAACACCAGTCAAGATGGCTTCTACACCATCGATGCGAACGGCAATATCCGCATCACGGCCGCGGGCGTGGCGTCGGACGTGAACGACTTCGAGAAAGGCGCGAACAGCGGCGACTACCAAGTGGTGATGACCGACGGCTTCGGCTCGACAGCGGAAGCGACGGTGACCCTGAAAGAGAGCAACGTGGATGAGTCAGGCTCGTTCGTTGCGCAGACGGTGACGTACGCGGAAAACCAAGTGGCGGACGCGGTGGTTGGCACCTTGTCGGGCGGCGACCTAGACGGCGTGACGAGTTACCAGTTCAAGCACACAGACGGCTCGTTACACAACACCAGTCAAGATGGCTTCTACACCATCGATGCGAACGGCAATATCCGCATCACGGCCGCGGGCGTGGCGTCGGACGTGAACGACTTCGAGAAAGGCGCGAACAGCGGCGACTACCAAGTGGTGATGACCGACGGCTTCGGCTCGACAGCGGAAGCGACGGTGACCCTGAAAGAGAGCAACGTGGATGAGTCAGGCTCGTTCGTTGCGCAGACGGTGACGTACGCGGAAAACCAAGTGGCGGACGCGGTGGTTGGCACCTTGTCGGGCGGCGACCTAGACGGCGTGACGAGTTACCAGTTCAAGCACACAGACGGCTCGTTACACAACACCAGTCAAGATGGCTTCTACACCATCGATGCGAACGGCAATATCCGCATCACGGCCGCGGGCGTGGCGTCGGACGTGAACGACTTCGAGAAAGGCGCGAACAGCGGCGACTACCAAGTGGTGATGACCGACGGCTTCGGCTCGACAGCGGAAGCGACGGTGACCCTGAAAGAGAGCAACGTGGATGAAGCGCTTAATATTTCAGGGTTGAATGGGGCTAATGCTGAGTTAACTGTCCATGAATCTCATCTTTCGGGTGGTTCGTCGCCAGATCACTCTGCTCTTAGCAAAGTAGGGAGTTTCAGTTTTACTTCTATTGACGGCTTAGCGTCTTTAGTGATCGCGGGTCATAGTTTTAGTGTGGCAGAACTTCTTGCGTTGAATTCATCTGAAGCAACAATTTCAACGCCTTATGGTGAACTCACCTTGACGGGTTTCAGTGGTGATCTCACTGGTGGAACAGTTCAATACGAATATACGTTGAACGAAAATGTGGATAACGATTCAACCACCAATGCAAATGACACGGACTATACCGATCATATCTCTGTGACTGTGATTGATGTGGATGGCAGCCAGATCACAGATAGCTTAGACGTTAAAATTGTTGATGATGTTTCTACGGCTCTTGATGACCGTGGTGAAGTGGACATTGTTGTTGACAGTTTCACGGTCTCTGGTGTGGTTGCTAACTGGACATCATGGAGTAATGGTACCAACGTAACCACGTTTGATGGCACTAATGCACCAAATGGTGGTGGCTTAGATAATGACAGTGGAAAAGACCAAATCCGTTGGGGTCAACCCGCCAGCTCATACAGCTCTGGCTACGGATTTATCGATAATGATAGTGCGCTAAACGGTGAGTTTGCCTTAAACCAAGATATTATTTTGGGCACTTTTACTCATTACAATTATCCCGTTTATTCAGGTGGTGCGATTACCAGTGCCAGTATGGATGTTGCGTTCTCAGTGACAGATGCCCACGGCGTACTTACACCTGTAACGTTGAAACTGAATTTTGATCACAATGAAACGCCAAATACCAATGATCCAGAAGCCTCAAAAGACATCATTAAAGTTGGTAATACCAATGTGACTTTTGAGAATGCAGGGGCTCTCTATACCTTGCAAGTGATTGGCTTTAGGATCCCTGGCACCAATCAAATTGTGACAGAAATTAGAACGGGTGAAAACGCAACTAACAGCTATGAATTAGTTGTACGTGTTGGACCTGGTGAGGGGTATGAATTGCCATCCACATCAGGCAACGTATTAGCCAATGATGTTTCTGGGGCAGATGTAGATATGACGGTTGTCGGAGCAGCCTCTGGTAATCACGTGAGTTCCGGTGTCTCAGGCAGCGTTGGATCTATGATTGCGGGCCTGTATGGCAATTTGATCTTGCTCGCTGATGGTAGCTACACATACCAAGTGACAGCGAATGCATCTTCAATTCCTAATGATGCGATCGAGATTTTCACTTACACCATGAAAGATGGTGATGGTGATACCTCAACTGCGTTACTTTCTATCAATGTGAACCGAGTTACGATGGCGGATTTCAATGCTAACCAAGATCACAAGGTTGGTTTGGAAGACACCGTGGTGGCCGGTAATGTGTTAGACAATGATGGAAGCAAAAATACCTCAGTGGATCATTTCACGGTAGGTAATGATGCCACTTCTCACGTGGTGGGTAGCCCTGTTAGCTTAGAGCAAGGTGAGCTGACGCTTAATTCGGATGGCAGTTACACATTTAAGCCAGCAGATAACTGGAATGGTGAAGTTCCGGTTATTACCTACACAACCAACACTGGAAAAACGAGCACACTCGCCATCACCATCACCCCTGTTGATGATGCGACGGTTACTCAACCTGATCATAAGTCGATTGCAGAAGATTCTATTGCGACGGGTAATGTGCTGGCCAACGATAGCGATATAGACAGCGCTCTCTCAGTCACCAGCTTCCACGTTGAGGGAGTCAATGGTGTTTATACCGCTGGTAATACGATGTATCAGTTGGCTGAAGGTACTTTAGTGCTTAAGGCAAATGGTGATTATACCTTTGATCCAAAAGATAACTGGAGCGGCTCACTGCCCCAAATTACCTATACGACTAATACCGGAGCGACAGGGACTCTGAACATCCATGTTGATGCGGTGGCTGATGCGCCGAACCTGACCATCAATGGCTATACTTCTGTTGCTGCAATCAATTTCGAGGATGCGAGATTGAATGGCAGTTGGGATGGCGTGGTTGCTAATCAGATTAAAGGTCTGAACACGATTGGAACGTGGCATACCAGCAATAATAGCGGCAAAGTTGAAATCGGTTACGAAAATATCTATGTCTCCGGTGGTTCTTCAACAAATAAAGTCATGGAAATTGAGTTCAATAACGGTGACAAGACGCTGTATACCGATATTCATGCTCAAGCGGGTCGTTTTTATGAGCTAGATTTTGATATTGCAGCTCGTGCTGGCTCTGTGAACAGTTCAGGCTTAACCATTAAGCTTGTTCCTCTGAACGCTTACGGTGTTCCTATCCTTGCAGAGGCGATCACTCTTTATGATTTCAATCCAACCAATGCGAACTGGTTGAGAGATCAAAAAGTTACGCTCCCTATTGATCAAACTGGGGAATATCGTCTGTTGTTTGAAAGCGATGATGCTAACAGCTATGGGGCGATTTTAGATAATTTGGCGTTTAAAGTTGTTGATAATATGGGCTACCGCGGAGATTTCATTAAACTGAGTGAAATTTCCACTTCACTGAATGATACCGATACCTCTGAAACCTTGAGTCTTAAATTAAAAGGAATGCCAGAAGGTTCGATATTGAAAGACGATCAAGGTCATGAAGTTACAGTGGGTTCAAATGGTGAAGTAGATATTACAGGGTGGGATTACAGCAGCTTACAAATTAAGGCGCCGAACCATGGTAATTTCAATATTACCGTTGAAGCTACGGCGACTGAAAGCAGTAACCAAGATAGTGCAACGACGAGTGCGACAATTCCGGTTACGGTATTACATCCGAATGAGTATGTGGGACGTGGCGGTGTTGATTCTTTCTTGTTGACCAAAACCGATGGTGATAATGCTAACTTGAATATTGCGCTCAATGCTTATTATGAAGGCACTACAGCGATCGCACCTGTGACACAACAAGTAGCCGTAACGATTGATACGGACTTGGTGATCCATTCAGGAGATAGTAACGATTACATCGATTTAGGCATTAGTCGCGCGGATAATACGGTTTATACCGGTAGCTCAATTCCTAACTTTAATAATTCCACGCCGTCACAATCTACACTGGCGGATAGCGCGTTTATGAAAAATGACGTGATTACTGATCATGATGGTGTGTTATTACAATCGGTACAAAGCCAAATTCAGCCGATCACTGATACGGTGAATTTAGGTAGTGGTAATGATACCGTTTATGGCGGAGGTGGAAACCTTGCCGCTTATGGCGGAGCGGGTAATGACACTCTGATTGGCGGTGATGGCAACGATGCACTCAGAGGTGGTGCGGATAATGACTATCTTTCAGGAGGTCGTGGTAATGACGTTCTACGTGGTGATTCAGGTAACGACGTTCTGATCGGTGGCCTTGGCAGTGACATCCTAACTGGTGGCTCAGGTGACGATCTCTTTAAATGGGTTGATGGTGATTTAGATAACAGTAAAGACCGGATTACCGACTTTACGATTGGTCAAGACAAGATTGATTTAAGCGATTTGTTCCCTGATGAAACCAGAACTTTAGATCAACTGCTTAATAGCCATGTTATCGAGATCTCGGGTCAGGGACAAAACTCGGAAATCGTTATCAATAAGGGATCTACAGAGCACGTTACAATCCAGCTCGATGGCGTGGCTGCGATTGATTTACTCTCTAATTTGGAAAACATAATCCACCTAAAAGATTAGTCACGCTTAAATAAGAATCCCGCCAACTGGCGGGATTTTTGTCTCTGGAGAGAATGAAGTCTACTTCGTGTTAGTTGGCACGATTAGCCATGAATATGCTGATGTGTTTAGCGAAACAGATAAGGGAAAAGCTGTTTTCTTTCTTGTGCAGAAAGGCTGCTGACTCTTGCGATATTGGTCTCAGGGATGGCTTCTGGATTTGGGTAGTGTTTCAGCACTTTTTCCATGCTCTCTTCGCGGATCAGGTGAAAGATCGGGTAGGGTGAGCGGTTGGTAAGGTTCTCATCATCCTCTGGATCTGTGCCTGCAAAGCAGTAATCAGGATGGAACGTCGCGACTTGAAACACACCTTCCCAATCTTGCTGGCGAATTAACGCTTCCACCCAGTCGATGTAAAAATTGTAATCAACAAAATCGTGCAGCAGGTTCGGTACAACGACAAGAGTGGTTTCAAGCTCTTGCGGCTCTTTAGTATCAAGTTCAAGCAACTGATCGTAAATATGTTGCAGCAGTGCTTCTTCATCACGGGCTTCACTGACATAGATTTTAATTTGCTGATTACGCTGTGGTTTTGCGGCAAATGGGCATAAGTTTAAGCCGATCACGACCTGATTAAGCCAGTGATCGACTTCTTGAATGATGGTTTCCGTTGACATGTTGAGCTCAGATTCTTCGTTTTACTTGTATCATGTGGCGCTGAGCATAGCACAACTTAGGCCGAAGGGCTGGCCAAAGCCTGACTGCCCTGTGGCGTTTGTTTATTTTGTCGGCTTAAGCGCCAACCAAGGATAAACAAGATGAAGTACAGCCCTAACCCGCCGAGGGTAACCATTTCCCAACCACCGTGTTGCCAACAGTACAACAGGTAAAAACCACCTAAACTACCGCCGATGTAGTAGTGAACCAAGTAAAGTGCAGTCGCGGTGGCTTTGGCTTGTGTGGCTTTTTGGCTGACCCAAGCGTAAGCCAAAGTGTGGGTGAAAAAGGCGCCGAAGCTAATCAAAATCAAACCGGCCAGCATGGCGGGTATCGCTTCAATCAACGCAATCAACATGCCCGCCATACTGATGAGTGCGCCAAGCATCATGCCGGGAATCGCGGAGAAACGCCGGTTCCAGTTGGCGGTGAGCTTTGAGCTCAGTGTTCCAGCCAAATAACAGACGAAAATCAGTGAAGCAATGCCAATCGGTAGTGAGTAGGGTTCGGCGACTAAACGAAATCCCATGACGGAATAGAGGTTAACAAACAGCGCGAAGTTAACTCCGCCAATCAACATAGCAAGCCAGAGTGTACGGTTTTGCAGATGTTTAACCAACGCACGATTGTGATGGAAAAACAGCCCACGCTGCGGTTTAAAATGCTGTTGAATGGGCAGTAAATACGCGACCAAAAGTGCGCCGAGCAGAGTAAAAATGGCCATCGCGACGACCGCATGTTGCCAACCAAGGGCATCGGTGAGTAACCCTCCAGCAATGCGGCCGGTAATACCGCCCAATGAGTTTGCCGCGATATAGCCACCAATCGCCTTACCAAACGCTTGCGGAGAAAGCTCTTCCACCATGTACGCCACCGCAACCGAAGCAAAAGCCGCTAAAGCTACGCCCATTAAAGCTCGGGTGAGTACCAAAAACCAAAATTGCTCAGCATAAAGCATGGCTAAGCCAATCACAGGCATAGCAAATAAGCCGGTCAGCATCACTAATCGTCGCCCAACGGCTTCCGAAGTGACCGCCCAAGGCACGAGACAAAGTGATAAGGCTAAGGTTGACGCTGCAAACAACCAGTTAATTTGGGTTTCCGAAACCGCAAAGTGATTCGCCAAATAAGGCAGCATGGGTTGGAAAAGATAAAGATTGCAGAAAACTAAAAATGAGCCGAAGGCGAGGGCAAAGGTCACTTTTAAATATTGAGGAGAATGCAGTTCAATCATACAGCGGATCCAAGATGCAAAAAGGCGGTGATGTGATCACGATAGCAGTGGCATCTCGATTAATGAAATATATTAAAAATATGGTTGCGATATACAGGATATATGATGGAAGTTCGACAACTGCGTCACTTTGTGACCGTGGCAGAATGGGAAAGTTTTACCTTAGCCGCGCAGCAACTGCATATTGCGCAGCCTGCACTGAGCATTTCGATTAAGAAATTTGAGCAGCAGCTCGGTGTTACCTTATTCAAAAGAGATGAAAGAAAAGTCGCGTTGACTCATGAAGGCGAAGTGTTGCTTGAACATGCCAAGCGCATTTTGCAACAAGTCAATGATGCCCAATTGGCGGTTGATGAGCTCAAAGGCGTTGTGAAAGGCGAGGTACGCCTTGGCGCGCCAAGCATGATGGGCTCTTACTTTTTCCCGCAAATCATTATGGCGTTTAAAAGCCACTTTCCGAATCTGAAAATGACGGTGATCGAAGCGGGTACTCAATCGATCCGCAAAATGCTGCTCTCAGGCGAGTTGGATATTGGGGTGATTTTGAATCACGATCTGCCGGACGATTTGGCAGCAGATCCGTTGCTCTCTTCGCAAATGGTTGCTGTGGTTGGCAAAAATCATGAGTTAGCTGAACGTCGTCATCTTACTTTTGCCGAGTTTTTTGAGCATGAACTGGTAATGTTTAAACCCGGTTATTTTCACCGAGACTTTATCGATAAAGTGTGCCGAGAACATAAGTTTACTGCGGATTTTTCTTTTGAAACCAATTTGTTACCTATGATTTTAAGCATAGTGAAACATGAGTATGCGATTACCGCGCTGTTGGAGTTGGTGACCAGCAATGAACCGGAAGTGAAGGCGATTCCGTTTGAACCGCCGGTGTGGCTTGATCTTGCATTGGCTTGGCGTAAAGAAGGTTATCTGTCCAATGCCGATCGTACTTTTATCGAGTTTGTGAAAAAGTACGTTTAGCGCCAAGAAGAGCATTAATCTTTGCTGCTATTAATCTTTACTGCTGTAAATACGTTCAAAATTGGTGTGGTTCCAGCCGATCATCAAACGATCACCAATTTTTAGTACTGGTACACTGCGAGCGCCGAGAGCATCAAGCTCTTTGCGGCCGCGTTCCATTTTTGCGTTGCATAAGCGGTACTTAATGCCTTTTGAGTCCAGATAACGCTGGGCGTCTTTGCAATGTGGGCATTTATCTTTTATGTACAAAACCACGCGTTTCATTGGAATCTCTCATGTATCAAAAGGGCGCAAAGTGTATCGAGAGTCGGCTGGAGATGCAAATATCCCCTTCCTACTTGAAGCTGCAGCGGTGTTGGCTACATTCGTTCACCCCAATCACATAGTGTCTCTATGCTCATGGGGATTCACTCATTTGCCGCCTACCTGCAACTTCAAGTAGTTTGGGCATGTTTGATGCGCTCGTATTTATCGATGCAGGTGATTCTTGAGTGGAAATTGAGTAAACTTGCCGACCTTTTTTGTAACCCGAACTGAGCACGCGAAATGAGTATGCACCCTGCACTGAAGTACATTCAGGGATATCCCCAACACATTGTTGAACAAGTTGCTCAACTGATCGCAAACGACAAGCTGATACCTTGGTTTGAGCAGCGTTATCCTGAGCGGCACGATATCCAGAGTGAAAAAGCGCTGTTTGACTTCACCATGGCTTTAAAAAACCAATATATGAAGAAAACGGCTCCGCTCAGTAAAGTGGTGTATGACGGAAAAATTCATCTCATTAATAATGCGCTAGGGTTACACAGCTACGTTTCTCGGGTGCATGGCAATAAACTGAAAGCAAAAAATGAAATCCGTATTGCCAATGTGTTTAAACAAGCACCTGAACCGCTACTGCGCATGTTAGTGGTGCATGAATTGGCGCATTTAAAAGAGAAAGAACACAACAAAGCGTTTTATCAGCTCTGTTGCCATATGGAACCGAATTATCATCAGCTTGAACTGGATGCACGGCTATACATGATGGTGCTAGAGCTCAAGGCAGGCAAAGCATGAACACTCCACTTAAGCCAAAACATGGGCAAAAAACAAATCGAAAACCGAAAGCCAATAAGCCAGTTGTGAAAAAGCAGCAAAATAAGCAGCCTGTAACCCACAAAATACAAGGTGAGGAAGTCGCTGCCGTTAAATCTGGGTTGCATCCACGCAATCGTCATCGCGGGCAGTATGATTTTCCGGCACTGATTAAGGTTGTGCCAGAGTTGCAATCCCATGTGATGAAAAATCCTAAAGGGCAATGGACGATTAATTTTGCCGATCCGATCGCGGTCAAGTTACTCAATAAAGCGCTTTTGGCTCTGCATTACGGTGTCACCTATTGGGATATCCCAGAGGGCTTTTTATGCCCGCCCATTCCGGGTCGTGCGGATTACATTCATCGCGTGGCCGATCTTTTGCTTAAGGACAATCCCCAATTAAACCACTCTCAAGTTACAGCACTGGATATTGGGGTAGGTGCGAATTGTATCTATCCGATTGTTGGAGTTACGGAATACGGATGGTCATGGGTTGGCAGTGATGTTGATCCTGTTTCAATTCAACAAGCGAGTTTGATTGTTCAAAGCAACTCGAAGCTGCAAGGCCATATCGAATGCCGCCTGCAAAAGAACAGCCAACATATTTTTAACGGCATTATTGGGGCGAATGAGCGTTATACGCTGACGACTTGCAACCCGCCTTTTCATGCATCCTTAGCGGACGCTCAACAAGGAACCCAACGTAAGTTGACCAACTTACAGGCAAATCAACGCAAGAAAGGCCGTTTAGCAACGCCAACCTCAAGCCACCCAAGGCTAAATTTTGGTGGTCAGAAAGCCGAGTTATGGTGCCTAGGAGGAGAAGCGGCTTTCATTGGTAAAATGGCGGTAGAAAGCCAGCAGTTTGCCGAACAAGTGCTTTGGTTTAGTTCTTTGATTTCTAAGGGTGACAATGTACGCGGCATGAAAAAACAGCTCGAAAAATTGGGCGCTCAGTCGATACATGTAATAGAGATGGCACAAGGACAGAAGATCAGCCGTTTTGTTGCTTGGAGTTTTCAAAATGCAGAGCAGCGCAAGCTGTGGTGGAAAACAAAGTGATAATCTGTTGTTAACAGACTAGCATTAATCCATAAATGCAGTTCGATCAAAGACTAACAAAGGAGGGGCAAGATGAGAATCGAAGATGTTCCGCTCTATGCACCCTGTCAACCGCACTGGCTGTGTGTTCCTTTTATGAGTGTCTTTACGCTTTTGTTGCTGATTGGGCTTGGTTTTTTTATTCGGGTTATCTATCGCGAATACCAAAAAATTCAGCGCGCTAAAAAGGTACGTCGGCTACGCCGTATTCACTACCGCGATCGCAAAGGCAATGGTCGTCCGACGAATCTTTAATAAACCTAGGATTGTGCCTCCAGTAGTGTTTGGTATTTCTGCTCTAATGCAGAATTACCGGCACGCTTTTCTAGCTCAACCAATAGCTTGAGTGAGGCTTTTTGGTAGCCATAACGTTGATTTAATGCCATTAACCGCAGTCGAGCTTGAGTGTAATCTCCGGCGTCAATTTCCATTTTAGTGAGTTGTAAAATGGACAGTAGCCGATTCGGATCATGATCCACCGCTCGCTTGAAATATTCACGGGCGTTATCATTCTTGCCCGCTTTTAAGGCACACAGTCCCGCGTTCTCGTAACTTGCCGAAATTAGGTAATAATAAGGTTGCTCGACCGCTCGGCGAAAATACTGATCCGCCGTATCATATTCCCCTTGTTTACACAAAAAAGTACCAAAGTTATTCAGTACATTCCCGTTTTTGGGGTGCTGATTTAACGTCGATTGATACATTTTTCGCGCCGAGTCATTTTCTCCCACCATCTCAAAATAGTGAGCCATAGAGAGCTGTGAACGATAATAATGAGGGGCATGTTGCAGCGCTTTTTCTAGGTTTTCACGGGCTTTGATCATGCTGCCATTTTCTAAATAGCCTAAACCAAGGGCAATCCGTGCTTCCGCCATTTCGGTTGGATCGCTTTGTGCTGCAATATCTGATGTTTCGGTTACGGTGACACAGCCGCTTAAGGCCAATATCACACCGACTGCCAACATTCTTTTCATATACCCCTCCACTTAACTATCCCATGATAGGCAATTAAGACAGAAGACCGAGCAATGAGGGTGAAGTCTGCGAGTCAGTTGGCAAATCTTAACGACTTTATCTGCTTGATGTCGCTCGCTATTGCGACCATGTGAGCATGAATTAAGGTATAAAAAAGGCCGCGTAAAGCGGCCCAGAAATGGTTATTCATCTTTGGTGAAGTTTGCTTCGCTGAATTTTTCCAAATCGTACGGTGTTTGTTGGTAAACACAGTAGTTAAGCCAGTTAGAAAATAGCAGGTGTCCATGGCTACGCCAGCTGGCGCAGGGCTTATTATCTGGGTTGTCGTTCGGGTAGTAGTTCACCGGAATTGCAGGACTTAGCCCTTCACCTAAATCGCGCACATATTCGCTATGTAAAGTAAAGGCATCGTATTCTGGGTGTCCGGTTACAAACACGTTGCGTTTGTCTTTCGTTGCCGCAAGGTAAACGCCCGCCACATCGGAAGTTGCGAGAATATCGAGATCAGTATGCTCAGCCAAAAAGTCAGCTTCAAAGTCGGCATAGCGAGAGTGTGGCGCTAAAAAGCGATCATCAAACCCGCGTAAAAGTGGATGAAAAGGTTTGTGAATATCATGGTAATACACACCGGACAATTTCTCTTCACGAGTGCGTTTAGGCAAGTTGTACAGCAGTTTTAGCCCTGCTTGCGCAGCCCAACAGATGTAAAGGGTGGAAGTCACATGTGCTTTCGCCCAACTCATGATGTTTTGTAAATGTTCCCAATACGCGACATCTTCAAACTGCACTAGGCCAAGAGGTGCGCCAGTTATGATCAACCCGTCGAAATTACGGTTTCTGACTAACTCAAACTGACGATAGAAGGTGTTGAGATGCTCTTCAGGGGTGTTTTTGCTTGGGCGATCATCGATGCGCAGCAGCTCAATATCCACCTGTAAGGGGGAATTAGAGAGTAGGCGCAAAAATTGAGTTTCCGTCTCAATTTTTTTGGGCATTAAGTTTAATAGCAACACCTTGAGTGGGCGTATCTCCTGCGTCGAAGCACGTGATTCCGACATAACGAAGATGTTTTCGTTACGTAGCACATCACTCGCGGGTAATTGGTCGGGGATTCTAATCGGCACAGCTTTCTCCCTAAGCTTGATATGGACGTCTAAACATCTAGACTTATAACTCAACCGAAAATTATTGTCGATAGCAAAATGCAACAAACCTCAATCTAAGTTAGTATCTCTCGGCACAATTGACTACTGTGAATCAACTATGCGACCTCACTTAACCCTTATTCGCGGTTTGCCCGGTTCGGGGAAATCAACCTTGGCGAAGACCTTGCCTGCCGTACATCTGGAAGCAGACATGTATTTTGTCAATCCACAAGGTGAGTACCATTTTCGCCCCGAACACTTGGCGCATGCCCATGAATGGTGTCAACAACAGACGGAATACTGGCTGCAACAAGGCAAAGACGTGGTGGTATCGAATACTTTTGTTCGGCATTGGGAGATGGCGGTATACCGAAAACTTGCCCGACAATATCGAGCTAAGCTGACGATTCTGGTGTGTCGAGAACGTTATCAAAACGTGCATGGGGTGGATGAAGCCACTGTCGAACGCATGCGTCAACAGTGGCAAGAGTAGACATTATTGTGGGTGTTTAGCGGTACGCTGGAGATCTCGGCGTAAAAGATAAAACGCCAAACCGCCCCATACCAAAGCCTGTGCCCAAAGGAGTGTCCATTTTGGTGCTATGGTTGACCAACTGGCCGCCATTTGGTTTAAGCCTAGAAAGCCTTGGATTGCCGGCGTGCTTGGGAAGCACTGCGCAAGCCAGACTAAAGGCGCAGGGATCATTTCCAACGGCCAAATAAAACCAGCGGTAAAAATCAGTGGCATCGAGCTAATTAACACCACCAAAGTGACCAGTTCACGTCTTGGAGTCACAGCTCCCAACGCAATACCGACAAAGTTACAGGCTAATAAAAATGGCAAGAGCAGACTGAGTAGATCATTGGGTTTTGCTAACGTATTTACGCCGTGTAAATCAAAGCTAGCTCCGAAATAATAAAGACTCAGCAAGTAGTAGACTGCAACCAGCACAAAACTACGCACTAACAACAGTTTGGCAGGAGCGACTCGACTCCAATAGCCGTGGCCTTGCTTTTGTGTCCCAACCATCAATCCAGCTGCCATGATCAGCGTTTGCTGCAGGATCAATACAAAAACGGCGGGTACGACGTAATCGACATAGCCCATACGTGGGTTAAAAGTGGGTTTCAGGTTGGCACTGGTTGGCGAGAAATGCTGCGCGGCAAACGCCATCGGTTCACCTTCGATGACCAAACGACTGACTTTGGTTTGTGCTGCGAGTGTGCCACCCGCTTGGGCTAAACCTTCAACAATCGTACCGTAAACCAGAAAATAGGAAGCATCGCCCGCATAAGCGAGCGTTGGGCTTTTCCCTAACAATAAGTCTTTGTAGAAATGCTCAGGGATAACCAGTATGCCAGCCACTTTCTTGTCTAAGAAAGCTTGTTTGGCATCGGCAATGGTGTGATCACGCTGAACAATTTTGACTTGCGGCGTGGCATCCACCATCCGCTCCAGTTGAAAACTGGCCTGACTTTGATCGAGATTGACCACAGAAACGGTCTGTTCACGGGGGATCTGCTTGGCGTAAGGCAGCGGGTAGAGGAAAGAATAAAACACCACGCCACCAAAAACGGTCAGCACGACAACAGGGTTGGTGAAGAGTGCTTTTAATTCTGCTTTAAATAGCTCAAATAGGGTCATACGGCAGCTCCCATTTCCCGCGCTAAATGCTTGCGGATCAGAAGTAGAGCCAAACCAAGCGGCAGAAGATAGCCCCACATATTGACCATAGGTTGTAAAGAACTTAAGGCCTCAAGCCCATAGCTCACTTGGTTCACTTGCACTTCAATGTAGTGGCTGATCGGTAACAAATTGCGCCACGCTTGAGCGAGCGTGTTCATATCGCTCGCCGGAAAGGTAATTCCCATAAAGGCAAAACTGGGCGCGGTGAATGCTCCGGCAAAGCTCATTGCACGAGCTGGATCGAGCGTGAGGAAGTAGAAAAATGCCCCCATGATTACGCAAGCGATAACCGTAATGGCTTGTGCAATCAATAATACAGAAAAATGCCCAAACATCGGCCAACGCAGCACATCATAAAACCAAATTAAAAAACCGAGCCCTTGCAGCATAAAAATCGGCAAATAAGGGAGTAGGGTGCGAATTAAATGTCGCAGCGGTGCATCGGCTAGCCATGTCTTCAAGCCATAATGACGATAGTTGGCCGCCAGAATCAAAATAGTGCTGACGACAATCGTGATTTGCCATAAAGCAGGAACAATGGCCGAGACCAGAAATTGTGCGTAGTTGGTATTTTGGTTAAAAAGAGGCGTAATTTGGGTTCGCACGGGGACTGAGCGCCCCATTGCCGCCAGCGTTGTGGTATGACTTTTAGTGGCGAGATTCTTCACCACATCAACCTGTGCATTAAAGGTTCCTTGTGCTTGCACAACTGCGGAGTTCACCAATTTACCGACTAATATCATCTGGCTGTTATAAAAAGTGGTCACTTGTGGCTGTTCTTGACGATATATTGCTTTATCGAATTGCGCTGGGATCACCATAAAGCCATAAATTTGGTTACTACGCATTGCTTGGCTTGCTTCATCCACACTCGCATAATGCTCACTGACTTGCAGAGTGGATGTTGCATCCACTTCTCGGATCAGTTGTCGCGAAAGTTGGCTGTGGGAAAGATCCACTACACCGAATGGCAGATCCCGTGCGATACCTTGTGAAAAAATCCACCAGATGGAGGCCGCGAGGAGTAGCGGCACCCAAGTTAAGCATGAGAGTAACCATTGATCGTGACGTAGTAACGTCCATTGAACAGGGATGGCGTGTTTCATCTTAAGTTTAACCACAACTTATAGCTTAACCACGACGCTCATACCCATGCGCAGTCCTTCAGTTGGTGTGACTGGACGGGCTTCCACTTCAAAAGTTCGTAGATCGAAACCTTGGGTTGCATCGGTTGAACGCCAAGTCGCGAAATCGCCCATCACAGCAACGTGAGTGACTTTAAACGCAACGGTATTATCAAGCGCAGGTAAGTAGGCCTCAAACTGAGTGCCTTGAGTGAAGTGTTTAAGCAGATCTTCACGAACATTGAATACCGCCCAAGTGTCTTGCGTGTCGACTACGGTGACGACAGGGAAACCTTGCGGAGCCAGCTCACCACTGTGCATCAACACTTGTGACACTTCACCATCAAACCAACTTTGAATCTTGGTATCGGCGGCATACGCCTCGACTTCAGCCACCGCACCAGCAGCCATACGTGCTTTTTCGAGCGCGGCTTGTTTGGTTTCTTCACGTGCGCCAGCTTTCGCGAGTTCATACATTTGTAGTGCGGCACTCTCGGTATATTTGGCGGCTTGCCACTGGGTTTTCGCTTCGTCGCGTTTTTGTTCAGGCATCACGCCATCGTTATAAAGGTTATTCACGCGAAGATAGGTTTTTTCAGCGAGATCTGCGGCGGCTTGAGCTTTAAGCCATTGATCTTTAGCGGCCTGAATTTGCTGTTCACGCGCGCCATTTTCTGCTTCTTGAGCCAACGCTCCGGCGGCTTTTTGACCAGCTATCGCTTGTTCTAATTTGGCATCAATTTCAGGGCTGAGTAGGGTAAAAATCAGTTGGCCTTTTTCAACTTGATCGCCCTTTCGTACCAAAACCTGGTCAATACGCCCCGGTACTTTGGAGGAAATGCTGTACTGCTGGGACTCAATTTGGCCTTGTAACATAACAGGATCGGGTTGATAAGCTTGATAAAAGCGATAACCAATCCAACCGACAACGGCAACAGCAGTGAGGGTCATTAAGGTGGTTTTTACTGTTTTCATTGCGATTCCTTTTACTTGGCTGCTGCATTTTTGTGTAGTGAAGAGAGAGAGACTGCCGATTGATGATAAGTGGAGAAACTGTTCATCTCGCTCGACAGCGCCAGTAATTTATTCAGTGAAATAAGATAATTAAAGCTAGCCAATGATTGCTGAGTGCGAATGCTCGCCTGATAGAGTTCGGCATCCACTACATCGACGGAGGTGGATAAACCTTGGCTGAACGCTTTTTGGCGTAAACGCAGGTTCTCTTGTGCCAAATTCAAACTGGAATTCAGTCCAGTGACTTCTTCTAACGCTTGTTCGGCTTCTAAATAGGTTTTTTCGACCAACACGCTGAGATCTTGCTTAGCTTGCGCTTTTAAGTAGCGAACTTGATTGACAGCACTATTAGCGGCTTTCACTTGCTCACTACGGCCCGTATTTTCAATCAGTGGAATATTCACTCCCACCCCGACTAACCAATCAGGTTTCATTTGGCTGGCGAGTGAGTCATCTTCATGCAGGCTGTAATCACCGTAAAGGTAAACTTCAGGATAGTATTTGCCTTGTTCCGCTTTAATCAGGCTGCTGGCTTGCTTCTCTTTAGCATCCAGTAAGTTCAAGCCAGGATAAGTGTTTAGCGTTTGCTCAATAAAGGCATGCATCGGGGGGAGGCTGGTATTAATAAAAAGTGTACCGCTAGGTTCTACCTTTTCAGTGGCGCCCAGAATTTGGGTCAGTGCACTTTGGGCTATGTCTAATGTTTTCTGTGCTTTTTTGCGTTCGACTTTGGCTTTGTCTAAAGACGCATCGGCTTGTAGACGCTCAACATGAGCGATTTGCCCTTGTTGTTCGAGCTTAAGCGCGTGATCTCGGTGCTGAGTCAGCCCTTCTTCTACCGCAACCCGTGTTTCCAGCACCTCTTTGGCAAGCACCACGCTAAAGTAATATTTAGCTAAATCCTCATAGCGGGCTTGTACTTCCATCGCCAGTTGGCTTTGCGCTTCATCCTGTTTACCTGCAGCGGCATCTTGAGCGGCGGTAATTCTGCCGCCAGTAAAAATAGGCCAAATAGCACGGATCGACGAAGTGAAAATATCGCGTTCAGTGATGGTGGACTGAATCGATCCCAACCCTGCAAGTAGTGGCGCGAGTGTCGGGGGTAAAGCTGGCAGAGGTTGACCTGTGCTATCAAAGATTTGTTTTCCTGAAAGCGTTACATCCTGATCAAGCCGAGTAAAATTCGCCCCAACGCTGACTGAAGGTAAGTTCAGATTTTGCGTGGCGTCTTTTAGATGGGAATAGCGTTCAACATTGGCTCTTTGTGCGGCAAGCGAGTTGTTTTGTTGTTGCAGCAATTCCCAAGCATCTTGAAATGACAAGGGGGCAGCGTAGGTAGTCGGTATGGAGAGTAGAGAACAGACCACCAAAGAGAGGAATTTTACTTTCATTTTGGACTCGACAGAATGAATTTAGAGCTAATGCTCTATTTTTTGTGTGATGAAGTCAAACAAAGAGTTAACGAGCTCAGTATAAAAAACTGACTTGCAAGAGCAAGTCAGTTTTGGGGATAACAAGTGATTCCGCCAAAAATCAATGTTTGGCTGTGAGATAAAACGCCATCCAGTACAATGATTAGCGGTTAGCAATGAGGGTAAGAAGGACAGTGGTAATCGGCTCTCCAGACTAATTTTTTAGTTCCCTGCATTGTGGTGAGAACATCTTTGCCGGACATTTGGGGAAACGCGAACAATACGCGCATTTCATCATGAGTCTCTGGCTCAATTTCATAAGCTCTCACATGGGTGAACGTTGAGTGTAAATGCTCGCAAAGCATGTCTTTTGAAAGGCAAATTCCAAAAGCATCTCTTCTCATGTCCCTATTCCTTCTGACGTGTTGTTGAGTGAACTTGGTCGCACGGATTATTGTGGTTGTTAGGTTCTCGTTGCGTCCCACTCTGGTTTATGCTCACTGCGCATTAAGTATACTTCTTAACCAATAAAGTTGCGGCAGTGAAGTGCAGATTTGTTGTGACCTGTGCCATAAAATGGATATGCAATCAGTTTTGCTTGGTGGTGCTGAAAAATGCACTAACGAAAAGTGGAGAGGGAGGATCCCGTGTCAGCCTCACACTTATGTACTGACAAACTCACAACCATGTTAAATTGATGTTAGTTTTCACTCGCCAACAAGGAGTGAATTATGGTGTGGAATAGCCTTACTTTCCGCAAGCGAATGTTAATTATCATGACATTATCGGGATTGATCGAGCTGCTACTGTTGGTTGCGGCGGGATTTATCTATGTCAAACACTCCCAAGAACAAGAAGTAGGCCAAAAGGCGCTCGGAGTCGCAGCGTTTCTCGCTCAAACACCTGCAGTTATTTCGATGATCCAAACGGGCAATGCCAGTGATGAACAACAACAAGCCTATCGAGAGTTAACCCAATTGATTGGCGCCGCGTTCATCGTGATTGGTGACAATAAAGGCATTCGGCTTGTTCATCCGCTTAATGAACGTATTGGGAAACCCATGGTTGGCGGGGACAACGATAGAGCTTTGCTTGATGGCGAAGCGTATGTTTCTTTTGCTCAAGGTTCTTTAGGTAAATCAGTGCGCGGCAAAGCGGCGGTTGTGGGGCGCGATGGTCAAATTCTTGGAGTGGTTTCGGTTGGTTACTTGATTGAACGGCTACAAGATAGAGTCGAACCTTTTCTATTTTATCTGATTGCGACAGCTCTCTTAGTGGTGGGAGCCAATGCGTTGGTCTCTAGCTATGCTTCCCGTCGTTTTCAGCGTGCGATTTTGGGCTTTGAACCAGAGGAAATCGCTCGATTGTATGTTGAGTTAGACGTGACGATGAGCACCTTGAAAGAGGGGATCATCAGTATCGATGACAAAGGCATTTTGCGTTCGATTAATAAAAGTGCTTGCGAGATCTTGGGTTTGCAACGCGAGCAGGCGTTGAATCGACGCTTAACGACGTTATTGCCAGAAAGTGATCTCTATACGGTACTTGCTACTGGTAGAACGGATCACGATATCGAACTTTATTTGAATAAACATTGGATTATCGCTAACCGAAGTCCGATTGTCGTCGAGGGTAAAGTGGTTGGTGCGGTTTCCAGCTTTCGTTTGCGCGATGAAATTAATGAATTGACTGAACAACTGGCTCAAACGCGTGAATATGCTGAAATGCTTCGTTCACAAACCCATGAACATAGAAATAAATTAAATACCATCAGTGGGTTGTTGCAAATGGGGGAGATTGAATCTGTACAGCAATTGATTGGGCAGGAAACAGAGCATTATCAGTCGCTTATTGAATTTTTGCGTGAAACGATTAAGGATCCGCTGATTGCTGGAATGCTACTTGGGAAAACGGAACGCGCTCGCGAACTCGGTTTAGAGTTATGGGTTGAAGAGGGGGCTCGCCTTGAAGCTTTACCACTGCACATTAAAGCAGAAGATGTGGTCACTATTCTTGGTAATCTGATTGATAACGCGTTTGATGCCTCCTTGAGCGCGGTGCGAGCACTTAGCGTAGTTCCACAAGAACGAAGAGTGATTGAAGTGTCGATCAGTGATTTTGGCAACGAAATCATTTTAGAGGTGGATGACCAAGGCTGTGGTTTACCCAAAGAGCTAGAACAATGGCAACTGACCGAAAAGGGCGTGTCGAGCAAAGCGAAACAAAATCGTGGTGTGGGGCTTTATTTGGTCAAACAACTGGCCGATCGTTATCAAGGGCAGTTGGAAATGCATAGCAAAACACAAGGTACAAGAATGACGGTCTATTTACCCAAGGATGAAATGTAATGAATACCCGGATCCTGATTATTGAAGATGACCCTGCGATAGCTCAACTTCATCATCGTTATCTCAATCAATTAGACGGTTTTGATGTGGTGGGTATTGCGACTTCACAAGCTGATGCGCGTCTGCAAGTAGAAGTGCTTAATCCGGATCTTGTCTTATTGGATGTTTATCTCCCTGATGGTACGGGACTGGAGTTTCTACAGTGGATCCGTGGGCGCAATGTACATTGCGATGTTATTTTGATCACGGCGGCACGCGAGGTGGATACCCTACAACAAGCCATGCGCGGAGGGGTAGTGGATTATTTACTCAAGCCAGTGATGTTTCCAAGACTTGAGGCCGCCTTAAAAAAATATCAGTTGCGGCAAATCGAGCTAACACAGTGGGCGGATTTTGATCAGAGCAAGGTGGATAAAATGTTTACGCCACATGCTACTGACACTTTACCTCAGCGTTTACCGAAAGGAATTGATGCGGTAACGTTAGATAAAATTCGTGTGTTATTTCAAGAGTCTGCCATGCTGACTGCCGATGAAGCGGGTGACAAAATTGGGGCAAGCCGCACAACAGCTCGGCGCTATCTTGAGTATCTTATCAGTGCTGGAGAGTTGGAGGCTGATCTCACTTATGGTACGGTTGGACGACCAGAACGAACATACCGCCGAGTGCTTCGTCACACATCCTGATTAGACGGATCGGATAACTGCATCTAAAGTTTAAACAGATTACACGAATGTGATGAGGTCGACAGATGCAATGGCGTTTTTGTTTGACAGCAATACTCGGTGTTGTTCTTGGATGGAGTTTCAGTGTCAACGTGCAAGCTCAAGGTTTGGAGTCGTTAACGTATTACACAGAAAATTATCCACCACTAAACTTTGAACAAGATGGTAAGCCAGCAGGCATTGCGGTTGATTTACTTCAACAAGCTGCAGCGGTAACTCATGTAACCTTGAATCCAGAACATATTTTAGTGCAACCTTGGCCGCGATCTTACCGTTCGGCGCTCCTAAAGTCAGATGGTGTGTTGTTTTCAACGACTCGTACCACACATCGTGAAAATTTATTTAACTGGGTGGGGCCGATTGCCGATATAAAAGTGGTCGTGTTAGCACGCAAATCAAGTCACATCACGGTGACCGATCCGATTGAGTTAGGGAATTATCGAATTGGCGTGATCCGTGATGACATTGGAGAACAGCAATTACTGCAAGTAGGCGTACCAAGAGAATCAATGGTAGAGGGTTCAACTGTGAGCAGTTTGGCTGAACAGCTACTAAAGCGCCGTATTGATTTGTTGGCCTATGATGAAAGAACAGCACTATGGTGGATGAGCCAAGAAAATATTCCTGTTGAAGACTTTGAAACCGTGTACGTTTTAATGCAAGGTTCACTGTATTATGCATTTAACAAAAATATAGATAAGTCGGTATTAGCGGATTTACAAAAGGGCATTGAGCTGATTAAAAACAGTGTTGATGAACATGGCGTAAATCGATATCAAGCAATACTCGATAAATATTGATAACCATCCCGAGAAGATGTGACGATTATGAGCAACCCAAGCAGTACTATTTTGACTGAAAGCGGCACTAACGAGTTAGAGATCATCGAATTTCATCTTGAGAAAGTGCTTCCTGATGGGCGGACCAAAACCTGCTACTACGGTATTAACGTCGCGAAAGTTCGCGAAGTTATTCGAGTGCCAGAAACCACTGATTATCCGAATGCCCAACCACATATGATAGGGGTGTTTTCCTCACGGGAAATTTTGACGCCGCTCGTTGATCTCGCAGGATGGCTTGGAGTGCCTACTTCGACCGATATCAGCAAAAAATATGTGATCGTGACGGATTTTAACCGCATGACCAACGGCTTCTTGATCGACAGTATTAGCCGGATCCATCGTATTTCTTGGAATGACGTAGAATCACCGAGTCAATTTCTTGAGGCAGGTGAGCAAGATTGTGTGGTGGCGGTGGTACGCCAAGATAAAAAACTCATCATGATCCTCGACTTCGAGAAAATTATTGCTGATATCAACCCTGAGTTGAGCATGGAAAAATACGATGTGACGGTGGATAGAAAAGTCGACCTGAATCAGCGCATGGTTACCAAGCGTAATGCCAAAACGGTCATGGTGGTGGATGACTCAGCCTTTATTCGTAGTTTGATCCAAGATACGTTGAGCTCTGCCGGTTATAACATCATTGCATGTAAAGACGGTGGTGAAGCTTTTGAGAAATTAATGGAGATCAAAACCGTCGCGAAAGAAGAGAATATTGCCGTCAGCGAACTGGTGGATGCGGTTGTCACTGACGTTGAAATGCCACGTATGGATGGTATGCATCTAGTCAAACGCCTGCGTGATGATGAATCTTATCGGTCAATGCCGATTGTTATGTTCTCCTCATTGATGAGTGATGATAACCGTGCCAAAGCGTTGGCTCTGGGGGCTAACGATACCATCACAAAACCAGAAATTGGCAGAATGGTGTCGATGATGGATAAATACGTACTCAATATGTGACAGAAGCGGAGCTAAGCTCCGCTTTTCTCAATGATAAGAGTCCCTTTGTAGTGAAAACGTTAAACCTTCAACAGTAGACGTCTTGGCAATACCGCACTATGAGATGGCAGAGGATAAAGTAGCGGTGGAGGCAGTATGCGAACATCTTGGTTGCCATTTTTTTTATTATTCTTTTCAGTCAGCGTTTGGGCGGGTAATCAAACCATAACGTTGGTGTTACCTGCACAAAACGATAATGGTCACGCTTACTACCATGAATTACTCACTCGCGCTTTAGCTGATCAAGGTATTGAGCTGATTATTGAGACTCCTTATTCACACCTTCCCCAAAAACGCGTAGTGAAAATGGTGGAAAACGACCAATTGTCATTGACTTGGTTATTAGAAAGTCCAGAGCGTAATCAACATTTTGCTTATATCGATATTCCGCTGACGCATGGTTTAATCGGGCAGCGCATATTGCTCATTCCTCCCAGCCTGCAAAGTCGATTCGACAACGTCGCCACTTTAGATGACATGCGTAAAACACAGTTGATTGCAGGGTTAGGTGAGCATTGGTTGGATATTGCTGTCTGGCGTTACAATCAGTTGCCTTTTTATATTCAAAATGGGGAATGGAGAGAACTGTACAAAAAACTTACCGTCACTGGAGAGGTGAACTATTTCCCTCGTGGTGTGACTGAAATTTACCAAGAGTCGATCCTCAATCCCCACCTTGCTATTGAGCAGCATTTGCTGCTCCAGTATCAAAATGATTTTAGATTCTATCTCAGCCCTAAAACTGCTCAGTACAAAGATACCTTAGAACAGGCTTTGAAAAAGGCCGTAGAGTCGGGGTTAATGGATCGTTTGATTGAGCAATATTGGGGAAAGTCATTGTCTTTATTAAGACTCAATCAACGCCAAGTGATTGAGCTGAAAATGCCAGAGAAGAATTAATGGAGAGCCTTTTTCGTGACTCAACAACCTTCTTTCAATAAGAATGGGCTAACTCCTTTATTTTCGGCACAAAATCAATAATCCAAACTGGTCTTTCAACACAACATCAGTTATCAATAGCAAATCGATCATCCATTGATTGCAAGAAGTGATAACAGGTTGGCACTTTTTGAGCACATTAGGATGTCACTTCTTTAATTACTGCGGTTCAAATGATTTATGGTTGAAATTTTTATTGTCGTCATCCTGCTTGTGCTGTTTTTTTTCATTATTCAAAAGTACGTGATCCGTCACGATGACACCAAGGAGTATACCTATAAAAAAAGAGGGCCGCTGCTCGATATGAAAGAAAGCGCGTTTTATAACGCGTTAGTCAGTGCTGTGGGCGACCACGGTGTGGTACTGGCAAAAGTGAATATGGCGAATGTCATCACGCCGCATAAATTACCAAGCAAAAAGCATTGGTTCATTGCCTATAACAAAATATCAAAAAGTTACTTTGACTTTTTGGTGTGTGATGCGAGAACGCTTGAACCCAGAGTCGTCATTGAATTGGATGATGGTAAAGAGCTGCAAAAAGGTAAGGTTGAGCGTGAGAAGCTGCTACTCCACGTGTGCAAATCTGCCAATATCCCTTTGATTGGTACCAATGTTCGAATGAGCTATCAAGTGGGAAAACTGCGACGTTTGCTGGCTGCACACATTGATCTCATTCAGCCGGATCAAGAAGTGCGCTTTTGTAAGCGTTGCGGCAGTCCGATGGTGATCAAAGTGGCAACTCAAGGTGAATACCGTGGGCGACGCTTCTTTACTTGTAGCCGTCAACCACACTGTTCTTACACAGAAAACTACAATGTGGTTTACGAATTTGAAGACGAAGAAGCTAACGATAATAACTAATTACAGGTTCTCGGTTTGTTGATTCGCTCGGTTGATGTTGAATTGCGCATGTTGAAATAAACGAACCTGATTTCTTCCCGCCTTTTTGGCCCGATACAGTTCAATATCTGCAAATTTCAGAAGATCATTGAGTTGATCTCCTGGTTGATATTCACATACTCCGATACTTATGGTCACTTGCACACGCTTATCACCAAAAGCGAATAAATGCTGGCTAATGATGGTTCTTAACCGCTCACAAACTCTTTCGGCTTGTTCTAAAGATTGATCAAACAGCGTTACGCAAAACTCTTCACCACCAATCCGATATAAATTATTGTCGCCAACCACTTGAGCCAACAGGCGTGTGGTTTCCACCAAAACTTTATCACCCGTATCATGGCCATACTGATCATTAATTAATTTGAAAAAATCCAAATCAATCACCAATAAACTGAGTGATGTTTGATCACTAAACTGTTCAAAGTGATGGAAGGAGGTCGTCAGCGACAAACGATTGTGAGCCCCAGTGAGAGGATCTCGTGATGCCAGATAGAGTAGGGAGTTCTCAATTTTACGGCGATTTTCTTCATACACATGAGCCACGACCCAAAGGCCAATATAGGCAAAACAAAAGTGCAGTAAAATTGCCCCAGAAATTGAGGGATCATTTTGTGATTGCCAATATACAACGCTGCCTTGCAAGAGCAAGAAGATACTTGAAGTGAGAAAAGCAAAGCGAGTTGAGGTAAAAATATAAAAGAGGATAGGCACAAAACAGCTCCAAACATAAATGCCCATCACTAAGGGTTTCATGTAGGTCGCGAAAAGGGTTGTGCCTGTGAGGATGAATAGATACAGGTAAACCTGCCCCTGCGTGTGAGCGCGGCGTTTGGCCAGAGTATAAATATACAGAGAATAAAAAGCACAAACCAACTCAATAAGCCCGAGTTGTATTTCTGGTTGTGACCAAAAATTGATCAGCGCCATCAAAAAAGCGATCAAAGCCCAAAAGAAGCTGAGACCGCACAACACTGACGCTCGCAGTGTTTGCGTGTTGTCGAATAACCTAGCATCCATGACTTACCCTCTTCGGGGCTAAAATTAAGCGTTTATAGTACAGCCTTAACTGCTCGGATCAACATTGATCTTGAATGCATATCACAAAACTAGACGGCGCTCTAATTCTTGAAATCGTCCATGCTTTAGGGAAGGAATATAAGAAAACAAATGGTGGAAGTGTAAAAAATCATCAAACTGATGATAGAAAAGCCAAACGGTTCAAAAACAAAGAAATTGGGCTTGCACGTCAGAAAATCTGCCGTTAATATCCACCTCGTTCTCAGGCGATGCGTCCGTAGCTCAGTTGGTTAGAGCACCACCTTGACATGGTGGGGGTCGGTGGTTCGAGTCCACTCGGACGCACCATGAGAAACTTCAAAACAGTATGCGTCTATAGCTCAGTTGGTTAGAGCACCACCTTGACATGGTGGGGGTCGGTGGTTCGAGTCCACTTAGACGCACCAGAATTCGTTCAGTTTGAACACACAACAAAGCCCGCATAATGCGGGCTTTGTTGTTTCTGTGATTCGCATTTTTACTTATGTCCCGTTATGTTATGTACTTTTCATTCATCATTCATCATTCATCATGCATCGGCACACATCTTTATTCTGTTAACCAGAAATACAATCGATCGGCTGAACAGGTTATTCGAACAATGAAGCTTTGGGCAGAGGCTTGTGGAGCTAGGTTGCAATATCTACTCACTGAGCGGCTAGGATTGCTTTATGATAACTGTGTGTTTGTGCTATGAAATTGTTCTGGTAATACGCAGGGTGTCAGTGGGGGATGTATGTCACAGCCAGTGGATAGAAAAACCTTTCTCAGTATTTTCTTTACGGTATTTCTGCCGATGTTTTTGGCCGCCGTGGATCAAACCCTACTCGCGACCGCGACGCCAACGATCGTACGTGACCTAGGCAATTTACAACTCTCCTCATGGATTGCGATCGGATACATGCTAGCCAGTGCCGCTAGTGTCCCCGTGTATGGTTGGTTAGGCGATCAGTATGGGCGCAAACCGATGTTGATGATTGCATTGAGTATTTTTGCCTTAGGTTCAGTGATTTGTGCGTTTGCGATCAATATGCCGTGGCTCGTCGCGGGGCGTATTGTACAAGGGCTAGGCAGCGGTGGATTGATGAGTTTGTCGCAAGCCCTGATTGGTGAATTGGTTCCTCCGCGTGAGCGTGCGAGGTTTCAAGGGTACTTTTCTTCTTTGTTTGCGGTGGCCAGCATTGGTGGCCCTGTACTTGGCGGGATGCTAGTAACTTACCTCTCTTGGCAGTGGCTGTTCTGGTTTAATTTGCCTTTAGTCGGTATTGCGTTATATCGCTTGGCGCGATTCAAGTTTGTGCAAAGTTCACGCAAATCAGAGGCATCGATTGATGTTGCAGGGCTGATCCTTTTTCCGAGTATGATGACACTCATCATTTATTGGCTGTCGGCGGGCGGGCATTATTTTCCATGGTTTTCTAACACCAGTGCGATACTGGTTGGCTTATTCGTGCTCACCTCTGTGCTGTTTATTAATCAGCAAAAGCGTGTTAAAGCCTCTTTTCTTCCGCTGCATTTATTAGCCCGCAGAGAAATTTATATTCCGCTACTGTCTACGTTTATTTTTGCTGCATGTCTGTTTGCATTGATCTTTTTTCTGCCCATTTTTTTGCAATTGGGACTCAAGGTTAATGCCGCGCAGTCGGGCTTGCTGTTAATCCCACTTTCATGCGGGATTATTGGTGGGGCCTATATCACCGGTAAAGTGATCGCTAAAACAGGCGTGCCGAAATTCTTACCCGTTTTTGGCATGAGCTTAAGCAGTTGTGCATTTGCGGCATTAGCCTTTTTTCCGTTATCGGCGCAGTGGGTCAGTGTGATTGCTGCCTTGTGCGGTCTAGGGCTAGGCACGGTGATGCCTTCAACTCAAGTGTTGATTCAAACGTTAGCGGGCAAGGCAAATTTAGGGCGGATTACCGCCATGGCTTCATTAAGCCGCTCTTTGGGGGCTTCGGTGGGTACCGCATTTTTTGGTACCTTGATCTACTCTTTACTACCGGGGCTCTCTCCACATAGTGGCCTGAAAGCGATTGCTGCTATGCCACAAAGTGAGGTGCTGCATGCCTTTCAAATTGGTTTTGCGGTTGCCGGACTGCTCGCGTTGCTGGGGGCGCTGAATGCGTTGCGAGCCCCTAAAATTCAGTTAGATGATTACGCCTTCGACTCTTGATATGACGAATGTATCTAACGGAATAATGATCGTTGGGTTTCGTACTCGATGAAACTTTTGTGTAAACGTTTAACTTGTGCTGATTGAGTCTGAAAATATCCTACAGCTTGGTTCTACGCTGTTATTGATGTTTAGACACCATCCACTTGATCTTATTGAATCTTCTCATTCGATTGTTTGAGCGGATTGCCCGGCCTTGTCATCACGTTGCTTTAAATAAAGATGGAAACGTTTACACTGTGCGATTAGCCTCACAGAATGTCAGTAGAGAAGATTGCTATGCTTTTGCTAAAGGCAACTGCGTTGCCAGCCTAACCTTTGAATATTGATGATCGTCTTCTCACCGGATTGCTGGAGAGAAACGGAGAGATCGCTATGTCTGAGCTTAAATTTAACCCCGTGGACCATCCACATCGTCGTTATAACCCTTTGACAGGGCAGTGGATCTTAGTATCACCGCATCGAGCAAAACGCCCTTGGAGCGGAGCGGATGAAAAACCTGCGTTAGCTGAGTTACCTAGCTACGATGCGCAGTGTTTTTTATGTCCATCTAATACTCGTATTTCTGGCGATGTGAACCCGAATTACTCAGGCACTTATGTGTTTAATAATGACTTTGCCGCACTGATGGTCGATTCGCCAGCCGCTCCTGAATCCGATAATCCGTTGTTCAAAACTCAAGGCGTGCGTGGTTTAAGCCGAGTGATCTGCTTTTCACCGGATCACAGCAAAACCTTGCCAGAGTTACCTTTAGATAAAATTCGCTGCGTGATTGAAACCTGGAATGAGCAAATCGAAGAATTGGGTAAAGAGTACGTTTGGGTTCAAGCCTTTGAGAATAAAGGAGAAGCGATGGGCTGTTCTCAACCCCATCCGCACGGGCAGATCTGGGCGAACAGTTTTTTACCTAATGAAATTGAACGCAAAGAGCAACATCTCAAGGCTTATTACCAAAACCATGGCAGCAACTTGCTGGTGGATTACGTGCAAGCGGAGCTAAAAGATGGCGAGCGAACTGTAGTGGAAACTGAACATTGGCTGGCAGTTGTACCCTATTGGGCGGCTTGGCCATTTGAAACGCTGCTGCTGCCGAAAACTCATATCCGTCGCATGAGTGAACTTAATGATGAACAGCGTGATGATCTCGCACTCGCGATCAAAAAACTGACCAGTCGCTACGACAATTTATTCCAATGTGCCTTCCCATATTCGATGGGGTGGCATTACGCACCCTTTTTTGAACCTGAGACCAACATAGAACACTGGCAACTGCATGCGTTGTTTTATCCACCTTTGCTGCGCAGCGCAACCATCCGTAAGTTCATGGTTGGCTATGAAATGTTGGCAGAAAGCCAGCGCGATTTAACCGCTGAGCAAGCGGCAGAGCGCCTGCGTGCAGTGAGCGATGTGCATTACAAAGAGCAGTAAAAACGATGCGACACTGTTGTGAGCGCAGTGCGGTTGTTCCAATTTAAAGTGAGAAGCCCTATGTCAGAATTAATCCAAAACGTTAACACGGCCTTTGAGCAAGTCTTTGGCTATTTTGCTACACATCGGGTACAAGCTCCGGGGCGAGTCAATTTGATCGGTGAACACACCGACTACAATGATGGCTTTGTACTGCCTTGTGCGATCAATTATCAGACGGTTGTTGCGGCTGCGAAACGTGAAGACTTTCTCGTGCGTTTGGTGGCGGTTGACTATGGTAATGACACTGACCAATTTGATCTTCGAGAAGAGATTACCTTTCAGCCTGAGAAAATGTGGGCGAACTACATTCGCGGTGTCGTGAAATGCTTGATTGAGCGCGGCTATGAGTTTCATGGCGCAGACATTGCGGTATCCGGAAATGTGCCACAGGGTGCTGGACTGAGTTCATCTGCTGCATTAGAAGTGGTGATTGGGCAAACGTTTAAAGAGTTGTATCAGTTAAAAATCAGCCAAGCTGAAATCGCACTCAATGGGCAGCAAGCCGAAAACCAATTTGTTGGCTGCAACTGCGGGATTATGGATCAAATGATCTCGGCGCAAGGCCAAGCTAACCATGCTTTGTTGTTGGATTGTCGCAGTTTGCAGACCGAAGCAGTTTCGATGCCAGAGCAGATGGCCGTTGTGATCATCAATTCCAATAAAAAGCGTGGCTTAGTGGATAGTGAATACAACACTCGCCGCCAACAATGCGAAGCGGGAGCCAAAGCATTCGGAGTCAAAGCATTACGTGATGTGACCCTGGCTCAATTTACCGCGAAGCAAGCGGAATTGGATCCATTGGTGGCAAAGCGAGCGCGTCATATCATCACAGAAAACGAGCGTACCTTACAGGCGGCGCAGGCTTTACGTGAAGGCAATATGCCTCGCTTAGCCGAGTTAATGGCGGCATCACATGCGTCGATGCGAGATGATTTTGAAATCACGGTTAAAGAGATTGATACGTTGGTGGAAATCGTGAAAGCCGTGATTGGGGAGCAAGGCGGGGTACGCATGACCGGCGGTGGCTTTGGTGGTTGCGTGGTGGCACTTGTGCATCCCACTCAAGTGGATGCCGTGAAACGCGCAGTGGAGCGCGAATATCAAGCGGCAACAGGCTTGAAAGAGTCAATTTATGTGTGTCACGCGACGTCGGGCGCAGGTCTGATTGAACACGTATAAGGCGATGAATGAACACATTATTTGACGGTATGACAAAGCAGCTGGCTTACGATGGTCAACCTGCCAACCTTGTTGAGTTGAGCAACCAAGCCGGAATGCGTGTCGTGCTGATGGATATTGGGGCGACATGGTTAAGCTGTAGATTGCCACTCGGTGAATCACCACGCGAGGTATTACTTGGCGTGAACAGCATGGCAGATTTTTTGCGTCAAGGCAGCTATTTGGGGGCGAGTGTTGGGCGCTATGCCAACCGCATTGCGCGCGGTGAATTCAGCATCAATGGCATAAGCTATGCGCTTTCCACGAATCAAGCTGGGAATACGTTACACGGCGGAGTCCAAGGTTTTGACCGTCGCCGCTGGCAAATCACGCAGCAAAGCGCACAGCATGTGACCTTTCAACTGCTTTCTGCTGACGGAGATCAAGGCTTTCCGGGTAACCTCCACGTTGCAGTGACCTACCGGTTGGATGAGCAAGGTGGGGTGAATATCGACTACCAAGCCACCACCGATCGTGCGACCGCCGTGAATCTGACCAATCACGCTTACTTTAATTTAGATGGCGCGGAGAGTGGCAAGCTCTGCCTTGAGCATCAACTTTGGATTGATGCGGCGCAGTATTTGCCCACGGATGCAGTTGGAATTCCCTGCGGTGGATTGCAATCGGTTGTGGGAACGGGTTTTGATTTTACGTCACCGAAGAAGGTGGGTGAACATCTGTTGCAAGAACCGCAGCAAGTGAATGCCAAAGGCTATGACCACAGTTACTTTTTTGCACCAGAGCGCGATGTGCGCCAGCCGATAGCAAAACTTTACTCTGCCGATGGAAAAGTACAATTGCAGGTAACAACGGATAAACCTGCAATGCAACTCTATACCGGCAATTGGCTAGCCGGAACACCAAATAGGCGTGGTTCTGAGTATGTCGATTATGCCGGTATAGCGCTAGAAACACAGTTTTTGCCCGATTCACCACACCATCCCGAATGGCCCCAGACCAGTTGTATTTTGCGGCCACAAGAGCACTACCATTACCGCACTTGCTACCAGTTTACCTACCAACTGGATGAATAACGGGTGTTTAGCAGGGAATGGAAAGGTCGTTGACTGAGCCGGATAATGGCTCAGTCGCGGCCACCACAGTATTGCGGCCAGCCTCTTTGGCTTGGTATAGGGCATTATCTGCCCGTGAAATGGCGGCAGGTAAACTTGCATCAATGTAACTAAAACCGATAGAAATACTGGTGCCATACAAGAGGTGATCTTCTTTCACTCGTTCACGCAAGCGATCGAGCGTCAGCCATGCTTCATGAGTGGATGGCGCTTGAAACAGCAACAAAAACTCTTCGCCTCCATAGCGGATCAATACATCGGTATCGCGAACGTTTTTTCGTAAGCAACGAGCTACCGCCTGCAAAATACGATCTCCGGTGATATGACCGTACTTGTCATTAATTTTTTTGAAGTGATCAATATCGATCATCGCGGCGACTGAATGAGGATGTTCAATCATTTTTGGGCTAATTTTGCTCAAAAAATGCCGATTATGGAGCCGAGTTAAATTGTCTAGATAGGCGTGTTTTTGAGCCGTCACTTTTTGTAGGTTTAGCCGAGTTAGTAGCCAAGCTAAGATGAGCAAAAAGGTTAAACATGCCGACATCACCCAGTAAATTAAGTTAAACAGACGCACTTTGTCGTTGAACACACTGATCAATTGATAATCACCGATACTCCAGCGCAAAAAGCTCATGTCTGTATTTTCAAAGTGCACCGTACCGTAATTATCTCGGTGGCGCAGAATCGTATAGTTGAGTAGAGGCTTATAGTGGGAAATCTTGTTATCTAAAAATTGAATGTTATTGCCACTGACGAGAACCAAGCTGATGCTTTTTTGTTGTACAGACCAGAATTGGGCGTGGTGAAACCATAACACGCGGATCTGTTTGCCGTTGGGCTTGAAGAACAGCGTGACATCTTCAGCAAAAGCGATTCTGACTTTGGGCTCTGCCAGCAGTTCGGCGGCGGATGACATCGATCTCACTGTATCAATGACGTTGGATGGGCAACGTTGGGGGGATCCATAACCAATGACACACACATTGCCTTGGTTTTGGGTAAAAAACTCTTGTAAGCGAGGGTGTAGCGAGGCTGAGTCGAACTGTTCTAGAATGGCACTTGCGTAATCAACGCGTGTTTTTTGTAACGCAACAGTGAGTTGCAATTGATCTCTTTCGTAGGCGTGGATCTTCTCTTCAAATAGCAGTTTAGGCGTATTAATCAATACGATGCTGACCACTATCATTCCGATAATGAGCAATTCACCTTTTATGGAGTGAAGCGCGTTTTTCCAACGATTAGCAGTTTCCATAAGCTGATAGTTCATCACATCCTGTGGTAAAGAGTTAGCTTGGGCTACAGACAGTAGGAATCAATGGCGCTTCGCCCAGAACTCGGGTAATGAAGTGCATCGGTTGCACCGAAAACGTTGCTGCTGTATTGACCTCTAGCTTACGGAGGGTATGAGCCGATAATCTATGGTGACGATAATCCAGTAACGGCGTAGGCTGGGGGCGTCCGAATAAGTAGCCTTGCACTAACTCAATGCCGAGATCGGCAATCACCAGCAATTCGGAGCGAGTTTCAACGCCTTCCGCAATCAATTGGCAACCTAATTGCTGGGAAAGTTGTACCAAACTGCGTACAAACTTGAGCTTGATGGGGTTGCTATCGATGTTGTGGATGAAATAGCGATCAATTTTGACAAAATCCGGTTGCAGTTCAGACCACAGTTTCAAACCTGAGTAACCCGAACCCATATCATCAATTGCGATCGAAAAACCTTGAGCTTGCAAGTGATGGATCGAACTTTTCAGTTCTTCTAATTGCAAAGCAGGAGTGCGTTCCGAGATCTCAAATACCACCTGATGGGGTGATAAATGGTGGCGCTGCATTAACTGTGGTAGTTCCCATTGATGGTGCTGTGAGTGCAGTAACATGTCGGGGCTGAGGTTGATAAAAAGTTGTGCATTGAGGCCAAACGTTGACCACGCTGCCGCCGCCTTGTGTACACAAATTTTCTCTAACTCGGGTAAGCGCTGGCACTGTTCAGCCGCTTCAAACAGAGAACCCGCCGTATGAAGAGGACTTTGTTGAGGGCCTCGACTGAGCGACTCGTACCCTATAGCACGCTCGCTCGCAAGGTGCACAATGGGTTGGAATAGCGGGGTAATGCGCTGTTTGCGCAAAATATCACTCAATTCATTTTGGTAGGGGGGGATGTGATTCATGGTTGTCCACTAGTACTTATGCATTAAACGGCTCAAACACTAGTCGGTTGTTGTGACATTTTTATTAATTAATGGCCGATTTTGTGCGGTAAAGGATCCAGTGTGTGCTTTTGTTGTTTTAAGTCAAAGTCCGTGATGCTGACTATATGAACACTCAGTAACGGAGATCTTGTGGCGATAAAAAGAGCGCCTCTCGGCGCTCTCAGAACTGGCTAGGGTTATTCATCACGGGGACAATGAGGTTAAACGATTTTAGGTTGCCCGTCGGAGGCGGTGGCACCGCCATCAACGGGAAGATTCACCCCATGGACAAACGAGGCATCATCACTGGCTAAAAAGGCGACGGCGGCGGCTATTTCTTTTGGTTCTGCGGCTCGGCCTAAAGCGATGCGTTCATTGAATTGATCGCGGATCGCTTGTGGCCAGCCGTTGGTCATATTGGTTTTCACCAAACTTGGACATACCGCGTTAATGCGTACACCTTGCGCACCGTGATCCAGTGCTAGAGCGCGAGTGAAATTGACTACCGCACCTTTAGTCGCGCAGTAGAAGGCTGCGCCCCAGTCGCCGCCTAAGCCGGACACGGACGCCGTATTCACCATGCAGCCGCGCGTTTTTATTAGCTCAGGTAATGCGTGCATTGCGCAGTAGACCACTCCATCTATATTAACCGAGGCGATGCGTCGCCAATCTTGCACGCTGCACTCCAACACTGTGCCCGGAATATGAATCCCTGCGTTGTTGACGAGAATATCTAGACGCCCGAAACGCTCGACCGTTTTACGTACTAAAGCTTGCACCTGTTCGGGATCCGAGACATCGACTTTTTGCGCGTAAACTCGCGCAGAATCAAACTGCTCAATCACAATGGCTAACTGCTCTTCATTCCAATCAGCCAGCGCTAAGGTTGCGCCTTCTTCATATAAACGTTCGGCAATCGCCAGTCCAATACCGTTAGCGGCACCTGTCACTAAGGCGACTTTATGGGTTAAACCTCTCATGCGAAAACTCCTTCTAGGGTTTGAAATACGGGATCTTGATTGGCTTCGGTGCGCGCTTGCATCAATTTGGGGTTATCCGAGTAATCGACTGGAATCGCGACGACGGCGGGGCCCTCGACTTCCATCGCTTGGCGCAGAGTAGGGAGCAACTGATCGGGTTGCGTGATGGCGTAGCCTCGAGCGCCAAAGGATTCGGCGTAGGCTTTAAAGTCGATAGGGCCGAATTTTACTCCAGCGGCGCGACGGTATTTCTGCACTTCCTGCATCTCGACCATGTTGTAAGCGTTATCGACCCAAATGATGTGTACGATATTGCATTTGAGGCGCACCGCGGTTTCGAGCTCCATGCTTGATTGCATAAAGCCGCCATCACCGGATACTGAAACGACTTTATGGCCGGGTTTGAGTAAGCTGGCCGCAATCGCCCAAGGTAGGGCAACGCCCATGGTCTGCTGTCCGTTAGATACCAGCATCTGCCGTGCACGAAAACAGCTCAGATAGCGCGCAATCCATATATGGAAACTCCCCATATCGAGACAGAGGGTGGTATCGGGTTTGATGAGCGCTTGCATGGTCTTAATCAAAGTTAGCGGATGAAATCCCGCATTTTGATAGCGCAAAGGGTAGGCTTTGATGGCGTGACGCTGCTGAGTCACTTCTTCCAAAATCGCTAATGCAGTCAGGGAGAGGCGAGTAAAACCGGGTAGTGGGCGGCAGAGTACCGCCAAATTACTGGCAATGTTACCGACAATTTGTAGGCATGGCTGGTAGTGGATTTGATACTGCGCAGGCTCAATATCGATATGAACGATAGGACAGCGCTGGCTATTCCATAGCTCAGGATCGTACTCGATCGGATTAAAACCGATGGTGATGATCAAATCGGCCTCTTTAAGCAGCACATCTCCGGGCTGATTATTGAATAAGCCGACTCGTCCGGCGAAATGGTGATAGTAGTTGATGTCTACTGCGCCAGCGGCTTGGTAGGTGCCCACGACCGGTAACTGGGTTTTATGTAAAAAAGCGCTGACCGCTTCAGCAGTGGCTTGGTGGCTGGCATGCAGTCCGAGTAATACGACGCAGCGCTGCGCTTTTTGAATCCGTTCTACGGCTTCCTGCAAACTGTCTGGGTCGGCTTCAGCCGTGGGCTGATAAGCACTGGGGATAATAATTTCGCTTGAGGTTTTATCGGCCAGCACATCTTGCGGTACGCTGATAAAACACGCGCCTTGGCGACCCGATTCGGCGAGACGAAATGCATTAGCCATGATTTCGCTGGTGGCATCGACATGTTGAATTTCGGCGCTGTATTTGGTGATAGAACGAAAAATACTCACCGTATCCATGCTCTGGTGGGTCTGCTTTTGTTGATAGTCACGTTTGACTGCGCCGCCAATAGCGATCATCGGATCGCCTTCAGAATTGGCTGTCGCGACGCCTGTTACAAGGTTGCCGCAGCCGGGGCCCGATGTGGCTAAGGTGACTCCCGCTCGACCTGAAAGACGCCCCATAATACCCGCCATAAAAGCGCCATTCGCTTCATGACGGACTGGGATCATTTGGATTTTGGTATCCTCAATCGCGTCGAAAAGACGGTCGATTTTGGCCCCCGGAATGCCGAAGACATAACGCACACCAATAGCTTCAAGCTGTTGGGCGATAAGTTGTGCTCCGCTGCGCAAGTGAATGTTGGATTGCATAAGTGATCCTTAGTTGCCTGACGTTACACCCTAAGTGAAAGTTGTTTTGCGATAGGTGGATGGCACTCCTGCACTGAGATAATCGCAACAGGAAAGCGCTTTCGTCGCCAATCACAAGCATTTCAGGTTGGGCGATTATTTTTCCGCTGCTTCGATGGCTGTACGGATGTTATTAGGGGTGAGGTTCGCCTCAAGAAAGTCACGAGACACCGGAGTGTCGACCACCAAACGCGAAACTCGCCCAATTTGTAAGAATCCAGAACGGATGATGTAATCTTGAATGTGTCCGCCACCCGTACGTTGCTGAGTAATAAAATGTTCGTGGTAGCCGGGCACGTTGATGCCTGTGGTGTATTGCGGGCTGCGAAATCCAGCAATCACGCCATGTTGCTGTTGAAAACGAAAAACGGGCTGCTGTTTAACCACCTCTAACATAGGTCGATAGGGCCGCTGTTGTTTAGGTACAGTACGGGTTTGCACACTCGGAAAGGTGCCATCAATGCGAATCGCACAAAATAGGTTGTCGCTCGGGACTAATCGGTCAATCAACTGATGCACTTGTTCACGAGTCATGCGCTCGGTAATGGGCAGCTCTATATCCGCTTTAAAAAAAGTAAAAACGGCGAAAGGCGTTTGCTGCTCAGGATGTGCGGGTTGGGCAGAACCATCAGCGCGCAGTTGAAAGACTTGCCGATCAAATGCGATCAATTCGCCATCCAGTTCATTAAACGTACCGAGACCAAAGTCCCCATGTTCTAAAAGTTGCGCTATGGTGGTTGCACCTTCATAAACCCCAGCGATTAAGGCGCTCATCAATGAGGTTTGATAAATCTCGCCTTCACCACTGATGTGTTGATAGTGGGCAAATTGCTGAGCAATCTCTTGTGAGCATGAACAGTGGGCAGAGAGTAAAGGGTTCATAAGTCAACTCTAATATGAATCTGTGTGTATATTTAGGTTGACTTCTTAGTGGCGCTAAATCCAATATAAATAAGATTTATTTTGATATAGAAAATATATGGGTGGTTGATGGAATTTCGTTACATGAAGTACTTTGCGGCCGTCGCAGAGGCAAAACATTTCACGCGTGCGGCGGAGCAACTTGGCATAGCCCAGCCACCTTTAAGTCAGCAAATCAAAAAGTTAGAAGAAGAGCTTGGCGTCAATCTTTTCAAACGATTATCACGAGGCGTTGAGTTGACGCCCGCCGGTGAGCTTTTTTATCAGGATGCGACCAGCATTCTCCAACAAGTTGAACGAGCCAAAGATCGAGTTAGACAAAGGGCAAGGGGAGAGCATCTTGAACTGCGTTTAGGCTTTGCTGCCTCAACCGCCAGCAGTTCTGTGGTATTAGAAAAAGTGCGCCAACTGCATGAAACGATTCCAGATCTACAATTGATCGCCGTAGAACATCCGATGCCAGAGTTGGCTAGAATGATCCAAGAAAAACAGTTGGATATCGCATTTATGCGTTTGCCTTGTTATGCCAGTGAAGCGCTACGGCGAAAGATATTATTTGATGACCCATTTGTGGCGGTGATCCCCGCCGTGCATACGTTAGCGGAAGTGGAAAAGATTCAGCTCATCCAGCTCAACCATGAAAATGTATTGATGTTTCCACGAGAGGTCGGCCCGGCCCTGTACGACAATATTGAAGCCGCATTCAGCGCAGCCGGAGTCAATATCGCGCGATCGTATGCTGCGCCACAGTTAAGAACGGCAATTACTATGGCGCAAGCTGGGTTTGGCATTGCGATAGTTCCTTTATCGCTCACAGATCATCTTGACCATTCGGTGGTGGTGAAGACGATTCAAGATATGCCGTTTGTCAGTCAGGTTGCTATCGTTTCCGATGCCGGACATCACCACCCCTTACTCAATCGCTGCATTGCGTGTATGGGGGAGTGAATTATCCAGTTCTCTCTCCCTCCCTCTCTACCGAGATTGTGGACAACCTGAGCTGGGCTGAGTGATGCGTTGCCAAGTGCCTTGGAGATATATCTCAATCCCTTGATCAGCAAAACGGGCCAGATAGAGCCATTCATGCTTAACCAAATGTTCAACCACGCGGTGTGAAGCCATCACTTGCTCAATCCGTTCGCGTGGCGCATCAATCACCACAGTGAGGCGTAAGGCTGCATGTCGCCACCCTTGGCCATCATGCAGCGATTGCAGGGCTAAGCCACAGCGCAGATCGCCTCCGTTGCCTTCAAAAAGGCCGATGTTTCCTCCCACCACATTATGCAAGGTTTTATTGCCACTGCCGAAGCGGCGATTATCGACGGTGGAGGCAAAATACTGCATGTTAATCCAGTGTGTGACCAACATCGGGGCCGTCATAATTTGTGTCAGTAATTGCCCTTCGGGATCTCGCTCCGGTTGGTATTCATGCAAAAACACTCGGCCATCGAGTTTCGCCTGCTTTGAACGTTGCCGCGGTGCAATGATAAAAGCGGCATTGTTGGTCAGACCCCACTCAGGGCGAGTTTGCGCCCAATCATGGGCTCGACGCAGAAACGCTTGCTCCAATTGCGGGGCAGATAGGGCGTTGTCCTTGCTTGGTAGCTCTTGGTGGTTGTGATTCAGTTCAAGACTTGGCGCGCGTTCTTTACGTGCGCCATGGCTGGCGGCCGTGAGCTGCTGATCAAGTTGTTCTAGCGCCTCGCGATGGCTTGTTGGGATCTCATGGCGATCAAAAAGCGTTATCGCTTCTGTTGTGGTGTTGTGTAGCGCCGCGATAAAGTGGACGTCATCGCGCAGCGAAATTCCATATTCAGGCAACGCTTGGCGCACCGCCTGATCATTTAGCAATGCTGCTAACGTGCGAGCGTTGACTTCGCCGCTTTGACCGCAGCAGGCTCCACAATCCAGCCCTGCACGCTGCGGATTATTTTGCGTCTGTGAGCCGTGCCCCACGAGTAGCACCAAGCGTGCTTGCTCGGTGGCGATCCCCAACGCTCTTAGAATGTTGGCCGCCATTTGAGCACGCAGCGTTAACGTCTGTGGATCGCGCGTGAATTGCGGTTTGACACTCTGCCACTCATGTTCCGTAAAGGCGAAACGCTCCACCGATGCGCTCGATACAGGGTAGGATAAGGTGCGTTTAAGGAGCTTGGTTAAATAAGCCAACCCCGTGGTTTCCACCAGAGTAAACGTGGAGGCGGGGAGGTGATGAAACGCGCGCCAGCTAAAGTGTCGCTTGAGTCGAGCACGGCGACGCAAGGCCAATTTCGCGTCTTGATCTTCATCCCCTGTGCTGTCAGAGACGGTCAAG
Source organism: Vibrio metoecus (assembly GCF_009665255.1). Lineage (NCBI taxonomy): Bacteria > Pseudomonadati > Pseudomonadota > Gammaproteobacteria > Vibrionales > Vibrionaceae > Vibrio > Vibrio metoecus. Next base: position 1,178,293 of record NZ_CP035686.1, read on the forward strand.
CTCGGCGCTAATAAGCCCGGTAACTGTGGGCGGCTTGCTTCGGTGCCCAATAACTGATAGCGGATCGGTAAGCCAAAAAAGCCTGCGAAGCCAAGGGTTTGAATATGGGGTGATTGCGCTTCTAAGTGGCGGCGAATGACTTCTGAACGCACATCGATACAAAAAGCCGCTTGCACCTCGGGATAACTTGATTGGGGAGCCGACTCTTGTATTGATGTCAGCGCAGCAAAGAGCTGGCGCTGATAGGCGATTTCCGCACTGCGTTGCCACAGTAGCGCAATGCGTAGTGCGCGATCCTCCTCGCACGATTGGCGCGGTGCCCAAGATTGCTGCCATTGTAACCACACAGAGCCCATACCGCGCTCACCATCATCAAGTAAGTTCTCCCAGCAGAGACGAATCGCCAACAGATCGCGCAGGTGCTCATCGTGCCGACCCTCAAACCCTGCCAGCCATGCGAGATAAGCACACCAGGATGCCCAGCCACTGATGCGCATTAACACGGCTTGTAAATACGTTTCTTGTTGCGCAGGGGCAATAGCGAGTTGCGCTAGAGTTTGCTCGATGGCGGCCATAGCATCCTCGGGAAGCTTGGTGGCTTTTTGTTTTACGCTTGTCACTTTGAGCAGCAGCGTGATGCTGCGATCGTGGATCATCGCCTCACGCCAAGTGGCAAAGAGTCCGGTTTGCTGATCTGGGCTCCAATCGGCTTGATGATGGTCAAAATAGGCGGCGCAAAATTGCGAAATTTGATGGGTGATGGCGTCATTCCATGCGGGATGATGCTCAAGATCACGCCGGCTATCGACGGTGTCGCACAGCAATGGCCAAGGATGACTCGGCGCTGTGGGCTGTTGTAAAGCGGCAGTCAAGGTAGATTCGCTAAGGTCACTGTTTTGTTCAGCGATGGCTTGTTGCAAATCCGCTGATTGGATTTGCTTATTTTGCCAACGAAGGTGGTAATCATTGAGCGTCATGGTCATAGGGGAGGCGGCCAATTGTTTGAGCTCGGCGGCGGCTTGTGCAAAGGGCTTATCAATCCGTTTCCAATAAGGACTCACCGCAATCATGCGATCCAGCGGCCAGTTAGGAGCAATCAAGGCGCAGACTTGTTCGACAAATGTCGATAATGCTGGGTTAGCGGTGGTGCTTAAAGCTGAGAGTGAACTTGGCGCATTCATACGCGTTCTCCTGTCGTCGGTTGCGCTTGAGTTGATGAATGAGTTGATGAAAGAGTGGTAGGCAGAGTCAATTGCACGGGCCAATATTTGAAGGTCAGGCGCGTAAAAGTCTCATCAAGATAAAAACCATGGTAAACCCAAGGATAGAGCCACAGTGATAAACGGCTTTTGGGGTAGAGGCAGAGCAGCACTTGCATCAGATACAAAGTGATAAAACAGAACATCACAAAGCTCAGCGCGAGTGGGCTAGCGGGGCGCAGCTCGGGTGCTAAACCCGCAAACAGCAGGTGCCATACGAAATAGAGTTGGGTGAGTAGGGCAACCCGTAGCACACCGAGGCTCAAGCGACTTGGTGTAAAACGTCCACTTTGCCAAAGTAGCGGAGCAAAACCTAAGGCGAGAATCGCGACCACCGCATTGGGTAGATGCAAATTGGGTGTTAAGGATTGCCATAAATGGTGCAGTATCAGGATAAGCGCTGCGCTGAGCCCTACCGCGAGCAAAGCTCCCACGGCTTTACCATTGACACTTTGTGGGGCTTGAAAATCATGCAGACGTGCTCGCTCCACCGCTTCGCCAGAACTTAGGAAGGCATAAGCTTTATAAAGTGAATGTGCCATCAAATGGAGCAGGGCGAGCTCATATAAGCCTAAGCCGATTTCCATCAGCATAAAGCCCATTTGCGCGCACGTTGACCAAGCCAAACGAACTTTAATGCTGATCCGAGTCAGCATGACCATGCCAGCGAGCACCGCAGTGAGGCTACCGACGATCACCAGCAACCATTGCGCCGAAGGAACAAGCCCAATCAGTTCTGCGACGCGCAGCAGAACGAATCCCCCCATGTTAACCACACCCGCATGCAATAATGCCGAGACTGGCGTTGGCGCTTCCATCACCTGAATCAGCCAGCCGTGCAGAGGTAACTGAGCGGTTTTTAAGATAGCAGCGAAGGCGAGCAACAACGCAGCCCCAGTTAAGCTAAGTGGCAGCGAATCCTGCGCGTTTAACGCGAAGTGAATCTCTTGTAGCGACAAGCTACCGACATCGAGATAGATCATACCGAGCGCTAACAACAAACAGATTTCGGCAAAACGGCTGACTAAGAATTTTTTGTGTGCCACCACGCGTGCGGCTTTGCGCTCTGGGTAAAAGGTCAGGAGACGATGTAGGCCAACGCTGGTTCCGCTCCACGCCAGCACGATCACAAGCAGATGCTGACTGGTGACCAACAAGGCTACGCAGCTTAGGGTAAACAGCGTAGCGGTGACAAAACGCGCTTGCTGCGCTTCGCCTTGCAGATAACGATGGGCGAAGCGGGTTATCACCCAGCCTAGGAGCGAGACGAGTAGCGCCATCACGACGCCTAATCCATCGACAGGGACTAGGTTTATGCTCGCTTGCCCTATCGCAAAAAGGGTATTTCCAAGCATGGCGATGAAGCCGGCGAGAGTGGCGAACTTGGCGATACGCCACTGCTGTTGAGGTAACCATAAGCTCAATACAAGGCCACCAAGATACAAACTAACAAGGAGCCACTGGGGTGACAGTTCCGACATGGGTCGGCCTCCTGATTGAAAAATAAGATGTTATCGGTGGCGCTATTGTGGTTGCGAAGGAATGAGTAAGTAAAATATATTGTTATTAACAAAACGTTCTATAAAAGAGAACAAAGCGATGCGACATCTGAATTTTCACCATTTACATTACTTCTGGACTGTGGCTAAAGAGGGGCATCTCACTCGTGCTGCGCAGCAACTCAATGTGTCACAATCGGCGCTTTCTTCACAAATTCGTCAGTTAGAAGGTCAATTGGGGCATGATCTGTTTGTGCGCCAAGGGCGCAGTTTGCAGCTCACCGAAGTTGGACATTTGGTTCTGGAATATGCCGAAAGCATATTTAACTTGAGCGGCGAGCTGCTTTCGATCATGGAGAGCGGTGAATTACAACGAGTACAGCAATTAAGGGTTGGCTCGGTGGCGACCTTATCGCGAAACTTTCAGGAAAACTTTTTACGCCCTGTGCTCGGTAAATCGGATGTGCGGCTTATCTTGTCTTCCTCTACTTTGGAAGATCTTCTAGGTCAGTTACAAATGCATAAGCTCGACCTGATCCTTTCCAATCGTCCGGTACCGAGTGATTCAACGCAGCCTTGGCGTTGTAAGCGCATTGCACAGCAAAGTGTCTGCCTTGTCGGACCGCCGAGCGACACTTTGCGCCGTTATAAATTTCCGCAGGATTTACCTGAAGTGAAAACCTTGGTGCCGGGGGCAAGCAGTGAAATTCGGCTGCAATTTGATCTGTATTGTGAACAGTTAGGGTTAGCGGTAACGCCCTACGCGGAAGTCGATGATATGGCGATGTTACGTCTATTGGCGCGCGATGTGGAAGGTGTCACTGTGGTGCCTGAGGTCGTGGTACAAGATGAAATTGAAACAGGACGGCTGTGCAATTACGGAACACTGGACGCGGTGACCGAAAGCTTTTACGCGATCACCACGAAACGCCATTTTGATATGTCTATTGTCAATCGGTTGCTCGACAACTAGTTGCGATTATGGGTTGTAGACTTTCGCGCCATAGAAAGGAGGGCGCGCGCGGTAGCTGACAATGCCATACAATTCTGCGACAGATTTGTTACAGAGAGAGGGTTATGGTGTCGTGCATAACCAATTTATCAATAAAATGGCGATGTACTGCGAGACAACACACTCTATTTTGGCGGCCATTCAGGCTAACCGACATGCCCCTGCATTATGGGTGAAACAGAAAACCTACACCTATCAAGAGATGACCGATATGGCACTCTCATTGAGTGACTATTGGCATTTACAGGGCGTGCAGCGAGTTGCGATCCTTTCGGTGCGCGATCTCGCGGCTTATTCTGCGATTTGGGCGAGCTATTTGGGCGGTATGACTTATATTCCGCTCAATGCGCGAGCAACAACAGAACAGATCCAAGAGACGCTGATCGCGACACAATGTGATTCCATCATGGTAGACGCGCAGCAATTGAGTCGTTTGTCCTCCTTACTTGAGACTTGCATTGACCGATTACACATTTATGCGCTGCCTGATGTGGATATGGAACCCTTACGTCAGCAATATCCTCAGCACACTTTTTACACAGTGCAAATAACCGAACAAGATGTGGAATTACTGGTAGCGAAATACCATTTAGACAATGAACATGAGTACGCTTATATCATGCAAACCTCAGGTTCTACTGGTAAGCCCAAACGTATTGCGGTCAGTTACAGTAATTTGCATAGCTATATCAGCCAAATTGACAAACTATTTCCACTCAATGCGCAAGATCGAGTGGGACAATATTCTGATTTGACTTTTGATCTTTCAGTACATGATATTTTTTACAGTTTGATCTCTGGTGCTTGTTTATATGTTGTGCCTGAATTAGCGAAATTAAGTCCAGTGGAATTTATTCATCACCATCAATTAACGGTATGGCTTTCTGTGCCTACTGTTATTGAGTTGGCCCTACAAAGACAAACCTTAACGCCACACAGTTTACCTTCTCTGCGACTGAGTTTTTTCTGCGGACAAGCCTTGCTGCATGATTTAGCCGAACAATGGCAACAGGCCACCCAGCAGCCGGTGATCAATCTGTATGGTCCAACAGAGTGCACGATTGCCATTACCTATCATCGATTTGTCGCCCATTCAGGTATGGCATCGGTGCCGATTGGTCGTGCTTTTGAAGAGGAGTGTTTAGCCATCATCAACGAACAAGGCGAGTTGATGCGCTTTGAATCTGCCCCCGAGGGGTATCGCGGAGAATTACTTCTGTCGGGCAAACAGTTAGTCAATGGTTATCTGAATGATCCGCTGAATACGCAAAGTGCCTTTTTCCAGCACGAAGGGCGTATTTGGTATCGTTCAGGTGACATTGTCACTAAATCAAATGGCGTGCTGATTCATCTTGGGCGCCGCGATCACCAAGTGAAAATTGCCGGACAACGGGTGGAATTAGAAGAGATTGAAACCGTTGTTCGCCGCGTGACTCAAGCGCACAGCGTGGCGATTGTACCTTGGCCTTTAAGTGAGTCGGGCTATGCCAGCGGCACGGTGGCGTTTGTGGATACCCATACCCAATGGCTACCAGATCTGTGGTTGAGCCAATGCAAACAACAATTAAATCCGACTTTTGTGCCTAAGCGTTGGTATGCCATTGAACAATTACCAAGAAATGCCAATGGCAAAACCGATATTAAAGCTTTACAACAACAATTAGCGAGTCAGACATATGAAACAAGCCATTGAAAATATTCTTATTGAGCGATTACAAACCAGTATTGAGGGTATTTCATCGATACTCACCAATAAATTTTTCGATGAGTTTGATTCCTTCTCTTTCATCGATATTGTCGCCAAAGTAGAAAGCCAGTTTTCGGCACAAATTAATCTATTTGATATGCCATTAACCATGGAATCGTCAACCAATGAAGTCATTGATTGGTTAGTGAGCGAAGTAGGGGAATAACGTGCGTATTTTTTGGTTAAAAGCGTTAACCTCAGGCTTATTTTATTTACCACTGTCGATAAAAAATGGTTTATGCCGCCTCGTGGCTAAGCCGATAAGTCGGAAAAAAATGGCAGCGGCTTTAACACAACTTAATTACGCGTTACCTGATTTGAATGAGATAAAAAAGCAGGCCATTGTTGAGCAATCCACGCGCTTATCATTGAAGAATTTACTCGGGTTTTGCCATCTTAAGCGTTGCCAATATCAAGTTGAACAGCCTGACTTGGTTCAAGAGATCCTAGATAACCAAGGCGGCGGTATTATCGTTTGTCCCCATATGGGCGTTTACGATGGGGTGACTTGGTGGCTTAACCAGCAAGGTAAAAAAGCCGTCACCATTTTTGGGGCGGGCAGCTCAGGCGATCGTCCAGATGAAAATGCCATGATCTCCCAAGCCGCGAAATTAGCCGGAGTTCCCTATCTGCTACGCAAGCAAAACTTGATGTTGGAGTTAGCACAGCGGATCAAACAAGGTGAATGGGTGGTGTTACATACGGATATGCGCACTGAAGGTGTGCCTGTTCGTTGGTTTGGGCAAGCCACACAATTGTCGGCAACGCCCTTTTTCCTTGCGCATAAACTCGCATGCCCGATCTATTTTCATTATGCGCTCAGTGAGGGGATGACGCAGAGACTGCATTTCTCGCGCTTTGCCTTGCACCAAACCGATGATTTAGGTCGCAACATTGCGCAGGATGCGCAGCAGTTAGCCGACATGATGCAGCAAGCGATCACCGCGCATCCCGAGCAGTGGATCTGGCTTTATCGGCGTTTTAAGTAGAGCAAGACGCTGTGTCTAAGAAGCCGACGTGGATGATTGAGCACCACGCGCGATTCGCTGATTCGTCACACAAACAGCCTCGATAATCCCTTGACCTCATTAGGGGAATGCTTCATAAAGCACCCCTGATACGCGATTTATCGAGGCTCTTAATATGTCCGTCCCAACTCAAATTACCTTTTTTGAATTTTTGACCCCCTTGGTGGCCTCTGGCCAGAAGACCATCACCATCCGTGATAAATCGGAGAGCCATTACGTGCCCGGCACTCGCGTTGAAGTGTTCACATTAGAAACCCAGCGTAAAGTGTGTGAGATAGATATTCTGGCGGTTGAACCGCTCAAGTTTGATGAGATCAACGAGTTTCACGCTGAGCAAGAAGCGATAGAATTACCCAAACTCAAGGCGTTAATCCAAGAGATTTACCCCAATATCGATGAGCTGTATGTCATTACTTATCAACTAGCGAAGTAATCGAGCGCAAGAATCATGGTGAAATAAGCATGTCGAATACACACCAAGGCTTAAAAGCGGTCGCGATTTTAGAGTCGACCAAAGGGATTGTGTCGCTACTGTTGGGGTTAGGGCTGCACCATGTTGCTGGCGATAGCCTACAGCAATTGTTGCTAGATCTGTTACAGCACTTGCACCTTAATCCTGCCAGTTATTGGTCAGAGAAATTACTCCATCAAGCGGGGCTTCTCACCCATTTCAATTTGAACTGGGTGGCCGCAGGCGCGCTAGTGTATGGTGCGATCCGTTTGATTGAAGCTTATGGTCTTTGGCACAACTTATTGTGGACGGAGTGGTTTGCACTGCTCAGCGGAGCCATCTATCTGCCATTTGAAGTGTATGAGTTGTCTACCCATCCTGGTGTATTCAGTATGGCGGCTCTGCTGATTAACCTAGTTATTGTGCTTTATATGTATCGGATTATCCGCAGTAAAGTGCCGCAAAGGTAAGATGCAAACGGCATGGTGCTCCTATAGACTAGCGGCGCCGTAGTTTGAGAGGGTTATCCAAAGAGGACAGAGTAAAAATGAATCCGATTGTGGTCAGTGTCGGTCTGCTGATTTGCAGCAATGTGTTTATGACTTTTGCTTGGTACGCGCATCTTAAAGAGCTGAATAACAAACCGTGGATTATTGCGGCGTTGGTGAGCTGGGGCATTGCGCTGTTTGAATACTTACTGCAAGTACCCGCCAATCGAATTGGTTATACCGCGCTAAATGTTGGGCAACTTAAAATTTTGCAAGAAGTGATCACCTTAATGGTGTTTGTGCCTTTCTCAGTCTTTTATCTGCGTGAACCATTAAAGCTCGATTATTTGTGGGCTGGGCTTTGTCTGGTTGGGGCGGTCTATTTCGCCTTTCGCAGCAAGTTTGCTTAACCTTGATCTAGGCTCCTTATCGATCGTTTAGCGGCATAAAAACCGTAATGATATCTAGAATTCGCCCCTCCAATGAGGGGCGAATTGTTTTATGGCGAAGGTTTTATGACTAGGGTTTTATGGCTAAGGTTTAATGGGCAATGCCGCCTTGTGTGAGCTTTTTCGGGTCAAGCAGCGCTTCAAGCGTGGCGCGATCGAGATCCGTCTCTTCCGCAGCGACATCCAAAATCGCGCGGCCTTGCTGGTAGGCTTTTTTGGCAATATCAGCCGCTTTGAGATAACCAATGACAGGGTTCAAGGCGGTGACGAGAATCGGGTTTTTGGCCAAGGCTTTTTCCAGATTGTCATGACGAACTTTAAAAGTTGCGATGGCTTTATCGGCGAGCGCATGGCACGCATTGGTCAATAATGCTATTGATTCCAGTAGGTTGTGCGCGATCACAGGCAGCATCACATTAAGCTGGAAATTACCGGATTGGCCAGCCACGGTAATCGTAGTGTCATTGCCAATCACTTGCGCAGCGACCATAGTCACGGCTTCCGGGATCACAGGGTTAACTTTTCCCGGCATGATCGAGGAGCCCGGTTGTAAGCCTTGCAGCTCAATTTCCCCTAACCCCGCCAAGGGGCCAGAGTTCATCCAGCGCAAATCGTTAGCGATTTTCATCAGCGCGACCGCGGCGTTTTTCAACTGACCAGAAAGGCCGACTACGCAGTCTTGGCTGCTTAGGTTATAGAAAAAATTGTCGCTGGGCTGAAAAGCAACATGACTCAATTGACTGAGGTTATCGGCAAAAATACGTGCAAAGCGCGGATCCGCATTAATGCCTGTGCCGACCGCAGTACCGCCTTGCGCCAAGGCTTTGATGGGGGAAAGCGCATGGCTGATGCCTTGTGCGGCGTGGTCGATTTGGCTTTTCCATCCGCCCAGTTCTTGTGCGAAAGTCACGGGCATCGCATCCATCAAATGAGTGCGGCCAGTTTTGACCACATCAGCCAACTCTGACTGTTTATCCGCGAGAGTTTGACTTAAATGCGCCAAGGCGGGGAGCAGTTGCTGCTCAATATTGATGGCCGCACTGACTTGGATTGCTGTTGGGATAACATCATTACTGCTTTGTCCCATGTTGACATGATCGTTTGGACTCACCGCATAGCCCAATTCACGCGAGGCGAGGGTGGCAATCACCTCATTGGCGTTCATATTGGAGCTGGTGCCTGAACCTGTCTGGAAAACATCAATCGGGAACTGTTCTGCATACTGACCATCAATCACCGCTTGCGATGCATTGGCAATCGCTTGGGCTATGTCCCCTTCTAAATGACCTAACTGCGCATTGGTCATCGCCGCCGCTTGTTTAATGTAGGCGAGGGCAGCAATAAACGCGCTAGGCATGGTGTAGCGGCTTAACGTAAAGTTATCTACGGCACGTTGAGTTTGTGCTTGATAAAGCGCATCAGCAGGGACTTTGACATCACCCATGCTGTCTTTTTCAATTCGGTATTCGCGAGTCATAACAGATCCTTTTGGTTAATCAAGCGGGGCTTGAATTCGTTGTAATTGTTGTTTGAGTTGGCGTAAACGCAGTTCACCGTTATCCACTTGTTGATAACATTTGTTGAGCTCCATCAAGAGGATATAGATGGAATCAAGGCAGACGCGGCGGAAAATGCGGCTACGTGTAGGGTCTTGAATGGCATCTAAAAAATGGAAGTAGATTTGGCGTAGAAACAGTTCACACAGCAGGAAGTTTTGCTCTTTTGCACCTTGGTAATGGTGTGAGACGAGTAAGCGCGCACAATGAATGTAATCATAGATCACTTCGGGTTCAAAACCGCTCTCCACTTCATACGCTAGAAATCGATCCTGCGCCTTAAAAAAGGCGTTGTATAACCACGTTCTGTTTTCCATATCCCCCCCCCCTCTTTACTTAAATGATAATTATTATCACATTGATGATGATTGCAACCGACTTTTGCGTTTATGGACGAAAAAAGCAGTCCAACCCGAACAGGAATGGCGAATCGTGTATACCCTTCCTACTTGAAGCAGCAGCAGTGTTGGCTACGTTCGTTCACCCCAATCACATAGTGTATCTATGCTCATGGGGATGAACTCACTTACCGCCTACCTGCAACTCCAAGTAGTTTGGGTGTATAAAAATCCTTGGACTATGGCATTGATGGTTTTATCGCTCACTTAAGGCGTTATTTCTTATCCTTATCAGGTAATGTTTTGTCATTATTTCTCTGAGTTTAGATACACCTTTTCTCTCGGTTTCCTTCATCAAAATTGATACAAATCAAATTTTTCTGGCACGGGCAATTTGCGCTGCGCGGACTAAACCAATCCAGTGCCAATGACGTATGAGTCACTAAAGATGGTCGTTAGTGTTAACCCCATCACTGGTTTGTTTCATTTTTTGAGGAAAAGAGATGTTAGATACCCTCATGCTGTCGCGGATCCAATTCGCTGCCAATATCAGCTTTCATATACTGTTTCCCACCATAACCATTGCGTTAGGCTGGATATTGGTGTTTTTCAAATGGCGTTATTTACGAACACAAGTCAGTGAATGGCTCGATCTCTACTATTTCTGGGTAAAAGTGTTTGCGCTGACTTTTGCTCTTGGTGTGGTGTCGGGCATTACCATGAGTTTTCAATTTGGCACTAACTGGCCGGGCTTTATGGAGCGGGTGGGCAATGTGGCAGGTCCCTTACTTGGCTATGAAGTGATGACCGCCTTCTTTATGGAAGCGACATTTCTTGGCGTGATGCTGTTTGGCCGAGGGCGAGTAGCGGAATGGTTGCACACCTTATCGACTGTGCTGGTGGCTGTGGGCACCAGTTTATCTGCGTTTTGGATTCTGGTGCTCAACAGTTGGATGCACACTCCAGCCGGTTATGAAGTGATTGATGGCGTGGTACATGTCACCAGTTGGAAGGAGGTGATTTTTAACCCCTCGATGCCATATCGCTTAGCGCATACTTTGCTGGCATCGGCATTGACGGCAAGTTTTTTGATTGCCGGGATCAGTGCTTATCAAGTGTTGCGTAATGCTAAGCATCAAGCCGCCAAAATGGGCTTAAAAGTGGCCGTGAGTGTGGCCGCGTTAGCGATTCCTGTGCAGATCTTGGTGGGGGATTTACACGGCCTCAACACCTTAGAACATCAACCAGCGAAAATTGCGGCGATGGAGGGGGTATGGCAGACCGAGCGCGGCGCACCGCTACTGCTGTTTGCTCTGCCAAATGAAGAGACTCGCAGCAATGATTTTGCTCTTGGTATTCCGAATTTGGCCAGCTTGATTTTAACCCACTATATGAACGGGGAAATTGTTGGACTTGATGCCTTCGCGCCAGATCATCCCCCCGTCGCACCGCTGTTTTTTGGTTTTCGCGTCATGGTGGGAGTGGGTGTGCTGATGCTGTTGGTCAGTTGGTTTGGCGCTTGGCGTGTATGGCGTAACAAACCGCTGCCCAAACCCTATATGTATGCCTTAATCGGCATGACCTTTTCTGGTTGGGTCGCCACGATTGCGGGTTGGTATGTCACGGAAATTGGTCGCCAGCCTTGGTTGGTGAGTGGCGTATTGCGTACCTCTGAAGCCGTGACAACCGTGGTCAGTAGCTCGGTTGGGATCTCGCTGACGCTTTATCTCATCACTTATGTTGTGTTGTTGGTCGCTTATGTTCACACCCTGTTTTACCTTGCGCGTAAAACCGAGCAAGCACCGCAAGTTTCACCAAGCTCTACAAAGGCCGCGTTATGATGCAGTATTTGCCAGAAATTTATTTGTTGTTGTTGGGTTTCACCGTGTTTATGTACGCGGTGTTGGATGGTTACGACTTGGGCGTAGGCATTTTACTGCCGCGTAATGATGTGACGCAACGCGATCGAATGATCGCCTCGATTGGCCCATTTTGGGATGCCAATGAAACTTGGTTAGTGTTGGCGGTCGGTATCTTGCTGATTGCCTTTCCTACGGCACATAGCCTGATATTTACCGAGCTTTATCTGCCGACTGCATTGATGTTAATCGCGCTCATCATGCGTGGAGTCGCGTTTGATTTTCGGGCAAAAGCCAAAGCCGACCACAAAGAACATTGGGATCTGTGCTTTAAAATCGGCTCTCTGCTGGCCGCGCTTACCCAAGGCTATATGATTGGCCGCTATGTCGTCGGGTTTGAATCTGCGCCTGAAGCTTATGCTTTTGCGGTGCTGAGTGCGCTCTGTGTGGCCGCCGCCTATGTGTATATTGGTGGCGCTTGGTTGGTGCTCAAAACCGAAGGGGAGCTGCAAGTGCGTGCCGCGCGTTGGTCGCGTAAAGCGGGATGGCTGGCGGCGTTAGGGGTGCTGTCGGTCAGTTTGGTCAATCCATGGGTGAATTCTGCAGTCGCAGAACGTTGGTTTAGTTTTCCTGAGGTGATCCTACTTGCGCCTATCCCTATTATCGTTTTTGCCACGATTTTAGTGGTGGATCGCTATCTCAAACGTGTACCGACGGTAAATGATGCGGGTGTGCAATGGCCTTTCTTTGGTGTGGTGCTGATTTTTGGATTGAGTTTCCTCGGGCTCGCGTACAGCTTCTTTCCTGAGATCGTCCCCGGAATCATGACTGCGCAGCAGGCGGCGTCATCACCTGAAACCTTGATGGTGGTGGGGATTGGTGTGGTGATCGTCATGCCAACCATTCTGCTGTACACCTTTTTTGTGTATCGGATTTTCAAAGGCAAAGCGACCGATCTAAGCTATCTGTGACCTTTGTTACACTTGAATCCAAACAAACGGCGCATCACGCGCCGTTTGTTTTATCCGCACCATTAGGTGGTAGTTAAGCCGTGGGCTCATCACTGACGACTTGCCCATCTCGAATGGTCACAATTCGCTTAGTACGTTTGGCTAGCTCATTATCATGAGTGACGACGATAATGGTGCGACCTTCGCGATGCAGTTCATTGAACAGCGCTTCAATTTCGGCACCGGATTTTGAATCCAGCGCACCAGTTGGCTCATCTGCCAGCAAAATTTGCGGCTGATTGATCAGCGCGCGCGCAATCGCAACGCGCTGTTTTTGTCCGCCTGACAACTGATTGGGTTTGTGATCTAAGCGATCGGCAAGACCAACTCGGGTCAAGAGTTCAGTGGCACGTTGGTGACGATCTTTGGCTTTCACTCCTGCATACACTAAGGGGAGAGCAACGTTATCCAGCGCACTGGCGTACTCCAATAGGTTGAAGCTTTGGAACACAAAACCAATCTTTTGATTGCGGATCGCAGCCAGTTGTTGAGTGCTTAGACTATCGACCGGATGGCCGTCCAATTGATAACGGCCCGAGGTAGGTTTATCCAAACACCCCAGTACGTTCATCAGGGTCGATTTACCCGAACCCGACGGTCCGAGAATCGCCAAAAATTCACCGTGACGAATGGTTAAGTCGACGCCATCAAGCGCTTTAACCACGTTTTGCCCACTGGTGTAATGTTTACAAATTTGCTGTAGCTCCACCAAGGGAGCGGAAGATAACGACTTCATTATTCACTCTGTAATGCTTGTAACGGTGTCACTTTTGCTGCGTGATTGGCGGGTAACCAAGCCGCAACAATGCCCATGACGGTTAGGGTGACAATCACTATCGTAATGACGCTCAGCGACAGTTCTGGAACCGGTTGGCCTAAGTGGTCATAAATCGGATTGCCCTGTAAAGGAATAGCGGCGAGTAGGCTTGTCATGGCAAATGTCACACCTAAGCCTGCTATTCCCCCCATTCCCATCGTGATCAGCGACTGAGCCAAATAGTGACAGCGAATGGTATTGGGTGTCGCACCTACGGCCATACGCACGCCAATATCGCGCGTTGCCCGTTTCACCGTAGCAAACATCACATTGGTAATGCCTAAACTCGCTACGGCTAAAGTAATAAAACCAATAATGCCGAGGAAACTTTGCAGGCGTACCAGAAACTGCTGCATGCTTTTTTGATTTAAGAAACGGTCCTGTACCGTGATAATTTGTTTATCTTGTAAACTCGCACCATATTTGCGTTTTAACACTTGTTGTACCGTGGCTGCCAACGCTTGACGGTCACTGCCCGCAACAGGCTCAAGATTAATCCCACTAATAGCTTGGCTTGGGTGAAAGCGTTGCCAGGTACTAAAAGGAGTAAAACCGCTGTAATCAATCGGTGAACCTCGTTCGATATTGCCGCTATTTTTTGCTAACACGCCAATGACTGTGAATTGATGAGCACCAATTTTTACAATTTGACCAATCGGATCCCGTTCTAATTCTCCACCACGAAACCAGTCACCCTCTTGGTGGTTAAACAGTTGAACCGCAAGCTGATAACCCAGTACGACGACTTTTCTTTGCTGAGATTCATCCAATGGGTTAAACCAACGCCCACCGGCTAATAGATGTAGCTTATTCATGGCTTTATACTCACTTTTGACGGCATAAGGCATCATCCATGATTGCTTATCTTCAAAAGTGAGTAGCTCCAGCCACTCTGCGGATGGTAACGCGTGTTTAACCATGGGTAGAGCGGCCAAGACTTGGCTATCTTGCTCGGTGAGAGAAAGTGCTTGTCCCTCATGAAAACGGCCATGGGTTTGCGTGGCATAACCGCCGCTGACATGAATCAGGTTACCATTGCCATTTTGGATGGTGCGTACAATTCCACTGCGAAGCCCTTCACCGACAGCCAGTAAACCCGCAATACACAGGGTTGACCAAGCAACGGCTAAAATGGTGAGGCTTAACCTCAGTTTTTCGGCCGCCATTTCTTGCACAATTTGTCTTATCGGTAACATATGGCTTAGCTCCGGCTACTGAGCGCAATGACAGGCTCTAGCTGTGCAGCTCGCTGTGCTGGGAAATAGGCTGCCGCAAGTGCTAAAACACCGGTTACAGTGAGTGATAACGCTAAGGTTGTCACCGTGATTGTTGGTTCACCAAGCCATGTCGGTAATCCGATGTATTTCAGTAAGGTCACTCCGAGATAGGCAAACAATAAACCCAGACCGGTACCTAAAATCACCAGTAACAATCCTTCGAGCAGAAATTGCCGTTGGATTTTTTGTGGTGTCGCCCCAATCGCGAGTCGCACGCCGATCTCTCTGGTGCGTTCGGTCACTGCCAGAAACATCATATTGGCCACCCCTAAAATTCCGACAGCCATCGTCATCATGCCACTGGTTGCTAGAAAGGCTTGGATGCCACGTAAAATCGCGGTGATCACTTCGACTCCGCTACCAAAGTCAGGCAGGAAGACGGCTTCTTGATCTGTCGGAGAAAAATGCAACTTTTTAGCAAAGCTCCTTCTGAGCTGTTCACGTAAAGCCCAACCGGATACGCCTTCGCTTGGCAGTACTAACATCATGTTGGGTTGCTGATCCCAAATATCTTTAAACGTTGCAGAAGGAATAAATACCTTATTGCTGTCACCAAATGAAAAACGGCTGCTTTCATCATCCATAATGCCGATCACTCGGAATGTAATGCCACGAATCTTCAACCAGTCCCCGATTTTAATTTGACTATTTGCCGCAATTTGATCACCCACAATCGCGACTCGGCGGTGATTGTGATTGTCGTACGGGCTAAAATCTCGCGACCCAATAATCAGCTTTAAACCTGCCAGCTCAAAATATCCGCTATCGACACCGCTGACCATACTGCCCATTGGTGTCCCTCGCAGCTGGGTGATCTTGGTCTCTCGCTGGTCATATACAATCGAATAACGTTGAATTTCTGGGCGCTGTGCCATTTCTCGCATCAGGGGTTCGGTCAGTTGAATGGTTCTGCGTGCAGGCATCCCTTGCCACACCTCACTGGTTTGCCCTGAAGCCACCATTTGTGTTTCTTGTAACAGAAAACGAAACGATTCAGTTTGAGCACGATAAAAACCTTCACCCAGTGCCATCAACAGGATGACAGAAACCACGCCCCAACTGATGGCAGTGATCGCCAAAAGACTTTTGAGGCGATGGGCGAGCAGGGTTTGCCATGATTGCTGTAACAAAATGCGCATTAGCGAAACGCTCCTGAAAGCTGCGCGATAGCATCATCATTCAACTGCCCAGTGAGTTTGAGTAACGCAATACGTTGACGCCAGTAGGCATACCAGCGACTGGCCAGATTATGCTTGGCACGAAACAGGCTATTATGCGCATCAATTAAATCAGAAGCCTCGGCTAAACCGGCATCAAACAGTTTCTGTTTGCTGCGTAACACTTGTTCTCGGTGTGTCACTTGCTGATCGGCCATTGCAATTTGTTGCCACTCGATCTCGATTTGTTGCACCTGCTGACGCAGATTTTGATCCAGTTCGATTTCCACTTTGCGTTGTTGCTGTTGTGCCATCAGCCAGTTGAGGTGAGATTTTTCGTTATCGCTGCGTGTTGCCCCATTTAAGTCAAGGGGGATTGAGAGTGTTACGCCGGCATTAAATTCGCCCGTTTGTTGATCGCCATCTTGATAGCCTGCAGAAGCTCGTAACGTAGGGTAGTAGCCGCTTTCGCTCTGCTGCTTGGCAATTTGGCTGATTGCTACTTTTTGCATAGCAATCAGGAGGTCGGGGCTGTGATCTTTGGCGGCGGTTAGCCAATGATCGAGCTCTTGATCAAATGTCCACGTTGGCGTTTGGGTGTGAGTGTTGACTTCATTCACTTGTGGTGCCGAAGCATTAATCAAAATCGCAAGCAGACTACGTTTGGTCCCCAGTTCCGCTTGGGCATTCAAAATAGTTGATTCTTCATCAAGTTGATTAACGCGTAACTCTTCCAACTCCACAGATTTTATTTTACCCGCCAGATAACGCTGTTCAGCGATGGCCAAGAGCTGTTTACCATCGGCTTGTTTTTGTTGGGCAAGCGTCAAATTGCCTTGGGCTTCTGCCAACTCAAAATAAGCGGTGAGAAGTTGATGGGCGAGTTGGTTATAGGCTTGGTTGCGTTCCAGTTGAGCTAAAACCCAGCTCGCGTCGGCTTTATCTAATGCGCTCCATTTTCGGCTGTCCCACAACGTTTGTTCAAGTGTCACGCCATAGCTGTTGGAACCGTTGTTATTCTCTGACCAGTTTGCCCCAGCAGTACCGGACAGTGAGGGTAGTAGTTCACTTTTCGCTAAATGCTGGTCTTGTACACTAAGCTGCACTGAAAGTTCAGCGATTTGCGCATCGGGTGATTGTTGCTTGGCTTGTTGCCACGCTTGTTCGATAGACAATGCCCATACCGTATGTGGAACGCCAATGCTGCCCAATAACCAAACCGCGAGAAAGCGCTTATTCATGCTGGCCTCCCAGCATGCTGTTATCCACGACACTTTCCTGTTCGGTGACGCCCTCTAAAATTTCAACCTGTACTCCGTCAGATAAACCCAGTTTGACCGGATGAGCGGTGTAGCCCTGTGCAGAGTTATCGGCAATCAACACCATGGGTGAGTCCGCTTCAAACTTGAGCGCCCGTTCAGGTAAGGTGAGTACATTGTCTGCCCGCTGTAAGGTAATTTGAGCACTGGCAGAAAAACCAGAACGTAACGTGATGCTCTCGGGGATCTGCAGTTGAGCAATTTCAACTTCAAAGCCATTATCAAAACTTTTGTTCTCTTTGTTTTCTGGATTATTTAAGCGTTCAGATTGAATGGCGACTTTACGGACTTGCCCCTGAATTGATTGTTCAGGATAAGGCGCAACCGTGATGGTGGCGGGCATGCCCGCATTGAGCTGAGCGGCATCATGTTCACTGACGCTGCCTTTAAATACGATATTTTTCATATCCGCTAGCTGCATCATTTCCGTTGCGGCTTGGCTTGATTCAGTGGAAATGATCGGCTCTCCGACCTCGACTTTGATATTTAAAATCGTGCCACTGATCGGGGCATATAGGGTAGAGGAGAGCTTGGCTTGCCCAATCGAAGCTTCACCGCTACGGATCAACTCTAGGTTTTGGCGTTTTTGCTGTACTTCGGCTTTCTTGGCTTTGACATCGGCCTTCGCACGAACGTAATCATCATAATTGGCAGGAATAATCTGTTGTTTGACTAAGCGTTCAAGGTTGTCCAAGCGTTGTAAATCTGATTCTAAGTTAGCTTCACTTTGCATGAGTTCGGTGGAGGCATCGGTTAACGCTTGTGGCGTTGGGTTGGGGCGTACTTTGATCAACGGTTGTCCTTGTTCAACGTGCTGACCTTCATGCACGTAAATCTCTCCGACAATGCCGTTAATTTGTGATTTTATCGCGACCGCATGTGAAGGCACTATCTGACCTACGGCGACGGCTTGTTTTTCGATTGTGCCACGGCTGACACTGAGCGTTGGCAACGGTGATGACGCTTCAGGAGAGTAAGCCAAAGTGTAATAACCCCCTGCAAGCCCCACACCAATCAAGGTAGCCAGAAGTGTCCAACGTTTTGTCATAAGAAAACTCATTTATTCTATCAATTGATTACAGACGGGATTCAGACTTGGAATGATAGGGAAAGTTCAAAAAAACGTTGTTTTTTTAATTTGATATTCTCTCAGCATCACATACACGTTTTATCAAAAATTCATATCAAGTCGCCCAATATTTAGGTTTATTACTCTAATTTGTCGAGATTATGTTGTTATTGATAATTAATTCATTGTGATAATTAACTTAATATTCATGCCAATATTTATTTTACCTTTCAAAATATTTTCAGAATCGTGATTTTCTTCATTATCTATGAATCTTATCGCTATGGAACGTTCCCACTTGAGATGCTCGTCACTTAAAACATAAAAAAAGTGAATGTATTATGCGCTTCGCTTGTGGTGCGTCTTATGGATAAGTGCAGTGGTCACCATAAAGTGTTTGTTTGAACATTGTGAGATATTGTTCATAACAACAATGGAATACCTATAAAAATCAATGACAAAATGTCAATGGAGACAATAATGAAAAATACCTACAAATTAGCGCTTGCTTCTCTTTTGGTTTCTGCAGCACTGAATGCACAAGCTGGCATCACGACAGAAAATGAACTGGGTAAGTTCAGCGTAAGTGGTGATGTTGAGTTTGATATCGACTTCACAGACAAAAACGAGACTGACAAGCAAGAGTTCAAACAGGGTGGACGCGTCTTAGTACAGTTTGCTGCTGAACATAACGTATCGGGGGATCGTTATATTGGCATGCAAGCTCAACCTCTGCTGAAAACGAATGGCGATGTAGATCTAGATGATGCTTGGTTCGCGATGGGTAAAAAAGCGGATTGGCAACTCAAGGTTGGACGTTTCGAAGCTTTTGATTTGTTCCCAGTGGGGCAAGATACTATGTTGGCTTACGCGGGTACCGAACCATACCGTGCCAATGCAGCTCGTGGCCGCGGCGATAATGGCCAATTAGCCTTCTCTAAGCAGCTCGGTAATGTTTACCTCGAAGCCTCTTCATTATTTAAAAATGAGTCAGCGGCAGATCAAAACGCGGTATTCTTGCGTCCAGTGATTGCTTTCCAAGCGACGGAATCTTTCCGTATCGCAGGTGGTGTAGAAGCGAATGTCACTGCTGACAAGAAAGATGCTGCTAACGACTTTATCGGCTACGGTGTGACTGCAAACTACTCGGCGGATGCGTTGAGCCTCAATCTGAATTACGCTTTCCGTGATTTTGATACTACCGACACAAAAGAAGACAGCACGATTGGCGCTAACTTGCTATTCAATGGTTTCGGTTTGGGTCACATCTATTCACAAAACGAACTCGGTAGTGCGAAAGAAAAGCAAAACACAACTTACGCTTCTTATGAAATTGCTAACGTATGGGATGTGGATGCGCTTAACCTTTACTTAGGTACTTACTACTCAAAAGTGAGTGATACAGAAGACAAAGATCTTGGCGTTCGTCTACGTATTAAGTACTTCTTTTAATTAGATCTATCCATGCCTTTTATTTTAGCCCGCACAGTTGCGGGCTTTTTTTATTGCATAAAAAGGCTGCCAAGAGGCAGCCTTGAAAGGAGTGAAAGATGGATTAGACCAGATCAAATCGATCGGCGTTCATTACTTTAGTCCATGCGGCAACAAAGTCTTTCACGAATTTTTCTTTGTTGTCGTCCTGTGCGTACACTTCGGCATAAGCACGCAGGATGGAGTTAGAACCAAATACCAGATCAACACGAGTCGCAGTCCATTTTGCTTTGCCGCTCTTACGCTCAACAATCTCGTAAGAATTGCGACCCGTTGGTTTCCAGGTGTAGTTCATGTCGGTCAGATTAACGAAGAAATCGTTCGTCAATGCACCCACGCGGTCAGTAAATACACCGTGTTGGCTGCCACCGTAGTTGGTGCCGAGCACACGCAATCCACCAATCAATACCGTCATTTCTGGAGCGGTGAGGCGCAGCAATTGCGCTTTGTCGAGCAACATCTCTTCCGGTGTTACCACATAATGCTTTTTCTGCCAGTTACGGAAACCATCCGCGACAGGTTCAAGCACTTCAAATGAATCTACATCCGTTTGTTCCAGTGTTGCATCACCACGTCCCGGTGCGAACGGTATGGTCACATTCACGCCCGCGGCTTTGGCCGCTTGTTCAATACCTACGTTACCTGCTAGAACAATCGTATCGGCGATACTGATGCCTGATTCAGCCGCAATTTTCTCCAGCACTGCCAGCACTTTGGTTAGACGAGCAGGTTCGTTACCTTCCCAATCTTTTTGTGGAGCGAGACGAATACGAGCACCGTTTGCGCCACCACGTTTATCAGAACCACGGTAAGTGCGAGCACTATCCCAAGCGGTGCTGACCATTTCGCTGATGCTTAGGCCGCTCGCCGCAATTTTTGCTTTGACCGCATTCACATCATAATCTTTACG
This sequence comes from Vibrio metoecus, assembly GCF_009665255.1. NCBI lineage: Bacteria > Pseudomonadati > Pseudomonadota > Gammaproteobacteria > Vibrionales > Vibrionaceae > Vibrio > Vibrio metoecus. The sequence goes on from NZ_CP035686.1 coordinate 1,199,029, forward strand.
ACCCGCTGGCACTGGATCTTGCCAAATCAGCTCTTCTGCCGGTACATCTGGGCCAAAGTAGCGCGCTTTTGGTCCCATATCGCGGTGAGTCAGCTTAAACCAAGCACGAGCAAACACTTCTGAGAAGTAAGCGGGGTCTTTGTAGAAGCGCTCTGAAATCTTGCGATATTCAGGATCCATTTTCAGTGCCATATCGGCATCAGTCATGATTGGGTTGTAGCGAATGCTTGGATCTTCCACATCAACCGGTTTGTCTTCCTCTTTGATGTTGATCGGTTCCCATTGCCATGCGCCGGCTGGGCTCTTCGCTAGTTGCCACTCGTAAGTGAACAGTAGGTAGAAGAAACCGTTATCCCATTTGGTTGGGTGAGTGGTCCACGCACCTTCAATACCACTGGTGACGGTATTACGGCCAACGCCACGGCTAGTGTGGTTGTTCCAGCCCAGACCTTGCTCATGCAGATCCGCGGCTTCTGGATCTGGGCCAAGGTTAGAGGCTTTGCCATTACCGTGCGCTTTACCGACGGTATGACCGCCCGCAGTCAGAGCAACCGTCTCTTCGTCATTCATTGCCATACGAGCGAAGGTTACACGCATGTCTTGCGCGGTTTTGAGTGGATCTGGATTACCATCAACACCTTCTGGGTTAACGTAGATCAAGCCCATCATTACTGCTGCGAGTGGGTTTTCGAGATCGCGTTGACCAGAGTAACGGCTATTTTCACTACCGGATTTGGCAAGCCACTCTTTTTCAGAACCCCAGTAGATGTCTTTTTCTGGATGCCAGATGTCTTCGCGGCCAAAGGCAAAACCAAAGGTCTTCAGACCCATAGATTCATAAGCCATGTTACCCGCAAGGATCATCAGATCGGCCCAGCTGATTTTGTTGCCATACTTCTGTTTGATTGGCCACAGCAAACGGCGTGCTTTATCCAAGTTTGCGTTATCAGGCCAGGAGTTAAGAGGGGCAAAGCGTTGGTTACCAGTGCCTGCGCCACCACGACCATCAGCAATACGGTAAGTACCTGCAGAGTGCCATGCCATACGAATCATTAAACCGCCGTAGTGTCCCCAGTCGGCTGGCCACCATTCTTGGCTATTGGTCATTAACGCTTTGAGATCACGCTTTAACGATTCGACATCTAGCTTTTTCAGCTCTTCGCGGTAATTGAAATCAGCACCGAGTGGGCTGGTTTTGCTGTCATGTTGATGAAGGATGTCGAGGTTGAGGGCTTTAGGCCACCAGTCCATGTTGGACATGCCCGCCGAAGTCAAGCCTCCGTGCATCACAGGGCATTGGCCGCTTGAACCTGCTTTATTGTGCTCCATCTGTTACTCCTTGCTTGGCGTTATTGTATTTGAATTCACGACTCGAATGAAAAATCAGCTTTTATTCGAATAAGTTAAGTTTTTCAGTTGACGGTTAGAGTCTAGTCAGAGAATGCCATCGAGACTAATTAGAATTACCGATACTTTTAATAGGTAATATTGACCTTTCTCATAATGACGGCTTTTAAATCTGTAACCGGTTTCTGAAACCGGTTACATTGTAAGAAAGTTTAAGTTATAGTGTCGGGAGTTTTATTGGGCTGAGAATGAATTTCTAATTTTGTGATAGGGGTCATCAATGAGTAAGTCTGTTTTTCCTAATGATTTTTTGTGGGGTGGTGCGGTAGCAGCACATCAAGTGGAAGGCGGTTGGAATCAAGGTGGTAAAGGTGTGAGCATTGTTGATGTGCTGACTCGCGGTGCGCACGAAGTACCACGTCGGATCACTGACGGGGTTATGGAGGGCGAATTTTACCCGAACCATCAAGCGGTCGATTTTTATCATCACTACAAAGAAGATATTGCGCTGTTTGCTGAGATGGGTTTTAAGTGTTTCCGCACGTCTATTGCGTGGACACGGATTTTCCCGAATGGCGATGAAGCACAGCCCAATGAAGCAGGTTTACAGTTTTATGATGATCTGTTTGATGAGCTACTGAAACATAACATCGAACCTGTCATTACGTTGTCACATTTTGAAATGCCGCTGCATTTGGTGAAGCAGTATGGCAGTTGGCTCAACCGCGATTTGATTGATCACTTCACCAAATTTGCGCAAGTCGTGATGACCCGTTACCAGCATAAGGTGAAATACTGGATCACCTTTAATGAAATCAATAACCAACGTAACTGGAAGCTACCGATCTTTGGTTATTGCAACTCAGGTATGCTTTACGCTGGGCAAGACCACCCAGAGCAAGCCATGTACCAAGTGCTACATCACCAATTTATTGCCAGCGCATTAGTGGTGAAACTGGGGCACGAGATCAATCCGGATTTTAAAATTGGCAGCATGATCCATATGATGCCGCTGTATCCTGCCACTTCACGTCCGGAAGATGTTTTGCTGGCACAAGAGTTGATGCGTGAGAAATATCTGTTCAGTGATGTACAGGTTCGTGGCTATTACCCCAGTTATCTGCGCAAAGAGTGGCAACGCAAAGGCATCGAGATTGAGATGCAAGCTGGTGATGAGCAGATCCTGCGCCAAGGCTGCGCCGATTATCTCGCCATCAGTTACTACATGACTAATATTGTCTCTGCAGCGCCAGAACAAGAGGGCGAAACCACCTCTTTGTTTGAAACCAGCCGCTTAAACCCGTATCTTCCTGCGTCCGATTGGGGATGGCAGATTGATCCACAAGGTTTACGTTATGCGCTTTCTGAGCTGTATGAGCGTTACCAAAAACCGATTTTTGTGGTAGAAAATGGCCTCGGCGCGCTAGACACCGTCGAAGCGGATGGTTCAATCAACGATGATTACCGAATTCGCTACCTCTCTGAGCATATTGCGGCAGTCAAACAAGCGATCGACTATGACGGTGTTGAAGTGATGGGTTACACCCCTTGGGGCTGTATCGATTGTGTATCGTTCACCACTGGCGAGTACAAAAAACGCTACGGCTTTATCTACGTGGATAAACACGATGATGGCAGTGGCACCATGGCGCGCGCTAAGAAAAAGAGCTTCTACTGGTATCAACAAGTGATAGCCAGTAACGGAGAAAAGCTTTAAATCGTGTCGGCGGCCTTTGGGTCGCCGCTTAATTTTTGCTGATGCAGGTTTGAAGGATTGTTGATGGTAACCATAAACGACGTGTGTAAATTGGCGGGTGTCTCCAAAGCCACGGTATCACGAGTGCTGAATGAGACAGGTCAAGTCAAAGCACAAACGCGTGAAGCGGTACTTGCCGCCATGCAGCAGCTCGGTTATCAGCCCAACAGTTTGGCACAGGCACTTGCAACTAATACTACCAATTCGATTGGCTTGGTGCTGCCGCATTTTGAGAGCAGCTATTTTGGTTCCATCTTGTTTGAAGCCGAACAAGGCGCGCAGAAAGCAGGAAAAAAACTGCTGGTCGTGAACAGCAAAAACAGTGAGCAAGGTGAAAAAGAAGCGGTTGCCACATTAGCGGCGCAGCGTTGTGATGCGACCTTGCTGTACAGTCGTCATTTGAGTGAAGTGCAATTACTTGAATTACAGCAGCAATATCCGTCGCCCTTAGTGATCCTCAATCGCCGTTTACATCATCCGCAATTACACAGCTTTGGTCTCGATCAAACGCAAATTGCTCAGTTAGCGATGCTGCATTTGTTGAATTTAGGGCATCGTCATATCGTCTGCATTACATCGCCGTTGGTGAGCGAGACGGGAAAAATTCGTTATCATGTCTATCAACAAGCGTTACATGAGCAAGGGATTGAGTTGAACTTGTCCTTTGTCATCGAAGGGGATAACACACTGCTTGGTGGTTATCAGGCAATGCAACAACTGCTGCAACAAGGCATTTCCATGACGGCGGTTTTTGCCTGTAACGATGATATGGCGCTCGGTGCAATGCGCGCCATGCATGAACATGGCATTAATGTACCCAAGCAAGTTTCCTTAATCGGGATTGATAATGAACCCGCAGCGGCTTTTGCTATCCCGAGTTTATCGAGCGTGAGTTTGCCGATCGGCGAGTTAACTCAGCAAGCAATGAGTTTGGCTGTCGAGATTGCTAATAAAAAACCACAAGATGCACAGCATCGACTCTATCAAGGGAGTTTGATCGCCCGTGAATCCACCATAGCGCTCAAACTATGAGTAAAACAGCAACGTGTCAGTAAAATTGCGGGGACAAAGCGCGATTTTACGCTTCATCTTGGCTATCCTGCTCCCCGATATTAATAAGTGAAGAAGCGGCATGCTTCTTACCGAATAACAGAAAAAGAGAACACCATGACGATACATCGTATTAAACCAGGCACTCGTTGGTCTGACATCACCGTGTTTAACGGCATTGCCCATTTTGTTGAAGTCGCCGATAGCGACACGTCGGCCGATATGCAAGGCCAAGTTGAGCAGGTTCTCGCGCAAGCAGGGCGTCAATTGGCGAAGGTTGGCAGCGATCGTTCGCGTATTTTATCGGTGACGATTTATATCACCGACTTTGCGGAGCTCCCAGTGCTTAACCAAGTTTGGGATGCTTGGTTCCCTGAAGGTTGCGCACCAAGCCGTGCTTGCGTGAAAGCGGAGTTGGCTGACCCAGATTATAAAGTCGAAATGGCTTTTGTTGCCGCCGCTGGCGAGCAGTACCAATAAGGAATTTTTGATGTTTATTAGCAATATGGCGCAGCGCCAGTTTTGCGCTGCACTGTCACCTAAATTGCAACAGCTAATTGATGAAGTATTACAGCGTGTAGCAACACCGCTACCGACGGGTAAGCATGAGTTGCAAGGTGATTCTGCGTTTTTCCTGGTGATGGATGATCACACTCAACCGCTCGCTCTGCGCCGTAGCGAGTGTCATGCGCGTTATTTGGATGTGCAAATTTTACTGCAAGGGCGTGAGCGTTTTGGTTATAGCCTAGCGCCGTTCAAGGGATTGGATGAAGATTTGCTAGCCACGCGCGATGTGGCATTCAGTGCGCAATTAGCCGAAGAACGGTTTGTCGATTTGGAAGCGGGTGATTTCATTGTGTTCTATCCCGGTCAACCGCATCGTCCACTGATTGCAGTAGAAGGCGAAGGTGAGCCGGTACGTAAAGTGGTGATCAAGGTCGATAAAGCGTTATTTGAATAAACATAGTTGCCACAGAAAGGCATTGATAAAAAAACGCCCATTTTCAATGGGCGTTTTGCTTTTCTATTTACTTTGCAATCAGTAGCGTGGTCAATATCACTTGATAAAACGTTCTGGGAAATCTGAAAAAATCGCATCGACTTTGTCCAGATAACGGAATTTGTCCACTTGATTGAGGGTGTAACACCAAATCTGATAACCACCATTTTTCAAATCACGGATGTGTTTTTCCGTGATCCAGCGGTAGTTGAGGTTGCAGCTAAACGCATTCACTTCTTTGAGCACTTGGCGATCACGCTGAGTTAAACGTTCACTCAAAATCCCCAATTTGTAGCCTGGGCAGTGTTGGTACAGTTGCAAAATAATGTCGTGGCTAAAACTCGACAGTAAGATTTTGTCAGCTACCAATGGGCTTTGATCTAGTTGTTCTTTTAAGTTTTGTACGACACTCGCCACATCATGCTTATCGACTTTAACTTCGATATTCAGTCCTAAATCGTGCTCTGCTGCAAGCTCAAGCAACTCTTCCAGAGTCATGATCGGCTCGCCCGTAAAACGGGGATCAAACCAAGCACCGAAATCAAGCTGTTTCAGCTCGGCGAGTGTGTACTCATCAATGCGACCTTTGCCATTACTGCAACGGTCAATCGTATGGTCGTGACACACAACCAATACATTGTCTTTGGTCGGTTGTACGTCAACTTCAACCCAAGATAAGCCAAGGTTGATAGCCGCTTGTACACTGACACGGGTATTTTCTGGATACGTTCCAGCCACCCCACGGTGGCCGACGATGATTGAAGGCATCATGCTTCCTTAGTGAGAACCACACTCAAATCACGATTCAATAAGTTCGACGTGGTGCAAAAGAGACAACTGCTGAAAGGCGGGCGTGATCTGGTCAACAAATAGCCTATGCATTTCAGACAGTTCACCACTGACCACGGGAGCATAACGCTCTAATTTGCTTTTGTCTGCAACTAACCAACACTGTTCGCTATGTTCTATGATCGCGCGGGTTAAATTGGCTTCTTCTGGCGTAAAATCAAGCAATTGACCATGAGGATTGAGCCCGCCAACACCAAAAATCCCGACCTTGATATTAAAGCTGCGGTAAAAGCGGGTTGTCGCTTCGCCAACGGTATCTTCATCGGAATGGCGAACTAGTCCGCCAGCGAGGTGCAAATTGATGTTGGGGTTGCGGCTTAAGGTCAGTGCGGCATTGATATTATTGGTCACGACCGTCAAACCGGGATGATCGAGCAGCGCTTGCGCCACCTGTTTCGGGGTCGTGCCGATGCCGAGAAAAATACTGCATCCTTCCGGCAGAGCTTGCGCCACTTTCTGTGCGATGCGCTGCTTTGCGGTCAGGTTGATCAAATCGCGATTACTGAACGATAAATTGTCATTCGGACTGGGCAGGGAAATGCCGCCATGCACGCGGCGTACCATACCTTTATCGCTCAAATCATTCATGTCTTTGCGAATGGTTTGTACCGACACCTCAAAGCGTTCCGAAAGTAGGGCACTCGAAAGCACCCCGTGAGTTTGTTGCAAGTATTCCAAGATTTGCTTTTGGCGGGTGGATAATAAAGTCACAAGCTTCCTTACTGTTAACGAATTTTATTGCTGACGAGTGCTAGCGACTTTGCTGCTCTGTGTACAAGAACGGTGTGACTGGACAAAGCGTTTACCTTGTTGATCAAAAAGATGCAGCTGCTCAAGCGCAACCCAGATCGGCAGGGTTTGATGGACATCGAGCGGAATTTCTGCAGTGACCGCGATGAAATCCTGCTCGCTTTCTAAACCGATAATTTTGCCATGCACCAGCTGGTTCGGACCTAGTGGCTCAACGACCTGAATATCCAGTTTTAACTCAATCGCATTGGCTAGCGGGTGGAGCGAGGCGTGTTCAGGGCGAATACCTAGCGTGATGTTTTCGGCACTCATGGCGTCAAACTGCGGCAAGTAACAGTGCTTGCCTGCGATGTGCAGTTGTCCTTGCTTGATGGATGCATGGAGAAAGTTCATTGCAGGGCTGCCGATAAAACTCGCCACAAAGGTACTGGCCGGTTGATGGTAAACTTCGGCGGGAGTGCCGACTTGCTCAATTTCGCCCTGTTTGACGACTACAATGCGATCGGCAAGTGTCATCGCTTCCACCTGATCATGGGTTACATACACGCTCGTTACGCCAAGCTCACGCTGCAGTTTTTTGATTTCTAAACGCATATGCGCACGCAAAGCTGCATCCAAGTTCGAGAGCGGCTCATCAAACAAAAACAGCTGCGGATCGCGCACAATTGCACGCCCCATCGCCACACGCTGGCGTTGTCCGCCCGAAAGCTTGGCCGGTTTTCGGTCTAAGTACTCTTCAATCTTGAGGGTTTTCGCGACCTTAGCAATTTTCGCCGCGATAGTTTGTTTATCCACACCACGGTTTTTAAGGCCGTAGGCGAGGTTGTCGTAGACACTCATATGCGGATAGAGCGCGTAGTTTTGGAACACCATAGCGATGTCGCGATTGGCCGGTTTTTCGTTATCGACGCGGCGTCCCGCAAGATGAATTTCGCCAGAAGTAATGCTCTCTAAGCCTGCGATAGAGCGCAGAATGGACGATTTTCCGCAGCCTGATGGGCCGACTAACACGATAAATTCGCCTTGATGAATCGACAGATCCACTCCCTTAACCGCTTGATGGCCGTTATCGTAAGTTTTGACTAACTGTTTGATGTCTAACATAACAGGCTCCGCGTGTTTGGCGCTGCGTAGCAGATGAATATTGGAGTTCTGGTTATTTTTCACTTTCGACTAATCCTTTTACAAACCAACGTTGGAAAATCACCACCACCAAAACGGGTGGGAGCATGGCGAGGATCACCATGGCAAATGCGTAGTCATAACGCGGCAAACTGGTTTCATTGATGTTATTGAGAATCTGCTTTATGCCCATGACGATCGTGTTGTACTGCTCATCGGTAGTCATCATGATTGGCCACAGGTATTGGTTCCAACCCACCACAAACATGATGATGAAAATTGCGGCCATCATGGTTTTCGAGAGGGGAAACAAAATATCGATAAAAAAGCGTACTGGCCCAGCGTTATCAAGTTGAGCGGCTTCCAAGAGTTCATCCGGTATGGTTTTGAAAAACTGGCGGAAGAAGAAGGTCGCGGTGGCTGAGGCAATCAGTGGCAGCACTAAGCCGGTGTAGCTGTTGAGCATGCCCAGATTGGACACCACTTCGTACGAGGGAATAATCCGCACTTCAAGCGGCAGCAGTAGGGTAATGAAAATCAGCCAAAACCACGCGCTGGCATAAGGCAAACGGAAATAGACCAAGGCATAGGCCGCCATCATCGAAATCACGATTTTGCCAATCGCAAAACCCAAGCCCATGATCATCGAATTCATAATCATGCTTTGTGCAGTGACATTACCCGCAAAGCCAAGGCTTTTATTCCATGCTTCGCTATAAACTGCGCTGAGGTTATCGCCCAAGGTCCATTGCAAACCTTCAGAAACAATATCGTTAGGTTGATGAGTAGAACTGGCGAAAATCAGCCACAGTGGCACCAGCATAAACAGTGCGCCAATAATCAGGATCACATGATCCGAGAGTCGATTACTTTTCATCATGACTCCTTAGTAATGAACACGTTTTTCAACGAAACGGAACTGTAACCACGTCAGCGCCAGCACCAATACGAGAAGCACGACCGATTGCGCCGAACTGCCGCCAAGGTCAGCTCCGACAAAACCATCGCGATACACCTTGTATACCAGCGAGGTGGTGCTGCCACCGGGGCCGCCGTTGGTCATGGTGTCAATCACCCCGAAGGTGTCGAAAAAGGCGTAAGTGAGGTTGATCACCAGCAGGAAAAATCCAGTCGGGGCAAGCAGCGGAAAGGTGATGCTCCAAAAACGTTTGCTGTCGCTTTGGCAATCGAGCAGCGCCGCTTCGCGAACGGCGTAGGAAATCGACTGCAAACCGGCCAGAAAATAGAGGAAGTTGACCGAAACTTGCTTCCAGACAGAAACCAGAATGAGGGCAATCGAAGCATCGAACGGATCGGTTTGAAAACTAAACTGCCACCCAATGCGCTGAAACAGATCAGTCAGTACACCAATGTGCGGATTAAACAGAAAGCCGCCGATAATGCCTGCTACGGCAGGAGCCACGGCATACACCCACGTCAAAGTAACGCGATACGCACTTTGCCCATGAATGATGTTGTCGGCTTTTACCGCTAAAAGCAGCGCAAGCGCCAGAGAGAGGAAAGAAACGATCACCGAAAACAGTAGGGTAAACCCCAGTGAATTCAGATATTCCGCCGAGCTAAACAGCTCTTGATAGTTTTCAAACCAGACAAACGTGGAGGAAAGCCCCCAAGGATCTTCCAACATAAAAGAGAGATAAATCGCTTGAGCGGCGGGATAAATAAAGAACACCGCGATGATCACTATCTGCGGCGCAAGCAGCAAATAGGGCAGCGGAGTGTGAGCGAAATGTTGTCGACGTTGCACAGATAAACTCAAAATTGACGTAAGAGAAGATAAGCCGCCATCTTTCGAATGGCGGCCATTGAGGCTATTGCACCGTACGTGCGAAGCGATCCAGTAGCTTGGCGCTTTCGTTTTCCACTTTGTTCAAGCTGCTCTCTACCGTTGAGCGGCCAGCAAAAATGTTATCGAATTCGCGGTGCATCACTTCACGCACTTGTGGGTAGTAACCGAGGCGATAGCCTTTGGTCCACTCGCCATCCGGCAGGCTAAGCTGTTTCACGCCCACTTCTGCATCGGGGTTTTCTTGGTAGTAGCCCGATTGTTTCGTGAGTTCGTATGCCGCATTCGTCACTGGGACGTAACCAGTGGTTTTGTGCCAGTACATTTGCGTTTCAGGCTTGGTCAAATAAGCGAAGAATGCCGCTACACCTTTGTCTTGCGCTTTACTGTGGCCTTGCAGAGCAAACAGGGCTGCACCACCAATAAAGGTGTGAGTCGGATTTTTGGTGACCGATTCCCAGTAAGGCAAGTAGGTGGTACCGAGATTGAATTTTACGCGGTTACGCAAGCCGCCGAATGAGCCAGAAGAGCCCATCCACATCGCCACTTCACCACGTTCGAATGGGGTTTGGTTGGCATCCCAATCACTGCCGTAATATTTGTAATAACCTTTATCCGACCACTCTTTGAGTTTTTTCACATGCATCAGCATATCGTCAGAGTTAAACATGATCTTGGTTGAGAGATCTTGGTAACCATTCTGCTTATCGGAAAGTGGCAGATTGTGGCGAGATTTGAAGTTCTCGAACATGATCCATGGCGTTAACGATTGGGCAAATCCCGCTTGGCCTTTTTCAGCTAGCTTAGCGGCCACTTGCTCTAGCTGCTCGTAAGTTTGTGGGGCTTTCGCGTTAACAGAAGCCAGCATATCTTTGTTGTAATACAGCACAGGCGTTGAGCTGTTGAATGGCATGCCGACCATTTTGCCTTTGTTGTCCGCATAAAAGTTACGCACGCCAGCAATGTAATCTTGTGAAGTAAAGGGGTAGCCGGATTCGATCATCAGATCTTGCACCGGTTTTGCCACGCCTTTTCCGCTCATAATCGTTGCAGCACCCGCATCAAACACTTGCAGAATATTTGGGGCTTGGCCTGCACGAAAGGCAGCGATGCCTGCGGTAAGTGTTTCTGTGTACGAACCTTTGTAAACAGGAGTGAGCTTATAATCGCTTTGCGACGCATTAAACTCATTGGCGAGGTGATTGACGGTTTCGCCCAGTTGACCACCCATGGCATGCCACCAAGTGATTTCCGTGGCCGCGAGGGTCGAAGTTGAAAATACGCCAGAAACCGTTGCGGTTAGTAAGCCTGATAACCATACCTTATTCATTGATTCATTCCTTGTAAGTTTCGAACGAGACTGTTGGTGTTTCGTTGGAAGGTATAGTGGCGAGCAAAAGTTACAGAGCGGTGGCTAGTTAATGACAAAAAAATGAAAGATCTATCAAGGATTTATGTCAAGGTGCAACGCGATGCATTTGTTTGGACGCTTCATGATGAATACCAATTACCATTTTTTGTACACGAACAGGGATTTATGTCGCCAAAGAGCAGAAACGATGAATGAATCCGGTTGATAATGAGAGTGTTTCTCAATAGAATCCTACTCATTCCGAAAAAGGCAAATCACACTCTATGAAAAGATGTCTCTCACTCCTTTGCGTATCGGCACTTTTGCCAGCGCATGCTACTTCGCTCGATCAAGCGCAAGCGATTCAAAACAGCACCAACCAAGCTTCTGCACAAAGCCAACAGAAAATTGATCGCAGTGCAGAAAAGACTCTGGTATTACGCGCGGAAATTGAGCAACTGAATGAAGAAGTCAAAAACCTTCAGATCTATCGTAATCATTTACAGTCTCTGGTCGCGAACCAAGAGCAAGAGATGAGCAGTCTTGAGCAGCAAACGGAAGAGATTAAACGTACTCGTCAAGGGATTGTGCCACTGATGTACGACATGATTGAGGGATTAGAGGAGTGGGTAGCGCAGGATAAGCCGATCCGTCTCGCAGCCCGTCAAGAACGCATTGAAAAGCTCAAAGAACTGATGCCGCGTGCTGATGTCAGCGATGCTGAAAAATATCGCCGTATTCTTGAGGCGTACCAAATTGAACTGGATTACGGTAACAAGCTGGGTACTTACCAAGCGAAAATTGCCTTGTCTTCCGCACAGCAGGTAGAAGCTGAAGTGCTTTATTTAGGTCGTTTAGTGCTGCTGGCTCGTAGCCTTGATGGTGAACAATTCTGGAATTGGGATGCGAAACAGCAGTCATGGCAAGCACTTTCGGATGCGAACAAAAGTGATCTCAATGCTGCTTACCAACTGGCACAACAGCAAATTGCACCGATACTCTTGAACTTGCCTGTTTCTTTGACCGCTGCGGAGGCTAAATAATGAAGTTTAAACACTCCGCCTTGGCGTTGGCATTAACCCTTCCTCTAGCTCTCGGTTTTAGCTCTGCTTACGCGGCAGATGATTTAGTGCAAAAAGCCAATCAAGATAAAGCGCAGCAACAGCAGCATAACCAGCAGCGTGAATCCGGTTTTGTGCAAACCGAACAAGAGCTTCAAGCTGCGAAAGCCGCTTTGCTCACTGAACGCAATCGCCTGCAAAAAGAGGCAGATCAGCTCTCTACTCAGTTCAGTGACAACGAAAATACGCTCGCGCGCCTTGAAGAAACGTTGCGACTGGAAACGGGCAGCTTAGGCGAGATGTTTGGTGTGGTACGCCAAAATGCCAAAGAGCTGCAAAATGAACTGGATCAATCAGTGACTGGCGTTGAGCCTCGTGCTTATCAAAGTAGCATTGATGAAGTCGTTGCGGCGAAAACCTTGCCTTCGATGGCTCAACTGCGTGGCTTGTGGCAAGCCATGAATGAAGAAATTCAAGCCAGTGCACAAGTTGAGCCGACGGAAATTGCTTGGTTAAACGGGCAGGGCGAAACGCAAACGGAACCTGCATTGCGTTTAGGCTCATTCGGATTGGTTACTAAAAAAGGCTATGTAAAGTGGGATAACCAACGTCAACAAGCGGTGAGTTATCAACAACTGCCGTCAGATTTCCCAACCTTAAGTCGAATTCAATCACTCACCTCAGGTGACGTTGTCACCATGAAGGTTGATCCATCACGCGGTTTATTGCTAGAACAACTAGCTTTAACTCCAACATTAAGTCAGCGCCTACAAGCCGGTGGCGTGATTGGTAACGTGATTCTCGTGTTACTGGGTGTGGGGCTGATTATCGCTCTATACCGTGGCGCGATATTGGCCACTCTGCGTCAAAAGATTAAGGCTCAGCTCAAAAATCCTGATCAGCCGGGGAATAACCCACTGGGTCGCATTTTGGCGGTTTACAACAAAGAGCAGCAACGCAGTGTGGAAGCACTTGAACTCCGTTTGTTGGAAGCCGTGGTGGATGAGCAAAACCACCTTGAAACGGGTTTATCCATGCTGAAATTATTGGCTGCGTTAGCACCAATGCTCGGCCTGCTCGGTACAGTGACCGGGATGATTGAAACCTTCCAAGTGATCACTCAGTTTGGTAACGGTGACCCGAAAGTCATGGCGGGCGGCATTTCGATGGCCTTGGTGACAACCGTTGAAGGTTTGATTGCGGCGATTCCGCTCTTACTGGCGCACAATATTCTCAGCGCACAAGCAGAAGCGATTCGCAATATTCTGGAGAAACAAGGGATTGGACTGGTTGCTCAACAAGCGGAGCTTGACTGCTCCGCTCAATCGGTTCAACCACTTGTTAAACAAACCGCGTAAGGGCGAATGATGAATTCAGCATTCTCTTTCCTACTGGAATACTGGCAGCAGCTTGAGCAGTTTATGGCTCAAGGCGGGGCGGTACTTTGGTGGTTAGCGGCTGTCGTATTGCTGTGCTGGTTACTGGTGATTGAGCGCGTATTGTTTCTGACGCTGGCGTTTCCAAAGCAACGTCAGCATTGGATTACCTCGTGGTTACAACGTAGCGATCAACAGAGTTGGTTTGCCCGTTCCATTCGCGAGCAATGGCTTGGCGAAGCGCACATTGCATTACATCAGAATCTTAATCTGATTAAGGTTCTGGTGGCCATTTGTCCTATGCTCGGACTACTTGGTACGGTAACAGGGATGATTTCGGTGTTCGATGTAATGGCGACTCAAGGCAGTAGCGATCCCAAGTTGATGGCCTCAGGCATTTCACTCGCCACCTTACCCACTATGGCAGGCATGGTGGCCGCATTAGCCGGACTTTTTGTTCACGCACGTTTAAGCAAAACCTGTCGTGGACTTGAAATGAAATTAGAACAAGCGTTAAGGAGCCAATCATGAGGCTAGGGCGCAGACCTTCCAAGCAAGATGAAGCGCAGATCGATCTAACGTCGATGCTGGATATCGTCTTTATCATGTTAATTTTCTTTATTGTGACGAGCTCGTTTGTGCGCGAATCGGGTGTCGAAGTCAATCGTCCCACCGCAGCGCATGCGGTGAGCCAAAAACAAGCTGGGATTTTTGTTGCGATTACCGCGGCCAATGACATCTACATTGATAAACGTCAGGTCGATGTGGAACGAGTGCAAGCGACTCTAGAACATCTTTTGCTAGATCAGCCGGATGCCTCACTGGTGATTCAAGCCGATGAACATGCGTTTAACGGCACGGTAGTGAAAGTGATGGATGCAGCAAAAGGTGCGGGTGTGAAAAACATTGCGCTTGCAGCGGAGAAACCCTGATGGGTCGCTTGATCTTAGCCAGCCCAATTGCTCTCGCTGTTACGTTGGCACTGTTTAGCCTGATGGCTTGGATGGTGGATAACGGCGGGAAAAGCATTCCTAAGCCAACTGCGGCACTAAATTTTACGATGGTGATGGCAGAGCAGGAACAAGATGTACAACGCAGGCAGCGTAGTGTGCCGGAACAGCCACAAGTACCGCAAGTGCCAACTCAAGCGCCTGCGAGATCTGAGCAAACTGCCGCGATGGATGTGTCATCACTCAATCCGCTGGTGGATTTAAACCTTAGCACCGCGATTGAAGGTGTGGCAGTGAATGCCCCACAATTTGGTGAATTTTCGGTGAATCAGCAAGTGATGCCTTTGCATCGAGTCGAGCCTAACTATCCAGCCAAAGCCTTGCAACGTGGGGTTGAAGGGTATGTTACGCTGCGTTTTAACATTGATGAACTGGGCAAAACTCGCGACATTGAAGTGGTGGATGCCAACCCCAAACGTTATTTTGAACGTGAAGCGATGCTGGCTTTGCGTAACTGGAAATACCAACCGAAAATTGTGGATGGTAAAGCCGTGCTTCAAACCGGGCTGACGGTTCGACTGGAGTTTAAGTTACAAAAATGAAACGACGAATCTTAAGTTATCTTCTTCTGTCCTGTTTATCTGTTGTGAGTCATGCCGCAGAGTTAAGCCCGTTTACGGCCAGTAAAGTCGTCAAGGCGAACCAGTTGGCACAAGAAAACAAGGTGAAAGAGGCAATTCAGGTTCTCAAGCAAACAGAACTGAGCAGAAGTTATGACCGTGCTTATGTTGCCCGTATGCTTGGGGTGTTCTACTGGCAGAATGAGCAAATCCCCGCGGCGATTTCATCACTGAAATTGGCGGTGGAAAGTAATGAGCTGCAAGATGAACAAGCTTGGTCAACTCGGAAAATGTTGGCTGATCTACTGACCAGCCAACAAGAGTATCGTCCGGCGCTGAAGCATTACTATGTGCTGTCAGAATCTATTCCAGCAAATCAAAAAGGCGATGAGCTTTGGCTGAGAATTTCTCAACTGCATTTTCAGTTGCAAGAGTGGAAATCTGTCCTGAAAGGGATTAAGCAGTATGCACAGTACCAATCGCAAGATGCAGTATTGCCACTTTCACTACAGTTGGGCGCTGAACTTAATTTGGATCAGTGGAAACCTGCGATCGCCACTTTGAAACGTTTATTAGTACTGGAGCCGCAAAAGAGTGCTTGGTGGCGTCAACTGGTGAGCCTAGAGCTGCGTGTAGGGTTGAAGAAAGAGGCACTCAGCACTTTAGCCCTCGCCAAAATGCAAAGGGTCGAACTCAACCAGCAAGATTTACGATTGCTGGCTCAGCTCTACGCGCAAAATGGGGTACCAGAGCGTGCAGCTCAAGTCATGGAAACCTTGGAAGAGGCGGAAAGCAATCTACAACTCATTACCGAACGCGCCATTTATTGGCAGCGCGCTAAAGAGTGGGATCATGCCATTAAAACCTGGCGTTTGGCTGCCACGAAAGACGCGAAATATCACTGGTATGTGGCGCAACTCTTATTGCAAGAAGGGGACTATGAGCAAGCGTTAGCCGAACTTGATCAAGTCAAAGAGCGCGATAGACAAGCGCAAGTTGCGCTAGCTAAAACGCGCGCCCTCTACAAATTGAATCAGATTGATGCCGCTTTACTACAAGCGAAACGAGCGGAAAGTATTCAAGCCTCGGAAAGTGCCAAACAGTGGATTAAATACTTATCTCAACTACGGCAGTCACCTTCGACGCAAAACTCTTAACGGATTTGTTAAAGGCGCCCTAAGCAATGTAATACGCTGTTTAGTCAATAAGGGAAATTAATGAACTGTTTCGCATCATTAATCAATCACCCTTTCATCCATATGTTTCCCTAATGAAAATGACTCTGCATCTTCATTAGGGACATGACCATGCTGATACGACTGACACTCACTGCCGCAGCAATACTCCTTTCACAGCAAACATCGGCGAATGATAGCCCGCTCGCTTTCATTCCAATTACTTTCGCAAATGACTACCAACACGGTATCAATATTTATGATTACTGGAAAAGTGAAAAACTGGATGGTATTCGTGCGATATGGACCGGAAAACAGCTTGTCACACGCAACGGAAATCCGATAGCGGCACCTTCCTGGTTTATCGAGCCACTGCCACCTTATCCGCTAGAGGGGGAATTGTGGGCCGGAAGAGGAAACTTTACTCTTGTGCAGCAGACGGTGTTGGATATGCAACCTTCAGAATCAGCTTGGCGGAATATTGATTTTATGCTGTTTGATATGCCAGATGCTGCGGGTGATTACAGTAAGCGTTACTACAATCTCGTCTACTTAGTCAATCAGTTAGATAAAAAGCACATCAAATTTGTTGAGCACACTCCGATAAAATCTGAACAGGAACTACTGAGTTATCTGGACAATATCAGTGGAAAATCGGGGAAGGGGTAATGCTGCGCAAAATCGATGCTCGTTACCAAGCGGGTCGTAGTAACGATCTCCTCAAGCTTAAAAAACATCAAGATGCTGAAGCCACGGTGATTGGTTATCGCTTAGGCTCAGGAAAGTATAAAGGGAAGATGGGATCGATTTTAGTACGCACTCCAGATGGAATTGAATTCTACATTGGCAGTGGTTTTAGCGATGCTGAACGTGCAGATCCGCCTGAAATTGGCAGTTTAGTCACCTACCGCTACAACGGATTAACGACAGAAGGCAAACCACGATTTGCTCGCTATGTTCGAGAGAAAGCAAGTTACTGATTTGCACCAACAACAATGCCGCAACGCTTGAAAAGTTGTTGCCAATAAAATGAGCAGTAAGATTTTCTGATGCACTTTGATTTCCTAATAAAAAGGCCAGCGTATGGCTGGCCTTCATGTTTCATCTGTGACTATTTGGTTGCAAGGTGCAACTGTTTGTCATCACTCTGCTTTTGAATCCATAGCAAACGTTGCCCTAACATTAACGCCGCCGCAGAAAGCCCGATAATAAAGCCAAGCCAGAAACCTTTGGCTCCCATTGGCTGCTCTGTTAACCAGTTAGTCATACCTAAAATGTAGCCAGTAGGTAAACCGAGTACCCAGTAAGAGATAAAGGTTCGATGAAAAATCGCCGTCATATCTTTGTAACCACGCAACGCCCCAGCTGCAACCACTTGTACGGCATCCATACATTGATAGATCGCTGCCAGCAACAGCAATTGCATTGCCAGAGCTACCACAATTTGGTTCTCGGTATAGAGCAGTGCGATTTGTTCGCGGAACAGTACCGTCAGCAAAGCGGTGATACAAGCAGTCGCTAGACCCGTCATCAAGCCAACATTTGCGGCAATAGCTGCGCCTTTGGTGTCTTGTTCACCTAATTTGTGTCCGACTCGAATGGAAACCGCCGCACCAATACTCATTGGAAACATAAACACCAACGAGGAAAAGTTAAGCGCCACTTGATGAGCCGCCACCACGGTTGAACCCAAAGGTGCAACCATCAGTGCCACTACAGCAAAGAGAGTGACTTCAAAGAACAGTGCGGCGGCAACAGGGAAACCCAAGCGGAATAGACGGAACAACTCTTTGGGCTGTGGCTTATGGAACGTGGCAAAAACTTTGACATGAGCGAGGCGCTTAGACGTTGTGATATAGAACATCAGCAGAAACAGCATAATCCAATAAACAATTGCCGTTGCAACGCCACAGCCTACACCGCCAAGTTGCGGCGCTCCAAATTTGCCGTAGACAAAAATCCAGTTCAGTGGAATGTTGAGCAAAAGTCCCATAAATCCAATCACCATGGCAGGTTTCGTTAGCGACATGCCATCAGTAAAGCTTCGTAACGCTTGAAACAGCAAGTAAGCGGGAACAGCAAACATCACAGCATGCATATATCCGACAGTCTTGGTTGCCATCGCTTGTTCAACATCCATAAATTGAATGATGAATTGTGTTTGAAAGAGAACGGCAATAATCGGGATAGAAACTAATAGTGCTAGGGTCAAGCCTTGATGGACTTCAAACGGGATTTTATGTTGACGGCCAGCACCATTGAGCTGCGCAACGACAGGCACAAGTGCCATCAATAAACCTACGCCAAATAAAATGGAAGGAAGCCAGATACTAGCAGCGATAGATACCGCGGCCATATCAATCGCACTGACGCCACCGGCCATTATTGTATCGACAAAGCCCATACCAGTTTGTGCAACGGAAGCAATCAATACTGGCGTCGCAAGTTTAATTAAATTTGATGCTTCGATTTTGTAACGATGCACAGAATTCTCCAAAGGGGGGACAAAAAGAGGAGCCATAAAAAATTAAGCAATACTCAACTCATGGCACTGGACGGAATGATAATGAAATGTCGCAATAAGCTCCATGAAAAACTGATATAAATCACAAATTGTCAGGTTGAAGCTCAATGTATGAAACGGAAGCCGGCGTAACTGGTTAATTTGATCTGATGGATGTGAAAAAAGCGCCGTAGTTGGCGCTCTTATGCAGAGATAACGCTAAACACAAACAGGGTTAGAAAATCTGTTCGTCATCAGCATCAATATACAATTCAATGGTGTCGTGTAACTCATCGACCGTCATATTGAGGTGGATCGCGTGACAGCAAGCGGGGCAGTCATCGTAAAACTCCTGACTTCCATTCGAAGCATCTAAAGTCAAACGAATACCGTGACCGCAATGCGGGCAGATAACGGACTTTTCTGTGAAGTTTCTCATATCTCTTTCCTTACGTCCTTGGAGATACAGTAATACTAATCAGGGAAGTTTCTTAAAGAATAAAATTAAGTCTAAAGTTTGAAGGAAAACATAAAACCAACAATTAACCACCAGAGCAGATATATTTATAAAAATCAACAATTAGTTGCGATTCATTCAATAGCACAATATCTTTTCGATCAATTTCTGCGCTTCATCTAAGTAATGTCCACCGAATTGATTGTAATGATTGAGCACATGGTAAAGGTTATAGATGTCTTTACGTTCCTCATATCCCCAATCTAATGGCCAAATGCTTTCATAACCTTGGAAAAATTCAGGCTGAAAACCACCAAACCATTCTGCAAGCGCAATATCACATTCACGATCCCCCAATAACAGGCAGGATCAAAGCACAGTGGTCCATGTACCGAATTTGCTACATTACCAAACCAGAGATCGCCATGTAGCAAAGAAGGGCGAGGCGTATGATTGGCTAAACGAGATTTTATGAGATCAACAAATTCATCAATATTAATCAGATGAATACCTTTTTCTTGCAGCAATTGTAACTGCCAGCCGATTCGCTGCTCAGCAAAAAATAGTGACCACTTTTTATGCCAAGGATTGGGTTGAACCGTAGCGCCAATGTAGTTATCGATGTCGAAGCCAAATTCTTTCTGGTCTCCCCAACGATGTAAATTGGCAAGTTGCACACCAAACTCAAAACTTCTTTCGGCGTCATCCAATGGCTTGATGGCAAGATAGTTGAGAACCAGATAAGCGTGCGTTTTGCTTGTTCCATGCACAAGGTATTGCGGTACTTGTACCGTGTTGGATTCGCGCATGACACGCAAGTTTTCTACTTCGGCTTCAAATTTACTCAAAAACTCGCGTTGGTTGGTTTTGACAAAATAGCGATCCACGCCATCGCTGACCATAAAGCATTCATTAATGTCACCTCCATGCACTTTTTCTTTTTCCACCATGTGAAAACTTTTGTCCATCTGTGCGGACAATTGTTGAATAATTGCTGGCCACATAACTCAAGCTCTCGGTTTTTTAATTTGGTTACAGGCTAGTGTATGTCAAGCTAGCCAATATGAAAGTTTATGAGTGCACATAAATCTATCTTGAGTAAATATTGCAGTCAGAGAAACAACTAAGTGTGATTTAACTCATAAAATCATTGAGTTCACTTTCGTACTATTTGTCACGATGTGCGCCATGAGATCACGGTGTAAACAATTTTTCGAATAATGAGATAAAACTCCTCTCAGTCAGTCAGTTTTAGCTCATAATTAAGCTGGATTGAGCGAATTAACCGTACTCTTGGTGGAAAGTGCAGCAACTAGCACCTGCCATCTGTGAAAATAGTTATTCATGTCTTAGTATTAAAGAAAGATAGAAACCAACTGGCGAACAGCAGCAGTAAAGCGGAGAACGAATGTGGTTGTAGAAACCGATGGATATCTGGCCCTGATCGAACATCTTTCATTCAATATGGATGTTTTTACTCAGGAAGGGGATACGGGAACGGAAAGTGTTGAGGATGTCATCACAGATATGGTGGCAAGCAACATTATGGCTATTTTTGAACAAAACCCTGAGCTTCATTCTAGTGTTCGCTTCCAACTTCTAAAAGAAACAGACTCTGTAGTCGATGATCTTGCCGAAGTCCTTGCCGGCGTTTGGCATCGACCCGCGACTAATGAGCAGATTGCCTTTTTGGATGAATACATAGCCTTAGTGAAAAACTTGTTTGATTCGGCAGTCGCGAAATACGACTAACCAGACAGGCCTTAATTGGATACCATAGGCGGATTCTCAATCCGCCTAAATTGCCAGAATTTTGCAGCCCAATAAGGGTTGTCAATTCGCGAAATGATCACGCCCTTCGAAGTCGAAGCGTGCATAAACTGCTTATTTCCCAAATAAACCCCCACATGAATGTTAGTGCGTGAAGTTTTGAAAAAGACTAAGTCGCCATACTGCGCTTGTTCATATTTGATCAACTGCCCCGTTTGAGCTTGCGATTCCGTTGTCCGTGGCAAGCTGAGTTGCCATGCATCCCGATAGGCAATTTGCACAAATGCAGAGCAATCAATCCCACTTTTGTTATTGCCTCCGAATTGATATGGCACGCCGCGCCATTCTGTGAAGACACTCGAAAAACTAGGAAAAGAGCGATCACTCAAATCAGGTGTTAGCGAGGATGAATCTGGTTCAGAAGGCGGTGTAGAACTACATCCTACGAGGAATAGGAGGAAAAAGAGGGAAAACGTTTGCTTGACCGCCAACATGAGTCACCTTACTGACAAAAAAGTGAAATAAAACTGAAACAAGCACTACCTACCATGACGTCGACTCTCAATCCTAAGACGTATTTTCATGGCTTTGACAAAAAATCTTTCTCTCACACAAGCGCTTGGTACTGTGTTTCTGTGCATCACCATACTGATGATTAGTTTATCTGTCACCAGTTTACGTGGCATAGAGCGGGTTGGCGCGCAATTTACTCAGCTATCTGAGCAAGCTTTACCCTTTGCGCTTAATAATGCTGCGCTCACGCAAAACTACCTTGAGCAGGTGAAATACCTCGGCTATGGAACGCGCAGTAAAACAGAGACCGAATTAACTCAAGTATTGAATGAATGGCAAAAACTTGATGTACAAGCTCGAACGGAGATAACGCTACTAGAGCAAAGTATCACTCAGCTTTCTGGTGTGGCAGAAAGTGAGCAGATTGCACCATTGAAGAAGAACATTGAACACTTCAATCAATTAGCTCAATCAATTTTACATCTGCAGCAACTGCAATTGAGCAAATCAACACAGATTAATGAACAAGCGAAGCAATTTCGTTATGGGCTAAGTTCGATAGGGCCAGAAATGAGCCGCATCGCTTCTTTCCTCGCAAGCGACAATCCAGAGGCGGTCGATGCCGCTAACCGTTTTACGGCCAGTGCCAGTGCGATGGAAAGCACTTTTCTATTGTTGCTTATTGAAGAAGAGATGCCCGCGGCGCAGAAATATCGCCAAGAATTAAAAAATCGTGTTGCTGGGCTGGAGTTAGCATTTGATGATTTCAAAGAGTGGTATCCAGAAATCAAAGACTACGCCAGTTTAACTGCACCCTATGATATGGTTTTGTCTGGTTTTAAAGCACAAGCCATCATCGATCAAATCCTCAATAAACTTGAAGATGCTCAACAACAAAACACTGACTTTTCCGCAGTGGCTATCGTAGCTCAAGATTTAGTGGCACAGCTCAATCAGTGGTCTGCGTTTGCTCAGCAGCATATTCAACAAGGCAAACAAGAGGTGAGTGATACCATTTCTGCGGTGACAATAACTCAGCAAGTGAGTGGTGCGATCTTAGTGTTGGCGATTTTAATCGTGTGGTTCAGTTTGCGCCGTTGGATTGGGCGTTCTCTTAGCAATATCACTCGACACCTTAACCAACTGACGGAGCATAAGCTGAATCATTCCCTCGCTTTAGTCGGGCCGCAGGATTTTCAAAATGTGGCGGCGCAGTTAAACCAAGTGATTACGTCTACCCATGAATCGATTGCTTTGGTAACGCGCAATTGTGAAACACTTTATCAAACAGCAGAGCTGAGTTATGGCTCGGCAGAGCAGTCCAACCGAAGTTTGTCAGCACAGAACCAAGCCTTGCTTGCAATGGCGGCGACGATTAACCAGTTAGAAGCCTCGATCCGTGAGATTGCAGGAGTGAGTAATGACTCTTTCTCTGATTCTGTGCAAGCGGCTGAGCATTCTGCGCAAGGTGTTCAGGTCATTGAGCAAAATCAACACCGGCTACAAGCGCTAGAAAACACCTTGAGTGCGAATGATATGGCCATGTCTGAGCTTAATCAGCGCGTCACCAGTATTCGCGAAATGGTGGACATGATCAGCGGGATTGCCGATAGCACGAATTTACTCGCACTGAATGCGGCCATTGAGGCCGCACGTGCCGGAGAACAGGGGCGTGGCTTTGCTGTGGTCGCCGATGAAGTACGCAAATTAGCCAGCGATACCAGTAAACAGACGGCCAATATCCGCGACATGATGAACGAGTTAGTAAACGCGGCAACGAAATCGCGCCAAGCGGTGGATGAATCACGCAAGGAAATGGTATCTGCTCTGCAATCCAGTGAAGAGGTGAAAAGCACGTTTATGCAGATCGAAAGCGCGGTCTCACACATTCGTACTCGAGTCGCGCAAATCACTGATGCCACCGAAGAACAGAAGCGCGCTACGGCGGATGTGAGTCAAGCTGTGGCAGAAATTTCCGAACAGGGGCAAGAAACCAAGCGCCAGTTGGATGCTATGTTGGAAAGCGCTGAGCAAGTTGCCAGCATCGCAGGACATCAACAGACCATGCTGCACAAATACCAGTTGGATTGATCTATTTGTCTCGAAACGGTTGCGTCAGCATTTTATCTAGCCACTGTTCACGTGCTGTACGAAACAGGGGGAGGCCAATCTTCATTCGCTCATGTCCCATTTCGGGTTGCGCAATATAGGTTCTAAACAAGCGATCCCATAGTGAGAGGAAAAAGCCGAAATTAGAATGGGTTTCGTGCACGAATACAGAGTGGTGGACGCGGTGCATATCTGGCGTTACCATCAATAAACGCAGCCATTGATCGGCTTTGTAAGGTAGTTTGGCGTTGCTATGGTTAAACATCGCACTAGCATTTAAGACCACCTCAAAAACCACAACGGCAATCGGGGAAACGCCCAATAACGTCACCGCACCAATTTTAATCCATGCGGAAATGATAATTTCGAGCGGATGAAAACGGCTACCGGTTGTCACATCGATATCTTGGTCGGCATGATGCATACGATGTAGGCGCCATAGCCAAGGAATACGGTGAAACAGCAAGTGCTGCCAATAAATCACGGCATCCAATAGAATAACGGAAACGATTAAAGCTATTGTTGGCGGAATTTCTAACCAGTGGAACAAACCAAATTGATGGTTTTCAGCCCACTGTGCGGCACTAAAAGCGAGAAAAGGCATTAACACGGAAAGCAAAACGCTATTGAAGCTCACCAATCCCAAATTGTTTAACCAACGGACCAGCTTGCTTTGAGATCGTGTTTTCCGCGGATAATTGGATTCCCATAAGGCGCAGATCACCAATACAGCGAAAAAAATGCCTAATCGAACATGTTCAACAGAAACATTCATATTGCTTTCCTTGCTCTTCGTTTATGGCTCACAAACTTTACTGGCGCAAAACCCAAGTGGTCAGTAAAATCGCTGCCATTTTTCAGTCTGTAGTACGCGCCATGAGAATTCACGCTTTTCATCACTTATATCAATATCGCTTAGAACGTTCAACCAAGCCATTTTTAGCGCGAGGTGGCAAGATAAAACGTTGTCCTTACTGTTTAGTTGAGTTAACTCACTGCTTGTGTGAGCATCAGCCCGATATTAAAAGTGACATTGCGGTGCTACTCATTGTGTCCGAAAACGAAGTATTTAAACCCAGCAACACTGGGCGCTTAATTGCAGATACGGTGAAAGAGACCCATGTGTATCAATGGAGTCGTACTGAAGCAAACCCAGAGATGATCGCGTTACTCAGTAATCCTGCCTATTATCCAGTGCTTATTTTCCCTGCGGAAACAGAAGAAGACAAAACTCGTGTGTTAAGCTCTATCCCAACTGAATTTTCAGGCAAAAAACCATTATTGGTATTGATTGATGGCAGTTGGCGTGAAGCGAAGCGCATCTTCCGTAAATCACCGTATCTTGCACCATTGCCTTTGGTATCGGTGGAGCCGGAACGCTTATCGCAATACATCATGCGTAAATCGGAAAATGAACAACACTTGGCCACCGCAGAAGTAGCGTGTTTAGTGTTGGAAATGTTTGGCCAACAACATGTGGCGGATACGTTATCGCTGTGGTTTGAAGCCTTTAAAGAAACCTACCTGATGTGCAAATCGCGCAATAAACCCAACACCGCAAAACCCGCGCTGCATACATGGATTGCACATCAGCAAAGCGAGAGCTGCCTCTAAACTTGACAGTGACGCTGAGCACTTATTGCGCAATCGATGGCATTCGCAGGATAAATACGTGGTTTGTCACGGACTGTTGACAGTGCCTTGTGGATAATACGCGTCACTTTTATGTTTTTTATTTTTCCCCAAGGCTGGGATAGGAAATTGAGGAGAGAAGGCCATGTATTACGGCTTTGATGTTGGCGGAACCAAAATTGAATTTGGTGCGTTCAACGAGCAGTTAGAGCGTGTTGCAACTGAACGTGTACCGACACCGACTGATGATTATGCAAAATTAATCGACACCATCGCGGGGCTGGTACAGAAATACGATGCTCAGTTTGGAGTGGAAGGCACAGTTGGTCTTGGTATTCCGGGAATGGAAGATGCCGACGATGGTTGCGTGTTAACGGTGAACGTACCTGCTGCAAAAGGCAAACCGCTGCGTGCTGATCTGGAAGCGAAACTGGGTCGCACTGTAAAAGTAGAAAACGATGCTAACTGTTTTGCACTCTCCGAAGCTTGGGATGATGAACTAAAAGATGCCACATCCGTTATGGGCCTGATTCTAGGCACTGGCTTTGGCGGTGGTTTGGTTTACCAAGGCAAAATATTTTCAGGCCGTAACCACGTAGCGGGCGAAATTGGTCACATGCGCCTACCGATTGATGCCTGGTTCCATCTTGGTGAAAAAGCGCCATTGCTCAACTGTGGTTGTGGTAACAAAGGTTGTATGGATAACTATCTCTCTGGCCGTGGTTTTGAGCTGTTGTATGAGCACTACTACGGCGAAAAGAAAAAGGCGATTGAGATCATCAACGCACAGAAAGAGGGTGAAGCCAAAGCCGTTGAGCACGTTGAGCGCTTTATGGAGCTGTTGGCGATCTGTTTCGGTAACATCTTTACCGCGAACGATCCACACGTCGTAGTGTTAGGTGGTGGTTTGTCAAACTACGATCTGATTTATGAAGAGATGCCAAAGCGTGTGCCTAAGCATCTGCTCTCTGTTGCGAAATGCCCGAAAATCGTTAAAGCCAAACATGGCGACTCAGGCGGTGTGCGCGGAGCGGCTTTCCTAAACATTAAATAAGTTGAAGATCAACAGAATAAATTAAGGGCTTGCACTGCAAGCCCTTTTCCCTTTCCTACTTGAAGTTGCAGCGGTGTTGGCTGCGTTCATTCACCCCAATCACATAGTTTGTCTATGCTCATGGGGATTCACTCGCTTGCCGGCTACCTGCAACTCCAAGTCGTTTGGGTATTGGTATTTTAAAATTACAGCTAAAGCATATTGGCTTAGCGAGTCGCTTTTGGTTTTTTGCCTACACCAAAATTCTCTTTCGGTTGTAGAGTGATGATGCCAAAACCGAGCTTTTTAAAGTGGTTATCACGGAAGTTACGCACCGATTTAGTATCGGAAATCGCTTCCAGCTGCATCTCCATCTTCAGAAATTCGGTCAAATCAATGCCTTCCGCTTCGGCTACCGCTTCATGAATGTTGTGATGCTTTTCGTATGAGAAAGTCAGCGTTTTCTCTTGGTTTTTGTAGGTATAGATGATGGTACGAGCCATGTTTCTCTCTCAACGCTAAATAAACGGGCTAGATTCTGCCTTGAAGTGGGATGATTGTCACGCTTTCACCGACTTTTACCGTATCAATCGCCGGAGCAATCTCAATCAAGCAGTTCGCTTCACTCATCGAGCGCAAAATTCCCGAACCTTGTTTGCCCGTGGTACGTACTGTCAATTGACCTTGCGCATTGAACGCATAAACCCCACGACTGAACTCGGTTCTACCTTGGCGAGAACGCAGATCTTCCAACGCAAGCGCATTGACTTTCAGTGGTTGCCAACCTTGTTCACCTTGCATTTTACGCAGGGCAGGTTCCACAAAGTTGATGAAAGAAACCATTACCGCGACAGGGTTGCCCGGTAGACCGAAGAAAGGTTTTCCTGCAATCTGACCAAACGCCAGTGGGCGGCCCGGACGCATATTGATCCGCCAAAAATCAATTTGCCCCAGTTTTTCTAGTGCGGATTTGATGAAATCCGCATCACCCACAGAGACACCACCGGAAGTGATCACCATATCCGCCTGTTTTGCCGCTTGCTCAAGCACTTGCATCATTTTAGCCTCGTCATCTTCAATGATGCCGAGATCGATCACTTGGCAGCCGAGCTGTTTGAGTAACCCCGTCAGAGTAAAGCGGTTGGAATCAAAAATAGAGTTGGGCTCAATGTCACCGCCGGGCGCTTGTACTTCATCGCCAGTCGAGAAAATTGCGACTTTAAGCGAGCGGAAAACGTCTGCGTGCGCGAAACCCAGTGACGCCAACATGCCCATTTCTGGAGAAAGCAAACGCTGGCCAGAGTGAAACACCGCTTGGCCTTGCGCCAAATCTTCACCCGCTTGGCGTACGTTTTGCCCTGCTTTGATTTTTGCACCCGCAAAACTCAAAGCATCGCCGTTTTGCGTGGCTTGTTCACGCATGACCACTGTATCGGCACCTTGCGGCATGGGTGCGCCAGTCATAATCTTCACTACTTCGCCGAGCTCAACCGTTTTAGGGTAATGACTGCCAGCTAACACTTCTGCCACTACACGGTAGCTTTCTCTTTCAAGATCATCACTGCGCAGCGCATAACCATCCATCGCTGAGTTGCGATAGGCGGGGACATTGATCGGAGAGTGTACTTCACGCGCCAGTATGCGTTGATGGCACTCTTGAATCGCTACCGATTCTGTCTCTGCCAAAGGCGAAATGAGCGAAAGGATCTTCTCGCGGCCTTGCTCTACAGAAAGGAAAGCAGGAGATAAAGTGTCGCAGCATACCGCTACACTGTTTTTGGAATCTGACACTGTGTGTGGTTGAATGTGCTGCGCGCACCACTTATTGACATAATCCAAAACGAAATCAGCGATCGCATCGAGATCATTAATGTGCATTTGCGGGAGAGCCGTTTCTACCGATTCATCGGCAGCAATCGCAATGATGTTTTCATCGTGAGGGTAAAGCCAAGGTTTTCCGACTTCAGCGCGGTGTAGTTCAATTTTTGGAAAAGCGATATTTTTACAGCCTTCAACCAAAATGACATCCAGCTTCTCGGCATCATATCGAGTCAGCAGATAATCAAACTCCGCTTCGGCATCGGGGGTTTCGGTCATCAGTGCATGACGGTTACGTGAAGCAATCAGCATTTGAGATGCCCCCGCTTTACGTAAGCGATAGCTGTCTTTGCCCGGCTTATCGACATCAAAATCGTGATGTGCATGTTTCAGTAGGCCAATGCGCAAGCCAGCCGCCGTCAGCTTAGGAAGTAGGGCTTCTAATAAGGTCGTTTTTCCGGTTCCAGAATAGGCAGCGAAACCGAGTAATGGCAGGTTAGGGCGTTGAGGATTCTGGTATGCAGAAGCAATCATGGATGTAACGCTCCAAATTGCGCCAACTCTTGTGGCGTATTCAAATTAAAAAAACAGCTCGGTGCATCGCTAAAATCGACGTAAGAGGTATGGCATTCATCGTAAAGCAAGATGATTTTGCGATCGCCGCGGGCTAAAAAGGCGCTGAGTTTGGGTAACACGCGTTTATGAAATAGGGTAAACACAGGTTGCTGATGTTCACCATCATGAGCCACTAAAATATCGCTCTCGGGTTTGACGGCCTGACAGAAACGGGCAACCAAATCATCGCAAATTAACGGGCTATCACAAGGGACAAAACCGACCCAATCGGTTGGAGCATGACATAAACCCGCATGAATGCCGCCTAAAGGACCGGGGTAATCTGGAAACTCATCACTGATCACCGGCGCAAATTGTTGATATTGGCTTTGGTTGCGATTGGCGTTGATGAGCAAAGTCGGGCTTTGCGGTGCCAGCTTATCGATCACATGTTGAATCAGTGGCTGACCATTCAACTGGATCAGCCCTTTGTCTTGTCCACCCATGCGGCTGGCTTGTCCGCCAGCAAGAATCACCCAGCTAGTGTCCGAAGGTTGAAGTGTGGGAAGTGTCTGTGTGGTTGTCATTTTTTTCTTTCACAATCTGCAGCAAGGGCGACTCTGTCAGTTGACGATCTTTAATCCACCACTGTTTTTTACACAGCGCCGTGAGGGCGTTGGTTTGGTGGCTGGTGATCACAAGACTGGAGCCGCGCTCTAATAAATCTCGCGCCATTATAACCAATCTCTCAATAGATTCCTGATCCAATGACGCACTCGGTTCATCCATCAGTAAAATCGAAGGCTTGAGGATCCACGCTCGCGCCATCGCCACGCGCTGTTTTTCTCCACCTGAGAGCACAGAAATATGCTCATCGGCCAGAGTTTCTAATCCCACCATACGCAGGGCTTTGATCACTTGCGCTCGTTTTTCATGCGCAGACAAGCCACTGAAACGAATGCCGTACACCACATTTTGATAAACCGTGTCATCAAACAGATAGGGGCTTTGATGAAGATAGACAACTTCTGAGGTCGCGGAAGTCAAAAACAAGCGTTGCCACCAAGGTTTTCGGCCAAGTACCTTGCCGCTGCTCGGTTGTAATAGGCCTGCGAGAATTTTCAACAGGGTGGTTTTGCCCACACCGTTGTCGCCCTTCAGGTAAATGGCATCATTGGGGCCAATCGAGATCTCTGGAATATGAAATAACACGCGATCTTTAAAACGCATGGAAAACTGCTGTGCGGTAAGTTTGATCGTCATGATTGGCCTTATGTCCTTAAATAGCCTTTGCCCCGTAGCGAAGAGAGCAGAAAGTTAAGCCCTAATGCCAACGCAAGTAGTACCATACCAAGCGCCACACCCTGCGCAAAAGCGCCTTTATTGCTTTCCAATGAAATGGCCGTTGGGATATTGCGGGTCAAGCCCATGATATTGCCACCGACCATCATTGAGCAGCCGACTTCGGTCACGATACGGGAAAAACCCGCGATGGTGGCGGCCATTAAAGGAAAGCGCGCTTCCCAGACTAAGGTTGCAAAGAGTCTAGGTACGGAAGCTCCCAGCGTCATTGAAGTTTCGAGTGAGCGACGATCGGTCGATTGCAACGCACCATGCATCATGGCAACCAGAATCGGAAAACAGATCAGTGCTTGGCCTAAAATCATCGCTTGTTGGGTAAACAGCATCTGCCAATCACCGAGTGGGCCTGCGCGCGAGAGCAACATATATAGCAGCAAACCGATCACGACAGTCGGAACCGCTTGCAAGGTGTTGATCAGCGAAAGCAGAGTCCATTTACCGTGAAAGTTGGTGTACGCCAACACAAAAGAGAGCACCACGGCGGGTATCAGTACCAACGAAATCGCAGTCAGCGAGACGCTAAAGGAGACCGCAACGATCTCCCATAGCTTAGCGTCTAGACTCACCAACAGATGCAAAGCATCAAGAGTTGTTTGCCAAAGACTCATGAGTGATTACTGTTTGTCCGCATTGGCAACAAAGAGTTGTTGGCCATTCACTTTGTAATCGTTAATCAATTGCTGACCTTTAGGGTTCACCAGCCAATCACTAAATACTTTAGCGGCTTGGTATTGAGTTGTAGGGTAACGCTCAGGGTTGACAATGATCACTTGGTAAGGGTTAAACAGCTGCTCATCACCTTCAAACAGCACTTTGAGATCCAGCTTATTGTTGTAAGCCAGCCAAGTACCACGATCGGTTAGGGTATAAGCCTGCATTTCAGACGCCATGTTCAGCGTTGGACCCATGCCTTGACCAATTGAGCGGTAGCCACCGAAATTTGGTTCGATTTTGTTTTGTGCCCAAATACCGAGTTCTTTCTTGTGTGTGCCTGAGTCATCACCGCGTGAAATGAACACCGCGCCGCTCTTAGCGATATTTTCAAACACTTTAGCGATGCTTTTTTCATCCGCAATTTTTGCTGGATCACTTTCTGGGCCAACCACCACAAAGTCGTTGTACATCAGTTTACGTGGTAGAACACCGTAACCTGCTTCTACAAAACTGGCTTCCGCTTTCGGTGCATGGGTCATCACCAAATCCACATCGCCATTTTCGCCCATTTTCAGTGCTTTACCTGTACCTGTGGCGATCACATCTACTTTATAGCCCGTATCTTGCTCAAATTTTGGCAGGAGGTAATCAAGCAAGCCAGAGTCGTAAGTACTGGTGGTGGTCGCAAGACGAATACGAGTGTCATCGGCACTGGAAGCCGAGTAACTGACCAAAATTAACGAAGCTGCAGCTAAGGTAAAAGTCGTTTTTTTCATTGTGAATTCCATGACTATGTTGATTGTGTGTTTGATTCCGCGATATCTGTCGCTTAATGCATTGATATAACCGAATGAAATCAATTGCTGATAAGTGTATGCGAAAGGGGGATATTGCAAATGGGATGCCAACATCATTCTGGGCAATTCAAGATAAAATTCCCCCTAAAAAGTAGGCTGATCAGGAAGATTTTGTCTAAATTGAGTGACAGATAAATAGTGGTGGGACAAAATGTCGCAAATTAGTCATAGCCAATGTAAGGTTAATTGAGTCGTTCTGTCTCAATGAGTTATGGAATTTCCCTATGTCACAAGCCTTGGATCTCAACCAAACACATTTATATCAGCCGTTCTCCGTTTTAGTCGTCGATGATGAAATCGGCATGCAAATGGTGCTTAAAAAAGCACTGAGCAAATGGTTTTCGCGTGTAGATTCGGCTGGCAGCATTGAAGAGGCGGAAGAGTTGCGCAGCCAGCAACATTACGACTTGCTGATTTTAGACATCAATTTGCCCGGACGTTCTGGCATTGAATGGGAAGAAGCCTTTACCGACCAAGATCACCGAGCGGATGTGATTTTTATGACTGGCTATGCTGATCTCGATACCGCCATCAGTGCTCTCAAACTGGGGGCAAGCGATTTTATCCTCAAGCCATTTAACCTTGAGCAGATGCTGCAAGCTGTACAACGCTGTATGAATAAGCGCTTGAATGAGCGTTTGCAATATGCTTTGCAGCGTGACTTTCAACGCCCCTGTACTACGCAAATCATCGGTAGCTCAGTACAAACTGAGTTACTGAAACAGCATATTGTTCAGTTTGCTCCGTCACGCGCTTCGGTGCTGATTGAAGGCGAATCGGGAACGGGCAAAGAGTTGGTTGCACGCGGTATTCATGAAGCAAGTGGTCGCCAAGGTCCTTTTGTGCCAATCAACTGTGGTGCGATTGCGCCAGAACTGCTGGAAAGTGAACTGTTTGGGCACACCTCTGGGGCATTTACCGGCGCGAAAAAGAGTCGTGAAGGTCTGTTTCGCGTGGCTAACGGCGGCACTCTGTTTTTGGATGAAATCGGCGAAATGCCACTCACTATGCAAGCCTCGCTATTACGGGTTTTAGAACAACGCGCGGTGCGTCCAGTGGGTTCGGAAAAAGAGGTGAGTGTAGACGTGCGAGTGGTGGCTGCCACCAACCGCAATTTGCAACAAGAAGTTGAAAATGGCCGTTTCCGCGGCGATCTTTACTACCGGCTTAATGTGCTGAAAATCGAAGTGAGCCCACTGCGTGAGCGCAAGCAAGATCTGCACGAACTGCTGCCGTTTTTCACCAAAATGCTCTGTGCGGAACTGGGGATGCCAATGCCTAAATGGGCGTATGAAGATATCTCTTCGATGCAAGACTATGATTGGCCGGGCAATATTCGCGAGTTGAAAAACTTAATTGAGCGCTGCTTGTTATTGGGCAAACCGCCTGCGCATTATTGGCGAGAGCTCAATGGTCTGCCTATTTATGCAGAACCTGAGGTGACAATGTCACCAAATTTCAGTGCCAACGCATCCTCTAGTGACAATGTCACGCAACCCGGCTTAGGATATCCTAACGATTGGCCTCTGCGTGCCGTAGAAAAAGCACATATTCAACAAATTGTGGCGCTGTATGAGGGAAATAAATCGGCCGCCGCCCGCGATTTAGGCGTGGCTCGTAAAACGCTAGAGCGTAAATACAAAGAGTGGGAAAGCGAGGATCTCAGCCATGAAAGCTAAATGGGCTTGGTGGCAAAAATGGCGACACCGTTTTAAAACCACCGTACGCTATCGGCTGTGGATTCTGACCTCAGCGCCGATTTTTCTCACACTGCTGGCGCTGATTGCGATCACCATTTACTGGTCACTGCACTACACCTGGAACAGCGCTTTAATTGATGTGTCTGAGCGGTTAGGCGTGGCGCAAAACAGTGTAACTCTGCTGCAACAGAAACAAGCCAATCACGTGCGAGCCTTTGCGGAATCGTACGATTTTCGCAAGCGTCTGCAAGAGGCGGAAACGCTCAGTACCTTGCCGCGTTGGGTGCAAAATCAAAAAAATCGCTATGGCTTAGATTTCTTAAGTTTTGAGCGCGTGGATAGCTTAGAGCAGAAGTTTCGCTATCTCGATCTCACCAAGCGTGAATCCTTCTTTGATGTACTTAGTGCCGATGAGCTAGAAAAGCTCGATCCCGATTTAGTCAAGCAAGCGCAAATCCCGATTCTTAATTCTCAACAGATCGAAACTCGGGGATTAGTCAGTCGTACCGTGATTCCAGTGCGCAATGACTTCGGTGACATCATAGGTTTTTTGGATGGTGGTTTATTGCTCAACAACAGCACAACCTTAGTCGATCAAATTCGAGATCTTATCTACCCAAGCCATCAAGACCTGCTTCGCCCAACGGGCACTTTAACTCTTTTTTTGGATGACTTACGAGTTAGCACCAACGTACCACTGAATAGCACAATTCACGCTGGGCGCGCGATAGGCACACGGGTGTCATCCGAAGTGTTTAACCAAGTGCTCAAAGGTGGTCAGCAGTGGGTTAATCTGGCGTATGTGTATGATGCTTGGTACATCACCGCGTATCAGCCGATTCGCGATCAATACAATAACGAAATTGGCATGCTGTACACCGGCTATTTAATGTGGCCGTTTTTAAAAACCTATGTCACCAATATTTTAGAAGTCGGGATCACCACGCTTTTCCTGCTGGTGATTTCAGGCCTGTTTGTGTACCGCGGCTCGCGCGATCTGTTTCGTCCTATCGAGCGCATTCACCGTGTAGTGAAAATGGTGCAACTTGGTAAAAACCAACGTATCGGGCAACTTGGGCTTGATGACAAACACGAACTCGCACAGCTTGCCAAACAGTTCGACAACATGTTGGATCAGTTGCAGCAGCGTAACGAAGAAATCGTACAAGCCGCGCATGAGTTAGAAGAAAAAGTGCAATCGCGCACCGCCAGTTTGCAAGAGAAAACCGCGCAGCTTGAACACCACATTGCCTTGCTTAACCAAACGCGCAATAAGTTAGTGGTGCATGAAAAACTGGCGGCACTTGGTGAGCTAACCGCTGGGATTGCCCATGAAATCAATAACCCTACCGCCGTGATTCTCGGTAATACCGAGTTAATTCGTTTTGAGCTTGGTGCTGACGCGAGCAGAGTCGAAGAGGAAATTGATGCCATCTTGCTGCAAATTGAGCGGATCCGAAACATCACCCGCAGCTTGTTGCAATACAGTCGCCAAGGTGGTGTGCAGGACGAAATCACTTGGCAGCACGTCAATCCGATCATTGATGAGAGTATTACCTTAGTCAAAACCGGTTCGAAAAAGCGCGATATTGAATTTGTGCTGGAACTGAAAGCGCACAATTCGGTAGAGGTCAATCGCCATCAACTGCTGCAAATTCTGGTTAACCTACAGATGAACGCGATTCATGCCATGAACGGCAAAGGTCGTATCACTATTCGTAGCGAAGATTGGGTTGAAGAGGGGCAAAACCGCGGTGCGGTGATCCATATTGAAGATCGAGGTTGTGGCATTAAGCCAGAAAACCTCAAACGTATTTTCGATCCGTTTTATACCACCAAACGTGAGGGGACAGGGCTTGGGCTTTCGGTTTCACAAAGTTTGCTTAGCCAGTCTGGCGGAGAAATTAAAGTGCAGTCTGAATTGGGCGTGGGTAGCACTTTCAGTATCTTCCTACCTTCCAAAAATGAAGCGAAACTTCGCGAGACCTTGCTGCTTCAATAATCCCCCTACGAAAAGCTCGTTATTTTGTTGGTCATTTCACTTGAGATGACTGACTTTCATGCGCGTTATGCAAATCAGGGCTTGTAGTCTGGGCGCTGAACAAGTAACGTTGCGCAGATTTTTCTATTTGTGATCCCTGTCAGCTTAATTTAGCCACTCGAAGTGCGCCGTTTTAAGTGGGCGGGAATGTTAACGCACTAAGGTACAGGCTTTGATTTCTACAGCGAATATCACTCAACAATTTGGCGCTAAGCCACTGTTTGAAAACATTTCAGTTAAGTTTGGCGAAGGTAATCGCTACGGTCTAATCGGGGCAAATGGCTGCGGTAAATCCACCTTCATGAAAATCCTCAGTGGTGAGCTCGAACCAAGTGGCGGTAACGTAAGCTACGATCCAAACGAGCGCGTTGCCAAGCTGAATCAGGATCAGTTTGCGTACGAAGAGTTCACGGTAATCGACACCGTTATCATGGGTCACAAAGAGTTGTGGAAGGTAAAACAAGAGCGTGACCGTATTTATGCGCTACCAGAAATGACCGAAGAAGATGGTATGCGTGTTGCCGATCTCGAAGTGGAATTCGCTGAGATGGATGGCTACATGGCGGAATCTAAAGCGGGTGAACTGCTGCTGGCGGTAGGTATTCCTCTTGAGCAACATTACGGCTTGATGAGCAGTGTGGCTCCGGGTTGGAAACTGCGTGTGCTGCTGGCGCAAATCCTGTTTGCAGACCCAGATATCATGCTGCTTGACGAACCGACCAACAACTTGGACATCGACACCATTCGCTGGTTGGAAGATACGCTGAATGCACGTAACTGCACCATGATCATCATCTCGCATGATCGCCACTTCTTAAATTCAGTGTGTACCCACATGGCTGACTTGGATTACGGTGAGCTGCGTATTTACCCAGGCAACTACGACGAATACATGACCGCGGCCACTCAAGCGCGTGAGCGTCTGTTGTCTGATAACGCGAAGAAGAAAGCGCAAATTGCTGAGCTACAAACCTTCGTAGCGCGCTTCTCGGCGAACGCATCGAAAGCCAAACAAGCGACTTCTCGCGCAAGACAGATTGATAAGATCAAACTGGATGAAGTGAAGGCATCTAGCCGTCAGAACCCGTTCATTCGTTTTGAACAATCGAAAGAGCTGTTCCGTAACGCCCTGATTGTGGAAAACCTCAGCCAAGGTTTTGATCATGACCTGTTCAGCAACTTCAACGCAATTTTTGAAGTGGGTGAGCGTGTCGCTATTATCGGTGAGAACGGTGCGGGTAAAACGACACTGCTGAACACGCTAGCGGGTGTACTTGAGCCACGTAGCGGTATGTACAAGTGGTCTGAAAACTCGAACATTGGTTACTACGCACAAGACCACGCTCACGAGTTTGCCGAAGATCTGAACTTGATGGAGTGGATGGGTCAGTGGCGTCAAGAAGGCGATGACGAGCAAGTGGTGCGCAGCTTCTTGGGTCGTATGCTGTTTGGCCAAGATGACATCAAGAAATCCGTGAAGGTGCTGTCGGGTGGTGAGCAAGGTCGTATGTTGCTTGGCAAACTGATGATGCACAAGCCAAACATGCTGCTGCTCGATGAGCCTACCAACCACATGGATATGGAATCGATCGAGTCTTTGAACAACGCCTTAGAGCAATACAAAGGCACGCTGTTCTTTGTATCGCACGACCGTGTATTCGTAGACTCACTGGCAACCCGCATCATCGAAATTCGTGATGGCAAAATCACTGACTTCAAAGGCACTTACGCTGAGTTCCTGAAATCACGTGGCGTTGAAGGCTAAGTTTCCTAAGCCAATATTCTGCATGCAAAATAATACTAAGAGCCTCTATGTGAGGCTCTTTTGCTATCCGAAAAACGTTCAAACCTTTTATCGTGCGAAAATGTTGCTATGCCTCTTCACTGTGACCTTTCACATCAAACACCACTTTGTCTGCGCCACTGTAAACGTGGAACCGACGACCAGAAGCGCGAGCAATCGTGGTAATGCCAAAACGTTGCGCAAGCTCAAGCCCCATTTGAGTCACACCCGAGCGCGATAGCAGCACAGGAATCCCCATTTGCGCCACTTTAATCACCATTTCAGAAGTTAAACGACCGGTGGTGTAAAAAATTTTGTCATCACCACGCATGTCATTCAGCCACATTTCACCCGCCAAGGTATCCACGGCGTTATGGCGACCGACATCTTCCACAAAAGAGATCACCCGATCCTCTTGGCAAATTGCGCAGCCATGCACCGCGCCGGCTTTTTTGTAGGTGTCGTTGTAGTGAGTTAAGGCCTCCAATGCAGCGTAGATTTGTGACTGTTTAATTGGCTGCTGTGGCACTTGGTAATTCTCAAGCTGCTTCATCACGTTGCCATACATGGTGCCTTGGCCACAGCCGGAGGTGACGGTTTTTTTCTTCAGCGCCGACTCTAAATGGTCAATGTTTTCACGCGTAACCACCGCGGCCGAATGAGTTTCCCAATCGATGATGATGGAATCGAGCGCTTCAGGATCGGAAATAAAACTTTGGTTCTTCAGATAACCTAGCACTAAAGCTTCTGGCCGCGAACCGAGCGTCATCAAGGTCACTATCTCTTTCCAGTTGAGCAGAACAGTGAGAGGGCGTTCACAGGCGATCGATTTCACCAGTTTTTCGCCGTATTCGTCATACACTTCAACTTCAATGGTTTGCAGAGGATTTTCGCTGGTTTTGATGATGGAAGGTTTAGCCACTCTGGATTCCTGTGTGATGCTCGCTTTATTCACCGCCGATCTGTGAATGCAGATCTTGCGGTAGAGCGAATAAGAAAAAGTGCCGTCAATGTAGCAAAAAGGGTGCCGAATCAAAAACAAACTGAACAAAAGTGATGATGTCGCTCTACTTAAAGCAAGGTACTGGTACCCATGGCGCAATTATTGCTTTAATTTCAACTCTGATTGTTAATTTAGTATGGGTTATGACTGAACAAACTTCTCCTGAATCCTTAACGGATGCTGCTCATAGCAAAACCGACTGCGCTTGGCCGCTCGCTTGCAACCTTGAGCCACGTTTGGTCTCACGTGGCCGTTGGCAAACCACGCAGTGGATGTTGCACGGTTTCAGTTTAACGCCAGAGGCGCAGAGTCAATATGTCGCAACCTTACACTTGTATCGTGACGAGCGTACTGACTATCGCTTTAACCTCAGTTCACAAGCACCAAAGCTGTTCTTGGTTGCCGAAGATCCGATTGAAGATCAGCCGCTTAAAATCGTGCAATTGACCGTATCGCAAGCCGTCGCCAGCCGCTATATGGACAGCGATTATCTGGTGCTGTCGGCCGATATGCCACTACCCGTTCAGGCGTGGATGGAAGCCTATATTGGTCGTCACGGTGAGCTACTGGAAATTCGCCGCAAGAAACGTGAAGGCGCGGGGAGGTCCTGTGGCAACTGAAAACACGTTTTTCTCTCGTTGGTCACAACGTAAATTAACCGCAGAATCAGACCAAGCGCTTGATACAACTAAGAGTTTGAACTCTGAGCCTGCGCAGGCAGAGCCGATTGCTAATCAATCTTCGGTAGACATTAAAAGTGGTTTGGTGAGTGATGCGCTCGAACAACCTCATTCAGCAGAGAATGAAGAACCCAGCGTAGCGAGTTTGTTGGTATCCGATGCGTCGCAAGAACTGAAGAAAGCGGCATTGCGTAAGCTGTTTTTAAGCGGTGAGTTTAGCGAAGTGTGTATGCTGGATGATTACAACGCGGATTACAGCAACACAGCGACACTCACCACACAAGTCGCACAAACCTTACGCCAATGGTGTAATGAGCTAGAAACGACGCCAGAGGTTAAGTCTGAACAGGCTATACCGGAAAAAGCTATGTCTGACCAAACTATGCTTGATCAAAGTATGCCTGACCAAACCAAGCCTGATGAAACGATAGCTTCTGCGCCCGAATTCGCGGAGGGTTCTGCGCGACTTTCTGATCACAATACGCTTTCTTCTTGCGATACTGCGGCATCTGACACACTGAACAGTGAGACAAAATATACCGCATAGAGATTAGGGACATTTTGACTTACTCCTCAATAGGTAGAGTGAGACATAATGTCTCACTCTTATTGTGGCTTTTTATTTCTCATCCTCGTTATCGATAAATTCTCTGATTTTT
Organism: Vibrio metoecus; assembly: GCF_009665255.1. Lineage (NCBI taxonomy): Bacteria > Pseudomonadati > Pseudomonadota > Gammaproteobacteria > Vibrionales > Vibrionaceae > Vibrio > Vibrio metoecus. Next base: position 1,238,372 of record NZ_CP035686.1, read on the forward strand.
CAATAAAATAAATTTGGAACGCTATTTGCTTTAGCTTATGTAAAACGAGCCAACACGCTCGTGATTCTTATAAGCGGAAGCAAGCAATGTTAAACAACCTACTACAACAAGCGACGTCTCCAAACGGTCGGGCGAGACAGTATGCGATTGAGCATACGGTTGAGTTGACCAATCTTATTCCTCCTACCGTAAGTTACGAAAGTGGCGGCCATACCTTAATTATTGGACCAACGATGCTCATTGAGCGTATTACCGAGCCATTGAGCAGTATGACTTCAATCACGCTCCTTTCTGTAGATGGTGAGCCTGGAACACAAAGCAATTTGTACTATGCCGATACGGTAGAAATCAGCGGTTTCCTCGGCGCATTCTCGGTGAACGTAGAAAACCACGGTAAGCGAGTCAATTTGGCGCAAGCCGCTATAGGTGGAAACACGTTTGATATCGTATTGGATATGTCACTCAACGGTTTAATGAGTGAAGAAGTCCCTGTGCCTGGTTATTTCCCAGTAGGACGCGGTTATCCAAAGCTGGCGGATGCGCTGGAAGAGATCCCAACTTTGATGGGTACCTTCGATAAACCTAAGTATTTTCGTCTTGATACAGACTTGTGCGCGCATAGCTCACGTGGAGTGAAAGGGTGTGAACGCTGTGTGGATGCATGTCCTGCTGGCGCGCTCTCCAGTGAAGGCTCTGATCAAACTGGCCATCGCATTCAAATTAACCCTTATCTGTGTCAGGGCGTCGGAACCTGCGCGACCGCTTGTCCGACGGAAGCGATTCACTACGCACTGCCTAATCCTACCGATACGCAAAAATTTATTGAGCGATTACTGGCGAATTACCATCAAGTTGGTGGTGAAAAACCTATCGTGCTGATCTGCAGTTCTCGCCATGAAAGTTACAACGTCATGGCATTAAATGTCTTGCCAGACAATGTCATTCCTGTGGTGGTGGAAGAGCTACCTTCTGTCGGTATCGACAGCTGGTTTGCTGCTTTAGTTAACGGTGCAACTCAAGTGCTGTTTGCAGCGAGCCGTCATATGCCGCCCACTATCCAGCGTATTCTCAACCAAGAAGTGAGCATGGCGCAGAGCCTGCTGACTCACTTGGGTTTGCCCAAAGAGACGATTGATATTCTTTATCTCGAATCGCTGCGCGAGGGGATGCCGGTACTGTGTGAACAGCCGCTTGGGCTTAAGTTGGGTGACTTAATCGGTAATAAGCGCGAACGCCTGTTTACCGCGCTGGATGCGTTAGCGGAAACACTCAATGCTGAACCTAGCGTTCAACCACTCAGTATCAGCGCGCCTTACGGCAAAATTGAATGCCAAACAAGCGATTGTACTTTGTGCATGAGCTGTGTCGCGGTTTGCCCAACACGTGCACTGCATCCGGCGGGAGATAGCCCAGCACTACGCTTTATTGAACAAGACTGTGTGCAGTGCGGCTTGTGTGTCAAAGCTTGCCCTGAACAAGCGCTTAGCGCGACGCCACAACTCAACTGGAACAAAGCGGCACGCCAAGGTGTGGTGACTTTGCATCAAGAAGAGCCCGCTAAGTGCCTGCGCTGCCATAAGCCTTTCGCGCCACAATCCATGATTACCATGTTGCAAACTAAGTTACGCGGTCACTCACATTTCGCCACGCCGGAAGCGCTCAATCGGATTGCGATGTGCGAAGACTGTCGGGTAGTCGACATGTTTGAAGCCATGGCACATGACCCTGAGCAGCAGCTCAAGTATTAAGGAGAAAGCCATGCAAGAGCAATCTATGCGTTCACAGTCAACACATTCACAGTCAATGCGTTCAGACATCTACCTGCTGCTCGCCACACTGCTGCGTGATGTGCCCTCAGCAGAGCTGTGCACCTTTCTAGCCGAATTGGACTTTGAGGCCAATGGCACCGAAATGGCGAAAGCGTGGCAGGCGATATCCGCCGCCGCACACAACGCTCAAGCGGACTCTTTGGCTGACGAGTATCAAGAGCTGTTTATTGGTATCGGTCGTGGTGAAGTGGTGCCTTTTGCCTCATGGCATCTAACTGGTTCATTGATGGAAAAGCCGCTGGCTGAGATTCGTGATGATTTGAGCCGCTTAGGGCTAGAGCGTGATGAGCAAGTGCACGAGCCAGAAGATCACATTTCGGCGCTGTGCGAAACCATGGCTTATTTATGTGAGCAAGGTGATGACGAAAATGCGGATGCGCAGACGCAACAGGCGTTCTTCAATCGTCACATCGCCCCGTGGTTTGGCAAACTGGTGAGCCAAATCCGTCAGGCTCCACATGCACAATTTTATTTAGCCGTCGCGCAGCTTCTGGACGCTTTTTTGAGTTTAGAACAAGTGGCGATGACACAAGCACCAAGCAGTCGCAAGAATCGTTATCGGATCGAGGTGAAGAACTTGACCGATAAAGCTGAGCAATGAACAAACCGGAATTAGAAAACAGACGTCTTAAGACGCACAGCTAAGTTGCTAAAACTTAAGCAATAAGGAAGCAATCGATGAAAAAAGAGAACCAAGTAAACCAAAGCAGACGCGATCTGCTTAAAGGGTTAGGCACAGCGGCTGTCGCTGGCGCTGTCGTCGCGGGGGTCAGTACTCAAACGGTCGCCAGTGAAGCAAGCACCGAGAGCAAAGAGCCGCTGAAAAAAGGCTATCACGAAACTCAACACATTCGTGATTACTACAACACGCTATAGGAGCCAACCCGATGAGACTCATCAAACGTTCAGACAGCGTGACCAAAGAGCAAAATCAGCTCGGTATTAGTCGTCGTGCCTTTATGAAAAGCACGTCACTGGCAGCGGGCGGAGCGGCGGTAGGTGCCTCTTTGTTTACGCCGGGCATGATCCGTAAAGCTCAGGCCAGCGACGTGGATCGCAGTGCAAAAACGGAAGTGAAGCGTACCATCTGTTCGCACTGCTCAGTCGGTTGCGGTATCTACGCTGAAGTACAAAACGGGGTATGGACTGGCCAAGAGCCGGCTTTTGATCACCCATTCAACGCAGGCGGTCACTGTGCGAAAGGCGCCGCATTGCGTGAACACGGCCACGGTGAACGTCGCCTGAAATACCCAATGAAGCTCGAAGGCGGCAAGTGGAAGAAGATCTCTTGGGAACAAGCCATCAATGAAATTGGTGACAAAGCGCTGAAGATCCGTGAAGAGTCAGGCCCAGATTCGGTTTATTTCCTCGGCAGTGCTAAGCACAGTAACGAGCAAGCTTATCTGTTCCGTAAAATGGCTTCCCTGTGGGGCACCAACAACGTTGACCACCAAGCGCGTATTTGCCACTCCACCACGGTTGCGGGTGTAGCAAACACTTGGGGTTATGGTGCCATGACCAACTCATTCAATGACATGCACAACTGTAAGTCGATGCTGTTCATTGGATCTAACCCCGCCGAAGCTCACCCAGTCGCGATGCAGCACATTTTGATCGCGAAAGAGAAAAACAGCTGCAAAATCGTGGTTGCCGATCCTCGTCGTACCCGTACTGCAGCAAAAGCGGATTACTTTGTTTCCCTGCGTCCGGGTAGTGACGTAGCCTTTATTTGGGGCGTGCTGTGGCACGTGTTCAAAAATAACTGGGAAGACAAAGAGTACATCCGTCAACGTGTCTTCGGTATGGATGAAATCCGTGCTGAAGTGGCCAAATGGACGCCAGCAGAAGTTGAGCGTGTCACTGGCGTAAGCGAAGAAGAAGTCTACAACACCGCGAAAATTCTTGCGGAAAACCGTCCGGGTTGTGTGGTTTGGTGTATGGGTGGTACTCAACACACCACAGGTAACAACAATACTCGTGCGTACTGCATCCTTGAGTTAGCACTGGGCAACATCGGTAAATCGGGCGGCGGTGCCAACATTTTCCGTGGTCACGATAACGTGCAAGGCGCAACCGACTTAGGTGTGCTATCCGATACGTTGCCGGGTTACTACGGTTTGACCGAAGGTTCATGGAAACACTGGGCAAGCGTTTGGGGCGTGGATTTCGAGTGGATCAAAAACCGCTTTGACCAAGGCACTTATAACGGCGCATTGCCAATGGAAACTCCGGGGATCCCTGTATCTCGTTGGATCGATGGTGTACTGGAAAACAAAGACAACCTGCAGCAACGTGAAAACATTCGCGCCATGTTCTATTGGGGTCATGCGGTGAACTCGCAAACCCGCGGCGTGGAAATGAAAAAAGCGATGCAAAAGCTGGATATGATGGTGATTGTTGATCCATACCCAACGGTTGCTGCGGTAATGAACGATCGCACGGATGGAGTGTATCTACTTCCTGCGACCACTCAGTTTGAAACCTACGGCAGTGTGACGGCGTCTAACCGTTCTATTCAGTGGCGTGATCAGGTGATTGAGCCGCTGTTTGAATCCAAACCTGACCACGAAATCATGTATTTGCTCAGTCAAAAACTGGGGATCGTCGACCAACTGTGTAAAAACATTCGTGTTGAGAACAACAAACCACTGATTGAAGACATTACGCGCGAATTTAACCGTGGAATGTGGACGATTGGTTACACAGGACAAAGCCCAGAGCGCTTGAAAACGCACCAACAAAACTGGCACACCTTCCACAAAACCACGTTGGCGGCTGAAGGTGGCCCTGCGAATGGGGACACTTACGGTATGCCTTGGCCATGTTGGGGAACGCCAGAGATGAAACACCCCGGCACGCACATTCTTTACGATACCTCGAAAACTGTAGCCGAAGGTGGCGGTAACTTCCGTACCCGTTTTGGTGTGGAGTTTGAAGGTAAGAGCCTGCTGGCTGAAGACAGCTACTCGAAAGGCTGTGAGCTGCAAGACGGCTATCCAGAATTTAGCGATAAGCTGCTGAAACAACTCGGATGGTGGGATGATTTAACCGCTGAAGAGAAAGCGGCTGCAGAAGGTAAAAACTGGAAAACGGATCTTTCTGGCGGTATTCAGCGTGTCGCGATCAAACACGGCTGCATTCCATTTGGTAACGCGAAAGCGCGTGCGATTGTGTGGACATTCCCAGATCGCGTACCGCTGCACCGTGAACCGCTGTATACACCACGCCGTGATCTGCTGGCTGATTACCCCACGTGGGACGATCAAGCGTTCATCTTCCGTGTTCCAACGCTGTATAAGTCGATTCAAGCGCAGGATAAATCAGTGGAATACCCGATCATCCTAACCTCGGGTCGCTTGGTCGAGTATGAAGGTGGTGGTGAAGAAACCCGTTCTAACCCTTGGCTGGCTGAACTGCAACAAGAGATGTTTGTTGAAGTGAACCCGAAAGATGCCAACGATTTAGGCTTTATGGATGGCGATATGGTTTGGGTTGAAGGTGCAGAGAAAGGTCGCATCAAAGTCAAAGCTATGGTGACACGTCGGGTGAAACCGGGCATGGCGTTCTTACCATTCCACTTTGGTGGCAAGTTCCAAGGGGAAGATCTGCGTCCAAAATACCCAGAAGGGACACAGCCTTACGTGGTTGGGGAAGCGGCAAACACCGCCACTACCTATGGCTACGATCCTGTCACCTTGATGCAGGAAACCAAAGTCACCCTCTGTAACATTCGTAAAGCGTAAGGAGCTTACCCATGGCAAGAATGAAATTCCTGTGTGACACCAAACGCTGTATCGAATGTAACGGCTGTGTCACTGCCTGTAAAAATGAAAACGATGATGCGCTGGAATGGGGCATCCAGCGTCGCCGCGTAGTTACGCTCAACGATGGTGAACCGGGTGAAAACTCGATTTCCGTGGCTTGCATGCACTGTACCGATGCGCCTTGTATGGCGGTGTGTCCGGCAGACTGCTTTGTGCATACCGAAGATGGCATTGTACTGCACAACAAAGATCTCTGTATCGGTTGTGGTTACTGCTTGTTTGCTTGTCCATTTGGTGCGCCGCAGTTTCCGAAACAAGCGGCGTTTGGTGAGCGCGGTAAGATGGACAAATGCACTTTCTGCGCAGGTGGCCCTGAAACAGAGCCGGGGTCGGAAGAGGAGCGGCGTAAATACGGTGCCAACCGTATTGCGGAAGGTAAACTGCCCATGTGTGCTTCTCTCTGTTCTACCAAAGCTCTGCTAGCGGGGGATGCGGAGAAAATCTCCGATATTTTCCGTCAACGCGTGGTTGAACGTGGGGCGAAAGGTGCCGGTTGGACTAACGGTGAAGATCTTTCGTATGACGCAACTCGGAGTTAAGTGGCTATGAGACAACAACTTTCTCGCGCCACTCGTTTTGTGCTGCCTTTATTGGCAGCACTGCTGTGCTGGTTGGCTCAACCCGTGATGGCAGAAGAGAACGCAAAACCGGATGTGGTGCAAAAAGAGATGACCCAACTGGCAGGCGCAGACTTTTGGCGTCAGGTACGACAAGGCGAAGCGGGTTACACCACGTCTCAGTCGCCTGAACATGGCGTGTTGATCAGTAAACCGGGTGAAACGTGGTTTATCCTCAAAGAGAAATGGATGTCTCCGGCCGGTGCGGTGGCGATTTTCGGCAGCATAGCGATGGTGGTGCTGGCGTATATCGCGGTTGGCCCGTTGATGCTGAGTAAGCCGCGCACCGGACGTAAGCTGAATCGTTGGTCACGCTCAGATAGGGCGCTGCACTGGAGTATGGCGTTTACTTTCCTGACCTTGGCGTTCAGTGGGCTGATGCTGGTGTATGGTAAACACTTCTTAAAACCGTATATCCCGAGTGAGCTGTGGGGCTGGATCATTTATGCCGCGAAGCAGTATCACAACTACATGGGGCCACTGTTTTTCATTTTGCTGATGTTTGTACTGCTCAAGTGGTGGCGTAAATCCATCTTCAATAAAGTGGATGTGCAGTGGTTTATGAAGCTCGGTGGCATGGTCGGTAAACACAAAGGTACACACCCTTCAGCAGGCTTTTCCAATGCTGGGGAAAAAGCCATTTACTGGTTATTGATTGTGTTTGGAACCTTTGCAGCCATCAGTGGTTTGGTGCTGGATTTCCCAATTTTCGACCAGACGCGTCGCCACATGGAGCTGTCGAACCTGATCCATATGTTCTCAGCATTGATCTTAATCTGTGGCTTTATCTTCCATATCTACATTGGCTTGTTTGGTATGGAGGGCGCATTAGAAGGCATGGTGACCGGCAAAGTGGATGAAACGTGGGCGAAAGAGCATCACGATCTTTGGTATGAAGAAGTGAAGCGCCGCGGTGAAATTGAAGAAGTAAGTGCGGAATCCCAAACGGCTTCATTCAATCAAACGAAAGGAGAGGTGAGCCATGAATCAAGATAGCGCGCACAAGTCCGTGTGGTTTGTCTACATTGCAAGCTTGCTGACGCCATTTACCTGCTTGCTCTCTGGCGTCATTGGTATCATCTATGCCGGTTATCGACTGGATAAGAACCAAGATGGTGAGATAGCGAATTCTCACTACTATGGGCTCATTCGCAGTTTCTTCCTCTATCTCACATTCTTTGTGGTATTGATTGTGACGGTAGCGACCACGAACGGCATCATCATGGGCGTGAATCGCTACTGGATGCCGGAGTCTTGGCTTGCCAAACTTGGGCATGGTATTCCTTATGTGGGGGCACTCATTGCCGTTGGAGCCATCTCTATTTGGATCTGGCGGATGATCCAAGGCATGCAGCAGTATCAAAATAACTTACCGCATTCTCCCTCCAAAGGACCGAATCTGTAATTCCATACCCGGCCAAACAGCCGGGTATTTTTTCTCTTCAACATGCTAAGTTCTTGTGCGCGTTGTTTTGGTGCTAAAGCGCCAAATTGGTGCAATTCTACTGCGAAATGTAACACCTAGTCGCTGTCTGTTCGCAAGCATCACAATTAATACCATTATTTATCAATAAATTAATGGAGTTATTTTCTATTTCATCATCAGCACAAAAACTGGAACAGCTTTTGCTCAGTCGAGCTTAAATCTTCTTTTCTCACCAACTTGGTGAAAATAACAACAAAGCACAGGAAAAGTGCATAACAGACGATGGAGTATCATATCGATGAGCGATAGCGTAAGTCAGGTTCAAGGTGCCGTTCAAACCCTGACCCAAAGTTCAGACACTTTATTTTTGCTGCTCGGCGCCATTATGGTGTTTTTGATGCATGCAGGCTTTGCTTTCCTTGAAGTCGGCACGGTTCGGAAGAAAAATCAGGTTAACGCGCTGGTGAAAATTTTGGCAGACTTCGGGGTTTCTACGATTGCCTATTTCTTTATTGGTTACTGGGTTGCGTATGGGCATCATTTTTTTGCTGATGCAGCGACACTGTCGCAAGGCAATGGTTATGATTTAGTGAAGTTCTTTTTCCTATTGACCTTTGCGGCGGCCATTCCTGCGATTGTGTCTGGCGGTATTGCTGAACGCGCACGATTTTATCCGATCCTTTTCGCGACATTTTTCACCGTTGGGCTGGTTTACCCTTTCTTTGAAGGGATCATTTGGAATAGCAACTTTGGCGTACAAGACTGGTTTGCCGCCAATTTAGGCGCACCATTTCACGACTTTGCTGGTTCCGTCGTCGTTCACGCCGTCGGTGGTTGGATTGCGCTGGTAGCCGTAGCTTTCTTAGGCATGCGTCGTGGCCGCGTACGCGCTGGTAAGCACACTAACTTTGCACCCTCTAACATTCCCTTTTTGGCTCTTGGCGCTTGGATCCTAAGTGTAGGTTGGTTCGGCTTTAACGTAATGTCAGCGCAAACCTTAAATGGCATCAGTGGATTAGTGGCGATGAACTCTTTAATGGCAATGACGGGCGGTATTCTGGCCGCGTTAATTGTTGGAAAAAATGACCCAGGTTTTATCCATAACGGCCCATTAGCGGGCTTGGTCGCCGTGTGTGCTGGATCGGATTTAATGCATCCTTTAGGAGCATTGGTGACGGGGGTGATTGCAGGTGCCGTGTTTGTTTGGCTGTTCACTCAATTACAAAACAAAACAAAAATTGATGATGTGCTCGGTGTATGGCCGCTGCATGGCGTGTGTGGGGCATGGGGTGGCATTGCCGCAGGTATTTTTGGCCAAACAACTTTCGCTGGTTTAGGAGGCGTAAGTTTCAGCACACAGATTGTTGGAACCTTAATGGGAATTGTGATTGCATTAAGTGGCGCACTGATGGTTTATGGCATCTTGCATAAAGTGATGGGGTTACGCTTATCACAAGAAGATGAGTTTAATGGCGCCGATTTAGCAATTCACAAAATCTCTGCAACCAGCGAAGAGTAATACTGATTTTCATGGGCTTCTCTGTTTGAGAAGCCCTCAATTCGTCTTCTGACTCATTCTGCAATGCTCTCTTTTTTCTCATCAATAGCCTTGTTACTACTATGGTCTAATCCCCGTTTTCTAGGGTTGATAACGCTTCGGTGTTAAGCTTAAACAAAAGCCGAGAAAAGGAATGGGTTATGAGCTTACCGTATCGACATATTGTGATACTGACTGGAGCAGGGATCTCTGCGGAGTCTGGTATTCAAACTTTTCGCGCTCAGGATGGGCTGTGGGAAAATCATCGTATTGAAGATGTGGCGACACCCGAAGGGTTTCAGCGCGATCCGGATATGGTGTTGGAGTTTTATAACCAACGCCGCCGCAAATTGCTCTCTGATGCGATTCAGCCCAATTCGGCACATCTTGCCCTAGGTAAACTGGAAAGAGAATTGCAGGGTAGTGTCACTGTGATTACCCAGAACATTGATAACCTGCATGAACGTGGCGGCAGCCAGAACATTATTCACATGCATGGTGAGTTGCTGAAAGCGCGCTGTCCTGAATCCAATCAAACGGTTGAGCAAAAAGACGATATTCGTAATGGCGATCTGTGCCACTGCTGCCAAATGCCCGCGCAAATGCGCCCACACATTGTTTGGTTTGGTGAAATGCCGCTACGCATGGGCGATATTTATGCCGCGCTTGAACAAGCGGATCTGTTTGTCTCTATTGGTACGTCAGGGGTTGTCTATCCTGCAGCCGGTTTTGTGCATGACGCACGTATGCATGGAGCACACACGATAGAAATTAATTTGGAACCCAGCGCCGTCGAAAGTGAGTTTGCAGAGAAACGCTATGGCAAAGCCAGTATTGAAGTTCCAAGGTTAGTAGAAGAAATTCTGGCAGTACAAAAACGTGCGGTACATAGTTCAGCAGCGAATAGCTCAGCAGGTAAACAATACAAACACGCTTAGTTAATGCCGATAAGAATAAGCGGATAAAAAAACGCCCCGATAAACGGGGCGTTTTTGTGATACTGCATCCTCTAGTGCGGGGCATATCCACTCAAGGCATCTATCCAACGAAATGATTAATCGCGGAAGTTGTTGTATTGCAGTGGCTGTTCAAGATTCGCTTCACGCAACATCGCCATCACTTCTTGCAAATCATCACGCTTTTTACCCGTCACGCGAACTTTGTCACCTTGGATAGAAGCTTGAACTTTGATTTTGGCATCTTTGATCAATTTAACGATCTTCTTCGCGAGCAGAGCTTCCAGACCTTGCTTGAATTCTGCATCTTTGTGCCAGTGCTTACCGATATGAACAGAGTCTTTGGCATTCATGGCACGAGCATCAACACCACGCTTGGCGAGGTTTCCGCGCAAAATGTCCATCATCTGACCAAGCTGAAAATCATCTTCTGCAGACAACTTGACCGTCTCTTCTTTCAGCTCAAAACGGGCATCTACGTTACGAAAATCGAATCGAGTAGCCAATTCACGAGTTGAGTTTTCTACTGCGTTACGCAGTTCTACAGCATCAATTTCTGAAACAATATCAAAAGAAGGCATGGGTATTTCCTTAATTACGAGAGCGGCGGACTTTGATGGATTGTGCCAGCATGTCGAGCATCATGGCGGTATCATCCCAGCCTAAGCAAGGATCTGTGATTGAAAGTCCATAAGTCAAGTTATTGAGATCGTGCATTGGTTGGTTGCCCTCAACCAAGAAACTTTCCGCCATAATGCCCGCTATTTTGTGGCTACCCGCTTCGAGTTGTTGGCAAATGTCACGCGCCACATCGACTTGTTTACGATGCTGCTTTTGGCAATTGGCATGACTAAAATCGACAACCAAGCGTTCAGGTAGGTTACATTGTGCTAATTGTTGGCAAGCTTCATCAATTGAGGCTTGATCAAAATTCGGCCCAGTATCGCCGCCACGCAGAATGATATGACCAAATGGGTTACCACTGGTGCGGTATACGGTCATACGGCCATTTTTATCTGGAGAATAAAAATAGTGTGATGCTTTCGCTGCGCGAATTGCGTCAATCGCGATTTTCACGTTACCGTTTGTACCGTTTTTAAAGCCAACTGGGCAGGAGAGTGCAGAGGCCATTTCTCGGTGAATTTGCGACTCGGTGGTACGTGCGCCAATTGCCCCCAAGTGATGAGGTCTGCGATGTATTGACCTGTGATCATATCGAGAAACTCGGTCGCGGTAGCCAATCCGAGCTTGTTTACATCGAGAAGCAATTTTCTGGCTTTATTGAGACCCGTTTCTAAAGCGTAAGAGCCATCTAAGTTTGGATCTGTGATCAGTCCTTTCCAACCCACCACAGTTCGTGGTTTTTCGAAATAGGTCCGCATCACCACAAAAAGCTCATCAGTATAATTTTCTTGTAGTGCAGCAAGGCGGCGAGCATAGTCGAGTGCGGCATCGGTATCGTGTACTGAACAAGGACCAACAATAACCAACAGACGATCATCTTCTCCAGTCAGAATGTTTTCAATTTGGCGACGAGACTGCGCAATCCGTAACGCGACTTCATCAGTGATTGGGTGTGCGTGACTCAATTCTGCCGGTGTCGGCATCGGACCCAATGCTTGGGTTCTTAATTCATCGGTTTTCAGTGGCATAGGAGCGCTTGTCCTTTTGTTGCGAAGCGCTAAAGATAACGAATTTGTCAACGAGAATAAACCACTGCCCACAAAACAGATCATCGATTGCGTGTAAATCCGCTCAATAAGGGGCATTTTGATGAGAGTTTCACCAAATCAAAATTCATACCGAGGCCACTCACTCTTTACGAACTCGTAAAAGTCACGGTGATACGGCATTTTATTAACATTTATTTGACATTTAAAGATGGATAGATTGAAGTGGTCGGACAACTTACTGTGCGGAGTTTTTATGCTATCACCTTTAGCGAAAGCCAATCTTTACTTGAATCTGTTTGGTTTTTTTAAAGTGCCTTTGATTTGGGCATGCCGTCCAAAAATACTCAAGCTTGATGAGCAAGCGGTAGAAGTGCGCATTCCTCTGAAAAGACGCAATAAAAATCATCTGAACAGCATGTATTTTGGAGTACTGGCGGTAGGAGCGGATGTTGCTGGCGGGTATATGGCGATGCATAAAGCCAATCAACGGGGTTGCCGAGTTTCGTTAGCGTTCAAAGCGGTGCGAGGAGAGTTTCATAAACGCCCCGAAGCCGCAGTCCATTTTCATTGTATAGAAGGTGAGAAGATTGATCGCATGCTAGAGGAAACTTCGCGAACAGGGGAAAGGGTAAACCAAGAGGTGCATATCATAGCCACTTGCCCAACCTTGCATGGTGATGAACCGATGGCTGAGTTTTGGTTAACCCTTTCGCTGAAAGTCACTAAGTCTGAGGGATAGATTCAATATCCACAATTCGGCTTCGGTTAAGCACGATTTTCCAACGATAGTAGGTAGGCTCACCTTTGTGATGATTCTCTTTCACTATCAAGTTCAACAGATGGCGCTTTTCGACCGACTCACGACTTACTTGCCCATTGTTGAGCTGGTAAATGTGGTTTGAACCTTTATCCATCTGACGCATGATCGAACGCAGATCAATCATTAGCGTTTCACGCGTTTCTTCATAACCACTCATAAAGCGTGAGGTTGACATTTCGGTATGTGAACGATAGTGCAGGATCTGCTCTTCACGCTGCACAATGCGCTTCTTACGAATGGCTTGAATGCGATCGGGCAAATCACTTAGCTTTTTGTAATCCAGCCACTCTTCTTTATCGCCGACTTGTTTGCCTGTCGTCGGATCAAAATAGTGGCGTCGCCATTTGGGTCTCCCTTTACGAATCCAACGCCACAGCATATCGCGCAAATCATCTTTGAAAATTTCGCGTAGGGCATAAATAAACGACATCGCAATAATAAAAGATGCGGTAATTTCGCCCCAATAATCACGTGCGGAAACTGCTGTAATCGTTACGGCTATCATCACCAATCCAGTAGCCAGTCCTTTTACTGCTCGCTTAGTGTTATTGCCCAGAGAGGCGATTTTCTCATTGAGGATAACAGGGTGTTCAATGAGACGACGCAATAAGCGCATCTTGTTACTTAACCGCGTGATGTCTTGGTTAGCTTTATCAGAGTTGTATTGATTGAGTGCGCGGTGGGCTTGCTCTTTCTCCACTAAGGTAATCAACCGCTCTTTATTGGTTTTATATTCATTATCACGCGTCATGTGCGCAATCATGGATAGAAAGCTCTGTTCGGTATACCAAGACAGGTAATTATCGATATTGGCGTAATAACGCTTGAGTTGCTCTTCATAAGGAATGCTACGCCGTAAACGGCGCAAAATATCCAATGACAGCTCAATCACGCTATCCACTTCTTCCGTCGTCACCGTATCACTGGTGTTATTGAGTTGCGAAACCGCCTTATCCAAGGCAATCACATACTGATAAGCAAACAAACTCAAACTTACCCGGTATTGCGTAGAAGAAAGATGCCCACGTTGAGCGAGTCGGCTATGCACCAGTGGCAATAAGATTTGATCACTGTAATAGGAACGCTGTTGGTGGATAGAACTGTAAAAAAACTCAGACTCTGAGATCACTTCTGGTGAGATATCCAATTCACCTGGGATAAACAGATAAAAATTTAGATCGAGCTCTTTACTGCCCTTCATCTGACTGACAATCGTCAAGGTTGCCGCATCTTGCTGCTCTACGGTAATCAACGAAAACTCCTGTAAAAATTGCCGGATTTATTGCTCCAATGCGAGAAAGCATAACAGAGATAACGTATAATCTCTGCAAATTTGCTGTGAGACAGTTTTATATGATTAACATTGGTCAAATTAATAGTTTAGAAGTGGTGAAATTCGCTGAATTTGGTGTTTTTTTGGATGCGGGAGAATACGGCACTACCTTACTGCCTAAGCGCTTCGTGCCAGAAGGTACTGAAATTGGGCAGTTTATTGACGTTTTCCTGTATTTTGACTCTGAAAACCAACTCGCTGCCACAACTGAAACTCCGATTGCTCAAGTGGGTGAATGGGGCTTAATGACGATCGAAGGCGTTAACAACACAGGTGCATTTGCTAACTGGGGCATTAAAAACAAAGATCTGCTGATTCCATACAGTGAGCAACGTGCCCGTTTTACGGCAGGTCAAACTGTCTTGGTTTACGTCTACACCGATAAAGCTTCGGGACGTATTGTTGGCACAACCAAATTCAACAAGTGGCTTGATAAAACCCCAGCGAAATACACGCCAAACCAGCAAGTTGATTTGCTGATCGCTGAACGCTCAGAGCTTGGTTTCAAAGCCATTGTGAATGGTACGCACTGGGGCATGATTTTCTCCTCTGATGTTTTTGGCAAGCTGTTCATCGGTAAGAAACTCAAGGGCTACATTAAGAGCGTGCGCGAAGATGGCAAAATCGACTTGTCCCTGCAAAAAGTGGGGGTAGAGAAAATGGATGAGCTAAGCACTAAGATCTTAGAAACCTTAGAAAAGAAAGGTGGTTTCCTGCCATTGAGCGATAAATCAACGCCAGAGGCGATTTTTGCTACATTCCGTACGAGTAAAGGGACTTTTAAAAAGACCATCGGCGGTTTGTATAAGCAAGGCAAAATCGTGATTGAAAATGACGGTATTCGTCTAGCTTAACCTCTTGTTATAGAGGATTTTAGAGCTAAAAAAAGGCCCAAAACGTAAGGTTTTAGGGCCTAGGGGAATGGCTCTAAAGAGCCTGCGCTAATCGAAAATGTAGGAGGTTGCTTAATACTAAGCCTAGTACATATACTGAAATTAGCGACAGGCTTTTAGAATTTCATACTATAGTTCAACGATTCAGAATAGATTTTTATCTCTCACAAGCTCTCTTGGCAGTCCATTCTTCACGCGATTGCCGACCCATTTTCCTAACCCAATCACATCGTTAGCGTAACGGACGATCACCTCACCTTGACCACTTTGTCCCTCTGGTCTGACATCTCTACCCATAAACCATTCTCGTGCTTGAGCGGTATCCAACACCACACTATGAGTAGTACTTTCGGAGGCCAAACAGGTTGCAACTTGATGCTGCCAACGATAACCCGATTTATGTGCTTCAGCAATTTTTATTCCCATGCGAGAAAAGCGCAGCTCACCCAATAAGGGCTCTAATGCTTGCGGGAATAGCCACACATCGTTATCGCGCAGCCAGACTTGTGAATCCGATGGTAATTCGATCCCAAGTGACTTTTGAAGTTGCAGAGCAATTTCTGATTGCTGCTTTGGGCTTGCTTTATTAAAAGGAAATTTCCCCAGACGCTTATTGACGTCAGGAACCGGTACTGACGCCAATTTGCGGATTTTGGCGACAAAAAAGCCCTCACAATCGTACATTTGCGGGAAAATGTGCAGAAAGCCTTCGTCGGTCAACGCAATTGAGGCGTGCTCAAATAAGTTATCTAGAGATTCAAAACGTACGGCATCACCGTAAGTTTGCTTGAGGTGCCAACACACTTGCTGATTCTCTTCACGACTGAGAGTGCATGTGGAATACACTAGCGTTCCACCAACTTTTAAGGCCTGAAACGCGCTTTCAATCAACGCTTTCTGAGTGGATGCGATACTATGAATAGCATCCATGCTCCAATTCTTCATCGCATCGGGATCTTTACGGATCGTTCCTTCTCCAGAGCAGGGCGCGTCAATTAACACCGCATCAAATCGCTCAGGCAGCCAGCCGCCAAATACGCAGCCATCGAAATTAGTTAGCGCCGCATTACGAATACCACAGCGTTCAATATTGGCGTGAAGCACTTTGACACGACTTGCAGAGAATTCGTTAGCCACCAAAACACCTTCATTACCCATCAAAGCAGCGATTTGTGTTGTCTTAGAACCTGGTGCTGCGGCCATATCGAGAACCGAATCATACTGTTCATTTTCCATGAATAAGGCGGAAACAGGCATCATCGAACTGGCTTCTTGAATATAGAAAAGCCCCGCCATATGTTCGGCAGTATTACCGAGTGGAACGAGGCTTTCATCGGCTTCGATCCAAAAACCGTTCTCACACCAAGGAACAGGCGATAACTGCCAGTGTTTTTCAGCCGCACGTTCACAAAACTCAGCAACAGAAATTTTGAGCGTATTTACCCGAATGCTTTTGCGCAATGGCCTTTGACAGGCAGCTATAAAATCAGCAAGTTGGGTAGAATCAGGCAGTATTTTCGCCATCGAAGTAATGAATTCTTCGGGAAGAGAAATGTTCGGATGCACAGGCAAATTCCGTTGATGAATAAGGTCGGCGATTATACCCAGATAGGTTCATGACATAAAGGTAGCCGTAAAAGAAGAAAAGCAGCCTAAAGCTGCTTTTCGTGAAACGGAGAAGGATTATGGTTTAGGAATAGGAGTCCGCCATTTACTCCACTCATCTTGTGCTTGTGGGTAGAGATAGAAAGTGTGTCCTTCAGGAGCCGCAGGCGTTAATTGTTTCTGTTCTGGCGTAGCAAAAGTAATTCCACCTCGTAACATGCTATCAAACGTACCGGTTTTCACATTGGCTCCTGTAATGCCAATCGACATATCGAGCCCAGACACATTCCAAAAAACGCTGTTTTGGCGAAGTAGGTAAGTGTACTGCGGCGCAATACGAATGGTGGTAATCACTCGGTCAGCGAATTCACCGAGACGTACATCGATCACTTTGCCGATCTCAATATCGCGGTACAGCACAGGAGTGCCGACATTTACCGAGCCACGCTTCTCACTTTGTAATGTGTAGGTTTTACCTGCACCGCCGTGGCGTGCTTCTTTGTGCAGTTCAAATTCATAACGGCTATCACCCACACCTGGTTGAACCTCAATACTTTGGCCTAATAGGTTTTGTACATTTTCAATACCACTTAAACCAATTTTGGCCTGCGATAACCAAAATTGTGAATTCTGCTTGGCAATTTGGGGGGCATATTGTGGCTCAATTCGTGCGGAAAGTTTGACAAATTCAGATTCAAAATCTGGAATGATTTCAAATACCTCACCAATTTGAACCCCTTGATATTGCACAGGAGTGCCCACTTTAACGCCAAGTGTACCTAACGCGGTAAGCGTGATTTTCTCTCCATAACGACGGGCATGATCATAGTCGTTATACAGCTTCCACATCGAACCGACTTTGTTTTCAATGCCCGGCAGACTATCAAACGCAATCCCACCACGCAGCAAAGTTTGCAGTGGTGCGGCTTTCACATCGACACCATCCATGGAGGCTTTTATTTCGACGCCTGAGCGATTCCAAAACACGGTGTTGGGCGTTAATAAATGCTGGTATTGCTTCTCGATAGTCGCTTCAATTTGTACCCCTTTCGGTGTAAGCGTGAAACCAGAAATACTACCGACTTTTAAATTGCGGTATAGAAGGGGGGCGCCAGCACTGATCGATGGTAACTCATTGGCAAAAAGTGTTAATGAACGAGAACCTGATTGGTTGTATTTCGCCAGTTCCGCCAAAGATTGACTAGGGTAGAGGCGATATTGTTCTAATGGTGTAGAGCTTCCTTCACTGGCAAAACTGATGGAGCCAAGTAACAACTGCTTGGCGGGTGGAATCGAAACCGACAGCCCTGATTCAGTTAACTCTGCTGAAGCACTGCCGGTTAAATAAAAGCGGTTTTGTGAGCGGATCAACGCGCCATACTGCTCATCGATCAGCACATTTAACTCAACATAATCGAGTTTTAAATTCACTGCCGTGACGCTCCCCACGGTCACTCCGCGATACAGAATAGGCGTGCCTGCTTCTAAACCAAATGAGTTATCGGCGACTAATTTAAAACTAATACTGTTTGAACGAGCGTATTTAAACTCGTTTTTACGCACCGCATGAAAGTTTCGAGTCCGTTCACCTTCACCCGGAATCAAGGTTAAGAAATTTCCTTTCACTAAGTTAGTGAGGTTTTCTACCCCCGCTAACGAGACTTGAGCTTCTTCCAATACAAATTGGCTACCGCTATTAAGCATGTCATTGAATGCAGGCTGAATCGCGGCTGCCGCGACAATCCCTTTCCGATTATCGGTCAACTGCACATCGGTAATTTGCCCAATTTCGATGCCGCGATACATAATAGGAGCACCGGACGCGGATATGTTGTTGCCATCGGGTAAAGTGATCGATACCGCGATACCGCGTCCGGCGGTTTTTAAATCTCGATAGAGGCGGAACTGCGCATTTTGTTCAACCGGTTTACCTTCTTCCGGTGAATCGACGGCAATCGAGCCACCAAGCAAGGCGCTTAAGCTTTCCAAGCGTACATCCACACCTTCGAAACCGATGCTTGTCCCAACACCGCTGACGTTCCAAAAACGGCTCTCGGTATTGATGATGTGTCGATATTCATCTTTGATTGAGGCTTGAATGATTACCGATTGGGCATTCTCATCCAATTGATAATTAAAGACTTCACCAATCGGGATTTTCTTATAGACAATTTGAGAACCGACAGAAATACCGCCCAAATCACGCGCTTTCAAAGAAATGGTTAATCCACGTTGCGCCAACAAGTCCGAGGGGGCTGACTCTAATGCTTTGAAATTAGTGGGATAATCATCTTGATGGAGCGTGCCTGGCTGAATGGCAATATAGTTACCCGATACCAGCGCATCTAACCCCGAAACTCCTGACAAACTGGCAGTGGGTTTCACCATCCAGAAACGCGTTTGGTCAGACAGTAGTTGGGTAGCTTCTGGATAAATATCCGCTTCCACATAAATACTGTCGAGATCTTCAGACAGCTTAATATCACGCACCATGCCCACTTCTAAGCCCTGATAGCGAATCGTGGTACGCCCAGCAACCAGTCCTTGCGCATTATCAAAGTGAATTTGAATTCGCACTCCTGCATCATGTATCGCTTTAAAAACTAACCAGCCCGCCAAGGCCATCGTCACAATCGGCAAAATCCACAGTGGCGAGATTCCGCGATGTTTGCGAATGTCCGGTGTGTAAGAGTTTTGCGTTGTATTTTCTTGACTCATTCAAACAACCTATTGTTGAGTACGGGTAACGTCAGGATTGTCCCAGAGTAGGCGAGGATCCAAACTTTCCGCCGCCAACATAGTGAGCACCACAACCATACCAAAAGCCACAGCCCCATAACCGGGGGTAAAATCGAGGATTTGCCCTCGATCAACTAAAGTGAGCATGATAGAAATCACAAACAGATCCATGACAGACCATTTACCAATCCATTTTATGCCACGATAAATCATCATGCGCTGTCGCTGATGCACTTCGTGTTTAAATTTGATCGCTAGCAGCAAGTAAGCAAGTCCGACAATTTTAATCACAGGCACCACAATACTTGCCACAAAAATAATGACGGCGATTCCCCACATGCCACTTTTCACTAATGAAGCAACCCCAGAGAAGATGGTGTCTTCAAGACGCTGTCCGTTTGTGATGAGAATCGAAATTGGAATAACGTTGGCAGGCACAATCGCCACTGTCGCGGCGAATACATAGGCCCATGTCCGTTCGATAGAGTTCGGTTTACGATGATAAAGCTTATGCTGACAACGCACACAGTGCCCACTTTCTGGTTGCGAGAGATGGCAGTTATGACAGTGCACTTGCTTCAAGGGTAAATCGTAATCTTCTTCTTTTTGCCAAGTTTCCCAATAATGACGAGTGCTGATGCGACTCAGCAAAAGGACTGTGAAAATTTGTAATAACAGTAAGCCTAATAATCCAGACCCTACGTAAATATCCGAATAGTCTTTGAGCTTAAAGCAAGACACCGCCACGCTGACCAAGAAGACATCCAACATCACCCACACCTTGAGGTGATGGATCAGTAATAAGGAATGACGTAACGTCTGAAAGTGGTGAAAACGCAAAGCCCAATGCGCCCCTAGCACAGATAAACATAAAATGAGTGGTGCTATTGAACTACAAAATAAAACTAACAACGCTAAAGGCCAATAGCCTTCATTCCATAGTGCGAACACTCCGTCTGGAAGCGTTGCTGGGATCATGACACCAAACAATCGGATGTTGATATAGCTGAAAAAATGCGAAGGAATAAACAGCAGCAAGCATGTGACGGCAAGGGCTAAGTTACCAGATAGAGAAGGAGAACCCCCGCGATACAACTGCGTTCCGCAACGGGGACAATAGGCACTATGTCCTTGTTCGACCTTGACGGTATCCACCGCCAATTCGCAACCGGGGCACAAACGAATGCGGCTCGGCTGCATTGCATGAGAGTGACGAGGCAAAGGTGGCATCATAGGCAGATAACACCACCAATAGTGACATTGTCACTAGAATCAATGTGATTGGACATTGCCATATAAGGTTTGGTAGAGACCTTCTTGTTCCAAAAGCTCATTATGCGTGCCTGATTGGCTGACATGTCCATCTTCCAGTACATAAATTAAGTCCGCTTGTTTCACTGCCGAAAGGCGATGAGCAACGATTAAGGTTGTTCTACCCTGTAAAAATTGTGACAACGCTCGGTGCAGGGCTCCTTCCGTCGCGGTGTCCAGAGCCGAAGTCGCTTCATCCAAAATCACAAACTTAGGATTACTGAGCACCATACGTGCAATCGCTAACCTTTGTCTTTGACCGCCAGAAAGACGAATACCATTGCGGCCAATTTGACTGTCTAGCCCCAAATCCAGTTTTGCGATCACATCTTGCAGTTGAGCAATGTCTAACGCTTGCCATAAGGCATCATCATTAAACTGGCCACCAAGCGTGAGATTATGCCGCAAAGTGTCATTAAACAGTATAGGTTGTTGTAAAACAACGGCAATCTGATCACGTATGACTTCAAACCCAATGTCATCACAGTTTTGTCCATTAAACAGAATTGCGCCACTTTGTGCACGATACACTCCCATCAACAACTGAATGAGAGTCGATTTACCTCCTCCACTGGCTCCGACTAGCGCCACTTTTTTACCCGCTGGAATAGTGAGCGACAAATTGTGCAGAACCGGATTTTCACCATCATACGAAAAATTGAGGTGCTCAATCTTAATCTCAATTTCCCGTGGCTCAGTAAAAGGATTCACTTTGCTGATCGGACGAAACTCTTCTTCTAGCTCCAATAACCCATTGATTCTTTTCAACGCTGCCTTAGCCGCATACCAAGAGAATTGGATGCCCAACAGCTCTTGTACAGGGCTAAGCATAAACCACAAGTAACCAAATACCGCGAAGATCTGACCAATCGTCAGATCGCTAAACACCACCATTAGCATCGCGACAGCACGGAATAGCTCAAAGCCGAGTAAAAAAAGTAAGAAGGAGAGGCGGCCCGCAGCTTCAGATTGCCACGCGTATTTATCGGCATTTTCGCGTACAGCGTCAGCATCCGCGATAAGGCGATTTAAGAATTCTCGCTCTTTGTTTGCAGCTCGTAATTGATAAATTCCCTCTAAGGTTTCTACTAAACGGTTTTGAAAACGCTCGAAAGCTTGATTTTCGCGTTTTTTAAGATGTTTAACCTTGCTGCCTAACATTCTCGAAAAGTAAATCACCACCGGGTTGACGAGCAGAATAAATAACCCAAGCCGCCACTCTAGCCAGAGCAGCACTATCGCTGTCCCAATAACGGTTAGTAGTGAGATCAGGAATTTACTCAGTGTTGAGCCGATAAATTGATCAATTGTTTCTATATCGGTGATCAAATGGGCATTAATCCCTCCGCTACCACGAGTCTCATACTGACGAATACTGATACGCCCAAGCTTTTCAATCATTTTCCGGCGCATTTCATAAGTGATCGTCTTCGAAACCAAGGTAAATTGACGATTTTGTAAAATATTCAATAGTTGGCTAGCGATACGCATGATCACCACCAGTAGCAAGGTGAGCATGATATAGCCCGTTGCGGTTTGCCAATTCAAAGGCAGTAAATGATTCATTGCCTCAACCCCTTGAGCAGGTTGGTTTAGCAAGACTTCATCCACCATCAGCGGCATTAATAGCGGGATAGGTACACTGATCAGAGTTGCAATCACCGCAATAATGTTGGCAAATAGAAGTTTAGTACGATGTTTTTTTACTTGAGTTATCAGCCAAGAGCGGCTAATAGTGTCGTTGAAGTACGTCATAATAATGAGAATGCATCCTATTTATATGGTTTGTATTGTACGTAGTTCATAAAGTGAAGTCTTTAGTTTTCAAATGGAAGTTAATATGAATTTAGAGCAGTACCAGCGCTTAACAAAACAAGCCTTAGCTTTATTAGAAGGTGAAAGCAATCTGATTGCTAACCTTTCTAACCTGAGTGCCTTACTGAATATGGAATTGACCGACCTTAATTGGGTTGGGTTTTATTTGATGCAACAAGAAGAATTGGTCTTAGGTCCTTTTCAAGGCAAACCCGCTTGTGTTCGAATTCCAGTAGGTAAGGGAGTTTGTGGTACCGCTGTCGCTGAAAACAGAGTGCAACGTGTATATGACGTTCATCAGTTTGAAGGACACATTGCTTGTGACGCCGCAAGTAACTCAGAAATCGTTATCCCATTCTCGATTAACGGAAAAGTCGCCGGAGTGTTGGACATTGACAGTCCAAACATTGGCCGTTTCAGTGAAATTGACGAGCAAGGCCTAACCTATTTGATGAGCGAAGTAGAAAAGCTGCTCAATTCACAGACTAATAAGGCATAAATTGCCCTTTGCCTGTGGTTTTTCCTTTGCAGGTCTTTATAATACCGCACATATTTACACATCAATGTTTGGCGGGCAGCCGCAATAACCAGGAATCCTCATGGAAAACACTGAAAAGTTAAAAAACAGCAAAGAAGTGATCGCGTACATTGCTGAATGTTTCCCTAACTGCTTTACTTTAGAAGGTGAAGCAAAGCCTCTGAAAATTGGTATTTTTCAGGATCTTGCTGATCGCTTGAATGACGACCCTAAAGTAAGCAAAACTCAGCTTCGTGCCGCGTTAAGACAATACACCTCTTCTTGGCGTTATTTACATGGTGTAAAACCTGGCGCAACTCGTGTTGATCTTGATGGTAACCCATGCGGTGAGCTAGAAGAACAACACGTAGAACACGCACAAACGGCACTGGCGGAGAGCAAAGCTCGCGTAGAAGCTCGTCGTAAAGAACAAGTAAAGAAAGTGCGTGAAGAAGCGAAGGCAAGCAAGCCAAAGGCGAAAAAGCCGCAACAAGCTCGTCGTCCTCAAAATGCACCGAAAGTGGAGAAACCCGTAGAAACTCGCGCACTGGTTGCGTCAGAGCTTAACGTCGGCAAACAAGTCAATGTGAATATGGGTAAAGGCAACATGGCTGCGACCATCGTTGAAATCAGTAAGGAAGATGTGCGTGTTCAACTTGCCAACGGCCTACAAATGGTTGTGAAAGCGGAGCACTTGCGCGCATAAGGGAGATACTCCTACGCATGAAATGCCGTTCAAAAATATCTCTGATTGCTGCTAGCCTTTGGCTAGCAGCCTCTTCAGTTCAGGCTTTAGAAGCCAAAATCAAACCAGAAGATTTACCTCTTCTTGCCCCTGAAGCTCAACACGAAACGGCAGCGAAACGTGTCACTTCACGTTTTACCCGTTCTCATTACAAACAATTCAATCTGGACGATCAGTTTTCTCAAGCCATGTTTGAACGTTATCTTGAGATGCTTGACTACAGCCGTAACATTTTCACTCAAGCCGATATTGATTCATTCAAAAATTGGTCTTTGCAGTTGGATGATCAGCTGAAAGTGGGCAATAACCAGATTGCATACGATTTATACAACCTATCGATGGAAAAGCGCTTTGAGCGTTTCGAATACGCACTCTCTTTACTTGATAAAGAGATGACTTTCGATAGTGATGAATTCATTGAATTAGATCGTGCTAAATCTCCTTGGCCTAAAGATATCCAAGAAGTCAATGAGTTATGGCGACAACGTGTAAAGTATGACGCACTGAATTTGAAACTGGCAGGTAAAGAGTGGCCAGAAATCAAAGAAACGTTAGAAAAACGCTATAACAACGCCATGAAACGACTCACACAAACCAAAAGTGAAGACGTTTTTCAGGTTTATATGAACGCGTTTGCGCGTCAAGTGGATCCGCATACCAGTTATTTGTCACCGCGTAACGCAGAACAATTCCAATCAGAGATGAACCTCTCGTTAGAAGGAATTGGGGCAGTATTGCAGATGACTGATGACTACACGATCATCCGTTCACTAGTTGCTGGTGGCCCTGCGGCATTAAGTAAGCAGTTGGGTGAAGGGGATCGCATTATTGGTGTTGGC
This sequence comes from Vibrio metoecus, assembly GCF_009665255.1. Taxonomy (NCBI): domain Bacteria; kingdom Pseudomonadati; phylum Pseudomonadota; class Gammaproteobacteria; order Vibrionales; family Vibrionaceae; genus Vibrio; species Vibrio metoecus. The sequence continues at coordinate 1,262,851 of NZ_CP035686.1, forward strand.
CAAGAAGGCGAAGAGATCGTTGATGTGATCGGCTGGCGACTTGATGACGTCGTGCAACTCATCAAAGGCCCTAAAGGCAGTAAAGTAAAACTGATGGTTTTACCCGAAGGAAAGGATGCTAAAAGTCACGTTGTCACTATGGTGCGTGATAAAATCCGTCTGGAAGATCGAGCGGTAAAGTCTGAAGTGATTGAAAAAGCAGGTAAAAAAATCGGAGTGCTTGAAGTTCCGAGTTTTTATGTTGGCTTAGCTCAAGATACTGAGAAATTACTGACCGAGCTGAAAGCGAAGAAAGTCGATGGCATTATTGTCGACCTCCGCAATAACGGTGGTGGGGCATTAACGGAAGCCACCGCACTTTCCGGCTTGTTTATTACCAGTGGCCCAGTGGTACAAGTGCGTGATAGTTATGGTCGAGTTAACGTGAACTCGGATACTGACGGTAACATCAGTTACAACGGCCCGATGACCGTGTTAATCAACCGCTACAGTGCTTCAGCCTCTGAAATTTTTGCCGCTGCAATGCAAGATTATGGCCGTGCCATTATTTTAGGTGAAAACTCATTTGGCAAAGGTACTGTGCAGCAGCATCGTTCTCTCAACCATATCTACGATCTGTTTGATAAAGAGCTGGGCTACGTACAATACACGATTCAAAAGTTCTATCGAATCGATGGTGGAAGTACCCAAAATAAAGGCGTGATTCCCGATATTGCTTACCCAACAGCAGTTGACCCTTCCGAAACAGGGGAAAGCGTTGAAGATAATGCACTACCTTGGGATAGCATTGATAAAGCAAAATATGAGCGTTTGAATAATTTCAAATCGATCATTGCAAGCCTTGATGCTAAGCACCAAAAGCGCGTATCGAATGACTTAGAGTTCGGGTTCATTGAGCAAGATATTGCCAAATATCGTGCAGATAAAGATGACAATCTGTTATCTCTAAATGAAAAAGTACGCAAAGAAGAAAGTGCTAAAGCCGATGAAGAGCGTTTAGCTCGCATCAACCAACGCCAGAAAGCGTTAGGTAAATCAGCTTATGCAAGCTTGCAGGATGTACCGAAAGATTACGAAACTCCTGATGCATATTTAGATGAGTCAGTGAACATTATGCTTGACATGATTGCTCGGTAACATATTGCTTTAAAAGCGATTATTTAAACGGACCTGAGGGTCCGTTTTATTTTGTACTTTTTTAGCCTTTAAAATTAATGTGATGAACATCAAATAATTTCGCATTTCATATTCTCTCTGCCTACGCTTACAAAAAAGTGAGGAGAATACCGATGAAATGGATATTCACATTCGTGATGAGCATACTCTTTACCGCATCATCCCCCGTACTTAGTGCTAATAATACTCATGGTAGCCGTGCAGACCTAACTCAGTTTGATCAACCTTTATTGCTCGGCGATTGGTATTTACTGAATCCAAACCCCGAGCAATCCAGTGAAAATTTCCGAGTCATCAAGTTAAACTTGGCTTCGGATTATCAGTTTTCGATTGATATTCAGAAAAAAGATTACAGTGTGGATCATTGGAATGGGGATTATTCTGCCGATGAGAAAACCATCATCCTAGGGCTAGATAGTTCCGATCCGCAAGTTTACCAATACGAAAACAATCACCATTTATTGACGCTCAATGGCGTTACCTTTACCAAAGGATTACCTAATACCTTGGCGGGTAATTGGAGCAGTAATCAAATTGAGGGCATGGAGCAGGACGTCGATCACAGCCTGATCCAGTTAACCTTACAACCCGATTTTGTTTTTTCATTTCATATCGTGAATCCCAATGGTCATGAAGCAACACATCGCGGTGTCTATTACACCGAAGGTAATCGGTTAGTGTTGTTGTACTCAGAAGGTGAACATGATACCCGTTATGTGCTCGATCAAGATCAACTGACCTTGGAAATCGATGATGGTATGACCGTCGTGATGAATCGTGTTCAATAAAACAGCAGCCGTTAATAGTGGCAGGGAGTTTACAGATAAGCTCCCTGTTTTTTTACGTTTAGGGGTTGTTATTCATTACGCCAGGCCTAAGATCTTGTCTCATTAATGCGTTACATACTCATAAACTTAACGCTCAGCGTTTTGTCTCAGAACATAAAGTCAAAAAAGGATTACGACAATGGCTCACATTCCTCAAGCCAAATACCGTCTTGATTACCAACCGCCCTCACACACGATTACTGATATCGATTTGGTGTTTGATCTTCATGACAATGCCACTCTGGTGACGGCGGTATCTCACATTAGACAGCAAAATGACAGCAATACCTTAACCCTTGATGGTGAAGCGCTTACGCTTAAAGAACTCAAGGTAAACGGGCAAGATTGGCAAGATTACACGGTTACAGAGGCAAACTTAGAAATCCGCGGTTTACCGAGTGAATTTACCCTTGCCGTGGTGACTCAACTTGATCCACAAGCCAATACCGCACTGGAAGGTCTATACAAATCTGGTGGTGCATTCTGTACGCAGTGCGAGGCGGAAGGCTTCCGCCGCATTACTTATTATTTGGATCGTCCTGACGTTTTGGCTCGTTACACCACCACAGTTATTGCAGATAAAGCTCAGAATCCTTATCTGCTTAGCAACGGCAACAAGATTGCTCAAGGTGAATTAGATGCGGGACGTCACTGGGTGAAGTGGCAAGATCCCCATCCAAAACCTGCGTATCTGTTTGCTTTGGTGGCGGGAGATTTTGATGTGCTGCGCGATCAGTACGTCACACAATCTGGTCGCCAAGTTGCGCTAGAAATTTTCGTTGATAAAGGCAATTTGGATCGTGCTGGCCATGCAATGACTTCACTCATCAACTCTATGCGTTGGGATGAACAACGTTTTGGGCTTGAGTACGATCTCGATATTTACATGATTGTCGCTGTCGATTTCTTCAATATGGGAGCCATGGAAAACAAAGGGTTGAACATTTTCAACTCCAAGTTTGTGCTAGCCAATGAGAAAACGGCGACCGATACCGACTACCTCGGTATTGAAGCCGTCATTGGCCACGAATACTTCCACAACTGGACAGGCAACCGAGTTACTTGTCGAGATTGGTTCCAATTGAGCTTGAAAGAAGGTTTAACAGTATTCCGCGATCAAGAATTCTCCTCGGATCTCGGCTCGCGTGCGGTAAACCGAATTGGCAATGTGCGCATCATTCGTGGCCCACAGTTTGCGGAAGATGCTAGCCCAATGTCGCACCCAATCCGCCCGGATAAAGTCATTGAAATGAATAACTTCTATACTCTGACCGTTTATGAAAAGGGCAGTGAGGTCATTCGAATGATGCATACATTGCTAGGTGAAGAAAAATTCCAACGCGGCATGAAGCTCTATTTTGAGCGTCATGATGGAACCGCAGCCACCTGTGAAGATTTTGTCGCCGCGATGGAAGATGCTTCCGGTGTCGACCTACAGCAGTTCCGTCTTTGGTACAGCCAATCTGGCACTCCAACACTCAAAGTGAGTAGTGTTTATGATGCTGTGGCTCAAAGCTATGAGCTGACGATAGAACAAAACACGGAACCGACTCACGAGCAGAAAGAGAAGCAAGCACTGCATATTCCATTTGATATTGAGCTTTACGCACCAAATGGGGATGTCATTCAGCTACAGTGTAACGGAAAGCCTATTTCTAACGTGCTGGATGTGAAACAAGCTAAACAAACCTTCCGCTTTGAAAAGGTCGCTCAACAACCGATCCCATCACTGTTGCGAGAGTTTTCAGCGCCAGTGAAATTGGAATATGCCTACAGTGATGAAGAGTTAATCTTCTTGATGGTTCACGCGCGTAACGAGTTCGCACGTTGGGATGCAGGGCAGATATTGCTTGCTAAATACATTCGCACCAACGTTGAGCGCGTACAACAAGGTAAGCCTGTCGAACTGGCTGAAGCAGTAGTAGATGCTTTCCGTGGTGTTTTGCTCAGTGACAACTTGGAAGCTGAATTTGTTGCAGAAATGCTCTCGCTACCAAGCCATAACGAAGTGTCTGGCTGGTACAAGCGCGTTGATGTGGATGCCATTGCTCAAGTTCTTACTAAAATCAAAGTCATTCTAGCGACCGAATTGGAGGATGAGCTCAGCGCAACGTATCACACGTTAAAGCAAGACACATACTCGATTGAGCATGCTGCTATTGGTCAACGTACGCTACGCAACGTGTGCTTGAGCTACCTTGCCTATACAGCGCAAGGCAACTCATTGGTACAAAAGCAGTATGCGCAAGCCAACAACATGACAGATACCATAGCAGCCATGACGTCCGCCAATCAGGCGCAGTTAGCGTGCCGTGAAGCCTTGATGCAAGATTACAGCGACAAATGGAAGCACGATGGCTTGGTCATGGATAAGTGGTTTACTTTGCAAGGTTCCAACCCATCTTCTCAAGTGTTGGATGTGATCCAGCAGGCAATGCAACATGAAGCGTTTAGTTTGAAAAACCCGAACCGAACTCGCAGCTTAATTGGTGCATTTTTGAATGCTAACCCAGTCAATTTCCATGCGAAAACAGGGGAAGGTTATCGCTTCGCGGGGCAAATCCTGCGTGAGCTAAACAGTAGCAATCCACAAGTGGCTTCACGTCTGATTGATCCATTACTTAAGTTCCGACTCTATGATGAACAGCGCCAAGCATTGATCAAACAAGAACTTGAACAATTGAAAAGTATGGAAAATCTTGCGCGTGATTTGTTTGAAAAAGTGAGTAAAGCACTCGACGCATAAGCCAAACAGTAAAGGTAAACTAGGTGGCACTTAGTGCCACCTCATACTTGCATGAACTACTATTTTTTCTCTCTAAACATCTCTTATCAAACCTTTGTCGCGCATTATTCTGGTGTGGCGAGCAGTGTCGTGGTCATAACAGAGCAAGGTTTGAGATTACAACTTCCTGCGACTCGTCTACGGCCATTTTTAAGCCAAATTGGAGTAAAAGGTCGATTTCGGTTAACAACTGACCAAAATAATCGTTTCGTTAAGTTAGAAGTTCTGTAAAAGCATTAATTTGTAGTGGTTTGAATAGGTACTTTAGTCACATTCTCACACTTTTACTCCATGACCACCCCAAAACAATTAACTATTTATCAATAAAACTCTTACAATAACCCCCGCATTACTCACAGTAAGCACTATGCTTATTGCACACACCCTACAAAAATAAGAATCAAATTCTGGAGTCGACCATGACTGCGCGTGAAACTTTGATGCCAGTTTTGCTTGAAAAAGTGTATCAACTGATTCAAGACAAACTAGAGCTTGCTCAACAACCCTTAGTGACTCAACTTGGACAACACCTGTTCAGCAATATTTCGCAAGACGATTTAGTTGAACGTAACGAGTCTGATCTTTATGGTGCGGTACTCAGCCTCTGGCACCATATTAATGAAAAAACCGCCGATGAACGCTCAGTTCGAGTGTTTAACCCAACGGTCAGTCGCCAAGGTTGGCAGTCGACCCATACTATTGTGGAAATTGTTCTTCCAGATAGCCCATTTCTGGTCGATTCGATCAAAATGGCATTAAGTCGCCTAGGATTGGCATCACACTTAATGTTAAACGGCCCCGCACACATTGCACGCCATGAGGATGGCTCTGTAAAAAGCATCAATCAAGGTGAAGGTCAACTGACATCCATGTTCCACATCGAAGTCGATCGTCTTAGCAGTAAAGAAGAGATGGCGGAACTCAAAAATGAGCTGCTTGATATCCTGCAAGACACGGCACTTGTGGTTAAAGATTGGAAGCCGATGTCTAACAAGCTTGAACAAGTCATTAAACAGCTAGAAGTGGAGCATAATCAGCTCCCCATTGAAGCAGAACGTTTAACGGAAACAATTCAATTCTTACGTTGGCTTGGTAACCATAACTTTACTTTTATGGGTTACAAAGAGTTTGATTTGATTGAAGAGAAAGGAGAAACCGAGCTCACTCCAACTCAAGAGGCTGGCTTAGGTTTATTTTCAGAGCATGAACGGGTACGTAGTGTAAAACTCTCACAATTCCCAGATTCAGCAAGGCTAGAAGCGAAAAAACCATTCTTATTGATCCTCACCAAAGGCAATAAACAATCGCGTATTCACCGCCCAGCTTATACCGATTACATCGGTATTAAGAAGTTTGATGCCCAAGGCAAAGTGATTGGCGAGCATCGTTTCACCGGCTTGTACACCTCCGCCGTTTATAACCAGAGTGTGGAAAGCATCCCACTGATTCGTGAAAAAGTTGGTCGTATCTTAGCTGCCAGTGGTTACCGCCAAGGATCTTATGCTTACAAAGCACTGCATAACATTCTAGAAAACTACCCACGCGATGAGTTACTGCAAGCACGTGAAGAAGAGCTGCTTGAAGTAGGCATGGGGGTAGTGCAGATGCAAGATCGCGATCTACTCCGTTTGTTTGTTCGTCGAGACCCATTCGGCCGCTTCTTTAGCTGCATGGTTTATGTTGCCAAAGAACGCCACAATACCGAGCTGCGTCGCCAAAGCCAACGTATCTTCAAAAGCTACTTCTCCAGCGAGCAAGAGGTTGAATTTACAACCTATTTCTCCGAAAGTTCTTTAGCTCGTACCCACTATATCGTGCGGGTTGATAACAACAATATTGACGTCGATGTGAAAAAAATAGAGCAAAACTTAATGGAAGCCTCAACCACGTGGGATGATCGTCTCGCAGAAGCCATAGTAGCGAATTTTGGAGAGAGTCGTGGCTTGCCTCTCTCGAAAGAATACCAACGAGCTTTCCCTCGCTCTTACAAAGAAGATGTGATGCCAGGCTCTGCATTAGCGGATATTGAGCATCTTGAAGCGCTCGATGGGAACAATAAACTGGGTATGTTGTTCTACCGCTTGCAAGAAACGGCAAAAGATTCCAAAGCAGTTCGACTCAAGCTCTACCACAAAGATGAGCCTATCCATTTGTCAGACGTGATGCCTATGCTAGAAAACCTTGGCTTACGTGTGATTGGCGAATCACCTTACGAAGTGGTCAAAGCGAATGGCCAAATATACTGGATCCTCGACTTTTCAATGCTCCATAAGAGCGATAAGCAAGTTGACCTCCGCGAAGCGCGCGATCGCTTCCAACAAGCATTTGCAGCGATTTGGGCAGGAGAGCTAGAAAGCGATGGCTTTAACCGCCTGATTTTAGGTGCATCACTTTCTGGCCGAGAGGTCTCTATTCTGCGCGCTTATGCACGTTATATGCGCCAAGTTGGTTTCCCATTTAGCCAACACTATATTGAAGACACGCTCAGCCATCACCCTGATCTTGCCAAAGGTTTGGTGGATCTTTTTGTACATCGCTTTGATCCTAAATATAAAGGTGGTGAGAAAGGTCAAGCCGAACTGATCAAATCCCTCACTGAGCAGTTAGATCAAGTTGAAAGTCTCGATGATGACCGGATCATCCGTCGCTACATGGAAATGATTAATGCGACTCTGCGCACCAACTACTACCAGTTGGATGAAAGCAAACAACCAAAACCTTGGTTATCACTCAAAATGAAACCAAGCGATATTCCAGAAATCCCAGCGCCGGTACCGGCTTTTGAAATCTTCGTTTATGCTCCGGATATCGAAGGGGTGCATTTACGGGGTGGCAAAGTCGCTCGTGGAGGGCTGCGTTGGTCTGATCGTCAAGAAGACTTCCGCACAGAGATCTTGGGCTTAGTTAAAGCACAGCAAGTGAAAAATACCGTTATCGTTCCGGTGGGTGCGAAAGGCGGCTTTGTGTGTAAGAAGCAATATCTTTACACCACTAGAGATGAAATCTTCGCCGAAGGTCAGCGCTGCTATAAACGCTTTATCCGGGCATTGCTCGATGTCACAGATAACATCCTTGAAGGGCAAGTCGTACCGCCGAAAAATGTCGTTCGTCACGATGAAGATGACCCATATTTGGTGGTTGCAGCGGATAAAGGGACTGCAACTTTCTCTGATTTAGCGAACTCAGTTTCTGCAGAATACCAATTTTGGTTAGGCGATGCTTTTGCCTCTGGTGGCTCTAATGGCTATGACCATAAAGCCATGGGGATCACCGCTAAAGGTGGCTGGGAGTCGGTGAAACGCCATTTCCGTGAAATGGGTATTGATTGCCAAACTACGGACTTTACTGCAATCGGTATTGGTGATATGGCAGGGGACGTATTTGGTAACGGTATGCTGTTGTCGAAACATATTCGCCTACTGGCAGCCTTTAACCATATCCATATTTTCATTGATCCAACGCCAGATTCCGCAAGCAGTTGGGAAGAGCGTAATCGTTTGTTCAACCTGCCTCGTTCAAGCTGGGAAGATTACAACTCTAAGTTGATTTCTAAAGGTGGTGGTGTCTTTTCTCGTAAGTCGAAAGCTATCACGCTAACACCTGAAATGCAGAAAATGCTCAACACCAAGAAGGCATCTTTAGCTCCCAACGAGCTGATCAAGATGATCCTAAAAATGGAAGTTGATCTCCTGTGGAATGGTGGGATCGGCACTTATGTCAAATCGTCAATCGAAACCCATACGGATGTAGGTGACCGTGCAAATGATGGTTTGCGGGTTGATGGACGTGATCTGAATGCGAAGATTATCGGTGAAGGTGGTAACTTAGGGATGACTCAACGTGGGCGTATTGAATTTGCGCTCAAAGGTGGCCGAGTCAATACCGACTTTGTAGATAACGTCGGCGGCGTGGACTGTTCAGACAACGAAGTTAATATCAAGATCTTCCTCAATGGTTTAGTCGCAAACGGAGATTTAACGCTAAAACAGCGCAACCAAATCCTTGAGTCAATGAAAGATGAAGTGGGAACGATTGTTATTGAAGATGCTTACGGCCAGTCAGAATCCATTTCTGTTACCGAAGCCCAGGGCGTTTCTCTGATGAAAGAGCAAATCCGCTTTATCCATCATATGGAGAAAAATGGATACCTAGATCGTGCATTAGAATACATTCCAGATGATGAAACCTTACTTGAGCGTGAAAGACAGGGCATGGGCTTAACTCGCCCAGAGCTTTCTGTTTTGATGGCCTATGGCAAGATGGCACTGAAAGAAGAACTCGCCAGTGAAGAAATTGCTCAAGATGAATTTCATGCAAAACAACTGGTTAACTACTTCCCAACAGAGTTACGCGGTCACTATGCACAGCAGATGGTGAACCATCCGTTACGAGTAGAAATCATCGCTACAGCCTTAGCGAACCAAATGGTTAACGAAATGGGCTGCAACTTTGTGACTCGTTTACAAGAAGAAACGGGGTCAAGCGTGACAGATATTGCTAACGCTTATGCTGCAGCTCGCGAAATTTATGGCCTTGGTACTGTGCTGGAAAAAGTTCGCCACTTAGACAATATTGCGCAAAGCAGTGCCCAATATGATGTGATGTTCCTCGTGCGCCGCACATTACGACGCTTGACTCGTTGGCTGCTGCGTAACCGCACTGGCAAACCAAACGTTATGAGCATGATTGAACGTTACCAAGATGATGTAAAAGCGATTACTGAACAGCTTGATCACGTTTTGGTAAAAGAAGAGATTGCGGAACATCAACTCATGGCTGAGGCATGGATAGAGAAGGGGATCGAGAAAGATCTTGCTCATTACGTGGCACGACTCTCTAGCCTCTATTCGGCATTGGATATTTCCAGTGTTGCGAAAGAGAAAAACACTGCAGTAGCTCAAACCGCTAAACTCTACTTTAGCTTAGGAGATCGACTGTCGCTACACTGGTTCTTAAAACAGATCAATCAACAGGCTGTTGATAACCATTGGCAAGCGCTCGCAAGAGCCTCATTCCGAGAAGATCTCGATTGGCAGCAGCGTCAGTTAACCGCTCAGGTACTCAGCGGTAACTTAACCAGTACTCACGTTGATGTTGAGCCCGCTCTGGATAAGTGGTTGGAGCGAAACCAAGTGTCGATTACTCGTTGGGAAAATATTCTTAATGAATTCAAAGTCGGTAGCGTGCATGAATTCGCTAAGTTCTCTGTGGCACTACGAGAGTTGACTTTGCTCAACTTAAACTGCCTTACTTCAGAATAAGCATTGAATTGCCTGACGAATGAGTCAATAATAACGCCCCGTTTATTCGGGGCTTTTTTCTTTCGGAGGCATTATGCTTTACCGCTTAGCCAGAGCTGGCTTTTTTCAATTGGATGCTGAAAAAGCACATGATTTGGCCATCTCTAATTTCAAACGTTTCACCGGTACTCCTCTCGATCTCTTCTATCGTCAACAACTTCCTCATCGTCCTGTTCAATGTATGGGACTCACCTTTAAAAACCCAGTCGGTTTAGCCGCAGGACTCGACAAAAATGGCGAGTGCATTGAAGCATTTGGTGCAATGGGTTTTGGTTTTGTTGAAGTTGGTACGGTGACACCAAGACCACAAGCAGGCAATGATAAACCACGCTTGTTTCGTCTAGTGCATGCGGAAGGCATCATCAACCGCATGGGTTTTAACAATCTTGGTGTTGATCACTTGGTTGAGAATGTTAAACGCGCTAAATACGATGGCATCATTGGGATCAACATCGGTAAAAACAAAGATACGCCGATTGAGAAAGGGGTAGAGGATTATTTAATCTGTATGGATAAGGTCTATCCATACGCGGGTTATATTGCAGTAAACATTTCTTCACCTAACACTCCTGGACTTCGTTCACTGCAATACGGTGAAGCGCTCGATGAATTACTTGCCGCTTTAAAAGCGCGCCAATCCGAACTGGCCGCTAAGCATGATAAATATGTGCCACTGGCATTAAAAATTGCACCAGATTTAAGTGACGATGAAATCAAACAAATTTGTCAGTCTTTATTGAAGAATAATATTGATGGTGTGATTGCAACCAATACCACCTTAGATCGCTCATTAGTTGACGGAATGAAGTATGCGGAAGAAACCGGAGGCCTAAGCGGGCGCCCTCTACAAACCCGCAGCACAGAAGTCATCAAATGCTTATATAAAGAGTTGGGTGAAGAAATTCCAATCATCGGTGTTGGCGGGATTGACTCCTACATCTCCGCTAAAGAAAAACTGATGGCTGGAGCAAAATTGGTTCAAGTTTACAGCGGTTTTATTTATCAAGGTCCTCGCTTAGTCGCAGATATTGTTAAAAACCTCTAGTTTTCCCAAATGAACAGCTTGAATTACAGAGGAAATGCATAGTGCATTTCCTCTTTTTTTTTCTGAACGGCCTCATAAAATTACCGATATTCATAGGCAAAGGTAATTTAAGCGTTTTACCTAGTCCCCTAAATGTATCGTTGAGAGTGGAACAATGCTTAAACCAAGTGACAAATGGAGTTGGTATTACTCAGATAATGAAGGTTATCTGATGCTCAACCTTGGTGACGATATGCTATTTCGCACAAACCTGAGCCGAAATCTTTTGGTGGATTGTGCGTTTGCAGAAAACCACTTTACGGTAGACGATGCCTCAGACTTTCAGTTGTATAAAGAACGAATCGCTTGCCTTCCATTAAGTGAACCTCGCAAAGCAGAACTGGCGCTTTACTGTATCGCAGCCAAGCGTTTTCACAAGCCAGTACAACCTAAAAGCTGGTTTTTTGACTCACAAAGTTCAGAGTTCATTCCAGAACAAGGCGATCTCATTATCTTACGTAATGGGCTTAATGATGGCATTTTTATCGCATTGGAAGTAGGGGAGAATGCTAGCCTTTGTGCTTATACCGATCTTGTTTCATTTGCTCTCAACGAGAATAAAACCTTAGAGTTTGGCCAGGTGATTAAAGTGATGCATGACAGAATGTCTGACGCTAACACACTTTTCCTTACACAACCAATGGCCATGGTCAGTTAGATTTTTCGTAAAATTTCGTTCCTTTCCCATTTCGTTCCTTCATTTCTTATCGGCGTAAGCCGATTTTTTTTGCCTCAGATCCCAAGACAACTCAGTACACATTGTGAGCTTGGTACAAATTTCACACATTCATCCTGCCCTTAAGAAATCCCTTTTATAGCTTTCACATTAATGTTTCCCAACAAAAATTCCCCGTTTAGACCATTTTGTAACTTATTTACAGTGTAAAAACTGCACTGGTATAGACCAAATTCATGGTGAATAAATACTCAGATGAATGAGTGGTGCTTTATTAATCAATGGATAGCAAGGGAGTGTGTGCACACTGACAAAATTTTTAGATGCGGTTAGCTTTGATTGAGAAGACGGGATAAAACTGAGTTTTTTTATCTTGTTGATGAGTTAGCTTTAGGTATGGTTCACATTGTCAGTTATAATCTGAGACCATTTTTATCAGCAAAAGAACACTATGAATCAGTATCTAGCGGTGACGTCTAACGGCCTTGAAAATCTATTAGTTGAAGAATTAACCCAACTAGGGATCAACGACGCAAAACCCGTTCAGGCCGGGGTTAAATTTAAAGCAACCAATGAGCAGATCTATCGTTGCTGCCTCTGGAGTCGTCTCGCATCAAGATTTGTTCGTATTGTCGCTGAATTTAAATGCCAGAACGACTTAGACCTTTATTTATCAACGACTTCGGTTAACTGGGTTAATCATTTCCATAGTTCGAAAAAACTGGTCGTCGATTTCAATGGTACTAACCGAGAGATTCGCAACAGCCAATATGGCGCGATGAAGGTCAAAGATGCGATTGTCGACTGCTTTACTAAGAAGAACCTACCTCGTCCATCGATCAGTAAAGATCTTGCCGATCTTCACATCCACGTACGTTTACACAAAGAAAACGCATTACTCGGTATTGATATGGTGGGTTCTGGTTTGCATGCGCGTGGCTATCGAACGGAGGCAGGTAAAGCACCACTAAGAGAAACTTTAGCGGCGGCAATTATTCTGCGTAGTGGCTGGAAAGCAGATAAACCCCTCATGGATCCGATGTGTGGCTCTGGCACCTTGCTTATCGAAGCGGCAATGATGGCTGCAAATGTGGCTCCTGGATTACAGCGCAAAAAATGGGGATTCGAATCATTAGAAGATTTCGATCCGGAACTGTGGGCAAGTGTAAAATCAGAAGCTAGCGTACAAGGTAAGCGTGGAGTCAAAAAAGTTGACACTCACTTTTATGGTGTAGATAACGACAGCCGTGTTTTACAAACAGCCAAAGACAATGCTCGTCGTGCTGGCGTGGAAGAGTTAATCACCTTTACAGTGGGTGATGCAGCAAAAGTAAAACGCCCAGAGCATTTCGCGGAAGGTATTGTAATTTGTAATCCTCCTTATGGTGAGCGTTTAGGTACACACCCAGGCTTAATTGCACTTTACACTGCATTCGGCGCACAACTCAAAGCTGAGTTTGGTGGTTGTCAAGCTTCTATCTTTTCGAGTTCAGACGAATTACTCAGCTGTTTGCGTATGCGTGCAGATAAACAATTCAAACTGAACAATGGTGCGTTACCTTGTCACCAGAAAAATTACACAATCGCAGTACGTGACAATAATGTGACCACAACTGAAAACGGCAGCGCGAGTCAAGAGTCTCTGATTGCTCCCGATTTTGCTAACCGCCTAAAGAAAAACTTCAACAAGATTGGTAAATGGGCAAAACGCGAAGGCTTAGACTGTTTCCGCCTTTATGACGCAGACTTACCTGAATACAATGTGGCAATCGATGTTTATCAAGATCACCTCATGATTCAAGAATATGCGGCTCCGAAAGATATTCCGGAAGAAAAAGCGAAGCGTCGTCTAACCGATATCATCCGCGCTGCAATTCAAGTGTTAGACGTTGATGCAAACAATGTTGTACTTAAAGTCCGAGAGAGACAAAAGGGTACCTCTCAATACGAGAAGCTTGGACAACAAGCACAAACCATGCAGATTCATGAATATGGCGTAAAACTGATCGTCAATCTTTATGATTATCTCGATACCGGTTTGTTCTTAGATCATAAAATCACCCGTCGTCGTTTAGGGCAAATGGCCGAAGGGAAAGATTTCCTTAATCTGTTTTCTTATACAGGTTCTGCCACTGTCCATGCGGCTTGTGGGGGAGCAAAATCAACAACCACGGTTGATATGTCAAAAACCTACCTTGAGTGGGCAAAAGAAAACATGCAACTCAACGGTCAAGTAGGACGCCAGCATCAGTACATTCAAGCAGACTGCCTCCAATGGTTAGCCAATGCGCAAGGTCAATATGATCTTATCTTTATCGACCCTCCGACATTCTCTAATTCCAAACGCATGGAACAAACCTTTGATGTTCAGCGTGACCACGTCACTTTAATGACAAACCTCAAACGTCTGTTACGCCCTGAAGGTACGATTGTATTTTCTAACAATAAACGTCACTTCAAGATGGACTTGGAAGCGCTACAAAGCTTGGGGCTGAATGCGCAGAATATTTCGCACCAAACCTTGCCACTGGATTTTGAGCGTAATAAACAGATCCATAACTGCTGGTTGATCACCCATCAAAATTAAGGCATGAATGATAACTCTATATAGCACGGAAGGATGCCATCTCTGTGAGATGGCCTATGAGCTGCTTGAGCAATCGGGATTGGCTAAACAGCTCAAGATTATAGATATTGCGTTTGATGACCAACTGTTTTCTCGTTACGGGGTCACCATACCGGTTGTGGTTTACCAAGATAACGAACTGAATTGGCCTTTTAACTTACAAGAATTACTAGAGTGGTTACAGAATAATGGCATTAATTACCATCCATAACGGTCAACTTGCTTTTGGTGATCACCCATTACTGGATAGCGCGGATTTTGCGTTACAAGAAAATGAAAGGGTGTGTTTAGTCGGTCGTAATGGCGCTGGCAAATCTACACTCATGAAAGTGCTTGCCGGTGAAATTTTAATGGACGACGGCAAAATGCAAATCATGCAAGATGTCGTTGTATCGCGTTTAGAACAAGATCCACCTCGTAATCAAGCGGGAACCGTCTTTGACTATGTATCCGGCGGTCTACAAGGTATCGGTGAACAATTAAAGATCTATCAAGATCAATTAGATCTCGTAGCGACCGATCCAACCGAATCGAATATTAACAAACTTGCCCATATTCAGGAGCAACTTGAGGTTTCTGGTGCTTGGCGTTTTGAAGACAGAATTAAAAACGTATTGGGTTCATTAAAGTTAGATGGGCACACCAAACTCACAGACCTCTCGGGCGGCTGGCAGCGTAAAGCAGCACTAGCGCGTGCTCTAGCTTGTGATCCTGATGTGCTGCTTCTTGATGAACCAACAAACCATCTTGATGTCACCACCATTGAATGGCTAGAAGGATTCCTAAAAGATTTTCGTGGCTCTATCATCTTCATTTCTCACGACCGTGCTTTCATCAAATCCATGGCAACTCGAATTGTTGATTTAGATCGTGGCAAACTTAGCTCATTTCCTGGTGATTATGAAAACTACCTGAATGAGAAAGAAGAAATGCTGCGTGTTGAAGAACTACAAAATGCAGAATTTGATAAAAAGCTCGCCCAAGAAGAAGTCTGGATCCGTCAAGGGATTAAAGCCCGTAGAACTCGTAATGAAGGACGAGTGCGTGCATTAAAACGCCTTCGCCAAGAACGTAGTGAACGTCGTGAAGTGCAGGGCAAAGTTAACCTGCAAATTGATGATACTAACCGCTCAGGCAAAATTGTTTTTGAAGCCGAAAATCTTCACTACTCGATTGGTGGCAAAACGATTGTTGATGGTTTCAGCTTTAACATTATGCGCGGTGACCGAATTGCACTTATTGGTCCCAATGGCTGTGGTAAAAGTACGCTGTTGAAAATCCTGCTTGGCGATTTACAAGCCGACAACGGTAGATTGCACTGCGGAACTAAGCTAGAAGTCGCCTATTTCGATCAATATCGTGAACTGCTTGATCCTGAAAAAACCGTCATTGATAACCTCGCGGATGGAAAACAAGAAGTCATGGTGGGTGGGCGTCTTCGCCATGCATTAAGTTATCTTCAAGATTTCTTATTCTCACCAAAACGTGCACGAACCCCAGTAAAAGCACTCTCTGGCGGAGAAAAAAACCGTTTATTACTGGCGCGAATTTTACTTAAAGCCAACAACCTGTTGGTGCTTGATGAGCCAACCAACGATTTAGACATCGAAACTTTGGAACTTTTGGAAGAAATGCTTGCCAATTACCAAGGTACTTTATTGCTCGTCAGTCACGATCGTGAATTCGTAGATAACACTGTCACCTCCAGTTGGATTTTTGAAGGCGACGGCAAGATTGAAGAATTTGTCGGTGGCTATCACGATGCCCAGCAACAACGTGCCCAAGCTTTACAAAGCAGAGCTGCTGAAAATATCGTCAAAAAGGAAAAAGTGGTTGAGGAGTCTCCCAAATCCGCACCATCAAAAACTAAGCCGAAGAAGTTATCTTATAAACTGCAACGCGAACTTGAAGCTCTTCCACAAAAGTTAGAAGAGCTGGAAGTTGAGATCGCAGCGTTACAAGACATCGTCAATAATCCAGACTTTTTCAGTCAGCCTGTCGATAAAACACAACCCATTTTAGACAAGTTAACTGCAACAGAGCAGGAACTCGAAATTGCTTTTGAGCGTTGGGAAGAGCTTGAAGCGATGCAACAGGAAAGTGAATAGAAAACATGAGTCGTATTACTTTTAAACGTTCGATTTTAGCCAGCGCAGTATTGCTTGCTACCCAAACGGCCAACGCGGCACTCTACCAAGTAATGGAAGTGACACCAAGCACCGGGCAAAGCTACGGTAGTGCATGGGGTGTGGCGATTCAGCCAAGCACTGGTAACGATAGCTGTTTTAACAGTTCTACTGTCGGTGGCGTGAGCTGTCAAAACTTTGCTTTGGCTGGTGAGACTCGCATTGAAAAAGCCAGTACAGGTAAAGCTGTCGATGGTTTAAGTTACCGTGATGAAGTGGCTTTCGGAATTGATAATGCGTTCTTATATGTTCAAGAACTCAAGGATTTTGAAAGTTACTGCTACAACGAACTGCTGTATTCTACCTGTAATGAATGGGCTGAGCCACATTGGAATCGTTGGCAGGCAGAAATCAACGCATCACAAATTCCAAACTCAATCGCTTTTGTAGGTACTGGAACAACGGGAAATTCTATCGACGAGTCCCAAAACGTAGTCATCAATAGCCTAACTGATACCGCGCAACCTATCGGAATCAACGTGAAAGCTGGTGACGTGACAACGTATCGTCGAAACGCTGCAGCTATCACCGCTCGTAATACTGGCTCAGCGCCTAATTTCACCACGGGTTTTCTTTATACTCGAGCCTGGAAAACTGATGGTACTTATACCGTAGGCAGTGTATCTCGCCCTTTTAAAAGTGATGAAGGTGATTATTTCTCTTCAAAACCTGCGATCTGGAAAACTGATGGAACTGCCATTGAGCTTAACTGGCCAAGTAATACAGAAAACAAAAGTAACCGCCTAGCACAAGGCAGTATGCGTGACGTGGTTGTAGATGGAGATAAGTTATATGCTGTAGGTTATAACACCTACGATGCGGATAATAACTACATGCAAGCATCTGTTTTTCAACTCGATAGCCTAGCTAATTTTTCCAATACCGCTAATTGGACAACCAAAGCTGTTTCTGGTGCAGAGGCAAAAATTAGCGGCGATTATATTCATAGCAACTCGGTAGTTACTGATGTGAATAAAAATCTTGTTGCTTTAGGCGAGGCCAAACGTGCAGGTAGCCGACCTGAAAATGGAGCAGCGGGCAATCGTCTGTTTGTTATTAATGATGTTTCAGCAAGTGCACCAACAGCATCATTTTTAACTGGCGGTATTTTCTTTGCTGGGGCAGGTGGTAAAGCGGGTTCCATCAATAGTTACAACGAGATTGTTGGACAAGTTGATGCGGATAGCACTCGAGAAAACGACGGTAAGCCACGCCGTAAAAGAGGGTTCATTTACCCATACAACGCAAATGGCAGTGATGCGAATCGCATGGCTATTTTTGCGAAAAAAGCATGGTGGTTGGACGATTTAACCAATGATGGTTCAGTCACAGGCAATAACCAGTTCCGGATTATTGATGCCACGGATATTAATGATGCAGGGGTTATTTCTGCCACAGCACTAAAATGTGATGGTGGATACGATACAACCGCACACAACTCATTGTGTGGTGGTGGTAACCGTGAGGAAACCGTAGTAGCTGTGAAGTTAGTTCCAATTACGAATGCAACAAGCAACAATATTCAAACACGCCCAACCGAAGAGCAAGCCTCTGAACGTAAAGGGGGTAGCTTAGGTTTAGGGCTTCTAGTCGTGTTGGGATTGCTAGGGTTCCGTAGAAAATTGTAAATATTGTCAGGAAGGGCACAAGCTCACAGATTTGGGCTTGTGCCTTTTTTATTGCTTGTGAAACACGAAAAATTGATCGATTCTCTAATGGTGTGGTCATAAAAGATCCACACAACTTTAATAGTTGTACGTTATACCAAAGTTACCGTATGAGGACAGAACTATGAAGAGACAAAAGCGTGATCGCCTAGAAAGAGCTCAGTCACAAGGATATAAAGCCGGCCTAAATGGTCGATCCCATGATGAATGTCCCTATCAACAAACGGAAGTACGCTCTTATTGGTTAGGTGGTTGGCGTGATGCTAGAAACGATAAACTTTCTGGTCTCTGCAAATAATTTCCCATACAATATGAAGCTTTAATTAAAGCTTTTAAGCAAAGGAAAACAGCCCTTAAAGGGCTGTTATTCGTTTAGAAAAACATGAATTAGAATGCTGATGTATCTTGGAATAAACCTACTTTTAGATCTTTGGCGACGTAAATCTCTTTCCCATCAACCAGTACGCGACCATCAGCTAAGCCCATCACTAACTTACGATTAACGACACGCTTCATATTGATTTCATAGGTCACTTTTTTGGCTGTTGGTAAAATTTGTCCTGTGAACTTAACTTCACCAACACCAAGTGCTCGGCCTTTGCCTTTACCGCCAACCCAGCCTAAGAAGAAGCCGACAAGTTGCCACATTGCATCCAAACCTAGGCAACCAGGCATCACTGGATCACCAGGAAAATGGCAATCAAAGAACCACAAATCAGGCGTGATATCGAGTTCAGCCAAGATCAAGCCTTTACCAAATTCACCCTCTGTTTCTGACATCTTAGTAATACGATCCATCATCAACATATTGGGTGCAGGAAGTTGAGGATATCCCTCACCAAACAGCTTACCTTGGCTTGAAGCTAAAAGATCTTCTCTACTATACGAATCACGTTTGTTTTGCATTATTGATTACTCCATCTTTTGTTGGGTGCATGTTAGTGAACACGTGTACGCCAAACAACTCCGATCAGTGCCAGCCAAGCAAGTTTTTGATCCGTTCCACAATTCCGTGTGGCTGCACAAGTTTTTCAAAATTATCAATTCGTTCCGCTATTTTCGCTATTACACTATCTTCATCTTCACCACGGAAAGGTTTCCCCATTAAGAGAGGAATCACTTCGTCAACGGTTGAGACTGGCCAAATGTTAAATTCACCATTCTTAATGCTTTCTACTACGGATTTATGAAGAGACAAGTTTTTCAGATTCGAGCTAGGTAGAATGACGCCTTGTTCACCAGTTAATCCTTGATGGCAACACACTTGGTAAAAGCCTTCGATTTTTTCATTTAAACCGCCAACAGCTTGAACTCGACCAAACTGATCAACGGCACCGGTAACTGCAATTTGCTGATCTATCGGGTATTCAGACAATGCACTTACAAGCGAACATAGCTCAGCCAACGATGCGCTGTCGCCATCAACTTCACTATAGGATTGTTCAAAAACGATCGAGGCAGAAAAAGGTAAGGGACCATCAAGATTCAATGCACTACTCACAAAGGCTTGCATGATCATCATACCTTTAGCATGCAAGTTACCGCCGAGCTCTACTTTTCGTTCCACATCAGCAATGTCACCATCACCAAAGTGTATAACGCAAGAAATTCGTGCCGGTTCACCATAAGCCAGTGGATGTCCGGCGACTTCGATCACTGTCAAACCATTAACCTGACCCACTTGCTCACCTTGTGTTTCAATAATGACCTGACCATCAAGAATATCGTCTAATGCACGCTCAGGTAGGTAAGACTCTCGCAAATAGCGTTTATCTAAAGCCGTCTCAATATGCTCAGCTTCAATACGCTGATTTTGAGATTCCACGCGAGCTTCTTCTAAGAGAGCTCTATGCCACATGAGGCACAGTGGAGCATAGTGTTGATCTTCAGTAAAACGAGCACCTGCCGTCATTAATGATTTAATAGCAGAAACCTCTAATGGCGGTAAGCCATATTGAGCGCATAACCAAAGTAAGTATCCTAGGTAATATTCAATCGATTCCTCATCAATCTTCAAATCCATTTCAAGCTCAGAAAACAGACATAAGCCAGAGTGGATATCCGCATCCAGAAAATCAATATCGCCCAATTGGGTACGATCGCCAACCACAATCAACTTTACATCATAACTTTGAGTTTGAGAGATAGGAGTAGGAGATCGCGGGTCACAATTGATAGGGGAGACAGGTTCCCCTAAAACCGCAGCCTTTAAAGTTGGCCAAGCTCTTGCATTAGCTAAAATTAAATTAGCAGAAACAATTAAAAAGCCACCATTCGCCCGCTCAAGGCATCCCGCAACCTGTTGAGTGATGCCACCATGTTCAATCTTAATTTGTCCCAAAATATCCGAAATATCTAATGTTTCGGTGGTCACAACTGGTACATCATGGCTCTCATTTAACAAAGCATTTCTAAAATATGACCGATATATGGAGTTATCAGGTGCATTAATCAATAAAATTCGACTAAAACCATCAAGATGGAAAAACTGGTCAAACGCACTGGCCAAACGAGGCTGGATATCTATCAGTGAATTGGGAGCTAGGTTAGGGTAGTTTTCAAGGACTTTGTTAAACTGCTCAAATTGAGGCGTTACACTGCGCCAGATGCTTTCGGTCATGAGATATCGAACTGATTGAAAAGAGCCAAATTATATAGAAAAAGCCCCGCAGCGAACAGCACTACTCAACAATGATCTTGCTCGCTTTTTTAACGATGATAATTGAAAGCCACCCTATACTGGGTTACGCTGTCACTGTACAACAATGGACAATGACCGAAGATGAAATATCAACAACTTGAAAATTTAGAATGTGGTTGGAAATGGCAGTATCTCATCAACAAATGGAAGGATGGGGAAGCGATCACACATTATATCGATCGAAGTGAAATTGAGTCTGCGGTACAAAAACTCAAAATGCTTGAACATGATCCCACACAGGTCTTAGTGTGGATTGACGAACATATGTCTCCAGAGCTCGACAACAAGCTTAAACAAGCAATTAGGGCTAAACGTAAGCGTCACTTTAATGCAGAACAAATTCATACTCGTAAGAAATCTATCGATTTAGATTATAGAGTGTGGGAGAAGTTATCTCATAAAGCCAATGAATTAGGTTGTACATTATCTGATGCCATTGAGTATTTGCTTAGTGAAGCTTCGAGAAGTGAAAAAGCCAGTAAAACGGTAAATAGTCTGAAAGAAGATCTTAATCGATTATTGTCAGAATAAGGATGTATACATGTTGTATGTAATATTAATCGCGGCGGCAATCATTTTCTGGTTAGTTGCTGTTGATAGACCTGTTTTGGTCGTAACATTTAAGGATGGGCAACTGATTAAAAGTAAAGGCCATCTACCGCATACTTTTAAGCATAACTTGGTTGACATTGCTCAACATGAGCCGTTTTCTGGGCAACTAAAGGTGTATCAACAAAGAACGGGAGCAAAACTGGTTTTCTCTAAGAGAATCCCCAAAAAAGTACAGCAGCGTATCCGCAATGTGTTTCCACATCAAGGTTTTAACAACATGAATTCAACAGCAAAGAAAGGTCACTAGAATAGATTAACATGAAACAGCTCAGTTGCATGAAAATATGGTTCATCCCCAAATAATGTAAGCATTTATAACCCTAAGAAAAATTTCAGGTATATTTTCTGATGTTATTTTTAAGGTGATTATAATGCTGCGATTATTAAAACTAGCATTCTGTACATGTATTCTTATTTATAGTCATTCCGTCTCTGCGGATGATGCAGAATTAAATCGTGTTGCGAAGAAAATCAAAACACAGATCGAAAAATCCATCAAAAAAAGCAAAGCACCGCTTGTTGGATACTGTGATGTATTTATAGATCTTGACTACATGCAACAAAATAGCGCTGTAGTAAAAAAGGTTTCGACATTAGGTGATCATGGGCTCTGTCAGATAGCAAAAAGAACGATCAAACTAGGTAGCAAGTATGCCTATGATGTCCCAGAACGTTACATAAGGATCCAAATCACTGCTAGGTGACGCTTCCTAGTGTCGTAAAATCCACTTAGAATAGAACTCAATTATTATGTAGCTGCCATCGCAATGATTACCAAAGACCAACCGTTAATCACCAAATAACTGCCATAGGGCTTAAGCTTCGTGGCAGTTGGAACCTGTAACACTAATCAAGCCGCTTGAAATCTGTTACAAAAACCACCCCAAAACCAAAACACCTTAGTGCGCATTACGCGCATTATGTTAAATTAAATATTGAAAACAGAAGAACACAGACAGATTTCCCCACCAAGATTACTCACATTAAACATAAACCTATTTACCATAAAATACCTAATAATCATATTTATCATCTTCTATGCTAAGTATGATTATTAGGTAAGAAACCGTTTAACTACATTCATGATATCTTTACTTCTGATTGGTTTTAGTACGATATCATTCATACCGACATCGATACAATTTTGTTTATCACTTCCTGCAGTATGGGCTGTTAAAGCGATAATCGGTATCTCAGGGTTGAATTCCCTGATTATTTTTGTTGCAGATAAACCATCCATAACTGGCATTGAAATGTCCATAAGTACAAGATCGAATTCAGGTGATTTATTTAATAACTCGACTGCTTTCAATCCATTTTCAGCGATAGTTACACGGCACCCCATTTTAGTCAGCAAAAGTTGAATAACCATCTGATTTGTTTTTGTATCTTCAACAACAAGAATGTGGTGATTATTTAGACCAGACTGAGGTTGTAAATGAGTATATTCCCGGCCAGTACAGTTCACACGTGAATGAACCGGAACTATCAATATAAATGTGGTTCCGACCTCCAATTCACTTTCAACCTGAATTGTCCCTCCCATTAACTCAATTAAGTGTTTCGTAATTGCCAACCCTAATCCTGTGCCGCCGTAATTTCTTGTTATAGAATTATCAGCCTGAATAAAAGGCGTAAATAACCGTTCAATTCGCTGTTTATCGATACCAATACCAGTATCTTTCACTCGAAATGAAACTTGATGAGTGTCATAGTTCAGATCAATATCTACTTGTCCAGACTGAGTGAATTTTATTGCGTTACCTACAATATTGAAGAGAATTTGAGTTAATCGAGCGGAATCTGTGTAATACTCAAAATTTTCATTTGTATGAATCTGAACGTTAAATGCGATACCTTTTTCTTGAGCAATTTGTCGATGATACACTAATGATTGATCGAGTTTTTTTCTCAAATCAACCCAGTGACAATGTAACGAGAAATGTCCAGATTCAATACGACTTAAGTCCAGAATATCATTAATAATAATTAAGAGCAGTTCGGCTGAACTCTCCATTTGTTCAAGCAACTCAGACTGATAACTCGTTGACTCTCCTCGCAAAACATCTATTAACCCAAGAACTGCATTTAACGGTGTCCTTAGTTCATGGCTCATCATCGCTAGGAAGTTAGATTTTGACTGATTAGCCTGTTCGGCAAGTTTCTGCGCTAAACGGAGTTCTCGAGTTCTTATTTCGACAAGCTTTATAAGCTCTTCCTTATGCTCCATGTCGGAGATAGCTCTTTCAAGCAATGGCCGAAAACGTGACAATGTATCTTTTGTTTCAAGAGAAAACTGCCCTTTCTTGTGACCAATTAAGATCAGCACTGAGTTACTCGTCTGCGCTTGAATTCCAGTGATTAATAATGAATTAGCCTTGCCTTCATAGTGTTGTTTTAAACAAGAAAACTCTTCTAATTTAAATGGTTCAAAAAATAATATACACTCTCCACTAAGCACACGAGAAAACTTATCCCCCATAGGCCATAATAAGTCATTGAAGAGGTCGTTAGATGAGACAAGAGTCTTAAAATCTTTACAATGCTTTTCTTTCGATATAACGACAAAATCATCAAACTTGATATATCGATTGAGCAGTTTTTTTAATTCGTCAAAAATCTCATTTTTATTGACTGCAACACTAAATGCAGATATTGCAGACAAAATCACCCTATTCTCTTCGGCTAATTGTTTTCCACGCTCAATGCTTTTTTGCAACTCAAGGCTAAGTTCATTGATCTTTTCAGTATATTCTGAGTTCATGATTACCCCTCACAAAATACAACTGATGAAATCATTAAATTCCCATGTGCATTCTCACCATTAATGAATCGCCCCTGCTCACCGAAAGTAAAAGGACAAATAAAATCGCTCCCATCAAGCTGCTCTAGCATTTTATGGTGAACTTTGTGTATATCTTTTCCAAGGCGTAACATTGAGCCTGCACAGAATATGGTTAATGAACCGAGTAAAGGTTTATCCTGATAACTTTTATAGCTAGCTTCTTGAATAACACGAGACACTCGTTCGATCAGTTGCCTTTGAGATCCAGTCATTAAACTAACCAATTCCCCGACCTCAACATTCGCAAATACTTCTAGCCCACCTTCTTCAGTTCTTCGAACTGGGTGAGTCAATTTATATTGAGGAAAGTCCGAATTATCAACGATCGCTCGCCCTAGAGGAAAACGAGTTACATGATCAAAAATGTACTCATCGCCAATGAGAATTCCGGAGTGATCCCCTACCCATTCCTTGTATAAATTACTGGCGGGCTCGTCATCAATCTCTTCTATTACTCGACCTTTAGCCTTAGTAATCAATCCTGAAAATTCTGTAGGTGAATATCCAGCACTAAATCCACTAAACACCGATTGAGAAGGAAACATCAACTGCAAAGCAACTCCTTTGTGGGTTGCACCTTGTTCTGTGAATATTGACCAGTCTTGATCAATGTAATTATCTGCCGCACTACCTCCGATAATAGGAACTTGTGAACCAAATTTATTATCAATACTTTCAATTAAGGTTTCTTCAATACCAGGTGTTGCATGCAAAAGCACAAGACTAGGTAACTCACCACTTCGATTAATTCGGTTTAAGGCATCATCAATCACTTGATCGATCAATACAGATACGCAGGCATGTTCATCCAAGCGAACTAAAGCACTGGCATATGCAGATTTGGATAAGTCGTAAATTCCAAGTAAACCCACAGCAGGATTAGAAAAATAGCCATCTTGAGTCATCACTCCTCGGCATGAAGAGCAACCGATAATGGGGATATTAGGAAAAGCCACTATCAATGATGCAGCTAATTGCTCTGCATCAAATTCTTGAGTGAAATAGCAAACCAAATTCGACAAATCTTTTTTATCTATGACTTTTCTGAGTTCATAGATACAAGATTCAAGGTTTGTTTGAGTGGAAACGGTGGTTTTTAGCCGCATTACACAAATTTTCTTACGCTACATGAGGCTCTTTATACCTGATATAACGGCACGTTTAAATAGCGCCAATCTATGGTTTAGCTTTTAGAGGATACTCTACATAACATCTACCAATTTTAGCGTTATGCGATGGTTAATCTTCACATCCGAGCTTTTCAATTCTTTTTTTACGGAAAGCTGTAGCCTTCCTTGTTGATAAGTTGTTTTACCGTCAGTGGCTATCGACCAATCTTCATTCCAAGGTAAGAAAGTATAGATAGTAAAATCTGAAGCCAAGTCAGTATGGCGAGAAATGGTGACAGCACGTCCATCAATACGAAATTCACAAGGATGGCTCATGTGGCATGTCACAACGGGTTCACTTTCGTATGACAATGTTCTCCAGACAAAAGCGCAGATCAAAACCACCAATGTGATTATGATTTGAGCAAGTCGAGCTTTTGAGAGTTTTACTGCAGCCATGAATGCATGTTCCTCGTGTAACAAACTTCAAATTTTTGAAATAAAAGGCCAAATCCTGATGGAGTGTAAGGTTACTACACTGTCATTGAATTGTTAATTGAAGTATAGTTATACGTTGAAAATGCCACTTTTTTTTAAAGTCAGCAATAAGAATTAACACATTGAATGTCATTGTTTTTATTGTGGATTTGGGTGGTGTTGCGACGAAAGTCGTGTTGGAAGTAAAAGTGTAGTTAATTAAACATTGGAAGCATGCAAATGAGCCAAGAAAAGCAGCTTGAACAAAACTACAACTATACCGTGGTCCGCCAATTTACCCTTGTGACAATTCTCTGGGGTATAGTCGGTATGGCTGTAGGTGTTTTGATTGCCGCTCAATTAGTTTGGCCACAGCTAAACTTTGATACGCCGTGGTTGACGTATAGTCGCTTACGTCCTCTGCATACTAATGCGGTAATTTTTGCGTTTGGTACCAGTGCCCTGTTTGCAACATCGTACTATGTTGTTCAGCGTACTTGTCAAACTCGTCTATTCGGTGGTCCGTTAGTTCCATTTACATTCTGGGGCTGGCAAGCCATCATCGTTTCCGCTGCAATTTCTTTACCTTTAGGTTATACCTCAGGTAAAGAATACGCAGAACTTGAGTGGCCAATCGACATTGCCATTGCAGCTGTTTGGGTTGCATATGCTGTTGTGTTTTTTGGTACTTTGGTGAAACGTAAAACATCCCATATTTATGTTGCTAACTGGTTCTTCGGTGCGTTTATCATTACCGTAGCCGTGCTGCACATTGTGAATAGTATGGCTTTACCGATCTATTGGGGTAAGTCCTACTCTATTTACGCTGGTGCGGTTGATGCGATGGTTCAATGGTGGTATGGACACAACGCCGTAGGATTTCTATTAACAGCGGGCTTCCTTGGGATGATGTATTACTTTGTTCCTAAGCAAGCTGAACGCCCAGTTTATTCTTACCGTCTATCTATCGTTCACTTTTGGGCTCTGATTTCGCTCTATATTTGGGCGGGTCCTCACCATTTGCACTACACTGCTCTACCCGATTGGACTCAGTCTCTCGGCATGGTGATGTCTCTTGTCTTATTCGCTCCATCTTGGGGTGGTATGATTAACGGTATTATGACCCTCTCTGGTGCATGGCATAAGTTACGTTATGATCCAATCTTACGTTTCTTGATTGTGTCTCTATCCTTCTATGGTATGTCAACTTTTGAAGGTCCAATGATGTCAATCAAGACGGTTAATGCACTGTCTCACTATACCGACTGGACGATTGGTCACGTTCACTCTGGTGCATTAGGTTGGGTAGCCATGGTATCGATTGGTTCTGTCTACCACTTGATCCCTAGACTCTTCGGGCAGGAACGCATGTACTCCATGAGTTTGGTCAATGCGCATTTCTGGTTAGCGACTATCGGCACCGTTTTGTACATCGTTGCGATGTGGATTTCCGGCGTAATGCAAGGTTTGATGTGGCGTGCAGTAAACTCTGATGGAACATTAACTTACAGTTTCGTCGAATCAGTACAAGCATCTTACCCATTCTATACTGTTCGCTTTATTGGTGGTTTCATTTTCTTGTCTGGGATGTTCCTAATGGCCTACAACGCCTATAAGACAATTTCTGCACCGAAAAATAGCTTAAAAGCTATTGTGCAGCCGGCATAAGGAGAATTAAGCAATGAGTTCTAATTCTAACAATCGCCATGAACTACTTGAGCGTAATGTCGGCTTGTTGGCCATTTTTATCGTGTTTGCGATCAGTTGGGGTGCTCTAGTAGAGATCACTCCATTGATTTTCCAAAAGCAAACAACTGAAGAAGTGCAAAACCTCAAACCTTATACCGCGTTGCAACTCGAAGGACGCGACATTTACATCCGTGAAGGTTGTAACGTTTGTCACAGCCAGATGGTTCGTCCATTCCGTTCGGAAACTGAACGTTATGGTCATTACTCTGTGGCCGGTGAAAGTGTTTGGGAACACCCATTTTTATGGGGTTCTAAGCGTACAGGTCCTGATTTGGCACGTGTCGGTGGACGTTATTCTGACGAATGGCATCGCGTTCATCTAACAAATCCTCGTGAGCTTGTACCAGAGTCTAATATGCCAGCATTCCCATGGTTGGCCAAAAACACTCTGGACGGCAAATACACGCAACAAAAAATGACCTTGTTCCGTGACCAATTTGGTGTGCCATACACTGATGAACAAATAGCAAATGCGACAAAAGATGTGGAAGGTAAAACAGAGATGGATGCCATCATTGCTTATCTTCAATCTCTTGGTCACGCAATGAAATAACAGAGGTAATTATGGATATCGGTACTATTCACAGTATTTGGACCATAGTGCTGTTCATATGCTTTATAGGCGTTGTTTGGTGGGCTTATGGTAAAAAACGCAAAGCGCGTTTTGATGAAGCTGCCAATCTTATTTTTGCCGATGAAGAGCAACATACCTCTAAAAACAAGGAGTGACTAAGTAATGACTACATTCTGGAGTCTATGGATCATCGTAATTACCGTTGGTACTTTGCTCGGTTGCGCAATTCTCCTCGTTTGGTGTCTGAAAGACAAAATGGGGGTTGAAGAAGGCGTTGACATGGGGCACGAGTACGATGGTATTCGCGAGATTAACAATCCGCTGCCAAAATGGTGGACTTACCTATTTGTAAGCACTTTCATTTTCGCAGCCGTCTATTTAACCCTTTACCCTGGTTTAGGTAGCTTCAAAGGTATTCTTGGCTGGCAAAGTTCAGATCAAACCGTACGTTCTCTTGAAGAATCACGCGCTTCAATTGCAGCAGCACAGCAAGATAAGCGCTTGGTTCAATATTCAAAAGAATTAGACGACGCGAATGCTTATTATGGTGAAGCTTTCAAACGTTTAGCTTACCAAGATGGCACCACTAACTTACGCGATCTTCCTGATATCGCCGCAGATAGTGAAGCACTTAAAGTCGGCCAACGTTTGTTCCTACAAAACTGTTCTCAGTGTCATGGTTCAGATGCTCGTGGTCAACGAGGATTCCCAAACCTTACTGACAATGCGTGGCTATACGGCGGAGAACCACAAGCTATCGTAACAACCATTCGTCATGGTCGTATCGGTCAAATGCCAGCGTGGAAAGACATTTTAGGTGAACAAGGTGTAAAAGAAGTTGTAAGTTATGCACTGAGCCTATCAGGTCGTTCTGTTAATGCCAAAGAAGCCGAGGCAGGTAAAGCTCGCTTTGCGGTTTGTTCTGCGTGTCATGGAACAGATGGTAAAGGTAACCCTGCATTTGGAGCACCTAACCTGACCGATAATGACTGGTTGTACGGTGACTCACGTGCTGATGTCACCGAAACTGTGATGAACGGTCGTTCTGGTGTTATGCCAGCATGGATCAACACCTTAGGTGAAGAAAAGATCCAGTTGGTTGCGGCTTATGTCTGGAGCTTAAGCAATTCAGAGAATAAGTAACATTCTAATAACAGCCCCTTTTCAAGGGGCTGTCTTTCTTATATTTTTTAGCCTCTTATCGTTGTAGAGAACTTTTTTATGGTAAAGCCTTGGTATAAACAATTTTGGCCCTGGTTCCTGATCATTTTGCCGCTGACGGTGGTGATCTGGACGGTCGCTACCGTCATTGTTTTCGCGAATAACTCTGTTTCATTAGTGACTGAGGATTACTATAAAAAAGGCAAAGGCATCAATATTGATCTTAGTAAAATCAACATAGCCAAAGAACTAGAACTGCACGCAACCATTCAATCTGAAGGTAATAATGTGCTCATCGTGTTTGATAAGGGCCAACTTCCCCATTATCCTGCGATTCAGGCAATGTTTGCTCACCGAACGCTTCCAGATCGAGATTTTTCTCAGCTAGTCACCGCAGATGCTCAAGGTATTTATCGAGTAAAACTCGATCATGAACTCCAAGGCCCTTGGTTTATTGAGATCACTCCTCATGACGCCCAATGGCTGATTCAAGGACGTATTACTTTCCCAACTTCGTCAACCCCATTAATGAACTAAGATCATGAATAAAACGTGTTATCACTGTGGTGAAGATGTACCAGCCAACACGAACTTTAACGTAGATATATTGGGTGAAAAACGTGAAATGTGCTGTCCGGGCTGTCAAACGGTCGCTCAAACTATCGTCGATAATGGCTTAGTTTCTTATTACCAATTCCGTACCGCTCCTGCTGAAAAAGTCGATCTCGTCCCAGAGCAACTTAAAGCACTTATTCATTATGACAATGCTGATGTACAAGCAGAATTTGTGCGTCATAATGACGACCACTCAGAGGTTACATTGTCACTAGATGGAGTCTCTTGTGCGGCTTGTGCATGGCTCATTGAAAAACAACTTCACGCCGAACCAGGTGTTGTCTCGATTCATGTGAATACCACGACGAATCGAGCTTTGTTGAGTTGGAATCGTTCGAAAACTCAGCTCAGCCATGTCTTAGCCCAAATCCATAAATTAGGCTATAAAGCTGCGCCTTTTGAGGCAGATAAACACGAAGCACAATATCATCATGCGATGAAAACCTATCTCTATCGTCTTGGTATTGCAGGGCTTGCCACCATGCAAGTGATGATGCTAGCCGTCGCACTTTATCTAGAAGCCTTTGGTGACCTTGATGCTGAATTTAAAAACTACTTTCGCTGGGTAAGTTTAATTTTTGCTACTCCCGTTTTGCTCTATTCAGCTCTACCTTTTTATTTGAATGCATGGCGAAGCGTTCGTGGAAGAACCTTAGGCATGGATGTACCTGTCTCATTAGCTCTTATTTTTGCCTATGTTGCTAGCTTGATAGCTACAGTGACTCAACAAGGGGAAGTTTTTTTTGAGTCGATATCCATGTTTACGTTTTTCCTCTTGGTCGGGCGCTTTCTGGAAATGCGGGCAAGACGTAAAGCCGCCGCCGCAAGTGGTAATCTACTTAAACTGATCCCGGCTATTGCCACAACACTTGATGGTCAGCAAGTCCCAGTTAAAACCCTGAAACCCGGAGATTGTGTGCGCGTTTTACCGGGTGAACATATTCCTGCCGATGGTGAAATCATCAACACTCGCGTCCATATTGATGAATCTATGCTCACTGGTGAATCTTTGCCTGTAGTAAAAAACTCTGGCGATCAAGTATTCGCTGGTACACTCAATGGTGACGAATCTTTCGACCTACGTGTAACGGCCTCAAAAGCGGACTCAGTGATCTCTAATATCGTGAGATTACAAGATGACGCTCAATCTTCTAAACCTAAAATTGCCGAAATAGCCGACGTAGTGGCGCGCTATTTTGTTGCTATTATTTTGATTATTGCTGCAGGAACATGGATTTTCTGGCATCAGACACGGCCTGAAGATGCCTTCTGGATTATGCTCTCCGTTCTGGTGGCGACCTGCCCTTGTGCCTTGTCACTCGCTACGCCAACAGCATTAACTTGCGCTACTTCCAGTATGGGAAGTATTGGCGTCATGCTGCGCAAAAGCCATGTATTCGAAACCCTGTGTAAAGTTAATCACTTGGTGATCGATAAAACCGGCACATTAACCCATGGCAATATTGAAATTTGTTCCGTGGATACTTGGGGAGACTTTACAGAACAAGAATGCTTAACGATTGCTGCGGAATTGGAAAGTCATGCTAACCATCCCATCGCTAAAGCCTTTCGTCGCTATAAAGTTGAAAGTATCAACCTCAATGAAGTAAAAAATGTCATCGGTAGCGGAATTGAAGGGTTCTACCGAAATCATTTCGTTAAAATTGGCAGTGCTGAGTTTGTGTTAGATACACAATCTCATTCTGACATTAATTGTGTGTTCTTATCTTTAGATAATCAGCATATTGCAACTTTTCATTACCAAGACCCAATACGTAAAGAAGCCAAAGACTTCATCAGTAAATTCCATGCTGCGGGAATCAAAATTACCTTATTGACTGGTGACTCTCAAACTAGCGCGCAAATCGTTGCTAAAGAGATGGAAATCGATAATGTCGTCGCTCAAGCAAAACCGGAAGATAAGCTAAACTACCTGCGCCAGTTAAACCAAACTGACATCACCTTAATGGTAGGCGATGGCATTAATGATGCCCCTACACTTGCGGGAGCGCATTTATCTGTCGCTATGGGTGGTGGAACCGATGTGGCCAAAGCCTCGGCGGATATGGTGCTGATTGGAGACCGTTTAGATAAGCTGTTGGAAGCAAGAACATTGGCGTTGAAGACTCGTAAAATCATTCGTGAAAACTTAGCATGGTCGCTGGGTTACAATGTGCTCATTCTTCCGTTAGCGGTAGCAGGATTAGTGGCGCCTTATATTGCCGTGGTCGGCATGTCAGCCAGTTCCATCATCGTTGTCTCGAATTCACTTCGTTTGCTCAAAAAGCAAGGGAGATAGCCATGGAAAGCTTGTATTTACTGATCCCCATTGCGATCGTACTTGTTTGTGTTGCAGTAGGTATTTTTTTGTGGGCAGTGAAAAGCGAACAGTTCGAAGATCTTGAAAGGCAAGGTCATAACATTCTATTCGACGAAGATGACACTCAGCATAAGGACCAACAGTGAATCCTGATTACTTAGGCGCCTCGATTGTAGGGTTGTTAGGTGTAGGACATTGCTTGGGGATGTGTGGGGGGATAAGCGCCCTACTTTCATTGAATCAAATAAAAACCTCGCCAGTATTACTGCTTTACTACAATCTTGGTCGGCTACTTAGTTATGCAGTGATTGGTGGTATTGTCGGAGGTATTACAGCCTCACTAACCAACCTCATTGATATTCAAGCGGCGTTAGTCTGGCTAAGGCTCATGGCCGCCATTTTAATGGTGATATTAGGTCTTTACATCGGGCGATGGTGGTTCGGATTACTCTGGCTTGAAAAGTTCGGTCAAAAAGCATGGCCATGGATTTCCCCATTAGGTAAGTCTCTATTACCGCTGAAAAAACAATGGCATGCACTACCGTTTGGAATGGTATGGGGCTGGCTACCTTGCGGTTTAGTTTACTCTATGCTCACTTGGTCTGCGGTAGCGGGAAGTTTTGCTCAAGGAGCGTTGATCATGCTGTCATTTGGCTTAGGAACGCTACCTGCCATGCTTGCCAGTGGCTGGGGTGCCACTAAGCTAACACATTGGCAAAACTCGTTTTTTTTCCGTCAATGTGCAGCAATATTGGTGATTCTGTATGGGCTATATACGGCTTACGATGCCATAAAGCTGATAGTTAATCTTAGTTGATGGTTTAGTTATTGCTGATTTATTTTAACTACCCTTTAGGGTTAAGCAATGCTAAAATATTGACGTACATCAATTAGTGAAAGGTTGTTATGATTTCCGAAAAGCCTGCTGCGAAGCGCATTCAATCGGGTGGTTGTGCTATTCACTGTCAAGATTGCAGTATTAGCCAACTGTGTATCCCTTTTACCTTGAATGAGTCTGAGCTCGACCAGCTTGATCAGATCATCGAGCGTAAAAAACCGATTCAGAAAGGTCAGGAGCTTTTTAAAGCTGGTGACGAACTGAGATCTCTTTACGCTATTCGTTCTGGTACGATTAAAAGCTACACCATCACTGAACAAGGTGATGAGCAGATCACCGCATTCCATTTAGCGGGCGATTTGGTGGGTTTTGATGCCATCACGGAGGATCAACACCCAAGCTTTGCTCAAGCACTAGAAACTTCTATGGTGTGTGAAATACCATATGAGATTTTGGATGACCTATCAGGTAAAATGCCGAAACTTCGCCAACAAATCATGCGGTTAATGAGTAGCGAAATCAAAGGCGATCAGGAGATGATCCTGTTACTTTCGAAGAAAAATGCCGAGGAACGTCTTGCTGCATTTTTATATAACCTTTCAACTCGCTTTTCTCAACGCGGTTTTAGCCCTCGTGAGTTTCGTCTCACCATGACTCGTGGTGATATTGGTAACTACCTCGGGTTGACTGTTGAAACCATCAGCCGATTGTTAGGTCGCTTCCAAAAATCAGAGATCCTGAGCGTAAAAGGGAAATACATTACGATTCTCAATCATGCTGAGCTAATGGAACTTGCTGGCGTATCTAAAGAATCTAAATAACATCAATGATGTAGCTCATAATGAGCTACATCATACTTCTTAGAAATACCCTCTCTTTTTGCTAAAACTCTGTTCATAACTAAGCTAAAGTAAAGCTAATAGACCTCCTCACTGAACAAGGAGTTTCCCATGAGCATTTACAGCAAAATTCTTGTCGTGGCCGACATCAACCATGATGAACAACCCGCTTTAGCTCGCGCAATGCAACTCGCGCAAAAAAGCACTTCAACTAGTCACGTGACTTTCTTCCTGTCGATTTATGATTTCTCTTATGACATGACATCCATGCTCTCTCTTGAAGAACGCGACGCCATGCGTAAAGGAGTTATTCACCAGAGAGAACAATGGATGCGCTCAATCGCTGAACCTTATGTTGATCAATCCGTTCAGTTTGAAATTAAGGTCGTATGGCACAACAGGCCTTACGAGGCGATTATTGGAGAAATCTTTGCTGGCGAGCATGACATCCTTATCAAAGCCACACGCAAACATGACATGTTAGAGTCGGTTATTTTTACTCCAACTGACTGGCATTTAATGCGCAAATGCCCAACCCCTGTATTGTTAGTAAAAAATGCTGATTGGCCAGAAAACGCCAACATTATTGCTTCAGTGCATGTGGGATCTGAAGTCGATACACACATTGATTTGAATGATCGAATGGTTGATCAATTAATCAACCTTAGCCAGCGTCTTGGAGCAAACCCATATCTTGTTAACGCATACCCTGTTACCCCCGCGAACATAACTATTGAGCTGCCTGAGTTTGACCCAACCACTTATACTGATGCCGTCCGCGGTCACCATCTTACAGCGATGAAAGCACTACGCCAGAAACATGGTTTAAGTGAAGAACAGACGATTGTTCAGCAAGGGTTGCCTGAAGATGTTATTCCTGATGCGGCTAAACAACTCAACGCAGCAATGGTAATTTTAGGTACCACAGGTAGAACTGGGCTTTCGGCCGTGTTTATCGGCAATACTGCCGAACATGTTATTGATAAAATTAACTGTGATGTACTCGCACTAAAGCCTAATGGCTATGTAAGCCCACTCGACCCGCAAACCGCAATCTAAGTCTTACGTGTTTGATCCCTGTCCTATAGGCAGGGATTTTTTATCCCTGCATGCTATAAATCTGGCATCTCTTGCATTTATCCGTATCATACGCACTTCATTTTGTTTTGAGATTTAAGATAGCAAGCAATGACAGCGCAAACTCAAGAGTTGACCAAAGCTCAACAATACAATTTTAACAAATTGCAAAAGCGTATTCGTCGTAATACCGGTCAAGCAATTGCTGACTTCAATATGATTGAAGATGGTGATCGCATTATGGTGTGTCTGTCCGGTGGAAAAGATAGCTTTACCATGCTGGAAATTTTGATGAGCCTGCAAAAAAGTGCCCCCATCTCTTTTGAACTCATCGCCGTCAATCTTGATCAAAAGCAACCAGGATTTCCAGCTCACGTGCTACCAGAGTATTTGGAAAGCTTAGGTGTTGAATACAAAATCGTTGAAGAAGATACCTATTCGATCGTGCAAGACAAAGTTCCAGAAGGCAAAACGACTTGCGCACTTTGCTCTCGCCTGCGTCGCGGTATTTTATATCGTACGGCCAAAGAACTGGGGGCAACTAAGATTGCTCTTGGCCACCATCGTGATGATATTCTGGAGACCTTGTTCCTGAACATGTTCTACGGCGGAAAAATGAAAGGCATGCCGCCTAAATTGGTATCCGACAATGGCGAGCACGTTGTAATTCGTCCACTAGCTTATTGCCGTGAAAAAGACATCATTAAATACGCAGACATGCGCGGCTACCCGATCATTCCATGTAACCTGTGTGGCTCACAGCCTAACTTACAGCGCCAAGCGGTAAAAATGATGCTCAACGACTGGGATAAACGCTTTCCCGGCCGCATTGAAACCATGTTCAGAGCAATGCAAAACGTGGTGCCAAGCCATCTAGCTGACTTCTCTTTGTTCGATTTTAAATCGATTGATAAAAACTCTGGCGTCATTAATGGCGGCGATATTGGCTTTGATAAAGAAGAAATTGCACCGCAAGTCGTGGAAGATGAAGACTTAGTGATGGAGTTTGACCCATCACTCCAGTTAAATGTCACCAATCTCTAACAGAAAGTCCGACTAATAACAAAGGCTGCCTAAAGGCAGCCTTTGTTTTATGTACGCTAGAAAATATGCTTTTATTTTTTCGCCTTCGGTAAATATGGCAGTACTCGTAAAGTGGGGGCTGGTAATTCCATCCAACCCTCTGGACCAATTTGAGATAGAGCTACTTGGGCTTTGTGATTCACAATCGCCACCGTTTGCCCGTTACTCAAGGTAATAACCCCTTCTGTTTCTGGTGAAAACTCCAACGTGACACCTTCAACTGCCGGAGTAAACCAACTTGCAAACATACCACCTAGTTGTTCAAGCATAGCTTGCATTTGTGGTAACAATACTTGCACTTCTTGGTAAGCGACTTTGCCTTCGAACGGCTTTTTAGCCATCACTACCATAGAAAAAT
Source organism: Vibrio metoecus (assembly GCF_009665255.1). Lineage (NCBI taxonomy): Bacteria > Pseudomonadati > Pseudomonadota > Gammaproteobacteria > Vibrionales > Vibrionaceae > Vibrio > Vibrio metoecus. The sequence goes on from NZ_CP035686.1 coordinate 1,299,536, forward strand.
CACAGCGCTTATCTTGAGGTGTATCAACAAAAACCAGAGGGTTCGCTTGTCGCAGATTGTTATCCAATGGGACTAAAAGTTCATAGCCAGGCCCTGTTTTCAACGCTTCATAATGCTCTTCTTTTTCCATCCACGCTTTTTCAATCACGCAGTTTTGTTTACTTTGTGCATCAATGAAGAAAATACCCATTTTCACATCAGGATGATCTTCTTTCGTGTTACTTTTCATTTGAGAGAATAACTTGCTGTAGGTAAACATATATTGTTGAGCCACAGCAGGGACACTTAGGCTTAAAAACAAAGGAGCAAGTAGGAGGTAAGATTTTGATTTCATTTTAATTATTATTCCAATAGGATTGATTTGCCGCCATCATAGCTTGTAAATCTTTTACGTAGGATTCACCACGCTCTGAGTATTTCAATAGACCATTACTCATCGCTTTAGCACTGTCATCACTTGCGGGGTTGAGCTTCTTCTGGCGAAGTTGAAAACGAATATCACGTAGTTCTCGATATGCAGCGTTTCGATTCACATTCATAAAATAGCCCTGAATCGAATCTTGAACGCTATCAAATTTAGCAACTTCATGAAACGCACCTTCAGTCCGTTCCAAGGGTACTAATCCACATCCAGAGCTATAGCACCACTGTCCAAAATAGTTATTACCCTCTCTGGCGAACCTTGATGTCCCCCATGCCGATTCATTTGCTGCTTGTGTGAGTACCAAAGCTTCAGGGATAACATCGACTCGATGTAGCATCTCTTGTAACCATGCTGCATCCACATTACCTTGGTTTAACTCTAGCGAATATAAGCTCGCCAAGCGCTGAGCTTGCGCTAGATTATTGGAGGAGAGTTGACTATCTACAAAGTCTTTTTTAATCCGCTTGAGAATTGCCCTTTCTTGTAAAATGCGAGAGTTCTCGTACATCACGCCAGGTTTTAGGTAATTAAAGAAAGCTTGTTTCCTTTCTGAAATGTCACTCATGGCTGTAAAGTCAGGTGCAATGCCCACAACTTCACCTCTTAGTAATGGCAGTTTTGTCCTTTTCGGTTTTTCGAAACGGTAAACGCCAAAAATAGCAATGGCAACAATCATCAGCCAAACAAGTCCAATACTTACCTTTTTATGCATCAAAAACTCCAGAGGATTGATTGTGGTTATCCTGATCGTCCTTGGGGTGATCTGTAGCAATAATTTTCAAACGAATACCAAACATATTGCGATAAATGATCCCTTTCACATGGAAGAAGAAAGGTAAAAATAGCACCAGTCCGATTCCATATAGAAATACAGACATGATAAATAGCACCATTAATACTGAATAAATAGCAATCAATGAAAAAATCTTCTTATTCACAGCTCTTAACGAAAGTAGTAACGATTGCATCGGTGGTACTTTCTTTTCACAGATAAGTAGCAATGAGTTACTAAAAGCAATCGAAAGATACATGGAGAGGAATGGTAGAATCATCCCTGCCACACCTTGTAACATTAAACTAAATAAAGTGGCTAAAATAACCGGGATGGTGAATTGTAGCCCTTTACTCATATGACGAGTTTGCGTTCTGAGCCCTGCAGCGTGGCTCATCGCCATCAAGCTGATGCCTGCATAAATAGGAGCACTGATCACTTCATAACTAAAGTTCGCAATAAACATCGCTTGGACTAAGCCGTCAGGTACAGTCCCACCTTGTTCAAAAACCGATAAAATTACCGAGAGATCACCAATCTGCAATTTGAAAGCCAAATAGAAAATCGCTAATTGCACGAAAATGAGCACAAAAATAGCCGGAGTAAAGTTAATAAAGTGTTTTACCGTCATGCCCCATGCCTCTTTCAAGACATCACCGACTTTTAACTCATAACTTCCCGATAGTGCTTTGTCTACCGAGCCGCCAAGATTGAACTCTCTTTCGATATCGTTATTCATAAAATGCCCTAGTTCGGTCGAATGCGCGGATAACGTCACGCTTCGACATGAAAATTGTGTTCATTATACTGAAATGCAGCTCAGGCTAAAATCTGATTACCAATCTCATCTTGCATTATTGTCGATATGATTGATAATTAACCGCTTGATAGCATTAAGAGTTAAGCAAAATCAGCATGCTAGACAAAATAGAATAAAACTGGCAAAAATTTTTCTGTTTCAAGGTAAGAAAAAGACTTTGAAATCGTGCTCTTGGTGTTTATGATGCGCCCCTTATTTTTGTTTAACTACAGGTCCAACAAGTAGAATTGTCTACAGGCCGAGGTGGGAGAAATACAGACGTTGAACGAACAACATTCAGTAGGAAAGCCAGTCATTCGTCTATCTGGCATTAGCAAAAGTTTCGATGGTAAGGAAATCATTGGTAACCTCAATCTTGATGTGAATCATGGTGAATTCTTAACTATCCTAGGCCCATCAGGCTGTGGCAAGACAACTGTGTTAAGAATGATTGCCGGTTTTGAAACTGCAGATCAAGGTCAGATTCTGCTAGATGATCAAGACGTTACTCAAGTTCCTGCTGAACAACGACACGTCAATACGGTCTTCCAAAGCTATGCTCTCTTCCCTCACATGACTGTGTTCGATAACGTTGCTTTTGGTTTGCGCATGCAAAAAGTACCTCAAAGCGAAATCGAGCCTCGTGTTATGGAAGCATTACGCATGGTGCGCCTTGCCGAAATGGCACAACGTAAACCGCATCAACTTTCTGGTGGCCAGCAACAGCGTATCGCTATTGCGCGCGCAGTGGTTAACAAACCTAAAGTACTGCTCCTTGACGAATCGCTCTCAGCTTTGGATTACAAATTGCGTAAACAAATGCAGAGCGAACTTAAACAGCTTCAACGCCAATTAGGCATTACCTTTATCTTCGTCACTCACGATCAAGAAGAAGCATTGTCAATGTCAGACCGCATCATCGTTATGCGATCAGGAAAAATTGAACAAGACGGCTCTCCTCGTGAAATCTACGAAGACCCCAAAAATCTCTTTGTTGCTCGTTTTATCGGCGAAATCAACGTCTTCCAAGCAACGACTATCGATCGTATCGACGAAAAACGCATCCGCGTTGACATCGAAGGTATCGAGTCGATTGTTTACTATGAAGATGAAGTGAAGGCTGGTGACAAGCTGCAAGTGCTCCTCCGTCCTGAAGACTTACGTATCGAAGAAATCAAAGAGTCAGAAGAAAAAGGTATTGTGGGTCACGTGACTGACCGCACCTACAAAGGCATGACTCTGGAATCAGTGGTTGAACTGGAATCCGGTATGTGCGTGATGGTTAGCGAATTCTTCAACGAAGATGATCCAGATGTGGATCACTCTATCGGGCAGAAGGTTGCCATCACTTGGGTTGAAAGCTGGGAGGTAGTACTCAATGATGAGCAAAAAGCTTAATCTGCAAAATGCAATTATTACCTTAATTGTCAGTTGGTTAGTGCTATTTGTACTGTTCCCAAACCTGATGATTATTGGTACCAGTTTTCTGACTCGTGATGAAGCAAACTTGATTAAGTTTGTATTCACCTTTGAGAACTATACACGTTTGCTTGATCCGCTGTACGGCAAAGTGATGCTGCACTCGTTTTACATGGCGATTGTCGCAACCTTGATCTGCCTCGTGATTGGTTACCCATTTGCGTACATTGTAGCCAAGATGCCAGTTAAATGGCGTCCATTTATGCTGTTTTTGATTATTGTTCCTTTCTGGACCAACTCACTCATTCGCACCTATGGTTTAAAAATCGTACTCGGCACGCAAGGCATTCTGAACCAAGCGTTAATATCACTCGGTCTGATTGATGCCCCATTACGCATTATGTTCACCGAAACAGCCGTAATGATCGGTCTGGTTTACATTTTGTTGCCATTTATGATCCTGCCACTCTACTCTGCCATCGAAAAATTGGATGGCACTTATATTGAAGCGGCGCGCGATCTTGGAGCCAATAAATTCCAGACTTTGGTTCGTGTAATTTTACCTCTGACGATGCCCGGCATCATCGGTGGTTGTTTACTGGTTTTACTTCCAGCACTCGGTATGTTCTACATCGCTGACCTACTTGGTGGTGCGAAAAACTTACTTATCGGTAACGTAATTAAGAGCCAAGTCCTTAACGCCCGTGACTGGCCGTTTGGTGCGGCAACGAGCATTGCCTTGACATTGGCCATGGCCATCATGCTGTACGCCTACTACCGTGCAGGTAAACTATTGAATAAGAAGGTGGAGCTAGACTAATGGGACGTTCAATTAGATTTAGCTTTATGAGTTTGGTGTACTTATTTTTGTACCTACCAATTATTGTTTTGATTGCAAACTCATTTAACGAAAACAAGTTTGGTATCAAATGGGGTGGCTTCACCACCAAGTGGTACCACGCTCTCATGAATAACGACAGTTTAATGCAAGCGGCTTGGCACTCGATCAACGTCGCGGTTTTTTCAGCTACTGCAGCAACCCTGATCGGCAGCTTGACGGCCGTTGCCCTCTTCCGTTACCAGTTCAAAGGTAAAAAGGTGGTGAGTGGCATGCTGTTTGTCGTCATGATGTCACCCGATATCGTCATGGCAATTTCGCTGCTTGCTCTGTTCTTAGTATTAGGCGCCAAGCTCGGCTTTTTTACACTGCTGATTGCTCATATCACCTTTTGCTTACCATTCGTTGTGGTAACCGTATACAGCCGTCTCAATGGCTTTGATGTGAAAATGCTTGAAGCAGCAAAAGATCTTGGAGCCGGAGAATGGGTTATACTGAAGAAGATCATTCTGCCTCTGGCAAAACCAGCGGTAGCGGCTGGCTGGTTACTTAGCTTTACCCTATCGTTGGATGACGTGATTATCAGTTCGTTTGTGACTGGTCCAACCTACGAAATTTTGCCATTAAAGATATATTCAATGGTCAAAGTAGGTATTTCACCAGAAGTTAACGCACTGGCAACGGTGATGTTAGTGGTTTCATTAACTCTTGTGGTTATTTCACAGCTGTTAGCAAGAGAAAAAATGAAGTAAAATCCACGTCCGTTTGGAAACACGCGAAACAGAATGATGGAAATCATTCTGTTTTTCTTTGCAACGCCCATAAGGGCAACGTTTAGTTTGGAGCTAACGTCGATGAAAAAACTGGCTACTTTTTTAGCAGGTAGCGCATGTGCGCTTTCTCTGTTGTCTGGCACAGCGGCAGCGGAAGATAAGGAACTGGTGTTCATGAACTGGGGTCCGTATATCAATAGCGGTATCCTAGAGCAATTCACCAAGGAAACAGGAATCAAAGTTATTTACTCAACTTATGAGTCGAATGAAACTTTGTATGCAAAACTCAAAACGCACAATGAAGGTTATGACCTGGTAGTTCCATCTACCTACTTCGTTGCAAAAATGCGTGATGAAGGGATGCTACAAAAAATCGATAAATCTAAATTGAGTAACTTCAAAAACTTAGATTCTAACTACCTAGATAAACCTTATGATCCAAACAACGATTACTCAATTCCACACGTTGTTGCTATCACTGGTCTAGCTGTTAATACCGACATGTATGATCCTAATGACTTCCAAAGCTGGGGTGACCTATGGAAGCCTGAGCTAAAAGGTCAACTGATGTTGATGGATGATACGCGTGAAGTATTCCACATCGCTCTGCGCAAGTTAGGTTACTCTGGTAACTCAACAGACGATAAACAGATCGATGAAGCGTATGCAGAACTGCGAAAACTGATGCCAAACGTGCTGGTTTTCAACTCTGATAACCCTGCAGCGCCTTACCTTTCAGGTGAAGTTGGCCTAGGTATGCTGTGGAATGGCTCTGCTGCTGCCGCACAAAAAGAAGGTCTACCGATCAAATTGGTATTCCCGAAAGAAGGCGGTATCGGTTGGGTTGACAACTTTGCGATCTCTTCTGGCGCGAAAAATGTTGATGCTGCACACAAAATGATCGACTTCTTGCTACGTCCTGAAATTGCAGAGCAAATTTCACGTGACACGGGCTACCTGACAGGTGTTAAGGCATCAAACGACAAGTTTAAAGATGTTGCACCACTGTTCCCATCTCAAGAAGATCTGGATCGTGTTGAATGGCAATCTGCCGTAGGCGATAAGACTGTGAAGTACGAAGAGTATTTCATGAAGTTGAAAGCCGGCCAATAAAGTCGCAGAAAAGCATCAAATAGGCAGCATTTGCTGCCTATTTTTTTTTATCTTGTTATACTCCCCCTCCATCGCCTAGTTAGGTTCTTTCTATACACTATGGGAACGTAATGAAAAATAAACTGTTTGCGAGTGCTCTGTGCGCAGCAGCATTGTTCACCACCAATGCAATGGCTAAAGACCAAGAACTTTACTTCTACAACTGGTCTGAATATATCCCGAGCGAAGTCCTAGAAGACTTTACCAAAGAAACTGGAATCAAGGTGATCTACTCCACCTATGAATCCAACGAAAGTATGTATGCCAAGCTTAAAACGCAGGGCTCCGGTTATGATCTCGTAGTTCCTTCCACTTACTTTGTCTCTAAAATGCGCAAAGAAGGAATGCTACAAGAGATTGATCATTCGAAACTTTCTCACTATCAAGACCTCGACCCAAACTATCTCAACAAACCTTTTGACCCCGGCAATAAATATTCGATTCCTTATATTTGGGGGGCGACTGGCATCGGTATTAATACTGACATGCTTGATAAGAAGTCACTCAAAAACTGGGGAGACCTGTGGGATCCTAAATGGGCAGGTCAGCTAATGCTGATGGATGACTCACGTGAAGTCTTCCATATCGCTTTAAGCAAACTGGGTTACTCACCTAATTCAACCAACCCTAAAGAAATTAAAGCAGCCTATCGTGAGTTGAAAAAACTGATGCCAAACGTATTGGTATTTAACTCGGATTTCCCAGCCAACCCATACTTAGCCGGTGAAGTATCACTCGGTATGTTATGGAATGGTTCGGCTTATATGGCGCGCCAAGAAGGTGCACCGATCGAGATAATTTGGCCAGAGAAAGGGGCCATTTTCTGGATGGATAGTATCTCCATTCCGACGGGAGCAAAAAACGTAGAAGCCGCGCATAAAATGATCGACTTTTTATTGCGGCCAGAAAATGCTGCAAAAATCGCTTTAGAAATCGGTTATCCAACACCAGTCAAAACGGCAAATAATCTCTTACCTAAAGAGTTTGCTAATGACCCCAATATTTATCCACCTCAATCAGTTATGGATAGCGGTGAATGGCAAGATGAAGTGGGCGAAGCAAGTGTCATCTATGATGAATACTTTCAAAAACTCAAAGTGAATGACTAGTCTCGTACCTAAAACGCTCACCACTGTAAAAACGGTGGTTTAGGGATGACAATAAAAAAGCCACCATGGGTGGCTTTTTTATTTTTTACTTCCAGCTATAGGCCTATTTCTTCTGAAAGCGATTTAATCTGTTCCAAATCCATTTGATGGACACGAATCATCTGATCAATTTGGCTAATACGGGAATTGGCTTCATCCTGTTTATCACAAGAATCCGATTTCGCATCCCACGATTTTCCTTCAAGGTAGATATCACACTCTTTCTTCAGCACCTTGATTTTCGGAACTAGTGAATCACGTTCTTTTTGCAATTCTTCTAATTCCTGTTTGATTTTTAACTCACGTTGGAAAAGTTCTCGAGAACGTTCCAGCATAGTCGCTTGTATATCAGTTTGACGGTTAAGTTCATTGTTATGTGTATTGGCAAGCTCCAGAGCCATTTTCTGTTCATTCAACTGCTGCTCAAGATCGAGGTTGTGTTTCTCAAGCTCTGCCACATACTTATCACGCTGCACCGATTCTGTTTGCCACTCTTCCCGCTGCTTAGCTAAGGCCTGATCCATTTTGATCTGCCATTGCTCATCATTGTTCTGCTCTGTTACTTCGGCCGCTTTCACAACTTCTGTTTTCGAATTTTGCAACTGTTCAAGCTGATTCTGCAGCGCGTCATACGACGCCTCCCAGCGACTGGTTGTCACAGATGAACCGATCAGTCCACCCAATGCAATACCTAATGCCGCAGCAATCGCAATATAAAGATAACCTTGCTTATCTCTTCGTTCGATAACAACAACTTCTTCGTTGTCGTCAAACTCATTGTGTTTGTTCACGCTTCGCTCCTTTTGCGTCAGCGAATCAATTCTGAAATCACCAAGAAGGTGGTGTATAAAGCGAAGGTCGCCAAAATGGCGATGACAACCCCCTTCTGCAATTTTTCGTTGGTGCGATAGCGAATCAATACAAACGCTAATGCAATCAACAACGTTATAGCAATCAATCTCACCATATCACCTCTCCTGGCGCACTTATCTTATACCACTTATACGCAGTTTATCGTCAGAGAAAAGTGGTTTCCTAAGTAGAGTTGGACAAGAGTTAGTCAGACAGCATCTTTTGTTGGTGACATCACATTTTCTTTTCGCTAGTATCCGCCTTGCAAATCGTTTTATTCAAGACGATTGTTCCGTTGAAGACTGCAGGAGAGTGGTTGTTAACCAGGTTTTAACATCTGAGCCAAATAACCCGCCGAAGAAGTAAATCTTTCAGGTGCATTATTCTTAGCCATTTATTGGCAACGAATAAGCGAGGACTGTAGTTGGAGGAACCTCTGGAGAGAACCGTTTAATCGGTCGCCGAAGGAGCAAGCTCTGCGCATATGCAGAGTGAAACTCTCAGGCAAAAGGACAGAGGAGTGAAAGGCCAATCTTTTAGTGAGCTCGCTAGAGCTCTGCTGTGCATTTTTCGCACCCTTTCTCTCTTCTCCTTATGTTTATTTTTTAAGGGGAAATCATGAATAACCTGCAATCTTTTCTGCAAACTGTTGATAGTTTAGTGTGGGGTCCACCACTGTTAATTCTTCTGGTCGGCACCGGTGTCTATTTCACCTTCCGCTTGGGCTTACTGCAATTTCGACGCCTGCCGACGGCTTTAGCTATGGTATTTGGCCGCGAAAAATCTGCAGACAAACAAGGTGATGTATCAAGCTTCGCCGCATTGTGTACTGCTCTTTCTGCCACCATTGGTACAGGAAACATCGTAGGTGTTGCGACCGCAATCAAACTCGGCGGCCCAGGTGCCCTGTTCTGGATGTGGCTCGCCGCCCTGTTTGGCATGGCAACCAAATACGCAGAATGTTTACTCGCAGTGAAATATCGCCAAGTGGATGACAAAGGGCAAATGGTCGGCGGGCCAATGTACTACCTGCGTGATGGTGTGGGTTCAAAAACACTGGCAGTATTATTTGCAGTGTTTGCCGTAGGGGTTGCCTGCTTCGGTATTGGTACTTTCCCACAAGTGAACGCGATCTTAGATGCCACTCAAATCTCTTTTGGCGTCCCTCGTGAAGCCTCTGCGGTGGTACTGACCATACTGGTTGCCATTGTCACTATCGGTGGTATTCAATCCATCGCGAAAGTGGCAGGAAAAGTGGTTCCTGCGATGGCGCTGTTTTACATTGTCGCCTGCTTAAGTGTGATTGTTACCAACGCGGACAAACTCGCAGACGCCGTGGAATTGGTGCTGGTATCCGCGTTCACCTCGACTGCTGCGACAGGTGGATTCTTAGGTGCGAGCATTATGCTCGCGATTCAATCGGGTATTGCTCGCGGCGTGTTCTCCAATGAATCTGGCTTAGGCAGTGCGCCTATGGCTGCGGCGGCGGCGAAAACTGACTCCTGCGTTGAACAAGGTCTTATCTCTATGACGGGGACCTTCTTCGATACCATCATCATCTGTACGATGACTGGCTTGGCTCTCATTCTAACGGGCGCTTGGCAAAGCGATCTTTCCGGTGCAGCGATGACCACCTACGCCTTTGCCACAGGCTTAAATGCACAAACTATCGGTCCGATGCTGGTTTCGATTGGTTTGATGTTCTTCGCCTTTACGACCATTTTGGGTTGGAACTACTACGGCGAACGCTGCATGGTGTTCTTATTCGGAACCAAAGCGGTACTACCTTACAAAATCGTCTTTATTGGCTTGATTGCCTCAGGCGCATTCCTGCACCTCGATTTGATTTGGATTATCGCCGACATTGTAAATGGTTTAATGGCCATTCCGAATCTTATTGGCCTTGTTGCCTTACGCCATGTGGTCGTGGAAGAAACGAAGCAGTATTTTGCCGCGCGTTATCAATACACCGAAGCCGAAGCCCAAGTTCAATAATACCTAGTCGGTCTAAGCACAAAGAAAAAGCGCCCAACGGCGCTTTTTCTACTTTTAAACCTTTATTACAAGTTAGGCTTGAGGTTTCTCTAAGAGAAGTTTGATACCTAATGCGACCAAAACAACTCCCGTTGTACCTTCCATCCAACGCATAAAAGAAGCGTTTTTCAGAAGGTTTTTAGCACTGCTCAAAGCACCGGCTAAACCACATTGCCATACCATCGCGATCACAAAATGAATCAACGCCATCAGCAAAGATTGCGCTAACGGTGAATAGTCAGGATTAATAAATTGAGGCAGAAAAGCTAAGTAAAAAACGGCAGTTTTCGGGTTCAGCACATTCGAGAGGAAACCTTCACGCAGCGATCGGGTTAAGCGAAATTGTGTATGAGCTAGGCTCGCAACCTCAATGCCCTGCCCTGTTTTCATTAATGATCGTAAGCTCGAAATACCCAACCAAATCAGATAAGCCGCTCCCACCATTTTAACGATTTGAAATAGCTCAGCCGATTGGGCAAGAATCGCGGAGATACCAATAGCAGAAAAAGTGGCGTGAACGAATAACCCAAAACAGATACCCAAGCTGGTTGTGCATCCATCTGCAAACCCAGCCCGTGAAGTGTTACGGATCACCAAAGCAGTATCGAGTCCCGGTGTTAAGGTCAAAATAGTAATAGCGATAAGAAAAGCTTCGAAATTCTGGATAACCATATCAATCCTTGAAGGAAAATCAGCAAGTCTTTCTTATACCGCAAAGCCTCTCATGTGTCTTATGAAGATTTTTCAACTCACGCGAAGTTACTCGCCAAGCGTTTTAATCTCATTGATGGAATAGACTTTATTCACTTTATCCCAAGGGATGGGCTCTAGCTCAACACCTGCATCCTTAGCGCGTTGTTGGATATTTCTAAGATAAGAAGATTCTTTATATGTATCGGCTTTAAATCCATTGCTATCACGATCAGGAGTTTGGTCAGGAGCTAACTCCGTAAGATAAATAGTCTCTCCGCATCCATCTAACCAAACTTTAGCTTTCCCATTAGGCAGAAGACCAAAAATAAACTCTGCGCGATAACATGGATCAACAATAAATCCATTCCATTTAGTATAAGTTGTTTTCGTAGCTACTAACTGTTTTACGTTGTCAGGAATCTCATACTTAGTGACATAAAATTTGGTATCAAACAATGAAACCCAGTACACATAAAGTGTATCAGGTAGCTGGGTGGAACCTACACCAATTTGGCTTCTGCTTGTAATACCTAAGGCATGTGACAGCCCAAAACCATCATAATCAGGAAATATCTGACGGATATACTCAATATCGCTATCACTCATACGGGGGATAATATTATGAATTAATACAGTCCAGTTTTCTTTTTCATTAACACCGTAGATTTGGGTAATTTTTACTGGGTAAAACGAAGGCATTGTTACACCAACTCGCCACGTCCATGGCTGCTCGGTTTGATATGCAGCATTAGTAGAACATGAGTTAAGTAAAAGCACTGACAATAACAAGAACACTTTATTCATTTTATTTTCCTTGTTCGCATGGATAGCTGGCTCTTTTATAGCAGCCTGCTTTTTCGTCCCACAACGGAGACATTCCAATATCATCACCGGATGAATGGTGGAAGAGATTCAATGCCATGAGATTTGTCTTTAGCTCTGGGATTGAGAGCTTCTGTTGCAACGCTGAATATTGCCCATTTTTAGCTAGCTCTAGTACGCTTTGATTGATCTTGGCAAAGCCGCTGCCATAATCTTCGATGTTGTAGTGACGCATATCTTTATCTTCCCAGACTTCGGAATTTTCGTCGGACATGGGAACGCCATGGAACTCGGCCAAACCGTACATTAAACGTAAGTACAAACGCGAGAGATCCCCTTCCACTTGACGTTGAATATAAAGTTTGCCTGTCACTTGCCCCCCATCTTTCTTACCTTCTTGACGAACGTCCAACGGCTCAACCACGTAATCCTCATCTTTCCAACCCGTAAGCCTATCTAGCACCTTATATTTTTCTAGCTCATTTAACACATATTGCTTGGTTTTCTCTTCATCCCAGCGATCGGAAAACGTACGACTCACACGCTTAACAAGTTTCTTCTCTAAAACAGGCAGCAGATACCCTTGATTGTTAAAACTGAGCCTAGAGTAATAGCCGCCCCCAATATCTGAGTGAGCGCCTGGCAAAACAAATTCATGAAAATGTTCTTCATCCGTAGAATTGAGATGATTCAAACTAAAGTTATCTCGGCATTCAATGGTCGGATCCGCAGTTAAATGTACGGCACGCCTGACTCGTCTAGGGTCAATCCATAGTCTTACATCACCATTATCCGTGTGTGTATTGAGATCTAGGCCCAAAGAGGAGTTTTTAGAAAAAATATTGACTACTGAGGCCACTGTATCAAACAAACCAGCAAAGGTGATTTCGCAATTCGCTTTTATTTCATCGACCTCATCCCAATCAAAAGCGTAAATGAGTGGTAAATCGGCTTTCTGGCAGCCTAATGTAAACGTCTTCGCAAATTCGCCATTTTCACCATCCAATACCATATTGATGAAATGTCTTGCGGCAGCCGCTCCACGACTAAATCCAAAAACATCAAATTGGAGCTTTTCTATACCATCGACTTTCATTTTAAGAACTGTTTCAAATGTAGAGGTAACCTGTTCTATATTTTGAGAAAGTGTTTGAATCCCTGTAGTGACTTTGGCTGTAACTCCATACTTACCAATTCCTAAGCCTTGCCCGACAACGATCGACTCATCTGCAGGAGCAATCGCGGTGCTATTTCCCGTACCAATCCCAGTGATATACTCAGCATGGCTAAACATATTTTTTTCTTTAAAAAATTTGTCTTGAGAGTATAAATCGAACAGTTTTTGAACATTGGTTAATTCATTACTTGCACTACCCGCAACCGTCTCTATTTCTCCCTCATCATCTTTGAATAAGGAGAGGATGAAATTATCCTTTTTCGGATAGGTAAAACAATCACTAGAAAGTGCCGTAATTGGGACTTCTTTTTTTGCTCCATTACCGTTTTTGGAATTAATTTCGCATTCAGCATCGTATTTTGCTTTCCATTTACGATAGTAATTTTCTAATTGTTGTTTTCCCCATTGGGCGCTGTACGTATTGTTAGCAGTACCATCAAAGAACATTCCGACTCGAAGAGTAATAAACTTGTATGCCCTAACTTGAAGAATATAGGTTTTATCTGTAAAGAGTTTTAGCGTTCCGGCTTTGCCTTTTTGATGGTTAGTTGGTAATACGATCTCTTTCGGTAATTTGGTCAAATCACCCGTCGTAATTTCTTGATAAACCACCGGACCACTCTTGTGGGCACTGTAACTGCTAGAAAACTCTTCAACCGGTTTAGCTTTTTCTTCATTTTTTGGGTGACTTTTATCTTGCGCAGCTTTCAACCACTGATCATAATCCAACTCGATTTCAACAGGACCGGGCGCAAGATTTTCAATCAGGATAGGTGAAGCACTGAGCTCAATTGGATGCTTATTTTTCATTGCGTCAATCAAAACACCACTCACACCTTCAAAGGGCTGGTTCTGTTCATCCCGCACAATAATTTCAATCCAATGTTTGAGATTCTCACAAGGTTGACAATGTGGATGGGCACCTGTGCTACTCATGCTAATTTCTCCCGAATTTGCATTATTTCCTGAAGTTCTTGTTGATTAATATGAAGTGCATCACTCAGCTGCTCTAGAGTGGTTAATGAGGCTTTCCACAAGTGATTTAAAACTAAGTACTCTGCATTCTCGTGCCCCAAATTAGCCTGCTTAGCTTCATCTAAAATGGTTTTAATCCATTGTTGTGGCTCATCAAGCTGTTCCATTACGTAAGGAAGTTTTTCCCAAAAACGTCGTTCTAAAACTTGAGCATGCACTTCGGTTCGATAAAGTGGCATCAAATGATAAGGCTGTATTTTCCACCAAGGTGCAGGCTGATAGATAAACTCGGAACTACGCGTATTTACCCATTCTTGAAATATTCCTTGTTTAACGATGGCTAATTTATCTACTGGCCCTAAAAATTCGTTGCGTTCCAGATCTCGCATCTCATCCAACATGGGCACAATGACCTGCCTATCATAAAACCGAAACAGTACTTCTTCGCCTTCTAGTGCTGCAATCAAAAGGCTTTGGAGATGGCTTAATAATTCACTTGTAGAACTATGACTGGTTAAGAAAATGCCTTGCTGTAACAGCTCATCCGGCAATTCCAGCACCTTGTCGGAGACAGGAATTAACCAAGGTGACAAACTCATCACAGGAGCAAATGTTTCGCCATGAAATAGAATCTGAGTGCCGTCAAACACTAACCCATTATTAGCCGCAATAACTTGTTTAAAGGCTTGCTGATCTAATAACCAGAAGACTGGTGTGGTTTGTTTCACTAACCATTGCTGAATCATGAGTTTGCTCCCGCTAAAGGACACACCTTCACCGCAGGAACATTCGCTTGCTCGGCCTGTAGCAACGCTTGGTAAGAGATGGTTTGCGGTGGAGCCAGTGTCACGGCAGGCTCTAAGCCGCCCGGTAAGGCGGGCATTGCACCGCCAAAGCCGCTACCACTTCCAGCACTGCCACCAGAATTGAGATTGACCAAAGCACCAGACAGATGCACCCCCGCCGGATCGACTTTCACAAAGCTGCCGCCCGCTTTAACGGTAATCTCGGAGCCCGCTTCAATCACGACTTTCTGTCCCGCTTTCACATGGATCTCTGTACCCGCTTCATTGACCCAAACTTTGCCCACTTTCACATGCAGCGAGCCTTCAATACTCAGCACTTGCTCGCCCGTTACCGCATCTCGACTTTCTCCCTCGACCGTCAGGTGTTGGTTGCGCTTAATCTGGGTGAACTGGTCATTTTCAACGGTCAGATGTTGGTCGTGACGAATGACCGTGGTGTGGTCGTTTTCCACCAAACCATCGAAGTCTTTCTGCGCATGCAGGTAGATTTGCTCTTTGCACGCTTGGTCTTCAAAACTGAGCTCGTTAAACCCTTCCCCTTGGTGCGTCTCGGTGCGCAGCACGGTTTTGGTTTTGTGCTCTGGCAAGCTGTATGGCGGTGTATTGGTCGCATGAAAAGTGCGTCCGGTGATGATCGGTTGGTCTGGGTCGCCATTTAAGAAAGAGACAATCACTTCATGGCCGATGCGCGGAATGGCGATAAAGCCGTATTGGCTGCCCGCCCAACCTTGCGACACTCGTACCCAACAGGAGCTCTGCTCGTTACCGTTCGAGTAGCGGTCCCACGGGAAATGGATTTTCACCCGTCCGTGTTCATCACAGAAGATTTCTTCGCCTTCAGGGCCAACAACCGTCGCTATCATTGGGCCATCGACTTGCGGTTTGGGTTGTGGCTCAGCGCGCCAGTGAAGATGCCCCGGAATTAAGCTGAACTGATTGCTGTAGGTCGTTGCACCACTGCCGCCTTCTTCTTGTAACGCTTGCGGCTGCTCACCTTGATGGTTAATTGAGACCACCACCCAATCGCGGTTCATCGCGGGGTCAAGGTGCTCTTGCAGGTCAAACTTATAGCCGGCACGCAGCAGCGGCTGGTTGCTCTGCCCTGCCGCAGTGTGGGCATGGCGGCGCAGGTAGTCTAAACGGATTTGGCTAAAGGCTTCACCGTTGACATCGTCTTTATAACGCCCCGGCGCATCAAAATGTTGGTAGCGGGTTTGCTGATAATCCAGCTCCGTGCCCTGCACGGTTTGTAAAAAGGAGTAGGCTGGCTTTTTGAAGCTGTAGTCTTTGAGCTGAACTTCGCTCACTTCCGCTTGGGTGCGATAGGTTAAGCCGTGGATATACGGCGTATCCATCGTGCCGCCCGCTAAGGCGTTGTAGGGGATAGGCTCAGGCAGTTTGCTTAGGCTGTCACTGGCATCACTGAAATAGAGCGTATGTTTACCCGCTTCATGGACAAAGCTGTACACCAAGCCTTCTTCGGCGACGAGGCGGTGCAGAAAGTCGATATCGCTTTCACGATACTGCACGCAAAACTCACGCTGCGCGCAATCACGCTTGAGCGCAAAAGCGTAATCGTTGATGCCCATCTCTTGCAGCAAGATAGAAATAATCTCAGGGACAGTCTGCTTTTGGAAAATGCGGCTATTGTGGCGCAGAGATAAGCGCTCTAAGGCAGGGACTAAGGTGAGTTCGTAGAAAGTATGGTGATGGCCGATATCGCCTTGACTGAAAGCGCGCACAATGCCATGCACGCGCTGCACCAGTTGTGAGTTGCGGTAAAGCTTGAGCTCGGCACGCTTATCCACCATCTGCTCGGCGGTGAGGTTTGATACCCTACTCGCCAATTGCACTTCGTAGCGAAACCCGTAACAGGCCTGCTCTAAAAAGACACTATTAGAGAGTGACTCCTGCCCATGAAAGCCTCTGACCACCAGAGTCTCATCTTCCAGCCCTTCCACCTCAATGCTGTACGCTAATGTCGCCATCCTGCCTTTCCTTCCCCTACATTAAAAATGGCAAAACCTTAAACCCACAATACCGCGTCAAACGATACTCTGGGTTTAAGGTTTACAATCGCCCACCCGAAGGTGAGCGATATCCTCGGAGCGTAAATTACGCTTCGATTGGCTTACGCCAGTCATCCGCACCTGAAGTACCCGCGTTAACGTGGTCCCAAGTGATTTTGCGGTAAGACAGAGACACAGTCACATTCTGAGTGAAATCAGATTTTGCTGGGTCTTGGCAGTGTGGCATTTCACAGTGGATGTCCACGATAGACGCGTTTTCCAGCTTAGTGGTGAAGAAGTTTTCTTGTTTGCCTTCGATAGACGTGCGGTACCATTTCAGCTCAACGGTTTTCAGCTTCTCACCTGAAGACAGTGCGTTGTACAGCAGAGGAACGGCTTTGTTCAGCGCGACAGTGAATTTGAATGGCTTGTGCACGCGTTGGCCTGAAGGTTGACCTGATTGTGGGTCAGTCGGTACCGTCACTACGTGATCAAACTGTTGAACCAGCATCTCATCTTCGTGACCTTCAACGAATGAATCGCCGATAGAGTCTGCAGTACATGCGCCCGCAGTGATAAGACCCTGAGTTTGGCCGTCGATAGAGATATAACATGGAGTTGGCATGGCTATTTCCTTTCTAAAAAATCATTAAACAAAATGAAAGCGTTAACGCGCTAAGCGCACCGTCGCCAGAGAAGGAGCAAGGTCGATGCCAACTTACTTACCATTTAAAATCAATGTGTTATTCAATTATCTCCATCAATAAAGCAAAAACCTGCCTGTTCTTGAGCAAGATCTTGCTTGGTGGGCAAGATTCATCTTGATGAAAAAACGCGCTTCTCATCACTTGGTTATGGGCTTCCTGATTGATACACTTCGCTTTCATTTAACGTCACGGAAGGCTATTTCCATGAATGCATTCAATAAATTAGTAAAACATTCTAAAAAAATTTCTAACTTCAATCATTTGTCATCTATTGTCGGTTGGGATCAAGCCGCCGTCATGCCCAGTGGCGGTGCAGAAGCGCGCTCGCAAGCTATGGCTGAACTTTCTGTGCATATTCACGGTTTAATGACTCAGCCACAGTTAGCCGATTGGTTTGCGCAAGCAGAAAGCGAAACGCTCAATACCGAGCAGCAAGCCACCCTGCGCGAAATGAAACGCCAATGGCAACAAGCAACAGTTCTCCCTGAAGCCTTAGTCGAAGCGCAATCACTGGCCGGCTCCAAATGTGAGCACGCTTGGCGCAGCCAGCGTAAAAACAATGATTGGGCCGGTTTTGAGAAAAACTGGGCGGAGGTGGTCAAACTTTCTCAAGAAGAAGCGCAAATTCGTGCCGAAGCAACCGGTAAAAAACCTTACGATGCGATGCTGGAGCTGTACGAGCCGGGCACGACAACTGAACAGCTCAATCGCGTATTTAGTGATGTCAAAACTTGGCTACCCAACTTAATTGACGTGGTGATTGAAAAACAGAGTAGCGAAAGTTTTATCGCCCCCAAAGGCCACTATCCTGCTGAAAGCCAAAAGGCGCTGGGGCTGGATGTGATGAAGCTGCTGCAATTTGATTTTAACCACGGCCGACTTGATGAAAGTGTGCACCCCTTCTGTGGCGGCGTGCCAAGTGATGTGCGCATTACCACACGCTACAACGAAAGTGAGTTTGTTCAATCGCTGATGGGCATCGTGCATGAAACTGGCCATGCGCGTTACGAGCAAGGTTTACCTAAGCATTTGGCAGGCACTCCGGCTGGCGAAGCGCGTTCAATGGGCATTCATGAATCGCAATCTCTGTTCTTTGAGATGCAAGTGGGTCGTAGCCCTGCGTTTATTGCTCACCTCGCCAAGCTGGCAGGCAACCATTTTTCGGCAATGAATGACCCTGTATTCCTCATTGAGAATATTCAAAAACTTTACACGCGCGTGCAGAAAGATTTTATCCGCGTGGATGCGGATGAGCTCACCTACCCAGCTCATGTGATCCTGCGTTTTGAAATCGAACGGGATTTGATGAACGGCAAAATCAAACACACTGATGTGCCAGAACTTTGGGATCAAAAAATGCAGGCTTACTTAGGCCTAAGCACCAAAGGCAACGACCAAAATGGGTGTATGCAGGATATTCACTGGACCGATGGCAGCTTTGGTTACTTCCCAAGCTACACCTTAGGTGCCATGTATGCCGCACAATTTATGACGGCGATGAAGAAAACCGTGGATGTGGATGGCGCGATTCGCCGCGGCGATCTCTCACCGATTTTTACTTGGTTGTCTGAGAATATCTGGAGTAAAGGCAGCTTATTTAGCACCGATGAACTGGTTAAACAGGCTACCGGAGAAACCCTCAATCCTGAGCATTTCAAGACACACTTAAGCCAACGCTATCTGAAGTGATCGTTCAAGAGCCCCACCGCACGTGGGGTTCTTTATACCTGGAACACTCAGCCCCATCAACGCCATTTCTCGGCATAGTCGAGATAAATTCTGTAAATAGATGCAACACAATTGCAACCATGACACAGCTCACTTAGTATGTGACTCAAACTTTTGCATGAGTTTTTCCAATGGCGTAGGAAATGCCATCCAAATTGATCACTTTTAAGGATGTAAAGTGCTATGACCCAACTCTCGTTTAAGAACAAGATAATTTCTCTGATCATCGCGATTATCTCGCTGACCATCATCACCTCATATTTTAGTGTTAACCATTTTATCAGCCGTTACATCCAGAACGCCGATAGCCACAACATCACACATAACATTGACTTAATGCAGCGTAAGCTCGAAAACGAACTGAACAGTAAGTTAGCTCTCGCGCAAAGTTTGAATTTCAGCATGATGGATATTGGTGAAACCAAAGCCAGTTCGGGCTTCGATAAAATCATTAAGATCGTCAACGGATATGCCTTTGATGATACAGGCAATATGAGCGAAGAAGATGCACAGCAGTACGTGAGTCTCGCTGAAAATCATGGTGATGCTGTGGTGGTTAGCCCAGTGACATTGCATGAGGGGCAGCCGACGATTACTTTTTCAGTCAAGCGTTTTGATGACTCGGTTGATTTCTTCGTGTTCAACCTTTCCGCCTTTAGCCAAATGATGATCGATTACGCAACTGAAGGTAGCTTTGCAGAGTTGATGGCCAATGGCAGTGTGATTTTTACTAATAAACAGGGTGAGAATCTCACGCCGATTATTCGCCCAATCAATTTTGCAGGACAAGATTGGCAATTGATTGGCTACATCGATTTAGCCGCTATTCAGGCCAATACCGATCAGCTCAACTGGAGAATTACCCTCGCGCTTCTCGTCTGTGCCTCGGTCATTATTGTTGCCAGTGTTGTCATGCTGCACGTCTCTTTTAAGCCATTGAGCCGCCTCAACGCTTTGGTCGCAGACCTATCACAAGGTAATGGTGATTTGACCCAACGCCTTGCGGTGGAATCAAACGATGAAATCGGTCACATCTCTCACTCCATCAACCTTTTCATTGAGAAACTGCAACAGATGTTTATTGAAGTGGCAGATTCATCGAAAGGAATTGATCATGCGGTGATGCATTTAAGCAATCAGGCGCGGTCTAATCTCAATACACTGAACCAACATACGCAAGAAACTGAACAAGCCATTACCGCCATTGAAGAAATGAGCGCCAGTGCAAGTGCTATTGCGCAGAGTGCGGATGATGCTGCGCTATTGACAGAACGAACCAATCGCTACGCTGATCAATCAAAGCAAACCGTTAGCGGAGCCGTAAACAGTGTGAACGGGCTAGTGACCCAAGTCTCCTCCATGGCGGAAACGATCACGCGCATGAGCGAGGACACAAAACAGATCACCACCGTATTACAAGTCATCGGCGCGATTGCAGAACAAACTAACCTACTGGCGCTCAACGCAGCAATTGAAGCTGCTCGTGCTGGTGAACAAGGTAGAGGTTTTGCGGTAGTCGCTGATGAAGTTCGTGCATTAGCCTCTCGCACACAGCAAAGCACTTCGCAAATTAATGACATGCTAGCGACGTTGAAAACCACTACGGAAAACGTAGTAAAAGAAATGGATTCAACCCGTATTCACAGCGAAGAAACAGCTGAACGCACTAATCATGTGATGGACTCGCTCAACGTGGTTACCGATTCGGTAGTAGAAATCAACAATCTCAATACCTTAATCGCGACCTCAGCGATGGAGCAGCGCCAAGTAACGCAAGAAGTGAGCAAAAACATGGCAGCAATTCAAGAGATGGTGCGCGAACTTAACAACAACGCGGCGCAAGTGACTTCCGTCAGTGATGAGTTGCAAAACACCTCCCACGGGTTAGGGGATGTCGTGGGACGATTTAGGGTGCAGTAACCTTCCACCTAACAAGACTCATCAGCTCGATGGAATAACGGCGTAACACCCTTGGGTATTACGCCGTTATTATTTAATGCACTGCGGATGTATCCACAGCCTTTTTTGGTCTGGGTGCAAACCAGATCATGCATGCCGCAAAAGCAAAGATCAGAGCAATCACGATAAATAGCTGGTTGGTTGCCACCATCACACTCTGATTTTGTAGCATCCAATCCATCGCCGATCGGCTCTGCTCAGCACTCATCCCTGAACTTTGCATGGCCTGAGTAGCCATTCCGGCTTTATCAGTTAAACCTGCCAACTCAGCATGAACATAACGTGTTTCATGTTCCCACGATGTATTGATCATCGAGGTAGCAAAGGCACCAGACAAGGTTCGGATAAAGTTCATCAAGCCGGCAGCCGATTCTATTTCATGGGGTTTCACGCTACCTAAGGCAATCGCAGTCAATGGCACAAAGAACAACGGCATGCCGATGCCTTGGAAGAATAAAGGCCAACTGATTTGCGAGAACGTCATGTCCACCGTGTTAAAACCGCGCATGAAAGTCCATAGCCCTAACCACATTACGCCGAAGAAAACGAACGGCCGCGGATCAAACTTAGACGACAAATTTGCCACAATAGGTGCCAAAAATACCGCTAAAATCCCCATTTTTGCGGTTGCTTGGCCTGAGATAGTCGCGGTGTAACCCATATAGATTTGTAACCACAACGGTGTCAGTACCGAGATACTAAAAAAAGCACCAAAAGCGAGTGACAACGTCACCATACTCATGCTGTAACCGCGATGTCGGAATACCTTTAAATCCACCACCGGATTACGTTCCGTCAATTCCCAAATCAAGAACGCGATAAAGCCAATCACGGCAATCGCTGCCAACATCACAATACGTGAGGATTCAAACCAATCATGATCTTTACCTTCATCCAACATCAATTGCAGTGCCGCGACCCACACAACCAGTAGCGCCAGCCCCACTTTATCAATTTTTGAATGTTTGGTTTTGGTTTCAAATTTTCTCAGTAGCTTCCAACACAGCAGTGCTGCCGCAATCGCAAAAGGCATTTTGATGAAAAAGATGTACGGCCAACTGAGCTGATCACACAGAACGCCCCCTAAAATTGGCCCCATAATCGGCGCGACAAGCGTGGTCATCGACCAAATACCAATCGCAGCATGGCTTTTGTTTTTCGGGAAAATCCGAATCATCAAGGTCTGCGAGAGTGGCATTAAAGGCCCGCCGGCAAAGCCGAGAAAGATCCGGAACATCACCAACATATTCATGCTATTGGCCAAACCGCAAAGCAGAGAGAAAACACCAAATAACAGAAAACAGGTAACAAAAACCCGAATAGAACCAAACCGCGAAGCCAACCACCCAGTAAGAGGCACTGAAATCGCTTCTGCAACCGCATAAGAGGTGATGACATAAGTCCCTTGGCTGGTTGACGTGCCTAAGCTCCCTGCAATACTTGAAACCGATACGTTAGCGATGGTCGTATCTAAAATTGCGAGAAAATTCGCCATTGCCAGACATAAGGCACCGAAAAACAGTGCCCATCCTGATAAGGGTTGAATCTCATTGTCAGTGTTATGACTCATGAATTCACCTTAGCCTTGCGTTGAGGCTTTCGCGGCGCGGTATTGGGCTAAGGTTTGCGGATCCGTATTACCTGCAGTATCTACCGTGGCAATCATAGATAACCCGACTTGCAATGGGTAGGCTTGCAGATCTTTAGGGTCCAGCTCGATACGGATCGGTAGACGCTGTACCACTTTAATCCAGTTCCCTGTTGCATTTTGCGCCGGGATCATGGAAAACGCAGAGCCCGTGCCGCCAGAGAAACCAACAACCACTCCATGATAGGTCACTTCATCACCATACAGATCTGCTGTTAACGTCACCGGTTGGCCTACTTTCACGTTGCGAAGTTCCACTTCTTTAAAGTTCGCATCGACATAAATCTGAGTCGTCGGCACTACGGTCATTAATGGCATACCCACTTGTACACGACGCCCAACTTGCACCTGACGCTTAGCAACCACACCACTGATCGGCGCGCGAATAACCGTCCGTTCGAGATCGATTTTCGCTTGTTCATAACGCGCTTTTGCCAGTAAGACTTCCGGGTTACTGTCTACGGTCGTGTTATCAGTCAACGCAGCATTGGCTTTTTGTGAGCCGATGGTCGATAGTTTGGTCGCCTGAGCTTGAGCCATAGCGGCTTTTGCGGCGTTAAAGTTCGCTTGAGCCTGTGCAAACCCTGTTTTGGCATTCGTCAGCTCTTCACCAGACACGGATCCCGAACGCACTAAATCTTCCCGACGAGATAAATCGATTTTGGCGCGCTCAAAATCCGCTTGTGCGGCTTTAAATTGCGCTTTCACGCGCTGTTCATTGGCTTCTTGGGCTTCTACCATCGCGGTCAACCCTTCATCATTTGCTAGATAGCTACGCACACGGCGTTCTGCGAGAGCCAAATCCGCTTCAGCTTGGAGCAAAGCCAATCGCGCATCAGTATCATCCAACTGCACAAGTACATCACCTTGTTTGACATACTCGGTGTCCACCACATTCACTTGCGCGATAATCCCGCCCACGGCTGGCGTGACTTCGGCGATTTCAGCTGCCGCATAAGCATTGTCGGTTGAAATGTAGCGTGACCCGATAAAGTGCCAATAGAGTGCATAGCTCCCCCCTGCAACCACAATTGCGGCCGCTAATCCGAGAAACCCTTTTTTACGCGACTGAGCTGCGCGTTCACCATCAAACTCGGTGTCAGTATTATTTGAATTCATTGAAGATAACCCATTAAGATTCTGTTGTTTCAAAACCGCCGCCTAGCGCATGGATCAGCGCCAAATCTAGGCTGAAAGCGCGTGATTGCAAATTGACTAACGCTCTTTGGTTACTGAGTAAGGATTCTTCAGCCACCAAAACATCCAGATACGTGGCTAAGCCACCTTCATAGCGATTTGTCGCAATATGCAATGCTTGCTCAGCTTGCTGAACGGCTTGTTGTGTTTTGTTAATTCGTGCTTGTAAAGCTTGGCTACTCGTCACCACATCTGCCACTTCATGCAAAGCTTGCACTAACGTGCCATTGTATTGAGCGACCGCTTCTTGATAGCGTGCTTCAGCAGAAGTCAGTTGCCCTTCTAAACGCCCCCCAGTAAACAGCGGCAAGTAGATCGCCGGACCAATCGCACCAGCGTTATTGCCACTATCAAACAGATGATCCAGACCAAATGCTTGATAACCAATAAACGCGGATAAGGTAACGTCTGGGTAAAACTGTGCTTGAGCAATGCCCACCTGTTGTGATGCAGCCTCAGCACGCCAACGTGCTGCAGTAATATCCGCACGATGTCCCAATAACCCAACGCCCGCTTCAGAGGGCAAACCATAACGATGAGTTAATTGGATATGCGGTTCAGTAATCATGAGCGCACGATCAGGACCTTGCCCCACTAAAGCGGCCAAAGCATTTTTCTGTAACTGAATAGATTCATTAATTCCAAGCCATTCGGCTTCCACACTCGCCGCAATCGCTTTCGCTTGGCTTACTGAGCCTAGCGTTTCTAAACCATTGGTATAGCGTTTTTCTAAAAGCTCAACGGTTTTGTTACGCACTTCCAATGCGGCATGTACTGTGTGTTGATTGGCATAAAGACGAGCCAGCTCAGCATAGGCATTAGCAATTGATGTGCTGATCATCAAACGCGCTGCCACACCTTCCGCTTCAGCCGCCGCTAATTCAGAAGTCGCCGCCGTCACGGCTGCTCGGTTCTTTCCCCAGAAGTCAAAGTCATACTGAAAATTTAGGGTCAACGTACCGTAATCATTCCATCCATCTGGCGGCGTGGCTGATTGATAACGTTCGCTAACTTTACTTTCCGTGGCCGATGCCGCTAACCCGAGATCAAATGATCGAGCCGCTCCTGCCTGACGAGCTAGGCCTTGTGCACCTTTGAGCCGAGCTATAGCGACATCTAATGAGGGTGAGTGCTGCAGCGCCTCCGCGATCAGTTGGTTTAATTGTTCATCTTGATAGCGTTGCCACCAATTTGCTGATGGCCAGTCCATTTCAGCTTGGTGAGAAAAAATGTTGGTCGAGCTAAGCTCATTGGCTTCTCGCATCACCGCCAGATCATTGTGATGTTCAGGTACTGAACACCCCGTTAAAACTAAGGCGCTAAGCAGAGAAATGGCAAAATAAGGTGCGGCTTTATGCAGCAAACCTACCGATTGAACGCTATTTTTCACATTTGAAAACCTTATAACTAAACCGTACTGTACAGTTATACTCTTGACAGAAGGAAATCGTCAAGAGAAACTTATCCACAATTTCTAACTGGAAATAGACGATTTTATGCGGGTAAAAAGTGAAGAAAAAAGGCAAGCAATTTTAGAAATTGCGAAAGATTCCTTTACACAACAAGGCTTTGAGCAAACTTCTATGTCACATATTGCGAAGACATTGGGGGGCTCAAAAGCGACGCTATACAACTATTTTAGTTCGAAAGAAGAGATATTTGCTGCCGTTATGCAATCATCAGCTACAGAGCAAATAGCCCTTTCTTTCCTCTCTTTGGACCAAAATCGAGAGGTAAAACCCGCCCTATTAGAATTTGGTTACAATTTTTTGAACTCTGTTTTAACACCAGATGTGATGGCGATTTATCGCATGGCGATTCACGAAGCAGATCGTTCTGAAATTGGGCGGCATTATTATGAAAATGGCCCTAAACGGGGTTGGACACGCTTAAGCCGCTATATTGCTTGTCAAATTGAGTGTGGTTCACTGAAAGAGTGTGATCCTTGGGTCGCCGCCATGCATTTCAAAGCCTTGCTTTCGGCGCAATATTTTGAACCGTTCTCATTAGGTGCCATTGATAAGCCGACACCCAGTGAACTCAAAGCAACGACCCAGCGGGCGGTAGACGCATTTTTGTGCCTTTACGCGCCAAACTGATAGTAAAAGCAAGACACAAAAAAGCCGGGATTCTCCCGGCTTTTTTAATCGCTATTATTTCGATCACTCTTTATTGTTCTTGCGTTACACGCTTATGTTTCGGCACATAGTTTAGAATCGAAATTGGCACGGGCTTTTTAGGCTCAAAACCTTCGACCACTCGGCGCTCAATCAAATGACCTAAACGGCTTTCAATCATGCATAAGTTTTTAAAGTTGTCTTTCGACACAAACGAAATGGCTTCACCTACCGCATCTGCGCGACCGGTTCGACCAATTCGGTGGACATATTCATCGGCAGGGAAAGGTAAATCGTAGTTCACCACACGAGACAGCTGCTCAATATCAATTCCTCGCGCCGCAACACCGGTTGCAACCAAGTATTTGATTTTTCCTGCTTTAAAATCGTCAAGCAACTGTGCACGAATCGCTTGGCTACGGCCGCTATGAAATGCTTCGGCTTGAATCCCGCGCTTTTCTAGCTGTGTTACCAGTTTGGCTGCACCATGCTTGGTTTCGATGAAAATCAGTGCCTGATCCCACTGCTGTTCAGTAATTAAATGGCTTAGCAACGCCGATTTGGTGTCTTTATCCACCGAGATCAACCACTGGCTGATATTACTTTTTGAAGCTTGGTTGGCCGCAATAGTAATTTCATAAGGATCATTGACTGCCGTTTTCGCCAGTTCACGAACTTTACGTGACAGTGTCGCGGAAAATAGTAAGAACTGCACTTCACTTGGCAAGCAATCAATAATTTTATTGATTGCTTCAATAAAGCCCATATCCAACATGCGGTCAGCTTCATCGAGTACCACCATTTCGATTTCTTCGAAATAGACGGCGCGCTGACCATACAGATCCATCAAACGTCCCGGTGTTGCCACCAACACATCGACACCCTCAATCAAGCGTTGCTTTTGAGTTTGTTCATCCACACCACCAAATACAGCTAGGCCTTTTAACCCTGTGGCTTTACCGTATTGATCCACTTTTTCCGCTACCTGCATCGCGAGCTCTCGCGTTGGCACAAGAATCAATGCGCGAACGCGCTTTTTCCGTTGTGTTTGCCCTTGGCGCAATTTTTCGAGGATCGGCAGGACAAAACTGGCTGTTTTTCCGGTACCGGTTTGCGCCGCCGCAATAACATCTCGCCCTTGTAAAATAACAGGGATAGCTTGAGTTTGGATTTGAGTTGGAGTTTGGTAACCAAGTTGCGCCACAGTGTGGGTGAGAACGTCACTTAAACCAAGTTGAGAAAAAGGCATGAATTTACTCGAAATAGGTAATCTTAATGGCTGAAC
Organism: Vibrio metoecus; assembly: GCF_009665255.1. Classification (NCBI taxonomy): domain Bacteria; kingdom Pseudomonadati; phylum Pseudomonadota; class Gammaproteobacteria; order Vibrionales; family Vibrionaceae; genus Vibrio; species Vibrio metoecus. The sequence continues at coordinate 1,326,870 of NZ_CP035686.1, forward strand.
CGAATCTTGGCTCACCCGAAAAAACAAGGGTTGGATTCTACCACCAACCCAGAACAGACTGCGTATTTTTTTCACCCCAGCGTCTTATTAACGCAGGTTGACTAACACCGCCGACATCCCCATCCCTAGGAACCTTTGGATTAATCGGCAATCTCACTGACGGTTTTTTGCACATTTTCAGCTGCATTTTGGATCTGTTCAATCAAGCCTTGAGTTTGCAGCAGCATGTCGTTGAACTCTGTCACTTTCGCTTGGATTTGTTCCATAGTTTCACTGGATTGTGCCGTCAACTCACTGTTACGTTTCACGATATTATCGATTTCACTGGTGGCTTGACTGGTGTTGGATGCCAAACTGCGCACTTCATCAGCCACCACGGCGAAACCCCGCCCATATTCACCCGCTCGCGCAGCCTCAATCGCCGCATTTAACGCTAACAAGTTGGTTTGCTCTGCAATCTTATTAATGGTGATAACGATTTGAGCAATTCGTTGTGATTGAGAAGACAGATCCGTCATCAGCGAATTGGCACCAACAATCGATTCCTTGATGCCTCCGGCGATTGTTGCCGCCTCATCAATCATAGTGCGTCCTGACTCTGCCAAATCCACGGTTTCAGCCGAGGTTTGTTGAGCCATTTGTGAAGCATCCTTGGTCGCTCTCGCTTTCAATACTTGCTCAGTCACATCTGATGCAAATTTAACAACTTGGTTCACTACACCGTCACTAAAGGTTGGGTTATAGGTCGCCTCTAGCCAAATGTCTCTTCCATGGCCGGTTCTACGGTGAAAAAGCCCTGATTTAAATTCGCCGTTAGCAAGTTCGTGCCAAAAGTTGGGGTTTTCTTGATAAAACGCGTCATCACAAAACATGCGGTGATGCTTACCTACGATTTCTTCTAACCGATAGCCCATTGCTCTCAAGAAATTATCATTGGCATCTTTGACATAACCATCAGGGGTAAAACGAATCACAGCCGAGGAGAGATCTAATGCCGAAAATATTGCCGCTTGTTTATCTGAACGGTTTTTTTGTTTCGTGACATCGTAAGCCACTTTCGTCACTTTATAGACTTTTCCAGCACTGTTACGAACGGGCATATAAATCGCTTCAATCCAAATGTCTGAGCCATCTTTTTTGATGCGGTGGAAGGTTTTACGCTGCGCTTGCCCATGTGCCAAACTTTTCCAAAAATGTGCGTATTCAGGGCCTTTCACCGCCTCTGGGTCACAAAACATGCGGTGATGTTGCCCGAGCAGTTCTTCTTTGTTGTAGCCCATCGTATTTAAAAACAGAGAATTGACGTCTAAAATTTTGCCTTGTGGATCAAACTCAATGTAAGCCATGTTATTTTTCAGGGCTAAAACCACATCGCCCTCTTGGCTCTGTTGTGGTTCGACTTCCGGTTTCACCGCTCTTTTTTTCCAAAAATACATATACAGGCTTCCTGTCACTCAAATCCCGCTCAAGGTTGCGGGCTGCGCATTTTGTGATTTTATTGTTATAAATAACAAGTTGTTTTCAGTATAGACAACATTTTTATGAAATAACGAAGCGTCCCATCAATAATCTCAACGCTTGTGCTTGCTGAGCCAAGTCTTCACTTGCCTGAGCGGTTTCTTGCGCGCTCAGTAGTACCGTTTCCCCAGCATCCCGAATATCGCTCATATTGTGACTGATCTCATCTGCCGCGACAGATTGCTCCTCACTCGCGGCTGCCACTTGGGTATTCGCCGAAGTCAGCTCCAACAGTGCTTGATTAATACCATCCAACTGTTTTTTGGCCTCCGAAATAGAGGCAAAGCTGTCTTCAATTTGCTGATCGTTTGAATCAATCATTTTCGTTGCGCTTTGTGCTCGCTCCACCAAAGTATGAATCAAGCCTTTAATCTCATGCGTGGCTTGTTGACTACGGGAAGCTAACGCTCGCACCTCGTCAGCCACAACGGCAAATCCACGACCTTGTTCGCCAGCACGCGCCGCTTCAATCGCCGCATTCAGGGCTAATAAGTTGGTTTGTTCAGAAATGCCCTCTACGACTAAAACAAAACTTTCAATCTGCCGCGTACTCGCCTCTAACTCGACAATCATTTGCTGAGATTGTTGGGCGTTTGCTACCAGTTGGCTTGAGACCGCTTCCGTTTGCGCCAACACACTACAACTTTGACGAGCGTTTTCTTGAGCACGAGCCGTTGCGGATGAAGACTCTTCTGCACTACTCGCAACCTCAGTAATCGTAATGGCCATTTGAGCCATTGCACTGGCGACTTGCTCGGTGTTGACTTGCTGCCGTTGCACTGAGTGTTTATTGCCTTCCGCCACTGAAGCCAGTTCGGTCACGGTTGACGCTATTGTATTGGCACGATCGATAACTTCCCCCACCATATGGCTGAGTGATTCTGCGGTCGTATTCATACTGGTTATCAGTTGACCCACTTCATCTCCCGTCGTTACCTTGGCTCGCTTACTGAAGTTGCCAGAGGCCATTTCAGTTGCCAATTTACGAGCGCGAGCAATCGAGACCACGATTTGCTTACTAAAAGAAAAACCTAAGACCAAACCAAATAAAATCGAGAAAGCACTTAAATAGATCATTCCCCATAGAGCTTCTTGTTCTTGTTGCTCGGTTACGAGCACCGATTTCTCTGTTGTTTGCTCGATTTTACGCAACACATCAATTAATTGCTCATCAAGTGCCACTTGCAGCTGCTCTAATTGGTGGGCTTGTTCTGCCAGTAGCTGAACATCTTTACCAGCATGAATTTCACTTAGCAAACTATTGAGCTGACGTTCAAACTCATTGTGTTGATTGCTGAGTGAATCAAGATATTGTTCTAAGCTGTTTAAATTTCCGCGGATGGTTGGGGAGGTTGAGTCGACAATCGCAGCATTGAGTTTTTCACGGGCTTGGTTGAGTTCTTGCTTAAACGCACTCACTAAGTCACGTAATTGAGTTTCAAGTTGGGCTTGTTGTTGCTTCCCTTCTTGGCTTGCGATTTTCGCCACACGGAATACTCGCTCAAGAGTAATGGCACCTTCCAGTTGATGCACAGTCATATCCGTCATCAATTTAGCGAGCGGCATGTTGTCGTGTGCTATAGCGTCGATTTCAACAGAAATTTTTCTCATTTTTGAAATGGAATAAGCGGAGACGAATAAAGTTAAAACTAATAAACATCCGACTAAAGCGATCATCTTTTGAGTAATCGATAAGTTTTTAAACCACTTCATAACAGCGCGCCTCACATTCCTTGCACTTATGCCATACATTCATGGCTCCAACCTGTCTCAACCTACTCAAAGAGAGTAAGCAGACAAACCCACTAGCCAACGCGTGGTGATCACTTAGTACAAAATCGACGTTTTGTTTGTTTCTAATTTGAGTATTTTCTTAATTAGTCTAGGTTATGAAATTGCAAACCGTTGAAACTGATGCTTATAAGAGATTCATGGCTTTGTTTTTATTGAAAAAAAATAATTTACCTCTTTAGTCTAATCTGTCCGTCTATTCAGTCTGCTGAATCCTTTGCCAAAAATTGAGCTGTTCTAATGCCATTCACCAGAGCCGTTCTCAGCATAACGGCTCTGGCTTTAGGAGGATTATGTTAGGCACTCATTTTTAGCCCAGCGATCCCTGCGATAATCAAAAGTAAACTGACTAATTTAACCACGGTTAAGGCTTCACCAAATAAGAAAGCGGCGGCGAGCGCCGTACCAACAGCGCCAATACCTACCCACATACCATAAGCCACACCTAACGGCAGAGTGCGCAATGCAACACCCAGTAACACAAAGCTGATGATCAACGCAGACAAGGTAGCGACAGAAGCCAGTGGCTTAGTAAAGCCTTCACTGTATTTCAGACCAATCGCCCAAGCGATTTCACAAATACCGGCGAGAAAGAGGATTAACCACGCCATATATACACCTCATATATGGGGTCGTCCCCGAAAAGAAATGGAGTGGTGAGGTCGTCCTCACTTCCTGATGTGAAGCGTATCCTACCTAAGTAGGATACGCTTGGCTATCTTGGTCAATCATTATTCCGTTTTTAGTGCATCACGGCGTAAACGCCATGCGGTGATCAGCATAGCAAACAGACCTAACAAGCTCATCCCCAAATACACCAGACTAAATCCTTGAGCGAGAACCTCTGAAGTGACAGATGTGGCTTGGCTGCCATGTTCGCTCACTGTCACAGTTTGTGGAACGCGCAAGTAAAACAGCGCCGAACAAAATGCTACGCCCAATGCACCACCGAGTTCACGGCCAAAGTTAAACAGTGACATTCCAATCCCACGGTCACGCGCGGGCAGTACACTTTGCACCACCACACCAAGCGAAGGCAACGTAAAGCCTAAACCCAGACCTGCGATACCGAGCGATAAGTGCACCCAAAGATCATAATGAATCTGCCAAATCGCCAAAGCTGACAGCAGAAAACCGCCCACCACCAGAGCTTTGTATCGCCCAGAGCGAGCGACCCACTTGCCGCCGAGATAGGCGCCAGTCGTGATACTGAACATAAAGATCACCATCGCGGAACCACTTTGTGAGGGCGAAAGTCCCTTTTGCCATTGCAGTTGAAGTGGCATGTATACCAGCAGTGCAAACATCAGCATTTGCGCAATCATAATCAAACTAATCGCGGTTAAATAACCGGGTAAACGTGCCAGTCGTGCAGGTAAAATAGGGTCACTGACATGTCTTTCCACCAAGATCAACAATCCCAAGCAGAGCAAAAGAGCAAAGGCTCCCCAGCCCGCAGGCAGAAAACTATGTGAGGAGAGTTGAAGCAAAAGCAAGGTGGTGAAGATCATGAGTAGCCCTGCCCCTAACCAATCAAAACGGCTTTGGCGTTTTTGATTAAGGTGTTTGAGATGACGATTCACCATGTACAACGCCACCAGACCCAATGGCAAGTTAATGCCAAACACCCAACGCCAACTTAAATGATCGGCAAAATAGCCCCCCAGTAAGGGGCCTGCAATGCTGGAAACTGCATAGACCGCGGAAATATAACCTTGATATTTCCCAACCTCACGCGCCGGAATGGAATCGGCAATCACGGTAAAAGCCAGCGCAATCAATCCGCCGCCACCAATACCTTGAATCACGCGCGCGCCAATCAACGTGGGCAAATCATAAGCAAACGTACAAAGCGCCGAACCCACAATGAAAATACCAATGCTGATGTTCAGCATACGTACTCGCCCAAACAGATCGCTGAGTTTGCCATACACGGGTAATACCGCCGTAGCGGCAAGCAAATAAGCGGTAATGACCCACGTTAAGGCACTCCCAGCGGAAAGATCCTGTCCTATCAGGGCAAGAGGTGTGGTAACTATGCTTTTTTCGAGTGAGCCAAGGGCAATCACTAACGCCACACTGGCAAAAATGATGCGTGGATTAGCAGCAGGTAAAGGATGTGGATCGGAATGCATGGGTTCTCTTTGTGGTCGATTATCGTCGCGAAATAGGACTTTGTGGCACAAGATAACCAAATCACAACCATCCTAAAATAGGATAGAATGGGACGCAAAATTGCAAAAATGGGATTAAGCATGAAACTTGATGATCTGGCGCTTTTTTTGACCGTAGTTCGCTGCGGTAGTTTTGCCTTAGCGGCCAAACAAAAATCGATGTCCACCAGCACACTTAGCCGACGTATCCAGCAACTTGAACAAGACACTGGCAGCATTTTACTGATCCGCAGCAGTAAAGAACTGGTGCTGACCAAAGAAGGGGAACAACTGTTCCACACTTATGCAGAGCTCTTTGCCGAAATCGAGCGTAAACAAGATCAAGTCGAGCAAGCTAAACGTGATTATCGCGGTGAAATCGCCATTAGTGCTCCCGTGTTACCGCTACGTCATCAACTCACGCCTTTAGCCTTAGAATTTTCTGAGCAGCACCCCAACGTTACTTTACGCATGCAAGTAAACTCGGGGCTCGATTATTTCACGCAACGGGATTTGGATATCGCACTGCGCTTTGGCCCACAACCGGAATCAGATTGGGTTGCCCGCAAACTGGCGCGTAACCCTTCGGTGCTGTGTGCCAGTCCAACGTTTGCCGCCACGCTCTCACTCTCTCATCCACAACAACTCACCCACTCACCGCTGCTTAGCCTAAACCACAAGCTACCGTGGATTTTCCAACATCGACACAGCGAACAAAAAGTGCAATTTATACCCGCTGCACGACTGTGTTCTGATGAACTGGACACCATAGTACAAGCAACCTTACAAGGCATGGGAATTGCCCGCCTGCCAAGAGGCTTGATGGCTCCTTTACTCAATGAGGGGAAATTGGTCGAGTTACTCCCCGAATGGGATATTGAAGGCGCGGATGTGTATTTGCTCCATCCACAACGAAAATTCTTGCCAGAACGTACCCAAGCCCTGATCGATTACATCATCAATCATTGGTCGCGAGTCGCTTTCAGCTATTGGCATCAGCCTTAGTATGGACAGAACGGTTACGCCGACAACGCTCCGAGCAGTATTTCACCTCTGCCCAACACTGTTGCCACTTTTTGCGCCAAACAAACGAGCGCAAACAGACAGGGCAAATTTTATGCGCCAAGTGAGCCTTTTTGTGCGAAGCCACGTTTCACCTTTAATAACCGTTATCCATTAAAGAGATACGTGACTTTAGCGGCATTGGCTCACCGCCTTAGCTTGCTCGTGCGAGTTTTTCTTCGCTAAGAGGTGAGGTCGCTGAGTTAATCAATCTGGCCGATAAACCAGCGCTGAAAATCCTCAAGCTGCGCCTGATATTGCGGCAGTTCATTTATCATGTCGGCAAGGCAAGGTGCTACGGCGGTTTTGTTGTAAGCAAGACCATTCAAACGCTGCGCCAGTTGTTCCATCGGATATGGGTCAAGCATATCGCTAAAGAGAGTCGCCTGCATGATTGTGCCGCGCTCAACATCAAGATACACATCCACACCACCCCAAGCAAAACGTTCATCCATGTTATGAGTAAACGGTGGCGTCTGACCAAAGTTCCAATCCCAACTGCTTTGCAATGCAAATTTCTGCTCAAAGCCCGGTAAGTCCAGAAATGACTGCGGTGAGATAAATTCTGGCGTAACGTCTTGTTGGTAGTGTTCACAGTAAGCCTGCATGATCGCCTCACACACTTGCTGGTGTTCAATATCGGCCTTGACGGTATTGAGATTGATAACTCGTGATTTCACCGAGGTAATGCCTTTGGCTTGTAGCTTTTTGAGATCAGGGTTTAGGTAATCCGCCAGACGGTTGAGATCGGCACTGAGCAGCAGAGTGCCATGATGAAAACCGCGATCCAGAGTTTCACGATAAGCCGAGCCGGAAAACTTACGAATACCCTGCTCATCTTCCAAAACCAGATCGTTGCGACCATTTGCCACACCGTTGATACCCAGCTTTTTCAATCCGGCTAGCACAATTTGCGTCGAGATTGCTTTATCGTATTCCGGCTTTCCGGCCATGAAGGTGAAGTTGGTATTGCCCAAATCATGGAACACAGCCCCGCCCCCCGTCTGACGACGAGCAAGTTTTACGTTGTCCTGCTCCATGCGATCGGTTTTGCATTCGCGCCACGGGTTCTGCGCACGACCAATCACTACGGTATCGGCGTTACGCCACAGAAACAGTACTCGTTGGTCGGCAGGCATCGAACGAAAGATAGTGTCTTCAACCGCGAGGTTAAACCACGGGTCAGTAGAGTCAGAGATCAAAATGCGGGTTTGGGTCATGGTCATTTTGTGCCAAACAGAAAGGAAGATGCGGCTATGTTACGCAATTCCGCGCCGATCGCCAAACACCTTGGCACACTCATGACCCGTGTAAAAAAGCCTTCCGAAGAAGGCTTCATAAGATTAACGAAAACAAACCTGCGCCCAACGTGCAAGCCCCGCGGTGACTGAGCCAAAATAGTTGCCGCTGACCACTGGCACATTCGGCAGTACCTGCTCAACACCAGCACGTAAAATTGGTGAACGCGCACTACCGCCGGTCATAAAGATCACGTCCGGCGTCACGCCACCAAGCGCTACCGCTTCCGTAACCAGTTCAATCATTTTGGTTTTCAGCACGTCAATCGCTTCGATCATCGCTTCACGTTGAATCTTGACTTCCAGCAACTCCGACAGCACTTTAATTTGCGCTGTCACTTGTGCCATATCCGATAGCGCAATCTTCGCTTCTTCGGCTTTCTTAACTAAGCTGTAGCCGAGCGTATCGTGGTACACCGCAAGCAGACGCGCCAGTTTTTCAGGCTCACGCGCTTCTTTGTGTAGGCGTTTTAAATCCACCAGATTTTCACGCGAGAAGAATTTCACCTGCGCGCTAACATCGTTAATCGCAATCGGGTTCCAGAATTGAGTGATCGGCATATCTAGCCCGCTGAGCATTTGGCTACCAAAACCAAAGGGCGTCATCAACTGTTTAAAGGCAAGATGGATATCAAAATCGTTACCGCCCACTCGTTGACCAGTATGCGCAATGAGGCTTTGCGTGCGATCCGCTTTGCCCCGCCAAGAAGGCCCCATTTGAATCAGTGAGCAGTCTGTCGTACCACCGCCGATATCCACCACCAACACAGTTTTGTCTTCGGTCAGTGTCGCTTCGTACTCAAGCCCTGCGGCCACTGGTTCAAACTGAAACTCTAAGTGGCGAAACCCAGCTCGCGTGGCTGCGCGGCGCAGAATATTTTCTGCCTGACGGTTAGAGTCTTCCCCACCTCGGCCGTGGAAGTTGACCGGACGACCGATCACCGCATCATTGATCACTGCGTTGGAGCGCGCTTCCGCTTGGGCTTTGATGTTAGCCATCATGGCGCACACTAGATCTTCAAAAAAGCTCAGTTGAATGTCGTGCAGCCCCATCGCCCCTAAAAACGATTTTGGTGATTTGACGTAATACACTTCATGCGGATCGGACAGATAGAGATCGAGCGCCGCCTGACCAAACACCACATCATCAAACTGCAAGTCGATGCCTTCATCACGATTCGCGGCTACTGAACGACGCAGTAATTGCTCGCCCAGTGCATCGGCCGGTGAAATCTGGCGATGACGAAACAGGTGCTCAGGCACCGAATCACGAGTCGGCGCCGCCAATGTGGAAGGAATATAAAGGCTGTCACGCTCAAGAGGGATCAGCACTGGATTATCGCCCTGCATGCTGGCCACCGAACAGTTAGCCGTGCCGTAATCAAACCCGATAAACATTTGCGTACTCCTACTCTTGAACGAAAAAAGACCGGCGATACTACCGCAAGCCTTTTCTTATCTCTAGCAGAAATTGTTATTTTCTACTCAGCTTTCACACCGTTAACGGATCTCTTCGCCTGAATCCAGCACGCTCTTACGAACGATGTCGGTGAAGGCGAGCGCTTCTTGGCGGATTTGCTCTTCATTGACGGTGTTGATGGCACGATCTTGCATCACCAATTTGCCATCAATCACGGCATGGCGAACATTGCCGCTGTTTGCCGAGTAAACCAACGCTGAATAAGGGTTATAAATCGGCACCATGTTCGGCGCTTTGGTATCAATCACTATGATATCCGCGAGTTTGCCCACTTCTAACGAGCCGATTTTATCTTCCATGTGCAGCGCTCTGGCGGCGCCCATGGTTGCCATATCAATCACTTTTAGTGGTGGCATCGCGGCGCGATCGTGATTCACCAACTTATGCACTTTCGCTACTTGGTTGAATTCATCAATGGTGCTCAGCGTGTTGCCTGACATAGGACCATCCGTACCTAAACCGATACGAACATTTTCGTCATACATCTTGAGTGCAGGCGCAACACCTTTCGCCGATTTAATGTTGGCACTCATATTGTGTGCTACGCCCATATCTGACTTTTTCACCAGTTCGATGTCTTTGTCATCGATTAAAATCATATGCGCGCCAACCAAGTTGGCGTTCAAAGCACCGATATCGTGCATGTACTGTACCGGAGACAGGCCATTCGAACGCTCGGCAATTTTCTCTTGCTCTCGGTCAGATTCCGCTAAATGGATCAACACAGGCACTTGCTTCTCTAAAGAGAGCTTGGCGATCTTTTGCAAAGTTTCGGTGGTGTTGGTGTATGGCGCATGCGGCGCAAACGCTGGGGTAATGCGCGGATGATTCTTGTATTGTTCGATAAAGTTCAGTGCGTACTGAATACCTTCATCGGCATTTTTTGCATCCGCTACCGGAAATTGAATCACGCTTTGGCCTAATACCGCGCGCATCCCAATTTGATCCACGGTTTTCGCCACTTCATCTTCGAAATAATACATGTCGGCATAAGTGGTCACGCCGCCTTTGAGCATCTCCACGTTACCTAAGTTCGCTCCAATGCGTACCATATCGCGCGACACCAATTTGGATTCCAACGGAAAGATGTAACGATGCAGACGATCGGGTACATCATCACCCAAAGATCGGAACACCGTCATCGAAACGTGCGTATGGGTATTGATAAGACCCGGCATCACGATATCGCCATCCACATCCAGCACCTGTTTGGCTTGATATTGCTTGGCTAATTCAGCATCCCCCACCGCAATGATTTTGTTCTCTTGCACCACAACAGTGCCATTCTGATATACGGTTTTATCGCCATTCATGGTGAGCACCATAGCGTCAGTAATCATCAGATCCGCAGTTTGTTTAGCATAACTGATAGATGAAAACAGGCTCATACCAGCGATAGCAGCAGCAATTAAATTGGGTTTCAGCATTTTATTTTCCTTGAACAGGATAGATTTCATTGCCGCGATAGTAAGAGAATAAAACTGGAATGCAAACGTTTGCTCTGATATTTGCAGGCTTATGTGATCTTGGCACGCTGATGTAAACAAACTCGATCACAAACGAACAAAGGCGGAATAAATATCGCCGATTCATTGGCTTGAGCAATGTTAGGTTTGAGAGCACAAGGTTGAATAACACTGAAAATGTCCATCTGGCGAACCATACTCCCTCTTTACGCATGAACGCTAAAGCTGAAAATATGGCTCGCGTGGTGGAATGCTTAACTTATTTAAACTTCGCTATTGAGATAATAAACCCGCAGCGAAGTCGCTAATGTGTGTGCATCTTCTCCCAAATACTCCACGGTGACACTTTGTCCCGGTAGCAAGGTGAAGCTCGAATCACTAAACCGCCCGCCCCCCTCACACTCCAAGTACACATAAAAAGCCGGCTTGTCGCTACTTAACGTGATCCATCGCCCAGCTTGCTGCACCTCGATTTTGGCATTTTCCATCGGCAAAGATTTCAGTTCTTCTGTACCAAAATAAGTGTTCTGTAATCGCTCGCCACGGTTTTTGATCATCGCATCAACCCACAAAAAACCTTCGTGCCCTAAATTCAAAGATGCGTTTTTTTGCCACAGCGCATGGTTGTGATTAGGCAATAACGTCGCGCTGAGCGGCCACTGTTCAACAATTTCACCTTGCCAACTTATCAAGCAAATTCGGCCTTCTACTTCCTCCGGTTCACGATTATCGTTTAAACCGTGCAACGTCAATCCACCGCTGTGCTCTGAAAACACCAGATACTGCGGCGCAAAAAAGCGCTTCGCGTGATAGTGCAACTGTTTCCAACGGCCACTGTATTCAATGCTCGACCAAGAACTCACAGGCCACAAATCATTGAGCTGCCAATACAGAATGCCGCGACAAACCGGCGAAATCGCCCGCCAGTGATCCACCGCGGTTTTGATCGCCATGGCTTGCTGCACTTGGCTCAGATACAGCATCTGTTCAAATCCGGTTGGAAAACGGAAATAACGAGTAAACATCTCGGTGATGATGCTGTTACCGCGCGGATTTTTCTGGTGCTGTTCAAAGGTCTGCGAAGTGATGTTGAAATCGTGCTCTGGCGTAAAGGTTTTGACTTCCGCAAGGGAGGGCCAAGATTGGAAACCAAACTCAGAGCAGAATCTTGGATTCACCGAGCGATACGCACTAAAAGGCTTGCCAGAGTGCCACACATCCCAAAAGTGCATATCGCCTTTATTGTCATCATGCCATGCATCACCAAAATCGAGTTCACCATTACAGGGCGAACTTGGCCAGAATGCGCGTTTGGGATCAAGCGATTCAATCACTTCCGCGATCTTGCGATTTAAGCGATCGTAATTGACCGTGTATTTGATACGGTTCTGTTTGGATTCGTCATACCAACCAATCGCGCCAATCACTTCGTTATCACCACACCAAAGCGCAACGCAAGGATGCTCGCGTAGCCTTGGGATTTGCCAACGCAGCTCTTGCTCGACTTCGCGCAGGAAATCCGCATGGCTCGGGTAAAGCGAACAAGCAAACATCATGTCTTGCCAAACCAGTAACCCGAGTTCATCACACAAGCTGTAAAATGTGTCACTCTCGTATTGCCCACCGCCCCACACGCGGATCATGTTCATATTGGCCTCTACCGCGCTTTGCAGCCGCTGTCGATAGCGCGCTTCATTTTCACGAGCAGGCATTGCATCAAGTGGAATCCAGTTCGCGCCTTTCGCCATCATGGGAAAGCCGTTGATCACAAACTCCATCGCCGAACCGCGTTCATCGGCTGCGGTATTCAGTTCAAGTTGGCGTAACCCGATTTTGCGCTGCAAAGTTTGCTCAGCGCTGGCCACGCTCACGTCATACAAATGCGGCTCACCCAATCCGTTTGGCCACCAGCGCTTTGGCTGTGCAATCAAAAACTCGCACTGCACCCAACCATTATGTTCTGCGACCAACTTTTGTTGTTGATCGGCCATGGTGAACGTCAAGTTTGCAGCCAGTTCGGTTTCCACCTCTACTGCCAACGTCACAATCACACTGCCATCACGTTGCCAGCGCTGCTCTGTCGCCAACTGTTTTAATCGTGTGTGGTTAATCGGCTGTAATAGGATCGGGTCGTAAATCCCTGACACCATCAAACACAGCCCCCAGTCCCACCCTGAGTGACATTGCGTTTTGCGCACTAAATTCATATGCGGTAACTGGTTGTTACCCATAGCAGAAGGAATAGGAAAAGGTAATGCAGCGGCTCTTTTCTCGGCTTCAGGCACCACTCGATGGAAAACCATACGCAGAGTGTTACTGCCCAATGTCAAATACGGCTTAATATCCAGCTCATAACCGGCAAACTGATTGCTGCACTCCAAGGCAAGGACGTCATTAATATACAGAGAGGCAAACGTATCGACACGTGTCAGTGTTAACCACAGTTGATCGTTCTCTAGTAGCAAGTTATTCACCTCAAACTCGCGGCTGATTTGCCAATCGACTTCTTCAATCCAGCGCACTTTGGCTTCATTGCCACCCCAATAAGGGTCAGGAATATAGTGCGCAGCCAATAAAGCAGTGACATTGTCACCTGGAATCGTCATCGGAATTGAAATATCAGGACGTTGTGGAGAGGTTAATCGCCATTGACCATTGAGATTACAGCCAGTCATAGGTTACTCCCTTTATCGAGGATGGGTTGAAGAGAAACTTCATGGACTGTAATCCTGAAACCGGATTACCCATACTAAACAGAGGGTAAAAGACTGATAATTTGCGGCACAATTCAAACTATTCAACTCACCGTTTTACGATGAAAAATGAATCACTAAATCAGCAAATATTCACTTGGAAATCATTCATTTTAAAAATATTACGCTGGCAAGACACGAACATACAAACACCTATAGTGTTACGCCCCCTGCCAGAGTCTTGGCAATCCTCGCTACAATTTGAATTTATTGAGTAATCCATTGAGCCGAACGGAAAGCTGATTAACGTTTTCACCGCACGTCGCAACATGCGCCACGTTATTGCTAAACTGAGTGACTCCATCATTGATATTGTGCAAATTGATATTCAATTCGGATGAAACGGCACTCTGCTCTGTCACTGAATTAGCAATATGAAAGTTCATGTCATTGATGGCACCGACTGCACGATGAATATTATCTAATGCTTCTCCTGCTCCCCGAATTTGGCTCACACACTGTTCGGTAATCTTGTCGCTTTGTAACATGGCACTTTCTGCTGAGTTAGCAGCGCTTTGCAAACTTTCAATCATGCGTTGGATTTCCTGTGTCGAAGTCTGCGTACGGCTTGCTAAAGTACGAACCTCATCAGCGACAACAGCAAAACCACGTCCTTGCTCACCGGCGCGAGCGGCTTCAATCGCGGCATTTAGCGCTAAAAGATTAGTCTGGTCCGCAATATTGCGAATCACTTCCAACACAGAATCTATTGATTGAGTTTGATTATTTAGCTTACCCATCGTCAAGACCGCTTCTTGACTTTTTGTTGCCAATTCTTCAATCAAAGCAATTACTTGGCTGACAATTTGCTTACCGGTAGTCGTGGCAGCATCGGCTTGCGCTGCAGAATCAGAAGCCATATTGGCGTGCTGCGCCATTTCTTGCACTGTGATCGCCACTTGATTCATCGCAGTAGCCACTTGCTCTACCTCACTTTGTTGTTTCGTTGCACTCGCACGACTGGTTTCCGTAATACGTGCTGTTTCATCCGCAGAGATAACCAGTTGATGGGTCACATCAGAGATTTGCGCCATCGTATCGTGAATTTTTCCGACAAACAGGTTAAACGCTCTGGCGAGTTGAGCCATTTCATCTCGTGTTTTAACCGACATTTGCTGGCTTAAATCACCATCACCTTCGGCAATTCGTTTCATTGCTCGAGTCGCACTCACGATAGGACGAGTAATTCCTCTAGCAATCAAAATTGCGATAATGATACCAATGGTCAGAGCAACAATACCAAGACCGACCAATTTCAAATTCACATCCCAAACGCTCGCAATAGCCTCACTGCGGTCCATCGCAATCGTCAAGACACCAATCGGTTTACCCGAAAAATCCTTCACACTTTGTAAATAAAGCGCATAGTTCTTACCGTTAATTTCAACATCCAACTTACGACTTTGTCCTGTGAGTACGGTATCTAACACGGTTTGATCAATCCACGGGCTCGCATCAAACGTCCCCGCAAATTGTTGATAGCGGCTAGATTCAGAATGAAGCAGCAATGCGATATCAACTTGGTATTTTTGCTTGAAGCTTTCAAAAAATGGCTGTCCGAAAGACAATCCGAACTCGACTGAACCAATTAGCTTACCTTCATAAAACACTGGCACCACGCCTCGATTTCCTAAACCTGCCACACCATTTTCTAACCCCATGACAGGTTGTTTTGATTGGTTTACCTGTAATACCGTAAAACGAAAGCTAGAGAGATCATCGCCAAATTTTTCAGGCTTATGCGCACGATAGAAAGACGTTGCGGGTGGGGTATGAAATTGCAATTGAGTGGCGTCATATCGCTCTTTCATGGCCTGATAAAGCGGTAATGTTTGAGCGGCGATAGATTGGCGGTCACCTTCTGAAAAGGCTTTTTGAATCGAGGGTGAGTTCGCGATCAACGTTGCTAGTGCCTGCGAAAGCCGCCCTGTTGAATCAATCTCAGCCACTGCAGTTTGATAGAGTTTTTCAAGTTGTCGCAGCTCATTACGATGTATTTGACCAAGAAACTCACTGAGCACAAAGGGCATGATGATATTCATCACTAGCAACAGCAACAATGCCATTCCTAATACAATTCGAGTACGGATTTTTAGTTTAGACAGCCACATGCGATTTTCCTGCTCACTGATGTTATGCCATTGGTTTAACTATAGTGACTGCTGCTTTCGCTACAGGTTGATATTGACTTTATTTGTTTTATATCAATTTTTCTCTTACTCATTAGACATAAATGAGTGTGCCATCAAGCATTGCAGTATGGTTGTTGTCGTTTTTTGGGAAATCAGTAAACACCATCAGAAATCATCACTGCGACTTAAAAAGTAACCCCAGCTTGGAGCTGGGGTTGTAAAGGTATCTTTTAGTGATGGATCACGCGCAGATTAAAATGGCGTATTCACTTTGAAAAACAGGGTTTCACCACTGCTGTCATCCACCCCATCGTTATCCGTGACTGCATACCCCTGCCCACGACTATCGATGGTAAACCCTTCGATTTTATCCACAACATAGCCCTTTCCTGCTTTCAGATCCGGTAGAAAATCATAAGCCAACTGCTTTTTCACCACGGGCAGAGCCTCACCCAATTTTGCAGGTTTGAGATCAGCAAGGTCAATTTGATAGAGGCGTTTAATTTTGGCGTTACCCGCGATCTGGTTATCCCGCTCTAAGACATACAATCTATTGTTATAGGCAGTGATTTCCGATAAACCGACCCACCCTTGCTCTGCATTCTCTAACGGATAGTGCACGGCATTCCACTGTTGAGTTTTGGTATTGTAAGCCAGCAATTTGGTCATGGTTTTGCCATCGTCTTTCCAAGGACGCTGAATCGCCACCCAGAGTGTATCGCCAACCATGGCCACACCTTCGGCTCCAAATCGGGTCTGGTGCTCTAGCAATTCAGATGGAAATTCAACGCCTTGCGTGATTTCACCGGTGGCATCAACATGATAGAGCGCGTGAGTGACTTTTTTCTCAGCATCACCTTCTGAGGCGAGCCAAAAACCCCCTTTCCCATCAGCCGTAATGCCTTCCAGATCGAGCTTTTTCGCCACCTTACCATTGCGTTTTACGGTAATGGCTTGCTCAATGAATGCCGGTTGCTGAGTGGCATCGATAGTAAAAATTGACGGTTGTGCAGAATAAAAGCTGTCATTTACCGCGTAGAGTTTACCCGCTTGCTTAGGATCACTGGTTAAACCGGACAGTGCTCCCCAACCAATGGGCAAACCTTGAGCATCATTGCCTGAGATAATCTGTGGATATTGAGCAGTACGCTCCGAAAGCTGGTATAGCATCACATGTGAACGCGCACCGCCATCCTCACCTAAATCGGCTTCATTGGCGGTCACCAGCAGCTGGCGCTGTGGAATTGCAATTGCCGATTCCGGAGCAATGCCTGATGGCAAAATTTGTACAAATTCTGGTTTGCCGCCCATGTCTTTATACACTCCGACCAGAGAAGCGCGTTCGGCCAACACAAAAATATACTGCTGACCATTAAAGGTCGCGACTTCTAACCCTTCGGGCTCGATGCCCTTTTTATTCGAGCGTTTTTCAGGGTAATGCCCAACACGGATCGCCTGATGTTCAAACTCCGCACCGCTTTCAAACAACACTTCACCACTTTTACTAAAGATGGTAAATCCACGCGCACCACCTTGGTAATCACCTTCATTGGCGATCACCAGTCGGTTGTTATCCAACCATTTCACGGCATCGGGTTCACGCAATACGTTTTTAATTTTCCCATCAAAACGCAGTGCACCGTCTTTCTCTGTATCAATCTGACTGAGGTCGACTGTGCCTGCAGAAAAGTGGTTCACAATGTTGCCGCTCGCAGCGTCGATGATCACCAAATGATTATTTTCTTGTAACGTCAGGGCTATCTGGTTTTCATCATTGAATGCCACAAACTCAGGCTCGGGATCATCCCCTGCAATTTGCGCTAGTCCGGTTAGCTCCACTCGCTTGAGGCTTTTACAATCGGGCTTACCTTGCTGATCTGTCGTCAAAATCACCAAAAATCCAGCGGGCATTTGGGGAAGCGCCCCATCATTCAACGCTTCATCACGCTCATTTTCGATTGCAACAGCGATATAACGACCATCTTTAGAAACAGCGACAGAATCCGGTTGACCACCAAGTTCACACCGATCGACAACTTTGTGACTCGCCACGGATACGATCGCCAGATAGCCAGAAGGTTGAGTATAACTGAGTGAAGTGTTAACCCCTGCAAAAACCCACTTTCCTGCTGCTGCCATGGAAGTTGGCTCACCATTGAGTGATAGGAAACCAGCAGCTTTAGGAGCGACAGGGTCTTTAATATCCATAAAACCGATCCCACCCAGTGGACTATCAGAATAAATCACGGTATTGCCATCAGGGGTGACCGTAATGATCTCGGCCGAGGTATTTTTCTTCACATCCAGCGTGGGAGGAATGTTGTTTGCCACGGCAAAACTAGCTATGCGATTAAAGGTGTTAGCTGCGCTGGGGAAAGTGAAACAAGCTAATGCGGCCGCCAATGCACCTAAGCGGAAATGAGGATTAAGCATTTGAAATTCCTTTTATATATTAACTGGCACACACCCTAGTCAAACACTATGACAATTGGGTTAGAAGTTGATGTCACTTTTATGATACGGAGGTACATTCGTCCCCCTCATCGCTTCATTGGGTGCTTTTTATGCAATGCGCAATAAAAAAGCCAGCCGAAAATCGGCTGGCTCATCACGTCTTTATTTCAATAACGCTTATAGGAAATGGAACGTCGCGTTAAAGGAAATCGTGCCGACATCTGAGTTATCCATGGTGTACTTCATGTAGCTTGCCCCCACTGACACAGGGCCCATGATGAAGTATTCCGCCCCCACACCATACATAATGTCGATGCCATCGTTGCTCTTGTTGCCGTTGATGTTTTGATCCCATGAGTGAAGACCGCCTTTGGCGTAAACATGCAATGGGCCAAAATCAATACTTGGTTTCACGGCAAAGTACAGTGATGTCGCAGACAACTCGCGGCTCGCACCCAGATCAAAATCGCCATGATCAACATAACCCGCTTCTAAACCAATCAGCGGCAGAATACCGGTACCCACATGCAGTGAATACGCAGTACCATTTTTGCCTTCGAAATCAGACTGACCTACAGACGCACCGCCATAGATCCATGAATCCGCCATCGCGGTTGAAGAGGCACCCAGTAATGCCAGAGCAAGTAATGTCTTTTTCATAGTTAACCTTCTTAAAATAATTGGGCAACGGTGACGGCGGCCAGTCGTTGCCACATTGAGTGCAAATTCCGTCATCTCAGCTTGTTAAGCAAATTTCATACCTACTTCACAGAATTCGCGTTTATTACTAACAAGCGTCAATCGCATTGATGATCCGTTTATCCGAAACCGGATATGGTGTACCTAATTGCTGAGCAAAATAACTCACGCGTAACTCTTCGAGCATCCAACGGATTTCTCGTACGTTATCGGGAATCGCCATCCCTTTCGGGATCTTGTTCAGCAGCTCTTTATATTTGTTGGCTACCGATTCAATTTTCAGCATATGCAGACGATCTTTGTTGGGATCAGTGGGCAGTTTCTCCATCCGACGTTCAATCGCGCGCATGTAACGCAGAATATCCGGCAGACGTTTCCAACCGCACTCAGTCGCAAAGCCACTGAAAATTAGCCCTTCGATTTGTGCTTTGACATCAGAAAGTGCAAAGGCCATCGTGAAATCCACTTTACCTTTCAAACGCTTATTGATGTTGTAAGCGGTGGTCAAAATGGTTTCTACCTGTTTAGCGATCTCGACTACCGTATCGCCAAGCTCGGCACGCACATGCTCTTTGAGCGCTTCAAACGCTTGTGGCTCCCACACCATACCGCCACGCTCTTCAATCAGCTTATCAACACCGCAGGCAATGCAGTCATCAATCAAATCCAACACTTTGCCATACGGATTAAAGTACAAACCGAGTTTAGATTTGTTCGGCAGATTGGCGTGCAGATATTTGATCGGCGATGGCACGTTAAGCAAAATCAAACGGCGCTGACCGGCACGCATCGCGCTAAGCTGCTCTTGCTCGGTTTCAAACAGTTTGATTTCAACGCTGTCTTTCTTATCGACTAACGCCGGATAGGCTCTGACTTCAAAGCCACCACGCTTTTGCTGGTACACTTTCGGCAGCTCGCCAAATGACCACGTATGCAGATCGCGCTGTTCGATATCATCATCCGCGACTTGTGAAAGCGTCTCTTGCACCTTCTCTTTCAAGCTCTCTTTCAACTCATGCAGATCGCAGCTTTCATTGAGCTTGCGATTACGGTGATCCACAGCGCGATAAGTAATTTTTAAATGCGCAGGCAGTTGATCGAGTTTCCAATCTTCACGCAACACCGTCACACCGGTCATGCGGCGTAGCTCTTTTTCCATTGCATCGAGCAGCGGCATTTCAAACGGTGTCACTCGCGCCAAGAAAGCGTCAGCGTAATTCGGCGCGGGGACGAAATTTTTACGCAGCGTTTTCGGCAACAATTTAATTAAGCTCACCACCAACTCGTGGCGCAAACCGGGAATTTGCCAGTCAAAGCCATGTGGCTCAACTTGGTTTAATATCGGCAGCGGAATGTGTACCGTCACACCATCACTGTTTTCACCCGGTTCAAACTGGTAACTGAGTTTGAGCTTCAAGTTGCCTTGGTGCCAGAAGTTCGGGTAATCCAAATCGGTAATGTGGCTGGCATCGCCTTTGAACAGCATCTCTTTTTCAAAGCTGAGCAGATCCGGCGTTTTACGGCTGGCGGTTTTCCACCACGCATCAAAATGACGGCCCGACACCACTTCGGTGCCGACACGTTGGTCGTAGAATTGGAACAGCTCTTCATCATCAACCAGAATATCGCGGCGACGCGATTTGTGTTCTAACTCTTCCACTTCGGCGAGCAGCGCGCGGTTTTGTTTGAAGAAGGCATGTTTGGTTTCCCAATCCCCTTCAACCAGCGCGCTACGAATGAAAATTTCGCGGCTGAGCACAGGATCAATATTGCCGTAGTTGACCAAGCGTTTCGGCACAATCGGGATGCCATACAACATCACCTTTTCATACGCCATCACCGCCGCATTTTTCTTCGACCAATGCGGTTCACTGTAGCTGCGTTTGATCAGGTGTTTCGCCAGTGGCTCAATCCAATCCGGTTCGATTTTCGCGACCACACGCGCCCACAGCTTGGAGGTTTCCACCAGCTCAGCAGACATTACCCACTTTGGTTGCTTTTTAAATAAACCAGAGGCAGGGAAAATGTTGAAACGTGCATTACGTGCGCCGTTGTACTCGTTCTTTTCCTGATCTTTCATACCGATGTGCGACAGCAAACCGACCAAAATCGCACTGTGTACCGCATGGTAACTGCCCGGTTCATCATTGAGCTTAAAGCCCATTTCCCGAGTCGATTGATGCAGTTGGGTATACACATCCTGCCATTCACGCACACGCAAATAGTTGAGGTAGTCGAGCTTGCACTGACGGCGGAACTGGTTACTGGTCAACGCTTTTTGCTGCTGGCCAATGTAGTGCCAAAGGTTCACTAACGTCAGGAAATCCGAATCTTCATGGTTAAAACGGCGATGTTTCTCATCCGATGCTTGCTGCTTATCGCTCGGCCTTTCACGCGGATCTTGAATCGACAGCGCGGAAGCAATAATCATCACTTCTTTCAAACAGCCGAATTTAGAGGCTTCGAGCACCATGCGCGCCAAACGTGGATCAATTGGCAAACGCGCTAGCTGCTTACCACTTTCGGTGAGGCGTTTTTTCGGGTCTTTGATTTGATCGTTGATCGCGCCCAGCTCTTCGAGCAGACGCACACCATCTTGTACATTACGTTTATCCGGCGCTTCCACAAAGGGGAAGGCTTCAATATCGCCTAGCCCCAATGCCGTCATCTGCAAAATAACTGAGGCCAAGTTGGTGCGTAGAATCTCGGGATCGGTAAATTCTGGGCGCGACAAGAAATCTTCTTCCGAATAGAGACGGATACAGATCCCCTCTTCGGTACGTCCACAGCGACCTTTACGTTGATTGGCACTGGCTTGAGAAACGGGTTCAATTGGCAGACGCTGCACTTTGGTGCGGTAGCTGTAACGGCTGATCCGCGCAGTACCCGGGTCGATAACGTATTTGATGCCCGGAACCGTTAGCGAGGTTTCCGCCACGTTGGTTGCTAGCACGATGCGGCGACCTGCATGAGGTTGGAAAATCTTGTTCTGCTCACCAGCTGACAAACGCGCATACAGTGGCACAATTTCCGTATCACGCAGATTGCGTTTTGCCAGTGCATCGGCGGTATCGCGAATTTCGCGCTCACCGTTCATGAAGATCAGAATGTCGCCCAATCCTTCATCGCACAGCTCATCCACAGCTTGGAAAATGCCTTCCAGTTGGTCGCGATCGCTTTCGCTGTCATCGTCCCCCGCTAGAGGACGATAGCGCACTTCCACCGGATAAGTACGGCCTGAGACTTCAATGATCGGCGCATTGCTAAAATGCTTCGAGAAGCGCTCAGGGTCGATGGTCGCCGAGGTGATGATGACTTTGAGATCAGGACGGCGCGGCAAAAGCTGCTTGAGATAGCCCAAGATAAAATCGATATTGAGACTGCGCTCATGCGCTTCATCGATAATGATGGTGTCGTACTGGTTAAGGAAACGATCGTTTTGGATCTCCGCCAGCAAGATACCGTCAGTCATCAATTTGATTTGGGTCTGATCAGAGATTTGGTCGGTAAAACGCACTTTGTAGCCAACAAAGCCACCGAGTTCGGTTTCCATCTCTTCAGCAATGCGGTTTGCCACTGAGCGCGCAGCAAGACGGCGCGGCTGAGTATGGCCAATCAAACCGTATTTACCACGGCCTAATTCTGCGCAAATTTTCGGTAGCTGAGTGGTTTTGCCTGAACCGGTTTCACCGGCCACAATCACCACTTGATGATGAGCAATCGCCAGTGCAATATCATCGCGCTTTTGGCTAACCGGTAGCAGTGCGGGATACTCGATTTTTGGCATTTGTTGCTTGCGCTGCTCCACCACCATCATGGATTGAGCAATATCGAGCGCGATTTCGTCAAATACCGCGTTGCGTGCCAATTCATTTTTGATTTTGCTGGCACCATCAATGCGTTTACTGAAACGAAAACGATCTTTGATCAGGCACTCTCCGAGCGCCTTTTTTAAACTGGCAGCGCTATTGGCTTTTGGCTGAGCTGCCGAATCGGGTGTGGGCTGTGACGAAGTCAAAGCATTTCCTATTGTTATCTTTCCAAAAAACTGCGCGGATTGTACCACAGAGTTTTAGCAACACGCCCATGATCCCACGCTTTAGCCACTGTTACCTGTCTACAGAAACAGCAATTGCTGTGCTTGAAATCAAAAGATGCTTCGTTTTCAGCGCAATTGGCCGCTAAAATAAAGACAGAACCTTAAGGAAACGAAGCGATTGTGAAAGCCTCTGAACTGAAAACGATTTTAAACCAGCTCCCCGATGACCTTGATCCCGACGTGGTGATGGGTGAAGTGTGGCTTCCAGAACGCTTAATTGAAGCGCAGCTTGATGACGACATGCTGTTTCTCACCTTTGATAACGCGCCGGAAGAAGGGGAAGGCGAAGAGGAAGGTCGCGGCTTTGTGGAACATGAGATGGAATTGATCCGCTCACAGCTCATGACGATTTTGGCTGAGGACAGCGGCCCCAAAACCAAAGCCGAAGCACTACTCGCGTTGATTACTCTTGCCCACGAACGCACTAGCTCAGAATTTATCGAAATTTTAGGTTCCATGTTTGAAGAGTAAGGTTCAAGACCTCATTCTTTAGTGACATCTTTCTACAATCTAAGGCTTGCCAATGTTTAATGCGATCACTTCACTATTCAAGCAACTGCTTGATGGCCAAGACTTAGCCAAAAATTCAGCCACTCCAGAGCTTGCGATAGCCTGTCTGCTCACCGAGGTGGCGGGGGCCGATCACCAAATTTCGCAACCTGAGCAGCAAGCCAAATCCACTCTTCTAAAGCATCTATTAAATATGACGGATGAAGAAGCACTAGCTTTACTGGAACGTGCTGAGCAACAGGTGAAACAGTCTGCGTCTTTGTACGACTTTACTTCCCAGCTACGTACGCTCACCCAAGAGCAGCGGTTTGAGCTGATCCAAGCCATGTGGGAAGTCGCTAATGCGGATGGCGTGATTGATCCACTCGAAGATGCGGTGATTCGCAAGGCCGCTGAGCTGCTGTATGTCGACCACAGCCAGTTTATTCGCGCCAAACTGATGGCCGCAGACAAAAATCAATCACCAGAATAACGCGCGTGTTATCTCCTCCCACGCCTTCCCTTTTTCTGAAAGACAAAAAGCGCGAAATTCGCGCTTTTGAACTTGGGCTTTCTCTAGGATTTTTTGTCTAAAAAGTCGCTAGAGTGGTGGTGTCATTCGCCAATAGAGCATCACAGCGATACAACTTAGAGCATTCACCAGCCAACAGACGTAGAGTGTATTTTCCATTCTTGTACTCGGCTTTGTGGACAACCATACAAAAGCCTAGAACAAGATCCAAATTGTTGCATAACAATTTGCTGAGTATCACATTACAGCATGGTTAACGCTAACTTTGCCAAGTTGTAGGCATCGACATAGCCTGAGTGCTGACGCCCTTCCCATTCAATACCTTGCGATTCTTGAGCCGCGCGATGACCAATGCGTTTGTCTTTCAAACGATGTTGAATGCGGTACAAAGTGGCGAGATTAAGAAATTCTTGAAAAGGTACTGGAATGCCTTTTTCTTGGCACTCGTTGATCAAAATACGATCATCGCGTCCCCAAGAGGCATAAATCTTATTTGAGCCGCCAAAGTTTTTAACCATAGATTGCAGGACTTCGGCCAACGGGCGGCCTTGCTTCTCTATTTTGCGCGGTGTAATTCCGGTGAGTTCAGCACAAAACAGTGAAATTTCATCATGTTCTGGCTTAACGAAATATTGTGCACGCTTGACGATTTCTCCCGCCGCGAGATCGATTTCTGCCAATCCAACCTCAATGATTTCGCCCGTGGTTCCCACTCCGTTTTCGTTCCAACAACACATTTCTAAATCGAAGCACACAACACGGTTGTAATTCATTCTTGGCTCTTTCTCTGCTTACATAAAGTCGAACATCCTACCTGAATTCACAGGATAATTCGATTCCACCTTGCTGCATCGCTCAGCAATCGACACTCGATTACGCCCTTTTGACTTACTTTGATACAGCTGATTATCCACACTTTGCAAAATTTCAGGCTCGGTGTACTGACAGTTAGTGCTCGCCCCAATACTGATGGTTAATGCCAGTTGCACTTCATCGCTAGCGATAAAGGGGCTGTTTTCAACCGATTGACGAATACCTTCCAAATATTCAACGAGCTCATTTCTTTCCGTCAATGAAGATAGAATGGCAAATTCATCCCCTCCGAGGCGCACAAAAGTATCGGATTCCATCAAAATTTTTTGCACGGTAAACACCACATGTTGTAAGGCATGATCGCCAGCTAAATGGCCATAGGTGTCATTAATTTCTTTAAAATGGTCAATATCAAATGAGATCAATGTAAACGCTTGTTCCTCATCCAGCATACGGCAAAGCTGTCGGCTAAAATAACGCCTGTTATAGATCCCCGTCAGGCTGTCATGTTCAACAAGGTAACGTAACTCTGCAGTACGATCTTCTATCATCGCCGTTAGACGTTGCTGCTCTTCTATCTGCATGCGCATGATGTAACTGAGCAGGAATGAAATAATCATGCCTCCTAGACCTAATCCCAATAACGCCCACTGATCACTGTGGTTGAGTGAATCACGTAGAGCAAATTGCACCATCCAGTCACGGTTCGGTAACACGAGTTTGCGTTCTATCTGCAATCCTTCATGCTTTATCCATCCGGGGCTTTGGTAAAGAATTGGGCTGTCGTCCGAATCAAATCCGGTATCCATCACCCGCATATCGAGGTCTTGTTCCACCGCGCTCATTTGTACAAGATTATCGAAATAGGTAGATAGACGAACCACCCCCACCATCACACCAATGAGAGTGCGGCCATTTTCAGCAGAGAAAACCGGGTGATAGACCAACAAACCATCTTTGGTAATCGACTTATCAATACCATCCTGCAGAAGACGAACTTTATCGGACACATTAGGTCGGCGATTAGTGACAATGTCACCCAATATCCGCTTAAAGCGTTCACGTTCAGAGAAAAATCCCAATAAGGCTCGATTGGTATGATTGAGCGGATACACATCGGCTAAAACAAATTTCGCGTCTTCAGTCTGACCAAAACCATATTGAATCTGACCATTTTGCGGAATCGTAAATAGCTTAAAATCCGTAAATCGCTGCTGCATGAGTTTCGTGAAGGTATCGACATCTCCGGCCTCAACCTTGACCATCCACTCTAAGGTAATTAGGCTTCTTGACCCTTTGAGGGTTTCTGCCGCGAAAGTATGAAAGCGTTCCCAATCATCACTGGTACTTGAGTGGAAAAAATTAGCCGCAGAGCCAATAAAGTTAATATCACTGTCAACAAACTGCTGGAGCGCCATAGTTTGTCGATCGGCAAGGTTCTCCAACATAGTACGGTTATGGCGTACCTGCAGTGAATACGCAGTATAGACCACGAAACTCGTCAACAATAAACCACTAACCAGAACGAGCAAAGGTGCGAATTCACGGAAAAATTTGAGCATTCACCTCTTCCTTATCTTTGACTGTCTTAGACATTGCATTTCATAGCGATATCGAGAAGTTATGCGATATATCCATACCCATACTGTATTCAGACCAAAACTTTCAAGTCATTTATCAATAACAAGCTAACAAATCGGTCGTTTAGTCACAAAAAACCAAAACACCCTCACTCCAAACAGACAAAAAAACACACGGATCATCGCTCAAAAAGCCACCAAACAAACCGTCAAGCCGTGTTCAAGCTGGGATTCTCTGCTTGCTTTGTCCTTGAATATGGTACTATCCGCCCCCATTTTGAGCTTAGTCTATAACGCCGCCTTGGGGAATGTGCAGTAGTCTCACCGAGAAAATCATACTCAGTGTGACCTTGTTGCAAAAACCTTCCTACAGAGCGTAAAACTTGCTGTGCTTACGCACACAGTCTGCCAAAGAGAATTCACGATGAATATCGACTTAAACCTGATCCCAACCA
The DNA here is from genome assembly GCF_009665255.1 of Vibrio metoecus. Taxonomy (NCBI): domain Bacteria; kingdom Pseudomonadati; phylum Pseudomonadota; class Gammaproteobacteria; order Vibrionales; family Vibrionaceae; genus Vibrio; species Vibrio metoecus. Next base: position 1,353,644 of record NZ_CP035686.1, read on the forward strand.
CTTTTGATATGCTCCATGCGGGGCTAGCGGCTTCCTCTCTCCTGTTATTGATTATTGCTGTTGCTCGCAAAGGCAAAGTCACAGAAAAAATCGTAGAAAAACCGATCGAAAAAATTGTGACGGTTGAAAAGCCTGTAGAAAAAATTGTCGAAGTGGAAAAGATCATTGAAGTTGAGAAAGTGGTGGAAAAAGTCGTTGAGGTGGAATCCAAACTCGCGACCGCCTCGACCGATTCAGCACTGCAACTTTTGGCGCTGCTGCAAAAAGAAGCTCGCCTGATTGACTTCTTACAAGAAGAAGTCAGCCAATTTTCTGATGAAGAAGTGGGCGCAGCCGCTCGCGTGATTCATAGCGGAGGCCAAAAAGTGCTGCGTGAGTATCTCACTCTATCGCCAATTCGTAGCGAACAAGAAGAGAGCCGAATTAGTGTTGAAGCAGGCTTCAATGCGCAAGAAATTCGCCTGACAGGACAAGTTACTGGCCAAGCACCATTCGTTGGCACTCTGATCCACAAAGGTTGGCGCGCGGATTCCATCACCCTGCCAAAACTGGCTGACAATTACGATACCTCGATTCTGGCTCCTGCGGAGGTAGAACTGTAATGGAGATGCCAATTCATTCAGCCAAATACAGTGTAGGCATCGACCTTGGTACTACCCACTGCGTACTCGCTTATCAAGATGTACAAAGTGAAGAGAGCCGTGTTGAAGTGATGTCGATTGCGCAAATGACGGCGCCGGGCACAGTAGAAAACCTCAACCAGCTTGGTTCTTTCGTCTATCAGCCGCATGAACATGAAATGGCTGCCGCTTCACGCCGTTTGCCTTGGAGCACTGAACCGTCCGCATTAGTAGGCGCGATTGCGCGTAATTTGGGCTCAAAAACACCGATTCGTTTAGTCGCAAGCGCCAAATCATGGTTATGCCATGCGGGCGTTAATCGTCGCGAAGCCTTTTTGCCATCGGGCAGCCCTGAAGATGTCAGCAAAATTTCCCCACTGCGTGCCACTGAGCTTTATTTAGAGCACTTGCAAGCGGCATGGGATCACGCCCATCCTGATGCCCCATTGGCTGAGCAAGATGTCACGATTACCGTTCCTGCTTCGTTTGATCCTGCCGCCCGTGATTTAACCGCAGAAGCGGCGCGCAATGTCGGTTTACAGCAATTAACGTTGCTGGAAGAGCCACAAGCGGCACTCTACAGCTGGATTGATAACCGCCATGAGCAATGGCGCAATGAAGTAAACGTAGGCGATGTAGTCTTAGTGATCGATATCGGTGGTGGCACCACTGACCTTTCACTGGTCGAAGTGACCGAAGAAGAAGGTAACCTTGCCCTCAAACGTATTGCCGTTGGCGAACATATTCTGCTCGGTGGCGATAACATGGATCTCGCCCTCGCCTATCGTCTGAAAATGAAATTGGCGCAAGAAGGTAAAGAGCTGCAAATGTGGCAAGTGCAAGCCATGACGCACGCTTGTCGTGATGCGAAAGAAGCACTACTCAGCCAACCGGATTTGGCCGCAGTACCAATCGTGGTACCAAGCCGTGGTTCTAAACTGCTCGGCGCAACACTGAAAACCGAGCTGACTCGTGAAGAAGTGCAGCAAACGCTGGTCGATGGTTTCTTCCCAGCAGTTTCTATCAACGAGCATCCACAACAAAAAATGCGCGGAGCTTTGACTCAAATGAGTTTGCCTTACGCGCACGATGCCGGCATTACTCGCCACATCGCAGCATTTTTAAGCAAGCAAGCGAATGCTCAAGGTCAGAACCACGCAGAAAGCATGCCTTTCGCGATGGCAGGAATTCCGGGCATGGCCGCTCCACAAGCCGATTTCATTAAGCCAAGTGCTATTTTGCTAAACGGTGGCGTGCTGAAATCCACTTTGCTTGCCGACCGTTTGCTAGAAACCATTAATGCTTGGCTAACTCAGGCCAATGCGGCGCCTGCCAAACTCCTAGCCGGAGTGGATTTGGATCTGGCAGTAGCACGTGGCGCGGCTTACTACGGCGTTGTGCGTCAAGGTCAAGGTGTACGCATCCGTGGTGGTATAGCTTCGGCTTACTATGTCGGGATTGAAAGTGCGATGCCAGCCATTCCGGGCATGTCACCGCCGATGGAAGCACTCTGTGTTGCTCCATTTGGTATGGAAGAAGGCTCAAGCGCGCAAGTCGCAGATCGCCAGTTTGGCCTAGTGATTGGTGAGCCTGTGCACTTCCAATTCTATGGTTCAACCGTACGCCGTGATGATGTCGCGGGTACTCACCTTGTCGATTGGGGCAATGATGAACTAGAAGATCTGCCCACCATTCAGATCACCTTGCCTGCTTCTGAAGGTCGCCGTGCAGGTGAAGTGGTTCCGGTTACGCTGGCATCACGTGTTACGGAAGTCGGTACGCTCTATCTCGAAGCGATCGCCGCCGATAATGGTCAGAAATGGCATGTGGAATTTGATGTGCGTGACAACCCACAAGACGAGCCTGCACCACAGCAACATTAGAAAGACTACAGCGGCATCCTTCGGGGTGCCGCTTATCCTTTATGAATACGAGGTATAGCATGTCATCACCACGTTTTCTGGTTGGCATTGATTTGGGCACGACCAATACGGTGGTCGCTTTTTGTGAACTCAACGATGCTCTAGAACAATCTCCCGTTGAGATTTTCCCCGTTGATCAATTGGTTGGTCCTGGTGAAGTGGTTCGCCGTCCGCTTCTTCCTTCTTTCCGTTATCACCCTTCACACGGGCAATTCACAAGTTCTGATTTAACCCTGCCTTGGGAATCACAGTTGGTGAATGGCGATCTGCCGCAAGTGATTATTGGCGAATGGGCACGTGAGTTGGGCGCAAAAGTGGAAGGCCGACAAGTTTCTAGTGCCAAAAGCTGGCTTTCACATCCGAACGTTGATCGCAGCCAACCCATTTTGCCGTGGGCAGGAGCAAATGATGTCGAAAAAGTGTCTCCTATCATTGCCAGCGCCAGCTATCTCAACCATATCCGCCAAGCGTGGAATCATCGCCATCCTTTAAACCCGTTAGAACAACAAGAAGTGGTAGTAACCGTTCCCGCTTCATTTGATGAAGGTGCACGTAAACTGACCCTTGAAGCCGCTCAGTTGGCCGGATTGCCGAAAATCATCCTGCTGGAAGAGCCACAAGCAGTTTGTTATGACTGGCATCATCGCCATCAAGCTCAAGCGAACGATATCTTGCAAAACGTGCCGCTGATATTGGTGTGTGACGTGGGCGGCGGTACAACCGATTTAAGCCTGATTGCCGCGCAATTTGATGAGCAAGAAACGCTGCAACTCAACCGGATTGGTGTGGGCGATCACCTTATGCTCGGTGGCGACAACATCGACCTTGCCTTGGCTCACGTAGCCGAAAGCCGTTTCAATCAAAATAAGAAATTGAGTGCTGCGGGTTTATCCAAGCTCATCCAACAAACTCGCCAAGCCAAAGAGAGCCTGCTTTCAGCAAATGCACCTGAACAGATGAAAATCACCTTGTTGGGCAGTGGCTCAAAGTTACTGGGTGGAACCCAAAGTGTGGCGTTACATCGCGATGAAGTACACCGCATTGCACTTGACGGATTTTTCCCGCTGACAGAACAAGACGTGCTGCCGGAGAAACGTCGCCGAGCTGTCGTTGAGTTTGGCCTACCCTACGCGGCCGATCCCGCTGTCAGCAAACACATTGCAGAATTTCTCAGCCATCACCAAGGGGCTGAACAAGGTTCGTTAGCTACTGAAAAAAATAACTCAGCACTACCGACGGGTTTGCTGCTCAATGGTGGTGTATTTAACAGTGAGTTGATTACTCAACGGTTAATCACGCTGCTGAGCGGATGGTTAGGACGCCCCATTACTTTGCTCGATAACCCTCATCCAGATTGGTCCGTCGCCTTAGGCGCAGTGGCTTATGCCAAAGCAAGACGCGGTGCTCTGCTTAAGATTGGTGGAGGCTCTGCCCGTTCCTATTTCTTGCATTTACAGGAGAAAAACAAGCTCGGCAAAGCCTTATGTCTGCTCGCGAAAGGCAGTGAAGAGGGACAAGAGATCCGCTTAACCAGTCGCCGTTTTTCGCTAACGGTGGGTGAGCCTGTTCGTTTTAATCTGCTGACCTCAACTCACGACCAAATCGTGCCCGAACAGAAGGTACAAAATGGTGCGCTGCTGCCTATCGACCCCGATAAATTCCAGCCCTTACCGCCTTACGTACTCACCCTACCAGCTTTGGATGAAACCCCACTCGCCGCCAATCAAAAGCAGCGAGTCGAGGTGCAACTGGCTTGCCAGTTGACCGAAGTCGGCACTTTGCAAATGGTGTGTGTGAACCCTGATGATGAAAATCAGCGTTGGCAAGTGGAGTTTGAGATTCGCCAGAACTTGTCGAATGAAGATGCATTGAGTGAGAACTCGTCGATTTCTCCTAAATTGCAGGAGGCCAAAGCGCTGATCAGCAAGATCTACAGCGCCAACAAAACCAATACCGACCAACAAGCCATCAAAACACTGACCAAAGAGTTAGAAAGACGCTTAGGCAAACGGGAAGAATGGGACTTTGCGACTCTGCGTAGCCTGTTTGACAGCCTAGCGCTTGGTCGCAAGCGCCGCCGCCGTTCAGAGCTGCATGAGAAAAACTGGCTGCGACTAGCAGGATTCAGCCTACGACCCGGATTTGGCGATGCAACCGACAGCTGGCGTATTGAACAAATTTGGGCGCTTTACCAACAAGGCATCCAGTTTGCCAACACTCAAGGTTGGACGGATTGGTGGGTGTTCTGGCGTCGAGTTGCGGGCGGTTTGAATCAGGAACAGCAAGAAACCTTACTTGCGGATATTGCTAAATACCTGCATCCAAGTGCTATGCGAACTCCTGCTTCGACCAAAGAAGCCCAAGAAAAAGGCTACGAAGCCATGGTGCGGCTGGCGGCTTCGTTAGAGCAGCTACAGGTTGAAGATAAAACACTACTCGCCACTTGGTTTTTGAATAAGGCACTGAACCACAATCAATACCAACAAGCACACTGGTGGGCTTTAGGGCGTTTAGCTGCGCGCATTCCCTTCTATGGCAGCCTGCACGCTACACTCCCGAAAGAGCAGATCCAACAATGGCTACCTAAGCTTTTAGAGCAAGATTGGCAAAAAGAACCCATGTGCGCTTTCGCCACCGTGATGATGTGCCGAAAAACGGGCGATCGCAGCCGCGATATTTCCGAAGAGTGGCGCACAAAAGTGTTGGATAAGCTCAAACAGAGTCGCGTTTCAGACTCGTGGGTTAATCTGGTTAGTGAAGTGGTCGAATTGGATGAAGCGGAAACCCAACGCGCATTCGGCGAAAGTCTGCCTAGCGGCTTAATCTTGCTGAATCACTAATTCCACTTTGTACAAAACATGAATATCGGAGCCATCAGGCTCCGATATTCTAAAGGCTTAAGCCGCATTCACCGCTTGCAACATGACTCGATTTCGACCTTGTTGCTTTGCTTGATATAAAGCTTTATCCGCTTGGCGTATGGCATCACCATAGTCATATGAGGTATCCAGCATTACCACACCGATACTGACAGAAACACGAAGAGGCTGATCATCAATACTAAAACCACCCGCAATCTCATCACGCACAGTATCTAGCGCTTTCGCCACACGAGCCTCATCATTTTCACGGGCAAATATCGCGAACTCTTCTCCACCGTATCTCGCGACTACGCAGTCCGTTAGGTTTAATGACTCCAGATTCTGGACGACAAAAGTAATCACCTCATCACCAATATCATGCCCATAGGTGTCATTTATCTGTTTGAAATGATCAATATCGACCAAGGCAATTATGGAAGCTGCTTCTGACTGGTTAAGCTGACGTTGTACATGCTCTTTAAAATAACGGCGGTTGAAAGAACCCGTTAACTCATCACGGATGGACCGCAATCGGTGCCATTCAATTTCTTCAAATAGGAACAGCATGAGCATGGTCCCGAGAATAATGAAGAAAAACAGGTTTTGTACCACAATGGTCGCAGCTCGGAAGACCGCCATCAAAGGTAAAGTTTGATAGGCAGCAAAAGGAACATAAAGCATGACCATCATAAGTGCCAAGACTACCGCAAATAGTGTTTGTTCTGGACGTCCACGCTGTCCATTTTTTGCCGCGATAAAGGCAGAGACTAGATAGACTGATGACAAGTTCAACGAAGCAATCAATATGCGCATCCCTATGGTTTCTGGATTTGATCGGAACAAAACATATAAGAGCAAAGCAAACGACAAAGAATGAACCATCATCAGTAGATATAAGCCGCTTTTGATCGGTTTTTTATACCAACGCAATACGGCAAATAGCATACAATAACCACCCAATTGATAAAGCAAGTTATTGACAAAGATGGCAAAGCCCATTGGTAAGATAAATCGCAGCGAAGAGGTGGTATAAGCCAAGCCGTAAGCTAAAAACAGTAAAACAAACCACGTTGCCATATCTAATTTATGTTCGCTTAACTTACTTCTTAGCATGTATAAAAACAGTGCTGCTATTGCACTACATGCGATGTTATTGATCACCGTGGCAATTTCTAAAAAAGAAAGATCCATCATGCTTGGTCATCCTGAATGCATAAAAAGAAACTCAACAGTACGCCATTTTGGCGTTCTTCCCTTCAAATAACTACTAAAATATAAATTATGTCACAACTTAAGCTCGCATTAACCATCGAGTAGAGTGTAAAATATGCCTCCAAAATAAAAACTACTGCTTGATAACCAAAATATCAGGCTCACGTCGTTGGTCATTAACTGCTGTGACAGTTTGCTCTTTTGCTTAACTCGGCTTTTCTTAGCTACATCTACGCTAAGCAAGCCTATGTACTAATAAAACCCACAAGCTCTGGTTGCAAATAAGCCAATGGAACAAGATAAATTTACACACATTTTTCGTTTGCCCGGTTCAATTCAAGTCCGTATTGCCAAATGGCAACAGACCTTTCGAGGTAAATCGGATTTAGTTCTTCACCAAGCCTTAGTTGCTCGTAACCATCAATATCAACGAGATGATTTTCAGCCTAAAGGTTGGTGCGTTAATTTATTTGATTGTGATGACATTTCAATTACTCATCATGGTGAATATATCCAAACCGCAATGCGCACGATGATCGATAGAAAAGTCTCCTATAAACGCATCTATTTATCTCGCTTACCACTTGATGAAGCACAAGCTGAATTACAGCGCTTTAAAGCAGCTTGGATTAAAAAACATAACCAAGTCGCTCAGCGATTTAATCGAATTCAAAAAGACGCGTTTATGAGTTTCGCATGGGAAGAGATTGAAACTTTGTACCCTGCAATCCCAGAGCAGAGCTTTGATCGTGCTCTCTGGAACCGTATCGTTGAAAGTGAGTTTGGCCCCGCTGAGCACTATGAAGACCCGTATTTTGTTGTTAAAGATCCTAAAGCACCTGATAAAAAAGCGAAGGCGGCTCATACCAAGGCCTCTAACAATAAAGGGAAATCCCCCAAGCGTTTTCATGACAAGCGTTCATCGTTCAAAAATGCTCGTCATTAACCATGAAACAACACTTCGGCAGTGTGGAAACTTACCACACTGCCCTATTCATTGGTTAATGAATTAGCCAGCCAAGATCGTTTCATCATCTTTATTACGATAAGCGCAATAAATGGTGCTGCCTGACTGATGTTTTGCAACATACATCGCTTCATCGGCAATACGTAGTAATTCCGTCACTTGTGAAGCTTGCTCTGGGTATAATGCAATACCAATACTAACCCCAACATTGAGCCTTTCTTCATTCGCTTGGATCGGAGCCTGTAGCTTATCGAGTAACTGATAGGCTTTGTTCAAGACCCCTCGGTGATCTTGCAAAATATCTAAACAAACAACAAATTCATCACCACCAAGACGACCACAAAAATCTGCTTCACGAATCGTACCTTTTAACCTTTGCGCAATTTGTTGTAATACTAAATCACCGATTTCATGGCCCTTGGTATCGTTAATTTCTTTAAATTTATCAAGATCAAAGAACAGTAATGCCAGTTTCATATCCGAGCGTTTAGCTTTAGCTAATGCTTGACTAAGCTGCTGTTTAAAGGCTCGACGATTCAAGATGCCGGTCAAAGAATCCCGTTCAGACAGGAAGCGCAATTCAGCTTTTTGGCGTTCTAATTTTGCAGTTTTCCTTGCAACTTCAGCTTGTAACTCATCTTTAGTTACCGTTGTACTTTGCAGAGAGGCTTTCATTTGATTGAAAAATTGAGTTAGCTCAACAAACTCTAATTCACTGTTTTGATTAGATATTCGACTTGCCAGATCACCTTTAGCCATCTTCGTTATGCCATCTTGGAGAGTCTTACAGCCATATCGAAAGCGACGTAGAACAATTAACGCAACACCACACACCACCGAAGAGAATACTAATAGGTGCAGCATGGTTGTTATTAATAAGGTTCTCTGACTATTGATGCTACTTTCCATCACTTGACGCTGGATAAAGGTTAATTCTTCATTCATGTTTTGCACCAAGATGTTGTAGCGAGAATGCAACAGCTCATAAGTACCAATACCATCGATGAGCTTGGTGATTCCAGACTCTTGTGCCATATAACGCTCTTGTTCCAGTAAGCCAGCTAAACTATTGTTCATTCTTTGAATACTATTGAGATGTTGATCCTCAATCATGGTCGTCTTCAATTCCCGAGCAAGAACTTGTTGAGCCCGATAAACAAGCTCTAGGCTGTTTGCATCCTTATATTGCAGAAAGGTCCACAGTTGCCCCCGTAACATGGCGACACTATTTTGGATTTCTAAAATGGTATTGAGTTGAGCATTGGTCTGTTGTTGTTTTTCAGCCAAGTTAAACAATGAAAAAGCGATAAAACCTACCAACATGAAGGACGCAATGAAGAGAAGGGTCATTTTTCGAGTTAAAGAGTTAATCATCACTCAACTCCACTACTTTGCGTGGCATTCAGGAAAAGCTCATCTGCCATAAGTTGCCGGTAATCGGGCATCTCACCTAGGACAAGCCGACTGTCTAAAGCCCAACGACCTTGTAACTGCAAATTGGTTAATAGAGTATTCCCTAACGAAAGACGGAAAGAGTAATCCTGCCATGACCATTGCAACTGTTTCTCATCAATACTTAAAACGCCCGCGACTCTATGTAACGTTTTTTCTGGATTTTGGTGCATCCAACTAATGGCTTGTTTAAGTGCTTTGAGAATAGCAAGAGTATTTTGTTTTTCAGAAGTGGGGGTATTTTTCATCGTTAATAAATTAAACGACAGAGTATAAATTCCGGGTAAACCGAGATTACTGACTTGAGAATTCGCCGCAACATCGATTTTGTAACCCCAAGGCTCCCAAATAGAAACAGCATCAAGCTGTTTATCAAATAGTTTCTGATACAATTCTTCTGGCGAACCATACACTTTATTTAGGGGAATTCCTTTTAAATTATTCACTAACAATAATGAATCAAAATAGAATTCACTCGAACTGGCTTTAATCATGCCAATCCGTTTGTTTTGCAGATCGCCGATTGTATGTATTTCATCCTCTTTTAAAGCAAGTAGTTTTACGTCATTATCCGACTGAACAAAACTGGCAAGAATTTCGAAATCCTGACGCTCAAAACTGGTAAACATCACCACCGATTCCGAAGCGGTTGCATA